>JADYUK010000020.1 GCA_021531755.1 Hoylesella loescheii
CTTCTCACCCCATTGTCCACCCCTTCACGCCCCATCGCCACCCCTTCTACACCCCAATGTCCACCCCTTCATATAACCATCCCATCCCCTCGGGCCATCCTCATGCCACGAGTGGTGGTACAGGTGTCAGCCATATCCACCTTTTTATGGCTAAAACATAATTCCCTATGGCTAAAAATCAAATGCCATGCCTACACTGAAGTCATTAGCAAAGGATACTGCCATATATGGTATGAGCAGTATTGTCGGGAGGTTCCTCAACTACCTCCTTGTCCCCCTCTACACGTATTACATGCCCAAAGAGACAGGCGACTACGGCGTCTCGGTCAATATGTACGCCTACACCGCCTTAGCCCTGGTGATACTTACCTTCGGCATGGAGACGACATTCTTCCGTTTTGCGAACAAGGAGGAGGAGCGTCCGGACACCGTCTTCTCCACCGCGCTGCTCATGGTCGGTGTCCTCTCAGCATGTTTCCTGCTGCTTCTCTTCGGCTTCATCGGCCCTGTCAGCTCAGCCCTCGGCTATGCCTCTCATCCTGAGTATCTGCTCATGATGGGCATGGTGACAGCCCTCGACGCCCTCCAGGCCATACCATTCTGCTATCTGAGGTACAAGAAGCGCCCGCTGAAGTTCGCGGCTCTGAAGATGCTCTTCATCCTGATGAACATCGCGCTCAATGTCCTCTTCTTTGTTTTCCTTCACCGTACCGAGGTCTTCTATGTCTTCGCTATCAACCTCATGTGTACGGCAGCCATCACATTCTTCTTCATCCCCGACCTCATCCACATCCGCTGGCGTGCCGATATGGCCCTCCTGCGCCGCATGCTCGGCTATTCATGGCCTCTGCTCGTGCTCGGCATAGCGGGCATACTGAACCAGACGGCTGACAAGATAATATACCCTCTCGTTTGTGACGAGGCCGACGCTAAAGCCCAGTTGGGCGAGTATGGCGCGTGTGTGAAGATAGCCATGATTATGGCCATGATAACCCAGGCCTTCCGTTTCGCCTATGAGCCGATAGTCTTCGCCAGCGCCAGGGACCGCGACTCCAAGGAGTACTACGCCAAGGGGATGAAGTTCTTCATCATCTTCACTCTCCTCGCCTTCCTCTCCGTCATGGCCTACATGAATATCCTGCAGCATATCATAGGTCCGGAGTACAGGGATGGCCTCCGCACAGTGCCCATCGTCATGGCGGCGGAGATAATGATGGGCGTTTATTTCAACCTCTCCTTCTGGTACAAGCTGATAGACAAGACCATCTGGGGAGCGTGGTTCTCCATAGCGGGCTGCATAGTCCTCCTCACTGTCAATATAGTCTTCATCCCCAAGTACGGCTACATGGCGTGCGCATGGGGAGGTTTCGCCGGCTACGCGACGGCCATGACGCTCTCGTATATTGTCGGCCAGCGGAAGAATCCCATACATTATCCGATGGGCTCCATCTGTGTCTATGTCGCCATCACCGCTCTCTTCTTCGCTGTCATACAGTGGAGCAACGCCCATCTTCCCACAGTGGCAGCCCTTGCCCTCAACACTGTCGTGCTGCTTATGTTTGTGGGTCATATTCTCTACCATGACCTCCCATTGGATGGCATCCTGCGCCGTCTTCGCCGCCGTTGATGCCCCCGCCCCTTACACTGCTGCGCCGCTTGGCAACCAGTTGAGCCCCCTTCCGCCGTCCCGCCCGCCATAATCCCCGCCATTGTCCTGCATCCCGGGCATTGGCTCCCATAACCTATATGCACCGTATTATGAAGAAGCTGAAGATTTATTCCATTCTCGCCCTCCTCGCCACTGTTCTCCTCATAGGAGCCTGGCTGTGGCTCCGTGGCGTTGTCAATGACAGCGACATCACCCTCTCAGCCACCGACGAGCGTGCCGAGATGACCCCTGCCGTCATCGACAGCATACGCTCCATAGGGCAGTGGGAGCTGTCTACGGTGGTGCTGACGACAGAGGTAGACACTGTACAGAAGCGTTGGCTTGGTCTCGTCAAGGACCATCTGAAACGCTCGTACACCGGCCGCATGTCTGTCGGCATAGACCTCACACGCCTCGCCCCGCAGTGTCACACCGTCGAGGCGGACACCATACGCATCACGCTGCCTGATGTCTGTCTCCTCGACTCTAACTTCATCGACGAGAGCAAGACACGCGTCATCGTCTCTGACAGCGAGACGATGGAGCACGATGCAGGCATATCGAAGGCCATGCTCGCCAAGGCCCGCCAGCGCATGAGGCATGACGGTGTCACGCCCGATGTCCTCTCACAGTGCCGCCGCCGTGCCACAGACGAGATAACGCGCCGCCTGACAGACATCGGCTACAAGAAAGTCGTCGTCTCTTTCGGCAACAGCCGTTAGCCCCACTTGTCCGTCCCGGGCCCCGTTCCCCTCTGCGAAGTGTCCCCGGCTGTTGTCCCTTTAGGTCTCCCATAGTGCCCCTTGCCGTATCATGTAGTGCCCCCTGAGGTCTCCCGTATAGCCCCTTGCCGTATCATGTATAGCCCCCTGCGGGTTCCTGTGCCGTCATTATAGCGGCCATCCAGCCAGCTGCGAGCCTCTCTCTCCTTACCCTTAACCACTCATCCCCCATTCCCTTCAGCCGATGGTCCTTAACTATATCTTCATAGCATTCTTCCTCATAGCCTTCGTCATAGCCGCCGTGAAGCTGCTGTTCCTTGGCGATATGGACGTCTTCCCCGCGATGATGGACAGCACGTTCTCGTCGGCGAAGACAGCGTTCGAGATTTCCCTTGGTCTCACAGGTGTCCTCTCCCTCTGGCTCGGTATCATGAAAGTTGGCGAGAAAGGTGGTGTCGTCAATGCCCTTGCCCGTCTCCTCTCGCCCGTCTTCTGCCGTCTCTTCCCCGATATCCCTAAGGGGCACCCCGTCACAGGCACCATATTCATGAACATCGCGGCCAACATGCTGGGCCTCGACAATGCCGCCACGCCTATGGGACTGAAGGCCATGGGCGAGCTGCAGACACTCAACAAGACCCCCCACCGCGCCACAAACCCCATGATTATGTTCCTTGTGCTGAACACATCGGGCCTGACAATCATCCCCGTCAGCATCATGGTCTACCGCGCGCAGCTCGGGGCAGCCAACCCCACCGATATCTTCATCCCCATACTCCTCGCCACCTTCGTCTCGACGATGGCGGGGGTCGTGGTGACATCCATATACCAGCGCATCAATCTCCTCAACCGCACGATTGTCCTGACATTCGGGACACTGTCGCTCCTTGTCGCCTCTGTGATATGGGGATTCTCCGTGATGGACAAGGAGACGATGGACCTCGTCTCGAAAGTCGCCGCCAATATCATCCTCATGTGCATCATCGTCACGTTCATCGTGGCAGGGGCAGTGAGGCGTGTGAATGTCTATGACGCGTTCATCGAGGGCGCGAAGGACGGTTTCAAGACAGCCGTGACCATCATACCATATCTTGTCGCCATCCTTGTCGCCATCGGTGTCTTCCGCGCCTCGGGGGCTATGGACTGGCTCATCAGCGCCATCACATGGCTTGTCGGTGCCTGTGGGATAGACACGGACTTCGTCGGCGCGCTGCCGACAGCCCTCATGAAGCCCCTCTCTGGTGGTGGCGCGCGGGGCATGATGGTCGATGCTATGACACAGTACGGTGCCGACTCGTTCGTGGGGCGCCTCTCTTGCATCTTCCAGGGCTCCACCGACACTACATTCTATGTCCTCGCTGTCTACTTCGGCTCTGTCGGCATACGCGACACGAGGCATGCTGTCACGTGCGGACTGCTGGCCGACCTTGCCGGCATCATCGCCGCGATAGCCATCGCATACATGTTCTTCGGGTGACAACGTCCCGCATCCATTGCCCTCTGGTATGGGCAGTGATGGGGATAATGATATGCCAAAAGGCTTGGAGCACGACGCTCCAAGCCTTTTGGCGTTAATGGGTGTTATGGTAGAGGCTGTAGGGTGAAGCTGTCAGAAGCCACATACACCACTCCTGACACAGCCTGTTATTACTGTCCAGTAAACATAGGATGAGTAACGATAGGTCTATTGGACAGCCTGTATGGGAATAGAAGAACCGAGGGCTGAGAGCATGGGATAGGATGGCTATGAGTACTTCGCAGCAGGTGTGGGGATAGTAGCACAGAGGGCTGAGAGCATGGGATAGGATGGCTATGAGTACTTCGCAGCAGGTGTGGGAGTAGTAGCACCGAGGGCTGAGAGCATGTCCAAGAGCTAAGTCTCGAAGAGACGCGACTGATATAACCGACGCCAAACCGAGAGCCATGAGATTATTATTGTCCACAGTCTCGAAGAGACGTGACCGTTAGAAACCCCACCTGTAGTGAGGGAGGAGGCAAAGCCGACGACAGAACGCAAGGTGGGGTAATGATATGTCATCTATGTCAAGCCTCGGAGAGGCGACACACGTCCACTAACACTGACAATCCATAGGGATTCCTTGAGTCTATCGGCGTGTGTCGCCTCTCCGAGGCTTGACTATATTTTCCCTTTTATACCCCACCTTACCACTCAGTCACTCCGTTCCCTCGTTTCCAGGTGGGGTTTCTAACAGTTGCGCCTCTCCGAGGCTGTGGACATAAACAAGCTTATGCCTCTCAGCTTGGTGTCGTACTTACAGTCCCGTCCTCCGGGGCTGTGGATAATACCAAGCTCAGCCTCTCAGCTTAGCTTGGGGTTCTATCTGTCGCGCCCTCCGGGGCTGTGGATAATAGCAAGCTCGGCCTCTCAGCTTGGCGTGGGGTTCTATCAGTCGCGCCCTCCGGGGCTGTTGACAATGTTCTGTTCTTTGAGAATTGCTATCCTGATATATCAGTCTTGCCATATAACTAACGCTTTGGATATTCTCCCTGCCCCTCTCCTCTCTCCTCTGATGACAGGTGGCAGTCTCCGATGCGGCAGAGGGTGCAGCGGCGGCGGTCGCAGTATTCCTTCTTCAGCTGTATGAGAGCCTGCGAGTCGCCTGCCGATGTTACCTCAAGGCCCACGTCGCGCCACATGCGTGTGATGTTGTTGTCCTCGGCATGGAGGCTGTCGAGTATGAGCAGGGCGCGGTCAGAGAGCATGTCGTTGTTCGTCGCGCGGCCGTAGGCGAAGAGCATGGGTATGGCGCAGTTTATCATCAGCAGCGTCGCGCTCTGCTGTGACAGCCGCTTCGTGCTGTGACGGCTCTCGTGGCCGAAGGTGTAGTGGTCCTGCCAGTAGCCGGAGACGCCACATCTGAGCAGCTCTGCCATCTTCTCTGCCGTGTCACACTCTATCAGCCTGCTGAGCTGTGTGCGGCCCTCGTGGTACATCATGGCGAGCTGTGCTATGCGTATGTGGGGGAAATTCTGGGGCCTCATGCGCATGTATCTCCATGCCTGGTGGCAGTGGCGCGTGTCTATCGAGAACTTGTGGCTGAGGTATGCCCACTCCCTCTCCATGCGCTGCCAGTACTCGTCGGCCGCCGTCTCTATCTGCATCCTCGCGGGGAGGGTGGCCACATTGAGCATCCCCGCCATGCCGTAGAACATTGTCTCCACCTGGAAGATGTCGTCACGGTGGTGCCCTACGGCCTTCATGGGCACGCTCTGCGCCCACTGCTCGAGGGCCTCGCTGTTCGAGCCGAAACCGAAGCTCCTCGCCAGTGTCATGAAATAGGCGTGCTCCCAGTCGCCCCCGAGGCGGCTTACTCTCCCGGCTATCGCCTCTGTCTTCTGCTGCAGGCGCTCTGTCTGCAGGGCGTCAATCCATGCGCGGAGTGACAGACGCGGCATACGCGGCACTGTGTCGTAGCATGGCGGGTACTTGTCGGCTGTCATGAGCGCCTCGTAGCTCTCCTCGACATGCTGCGGGACGTGTATGACGACCTCCTCCACACGGTCGCCCTGGCTTGTCCTGACAGCCTCGCCCTCCTCGTCGCTGCCTACGACATGGAGTATGACATTGTCGTAGGCCGGGTCGTGGTCATGGCCGTGGGCGTACCAGTCTTGGCGGCGGCAGTGTATCTCTATGTTCCCTGCCCATAGCATCTCCCCGATGCGTATGCGGGCGTTGATGAAGTCGGGGCCGGCATCGGTGTTCATGAGGCCGGGGTCGAGAATCCGGACTGACTTGCCGTCGGTCGTCGTCAGGGTTGGCGATATGCCTATGCGGTGTTTCCAGCAGTATTGCAGCAGAATCTCTTTCATGGGCTGGGAGTGTGGGAGGTTATGGCGTGATGTGTGGCATGCCGCGCCGCGCCGCGTCCAGATTGGCCGTCGGATGGGGCAGGGGAGGGGATGCCAGCGGTATGCAAAATTAAGTATGTTTGATAATATATAAATAGGTGTGGCTTTCTTTTTATAATTTTTTAAGGTGGGGGGAGTCTCTTGCCACGCCTTGGCCTGAATGGGCAGTGGGCAGGTCTCCAGCATCTCGCCGGCCGGTCTTGCCGTGACAACTTTCAGTCTGTAACTTTTCGCCCACGATGAACTTACAGTTTTATTGTCAACGCTTCAATTTTCCGACTGGTAGCCTTTTGCGGCCTCATGTGTGCTGCATGGGCGGCCCATTCTTAGCCTCTCGCCCCCTCATTCCTATCGCTTACGGTTCCTCACCATCGGGGTGTCTCGGCAGGTGTCCCCTCTTCTGCTCCCCGATACCTTTTTGAGGGTTGCCCGCAGTGGTGTCCGCCGGCCTCCGTGTCCACGGCTTATCGTATTCCTTACGTTTAGTTCTCGGGCTGTTTTCCTTATTCTGTTTGGTTCTTCCGCGTGCTTAACGTATTTTTCAGTGTTGGTGAAAATTGTGCTTCGCGATATGGTTTGAAGAAAAGAAATTGTCCATATTTGGCTATTTAAAGCAAATACAGATGGCACTTTTTCACGTTTTGTGCAAAAAAGTATTACATCAAGATAAATAAATATGCTACGTGAAAGCATTTTTGTATTACTTTTGCAGTCGTAATACCTAAACTGACTAAAACTCAAATTCAAATTAAATAACAACTTAACCTTTTTGCGCTATGAAGACTGAAAACATTTTCAGCATTAAGTATGCGTTGTTCGCGCTGTTCATGCTCTTCTCGGCAACAGTGATGGGACAGGTCCAGGTGACCGGTACTGTCAGTGACGAGCTCGGGCCTGTCCTTGGCGCCACAGTGCGTGAAAAAGGTACTCAGAACGGCACAACCACCGATATGGACGGCAAGTTCCAGCTCAAGGTGAAGAATGTCAATGCCACGCTGAGTATCTCGTTTGTAGGCTACAAGTCTCAGGATGTCAACCTTGCCGGCCGCACCAGTGTCAATGTGACATTGAAGGCCGACGCCCAGATGCTCGATGAGACTGTCGTTGTCGGTTACGGTAAGATGAAACGCTCTGACCTCGCCGGCGCGTCGACAACACTCGACAACAAGGCCCTTGAGGAGGGAAATATCACCAATATCGACCAGGCCTTCCAGGGCCGTGTCGCTGGTGTGACATCCATCGCCACATCAGGCGCCCCGGGCTCAAGCCAGTCGATACGTGTCCGCGGACAGGCCACTATCAACGCGGGCGCTGAGCCTCTCTATGTCATCGACGGTGTCATATTCCAGGGCGGCGGACAGAGTGGTGCCGACCTCGGCCTTGGCGACCGCCTCGGCAACGGCTCCGTATCGACCGTGTCACCTCTCTCTACCATCAACCCTGCCGATATCATCAGCATGGAGATTCTGAAGGATGCCTCTGCGACAGCCATCTACGGCGCACAGGGCTCTAACGGTGTCGTCCTCATCACGACAAAGCGTGGAAAGAGCGGCGAGGCCAAGTTCACATACGACGGCTCTGTCACCATGTCACGCCAGATGAAACGCCTCGACATGATGAACCTCCGCGAGTTCGCCACATACTACAACACACTTGTCGACCAGGGAGAGATAACAGCCAACAGCGCTGACCCTATGTACTCTGACCCCTCTGTCCTCGGCATAGGCACTAACTGGCAGGACGCCATCTTCCGCACGGCATGGCAGCACAACCACCAGATATCAGCCCAGGGCGGTACGGACAAGGTGCAGTACTACGTTTCAGGCAATTTCATGAACCAGGAGGGTACAATCATCGGCTCAAACTTCGAGCGCTACGGTCTCCGCGCCAACCTCGACGCACAGCTCAAGCCATGGCTGAAACTCGGACTGAACGCATCATACACCGCGACATCCGACAACCTCAAGCTCGCCGACTCTGACGAGGGTATCATCAACTACTCGCTCGTCACACCTCCAGATATACAGATATACAACATCGACGGAGGATACTCAAGCGTCTCAAAGGAGGGATTCACCAATCCTAACCCTATCGCCATGGCTATGCTCAATGAGATTCTCCTCGACCGACAGAAGCTCAACGGCTCTATCTTCGCCGACGTGACACTGCTCAAGAGCCTCGTATGGCACGCTGAGCTCGGATGGGACCTCTCATGGTCAAAGGGCTCGACATACGAGCCTAAGGTAGACCTCGGCACATGGGTACGCGACAACAACAACGGCCGCATACAGAAGAACTCATCGACATACTGGACAGTGAAGAACTACCTGACATGGAACGAGCAGTTCGGCAAGCACTCCATATCAGCCATGCTCGGACAGGAGTGCTGGGAGAGCAAATGGGACTATGTATCCGTCTACAACACAGGCCTGCCATCCGACGCCGTACACAACCCCGCCCTCGGCTCAGGCAAGGCACAGATAGGCTCAGGCTTCGGCTCATCGGCCATGGCGTCGTTCTTCACACGTGAGACATACAACTACGACGACCGCTACCTCGCCACATACACATTCCGCTATGACGGCAGCTCTAACTTCGGCCCCAACAAGCGCTGGGCTCCGTTCCACTCAGTGGCAGTGGCATGGCGCTTCACCAACGAGAAGTTCATGAAGGACCTCACATGGCTCTCCAACGGCAAGCTGCGCCTCGGCTGGGGACAGACAGGTAACGCCAACATCGGCGGATACAAGTGGGGCTCGGCCATGTCAACCATGGACACCGCGCTCGGCATGTCATACCGCCCGGCCAACATGGCCAACCTCGACATACAGTGGGAGACACAGGAGCAGCTCAATGTCGGCCTCGACCTCGGATTCTTCAACGGTGACCTCGGCCTCACAGTCGACTGGTACAAGAAGATGTCCAAGAACATGCTCATGCCTATGACACTCCCATCCATCATGGGTACAGGCGGCAACGGCTCATCAGCCCTCGCCGCGCCATGGGGCAACTACGGCGACATAGAGAACTCAGGCCTCGAGATAACCATCAACGCACACCCAGTGCGCACAAAGGACTTCTCATGGGATACCGACCTCAACTTCTCAACCAACAAGAACAAGGTGAAGAGCCTCGCCGGCGGTGTAGCTCTCGTGGGCTACGGACAGTGGACAGACGTCGTGACACGCTCGGCAGAGGGCGATGAGCTCTACGCATTCTACGGCTACAAGACCGACGGCGTGTACACAAGCTTCGAGGACCTCATCAGCTCGCCTGTCGACATGAGAAGCAACAGCAACCCTGTTGTCACAAACGCCGACGGGACAAAGTCATGGAGCACAAACCCTGGCGACTATAACCCCAAGACCACAACATACATTGGCGACGTGAAGTTTGTCGACGTCAACGGTGACGGTATCATCGACGAGAACGACAAGACAAAGATAGGCTCGGCAATGCCTAAGTGGACATTCGGATGGAACAACACCTTCCGCTACAAGAACCTCGACCTCACCGTATTCGTCAACGGCTCGATAGGAAACAAGGTAGGCAACTACATGAAGATGAAGCTCACACACATGAACTCGCCATGGCAGAACCAGCTCGTCGACTGCGGCAACCACGCCCTCCTCGCGCCGAAGAACGGACAGGCAGTGGATAACTGGTACTACGACGCCAGCAATGTCATTGTCACAAACCCAGACTGCGCATACCCACGCGCATCAATCAACGACCCTAGCGACAACGACGTATGGAGCGACCGCTTCATCGAGGACGGCTCATACCTCCGCCTCAAGAGCATCACACTCGGATACACATTCGACAAGCAGCTCATAAAGAAGCTGGGACTCACAAACCTCCGTCTCACACTCAACGCCACCAACCTGCTCACAATAACAGGCTATGACGGCTACGACCCGGAGATTGGTGCCTCGACAGCGAGCCAGAATGTCTATGGCCTTGACAACGGACGCTACCCAGCCCCGACATCATTCACATTCGGACTGAACGTGTCATTCTGACAGGCTGCGGAAAGAGACATGGTGGCAGCGGCAGCATACCCCGCCACCAAAGCACATCAATAACAAAAACAACTTGATTTTACAATGAGACTCAAGAATATAACATACTTTGCATGCGCTGCGGCTCTCAGCTTCTCACTCAACTCATGTGGAGACTTCCTTGACCGCCCTGTCGAGGATAACTACAACATAGACAACTTCTATGCTTCAGACGCAGCATGCGTATCAGGTGTCAACTACCTGTACAACTCGCCTTGGTACGACTTCCAGCGAGGATTCATAAAGATGGGTGAGGTCATGTCGGGCAACATGTACTGGGGATCATCCCCATACCTCAACTTCTCAGTGAACGGCACAGACCAGGACCTCGTCAACATGTCCTACTCACTCTGGGCCACCATCGGACACTCTAACACCGTATACCAGGCTCTCGGCAAGGCATCAGCCTCTGAGGTCACAATAAAGCAGTGCCAGGGAGAATGCCTCATATGGAAAGCCATGGCATACTTCTACCTCGTACGCTCTTTCGGCGATGTGCCTATCATACACAACACCTCTGAGGTCCTCGCATCGGGCGAGTACAAGACATGCAGCAAGGTAGCCAAGGCCGATGTCTATGAGTATATCATCATGACACTCGAGAAAGCCATGGAGCTCCTGCCAAAGCAGAAACTCACAAACGGACACATGGACTACTACTGCGCCGAGGGCCTGCTCGCAAAGGTCTACCTGACTAAGGCCGGCGTGACAGGAACACTCAACAAGGACGACCTCCAGAAGGCTGTAGATTACGCAAAGGATGTCATCGACAACTCCGGACGCCAGCTCATGCCAAACTACGAGGATATCTTCCGCGGCTCTAACAACGTCTCTGACGAGAGCCTCATAGCATGGAGATGGACTGTCGGAGCACAGTGGACATCACAGAACACACTGCAGAGCGACCTCATGCCAGAGGGATTCGACGAGAACGGCGACTGCTGGGGAGGATGGGGAGGACCATCGGTCGACCTCATGGAAGCCTTCGGCGTCAAACCAACCGACGCACCTAACGACCGCATCGATGTCGACATACGCCGCAAGGCCACCATCATGATGCCAGGCGATGTATATCCATACTTCTGGCGCGACCACAGCCTCGGCAACGGACAGAGCGGATTCGAGATACTCCACTTCTACTTCGACAAGAACTATAACCCTGCAGCCACAGAGACATTCCAGGGCCCATGCGGCGCACAGAACGTGAAGCACGCATACGGAAACAACAACGACCACGTCGCTGAGCTCGGCATAGCACCAGCACGTATGGCATACGCCGTCGCGACACACATACTCCGCCTCGCCGACGTCTACCTCGTCCTCTCTGAGGCACAGACACTCATCGACGGCGGACAGACAACCAACGCCAAGGCCCTCGAGGCATTCAACGCAGTCCGCGGACGCGCCATATCAGGCTACACACCTAAGACATCCATCACATTCGACGATGTATGGAAGGAGCGCCGCCTCGAGTTCGCTGGCGAGGGCGACCGCTGGTACGACTTCGTGCGCCGCGCCTACTACGAGCCATCAAAGTGTATCGAAGAGCTGAAGGCACAGAAGCGCAACGCATGGTGGAACCTCTCTGATGTCTACAAGACATACTTCAACACCGGAGTATGGGACGCCTCAGGCTCAGAGTACGACTCGGGCACTCCGGCTCCTATGGTGACAGAGAAGACATTCACCATACCATTCCCAACAGAGGACGTCTCTGTCAATCCAAACCTCGGCAGCAATGTCGAACCTGTCCGTGTTGACGTACGCGCCACATACAGCTACTAAACAATGACAGACAGACAGAAGCAAAATCATAAAAAGCCTACAATTATGAATATCAAGAATATAAAATGGGCTCTCGGCATCGCTCTCGTCGCTGTGGCAGGCTTCACATCCTGCTCTGACCAGCCTGATGCTTACGAGACGACAGGTGGGACACCATCCATCTCCTATATACGCCTTGCCGACGCTGCAAGCAAGGACTCGCTCCTCACTGGAGCTTTCCAGAACACCCCGATATGTATCGTCGGCAACAACCTACGCAGCATCGTGGCCATGAACTTCAATGACCGCCCTGCCACGCTCAACACGAGCTACATGACAGACAACACCATACTGCTGACTGTACCGAAGGATATACCAGATGTCGTGACAGACAAGATATACATGATCACCACATCGAACGACACCGTGACATACGACTTCAAGGTGCTCATCAACCCTCCGTCTGTTCTCTCCATGGAGAACGAGCAGGCAAAGGCGGGAGAGGAAGGCGTCATCAAAGGCAACTACTTCCTCGACTATCCTGACTTCCCGCTCACAGTGGAGTTCCCTAACAACTATGTCCTCCCACGCGAGTATATCAAGAGCATCACCATGACAGAGATACGCTTCACTGTACCTGAGGAGGCACCAGCCGGATTCATCAAGGTGAAGACAAAGTATGGCACAACACGAAGCAACTTCCAGTTCCACGACCAGTGTGGCATGCTCTTCGACTTCGACACGCCTAACCCTGTCACAAACGTTGTCCTCGGCAACCACGGATGGCACGCACAGAAGATACAGGAAGACGAGACATCACTCTCTGGAAAGTATCTCCTCCTTGGTGATGTGGACATGAGCGCTGACGGTGCATGGAACGATGGCAACTTCTCATTCGAGTATTGGGCAGGCGACTGGAACGGCGGCTTCTCAGGTGACGGCGTGAAGCTCAGCGACATCGTCGACTTCACAGACTTCGAGAACATGTCCCTGAAGTTCGAGATGTGCATCCCGGAGAACGGCGCATGGGCAGCAGCACCAATGCAGATAATCTTCGCAGGCCCCGACAAGGTGACAATCTCCACGGCCAACAACGTCTTCTTCCATGCTGACGACGGCTGGGGACGCGCCATCTACGCTCCATGGAAAGACTCCGGTTCATACAACACCGGCGGCAAGTGGGTCACAGTGACCCTCGCACTCGGCGGAGACCAGGGCGTCTTCAACAAGTACTGGGACGGCACAGCGGCATCCGTGAAACCTTCAAAACCGGAGGACTTCGCCTCGCTGACAATCTTCTGTGTCAACGCTGGAGGATACATTGGCGAGGACTGTCACCCTATCATAAAGATAGACAACATACGCGCCGTGCCGAACAAATAATATTAACCGACGCCAGAGAGACCGTCGCATGACAGCCTCAAACGACAGCGCCAAGCCCCGCCAGGGCTGACACGGCGGCCTCTCCGGCAACTCCATACATCATCATCTATGAAAAAATATTATTCTATCATCTGGTCAATGTGCCTCATCCTCCTTGCAGGCGTCACCCTGACAGCCTGCGATGACGGCGAAGAATTATCTACAGACCAGTACGGAAACGAGATAAAGCTCAATTCCTTCGGCCCATGCCCTGTGCTCCGTGGTGGAGTGCTGAAGTTCCTCGGAAGCAACCTCGACCAGATAACAGAGGTAGACCTCCCAGGAGCTGACCCTATAACCGCCATCGACATCAAGGCTGCCGGTACACACAGCGAGATATGGATAAATGTCCCAAAGGAGAAGTGTGAGCCAGGCATCGTGGTCCTCAAGACTGCCAAGGGCGGCGAGATAAGGACTCTCACCCCTGTCACATACGAGGAGAATATCGTCCTCTCGTCTGTCTATGTAGGGCAGGAGGGCAATCTGAACGGAAATGTCGGGGATATCGTGACATTCAAGGGTGACTACCTGAACCTCATGCACGAGGTCATCTTCGCCGACGATGTGCGCGTGCCGGAGACCGAGTTCATCGCTCATGACCGCTACACCATTGCCGTGGCAATACCAAAGGAGGCAAAGACAGGCAAGCCTATGCTCAGCGACTCAAACCCCGAGGGTGAGAACCTGCTCTATGCCGACAACGCCATCACTATCGGACTGCCTACTGCCAACGTGGCTGTCGAGGCTCCTGTGAAGGCTGGCGACATTGTCACAGTAAAGGGAACATCGCTCAACCTCATAGAGAGCGTAGAGCTGAATGGTGCCGAGGTGCCTGCTGAGGGCATCACCGTGACCGACGGGAACAAGACAATCCTCTTCTACCTCCCTGCCACAGCGACCGACGGAGAGGTGACACTCGTCACATTCTCCGGAGTGAAGATACCAGCCGGAAACATCGAGACTGTCGTCCCGACACAGCTTGTAGCAGCCCCCGCACCTATCAAGAACGGTGCTGAGCTGACAATATCGGGCAAGGACCTCGACCTCGTCACAGGCATAGCATTCCCTAATGCTGATGGAGAGATAAAGGCATCTGACGCCGGAAAGCTCGTGGCTGTCGTACCAGAGACAGCACAGGAGGGCGACATAACACTCTCGCTCGCCAACGGCAAGCAGGTGACCGTAGCCTACATCCTCGTCAAGCCTACCGTGACAGAATGTTCTCCAAGCGCGCTCATGGCAGGCAGCAAGGTCATGATAAAGGGTACCGACCTCGACCTCGTGCAGAGCATCACACTCCCTGGCGACCCCGCTCAGACCGTGACAGAGTTCGCGGCACAGAACGAGAAGGCCATAGCCCTCGTCATCCCGACAGCATGTGCAGGCTCAGGCCTCACACTCAACCTGAAGAACGGCACATCAATTGAGGCATCCGGACTCACCATTCAGGCTGCAACAGAGCCAGCTGTCTCTGAGGCTCCTCAAAAGATGATTATCGGCGAGAAAGCCACTATCAAGGGCAAGAACTTCAACAACGTTGAGGCTCTCTACCTTGGAGCTGTCAAGGTCGTAAAGATTACAGAGCGCAGCAACAACGAGCTGACATTCATCGTGCCAGAGATGACAACAGGAGAGGTGCAGATAGTATTCGTAACTCCTGACGGCACACGCATAGAGGCAGGCAAGACTGTCGTTGATGTTCCTGAGATAGACTTCGCGACATTCGCAAAGGACGAGCAGCAGACAGGCTACGTGACATGGCCATTCAACTTCTCATGGGGCGACTCAATGGGCAAGATGCGCGTCTTCCGTAAAGACCTCCAGGCCATGAACCTCCAGGCTGGCAAGTCGAAGATTATCGTTTACAAGACAGCAGGCATAACAGGCCAGATACAGGTGAACAACGCCAACTGGGGCGGTATCACCACAATCGCTGACTGGGACGGCTCGGCAGAGAGAATCGAGTGGGTCGTTGACGACGCATTCGTCGATGCCATCAACAACATCCAAGACGGATGGAGCGACACAGCCCTCATCCTCCAGGGCGACCTCCAGGGTGTGAAGAAGATGACAATCCTCCCATAATCCTCTGTCCAGAATACAAGAATACATGACAAGGGACAGGCGCCACCCCACGTATAGGGTATATGCGCCTGTCCCTTCCACTCATCATAGTCAACAACAATGAACAGACTTACCCTGATCTTTCTATCCTTCCTCTTCGCGTTGTCATCCAGTGCATCCGGAGCAGGCAAGAGCCTTGTCATCACATTCGACAACGGCACGACACAGACATACCTCCTCTCGGATAATCCCGAGGTGACTGTGGCCGACAACATGCTTGTCGTGGCTGCAGGAGGAACAACAGCCCAGTACACCCTTGCTGATGTCCTGACATTCACATTCGCTGAGACAACAGGCATCAAGACTGTTGAGGCAGCCCCAGGCATTATGCGCCGCGGTGACTGCATCCTCATCTCTACCCCAACCAAAGTTGAAGCCTACACCACCGACGGCAAGGCCGTCAGTGTCCAATATAACGTCTCGGGCAGCACGACAGCTGTCTCGCTCAACTCTCTGCCCGCAGGTATAACAATCTTGCGCGCAGCAGGCAAAACAATAAAGATATGCAGATGATGAAGAAGATACTATATACCCTCGTCGCCATCCTTATATCGCTCACCGCCTCTGCACAGCGCGACGGCGACAAGATAACCATCACCCTGAAGAACGGGAAGACATCTGTCTACAACCTGACAGGCACGACCGACCCTCTCGGCTCCCTCAAGCTCTCACCCACCAAGATGGAGGTCTATGTGAAGGGATGGGAGGAATTCGGCGCGTGGGAGACATTCTCCATCGACGATATCAGCAATGTCACATTCTCTGTCTATAAGGAGAGCGATGTCAGCGATGTCACCCTTGCCGACCCTCTTGCCACAACAGCCACACGGCGCCTGTTCAAGTACATACGCACATGCTACGGCGTGAAGACCCTGTCGTCGGTCATGGCTGAAGTCAACTGGAACACAAGGCTGGCAGAGAACATCTACAAGCAGACAGGGCGCTACCCAGCTTTCAACTGCTTTGACTTCATACACATCTATGTCCCCAAGGGCAACGGATGGATAGACTATGACGACATCACGCCAGTCACATCATGGACAGATGCTGGAGGCCTTGTCCAGCTCATGTGGCATTTCAATGTGCCTCTCTCTGAGAGCACCACTGTCGGCAGGGACGGCTCAGGCGTGACATGTTCGCCTGACAAGACAACATTCAGAGCCGCCAACGCCCTCGTCTCCGGGACATGGGAGAACCGCTGGTTCTACGAGCAGATGGACCTCGTCGCCGATGTTCTCCTGAAGCTCCAGCAGAACGGCATATCAGCTGTCTGGCGCCCATTCCACGAGGCAGCCGGCAACGCCTGCCTGAAGTCAGGCGCCTCATGGGCCAAGAGCTGGTTCTGGTGGGGAATAGACGGAGCGGAGACTTACAAGAGCCTGTGGAAGGCAATGTTCGACTATTTCCAGCAGAAAGGCATACACAACCTCATCTGGACCTGGACATCGCAGAACTATAACGGCGACGCGACGCGCTATGACAACGACGCGGCATGGTATCCTGGCGACGCCTATGTCGACATGATAGGCCGTGACCTGTACGGCTCCTCAGCCGCTGACAACAAGATGGAGTATGCCGAGCTCTCTGCCCGCTATCCTGGGAAGATGATAACACTCGCCGAGTGTGGCAACAGCGAGAACTCAACATTCGCCCGCATATCCGATATATGGAATGCCGGAGCGCGCTGGGCGTGGTTCATGCCGTGGTACGGCTCCAATCTCCCCGATGCCTCATGGTGGGCCGACGCCATGTCCTGCCCTGATGTCATCACCCGCGATATGGTCAATGTCAACGCCACATACATAGAGGAGAGCGCCGCCTCAGCTGTCCGCAACATGGGCCTCGGCTTCAACCTCGGCAACACGTTCGATGCCTGTGGCGAGTGGATAGGCGACCATAAGGCCCCATCTGCCTACGAGACAGCGTGGGGACAGCCCCTGGTGACAGCCTCACAGATGGCGTTCCTCAAGAGCGGGGGCTTCAACTCTGTCCGCATACCAGTGTCATGGAACCAGCACATAGATGCCGAGGGCAATGTCGACGTGGCATGGATGGACCGCATTGAGGAGGTTGTCAAGTACGCTCTCGACAACGGTCTCTACGTCATCCTCAATGTCCACCACGACACAGGCAGCGGAACGGAGCCCCAGAAGTGGCTGAAAGCCGACGCCGACAACTACGCCAGATACAGCTCTCGCTACAAGACTCTCTGGCGGCAGATTGCCACACGGTTCTCAAAATACAGCCATAGGCTTCTCTTCGAGGGATACAACGAGATGCTCGACGCCGGCAACCACTGGACCTTCCCCTCAGACAAGGCCAGCTACGCTGTAGTGAACAGCTATGCCCAGGACTTTGTCAACACCGTCAGAGCCACCGGCGGCAACAACCTCACGCGCAATCTCATCGTCAACACCTATTCGGCTGCCCAACAGCAGGAGGTCATAGACAACCTTGTCATCCCTACTGACAACACTCCAGGCCATATCGCTGTCGAGGTTCACTCCTACGACCCCTATGACTGGGTGAACACTTACGGCGAGTGGAACCAGGCATGCAGCAATGAGATAAAGGCCATGTTCACACGCCTCAATACACGTTTCGTGTCGAAAGGCATACCGTGTATCATCGGCGAATACGGCCCTCACGGCAATAATGTCACGATAAACGCCTCGTCGTCGGATAAGCTAAAGAAGGCAGCAGCCGACCAGGCAGCCGACATGGTGGCGCAGGCAAAGGCGCTGGACATTGCCACTTTCTACTGGATGAGCATCTTCGACGCCAACGACCGTACTGTCCCACAGTGGACTCTCCCTACTGTCGTCGACGCCATGAGGGCAGCCTACGCCAAGTGATTCCCTCTCTCCGGGATGCCGCCGCGTCATGTCTTGGCGCGTCAGGAGGGATATATCCACCGCCAGAAACATCCCGTGTGGCATGATGGATAATAAGTTCGCGACACTCCAACCGTACGCTATATCTTCTCAAAATACGTGTCCCCGTCAGGCCTTGTGCCGCGGGGACATCATTAATCCTCCCCATCCATCACTCTCATCCTCCCCGTCCATCATCCCTATTATCCCCGTTCATCATCCCTATCCGCATTATCCATCCTCCCTCATCCGCCCCACATCTATTCCCCCTTATGCCGTTAATACCGCGGCGATCCAATCGCCGCCATCCCCATCCTCCCCATCCCTCACTTCCATACATAACCGTACATTCTTTATCCCATGACATACAGACTATCGACAACCCCTATCATCACCCTCGCCATCACGCTCCTCACACTTGTGGCGTGTGGCCCTAAGGAGAAGAAATCATACGAGAAATACGCCGTCTCCGGCCTTACAGAGCGTGCAGACCATCTGCGCTCCAACCTCCAGCGCTTCTCCTCGCAGGGCGTCATGATAGGCCAGGAGTACGCCACGCTGCAGGGTGTGGGGTGGAGAGGCGACAGCTGCCGCAGTGACATCAACAGCGTGTGCAACGACTTCCCCGCCGCCAATGCCTACAGTCTCAACGGTCTGGAGCGTGACATGAAGAAGAACACCGACGGATTCACGGCCGACAATCTGCGCACAGATATCCTCGCCATGGCCCGCCGAGGCGGACTGATAGTCTGCCGCTGGCAGATGGACAAGCCGAAGGATGACGCGGAGCAGAAGCTCTGGGTGGAGAATATAGCGCGTTTCCTCGACTCTCTTCAAGACGGATATGGCATCCACGCCCCTGTCATGCTCCTCCTCATGCCTCTTGCTGATGACTCATGGTACGCCACACTCGACCCCAAGGCCTACCGCAGCCTCTACAAGACACTCTCAGAGAGTATCACAGCCGCCGGGGCGAAGAATGTCATCTACGGCTACTCATGCCATATCACACAGTCGGCCGACACGATGATGTCCCGCTTCCCTGACGGCATAGCCTCGCTGATTGATATCGAGGCCCTCTCATCCACTACCGACCATGATGCCTATGCCACCGCCCTTGCCTCTGTCCTCCCGCCTATGCGCCAGGCTGCCGACTCGTATGGCGCTGCCTTAGGCATAACCCTTGGCATCGGTAATGCAGACACTGACAGCTACTGGGAGCAGACCATTCTCCCTGTCATAACCTCTGTGCCGCTCTCCTACGCCCTTTTCGGCACCAACAAGGGCCAGCCGGATAAGCACGACATACACACCCCATTCCCGGGCGGCAAGGGCATCAATGGCTTCATGCGCCTGTATAACGACCCTAAGACGCTCTTCGCCCACGATATCAACGGGCTGTATCTCTGAGCCGCACATCATCTTCCATGACCATAAAGCCACGAGGGGCAGAGGATTGCTTGCCTGCCAGGACGATTCCCTGGCTGCAATCCTCTGCCCCTCATTGTGTCTTGTCTTATCCCCCACACCCTTCCATAGCCCTGTTCAGGCCATATTGAGCTCCGGATTATCGTGTCTTGTCTTATCCCTCATGCCCTTCCATAGCCCTGTTCAGTCCGTATCGTGCTCCGGATTATCGTACCTCGGTTTATCCCCCACACCCTGTCATAGCCATATAAAGAGTATAATGCGCTCCGGGACATTGTGCCTTATAATATTATTACTGACCGTAAAACTCAGTAAGTGTAACGATAGGTATACCGGAGGAGCCGATGTGGCAATATAAAAATCATTGATAAACACGCTATATCAATTTACCGGACAGCAATAGTTATAATCTGTAAGCTGGGAGGCCCTTCCCGCTTACAGTTTTCTTGTTATATCCTCAATCTGGCGATATGTGCTTGATGGGCCACGAAGAGAATACCAATGGGCGTCCCATCGAGTATCTCCCGCCGCCTCATCCCCACTGCTTACGATTCGTCAGTGTACGCTGCTCATTGTCCGGCACTGGGATATAGGTTGAAGACAGCGACGGGAACGTGACGGGCGGGGACGGGCGGTTCTCTCCATCGAAGACAAATCCACAAACCTACCTGATAAAATATGCCCGTAAGGCTGTACTAAACGAAGCGTATTGTAACCGGGAGTCATCCTGATTTTTTACCTGACAACAATATCGGAACAACAGAGATATACGCCATAACGGCTTGTCATTGAAGACCATCAGCAATTACAGGGGTAAAAATGTCCACCAAACCGTAACGTAACTGAATATTAACAAGATTGTTACATTTTGAATAAAAATGCACGTTATAATGCCAATTATAGTTAAACAGGATTAATGTAAGTTAACGAGTGGGGATGATTTTGGGGTATCAACAAATATTTTTGTACTTTTGCAATCGAAAACGAAAGGTTCTCAAATACTTGCCCAAAACCAACTAATCAAAGACAACGGGCAGAGAAAACGCACAAAGGAGAAAACCAAACGCTATTCAAGGAGAGAGGCAGTTATTGTCATCCTCCAGGTTTCCAATTATTAGACTGACGGTTACAGAAAGTCAGGATTTGACTTGATGTTAACTGACCAAACTACTACGAACAACAAAAGTATCTCAACAAAAAGACAACCAACAAGGTAGAAGCCTCGCATACTCTCGCAGCGATGCTGTGATGCGCCGGTCTGCCAGCAGAAGGTATGCCCATGAACAGGCATCATTGACGGCATGACAGGCAACATACAGCAGCCAACAAAGGCAGAACATTGTATCAACGAAGCTGCACCTCGCTCACTAACCAGAAAGGAATCATTATGGAATTTCTGGGCATCGGACAGAAAAAACAGAATCAATAAGAAGAATCAAAAACGCTGTCTTAAGCAAGCCAAACTACAGAGAAGAATCCACTGAACCTAAAGACGGAACCCTCAGGTCTCTGCCCGCCAAACGCCACAGAGCGGAGAGCAGCGCTGGAGGGATAAAAACTGACGCCCACGACATGGAACATAAGAGTACATGCGGGGCGTTGTGACATGGCCTTATATGTGTATAAAAAGGGATTGGAAGACTCCACCAGAAGACGGACAAGCCTGAAATACAACGGTTAGGACAAAGCAAAATGAAATCGGACAGGACAGAGGAGCGCAAGAAACAATAATTGTACTATATATTAAACCAACTAAAATGTTCAAAAAACATCTACTACTTGTTATGTGCCTCGGCACATATGTCGCCGCTATGGCTGACGGAGGGTACAACGTGTCATACACGGACCAATACTCAAACGAGAATGTAGCCACTATCACATGGTCAGAATCGGGCACATCAACACTTCAGGAAGCCATCAAGACTGTTGGCGAAAAGACCTTCACAAATGGACTGAAGAAGGTGAAGATTATCGGTGAGGTATCTGATGTGGCGGCTTTGTCGACCATCAACTGCCCGACAATCGACCTCTCTGAGGCTGTCCTCCCGAGCGTCTCTACGGGGACTTTCACCAACGAGAATGTGAAATATGTCGTGCTCCCAAATGGCATGGCTAAGGCCGATGTCAACACATGGGCAAAGGACAGATTCACAAATCTGGAGTCTGCAGCCTCTGCCGATTTTGTCACAGAGAAGCAGCAGAAATGGGTATACGACAATGATGTGATATACGAAGGCGTGGTTACGGACGAAAATGGTACTACAGCCAAGGGAAAGATAAGCGTCGATGTCTCATTGACCGTAAAGGAGTCATCGTATAAGAATGGAGATGCGGAGTATAATGGGACTGTCCTCGTAGGCTCAGACAACAAGGCTTATGGTATCACGAACGAGGAGAATCTGGTCACTCTGACAGAACACACGGGCTATATTTATTCGCAGTCTGGTGCCAGGTCTGAATATACGGGCCTGACAAGCGTGCAGGGGGATGGAAAGATATATGGCTGCATAAACTGGAAAAGCGAACACACACTAAAGCTCAACAAGACTATCAGCTATACTTACGATAATGGAAAGTATGCGTATACGGGCAGGGTGTATGATAATGGATATGGCGGAAAGTATATCCTTGAAGGCGGACAGGAAGTAAAACTGACGAAACTGGAGAACACAACCAACTATCTATACTACGAAGGAAATATTACTTACATATATGATGGGCCAACTGCACAATCGGGAAATGTGGGACATGTGGGAGGAACCCAGGTCGAACTGACAGTATCCAATGGCACATATACCTACATTAACGAAAATGGTGAGTCTGTGACATATACCGGAACTGTATTCGGAGAGAATATTGGATATATTGGAGGAAAAGATATAACATTGGATAAGCAAACATGGCCTAAATACTACTACACAGAAGACGACAAGAAGATTGTGTATACAGGCTATATATCGGACGGCAACTATGGACGTGTGGGCAATAATATATCATCTACACCGCTGACCCCCTTATCCCCTCCAACAGTGGTAAACTACTATGAGGAGAACGGCAAACTTGTCATCTACACTGGCAAGGTGTATGGAGATAACACCGCATATATTGACGGCCAGGAGGTAACTCTCACCTACGAGACATACTATAAGAACGGCGAGAGCATATTCAACGGTCTGCGTACAGCCGACAACAAGAAAGGATATAATGACAACGACGCGTTCCCGCTGACAGCATCGTTCGAGTATGCCTACACCGATCCTACCACAGGAGAGGAGAAGAGATTCACATCTGATCAGGTTCTCACCACAAAGACTGTAGAAAAGACTGTTGCGCTGACGCAGAAGGAGGTCGATATACCGACAGATAAGATAGTCCTCACAGCCTATGTCAACACTCCCGGAACACTCGTCTACACAATCATGCAGATGTCTGTATTCCATGACTACAGCGGCGGAGGATGGCAGTCATGGGCAAATAGCCAACATGGATGGTACATTACGGGTAATGAGGGAGGATACATGTATAAAACAGAAAATGTTCGCGACCTTATACTCTCGGGCAATCTCAATGCAGTGGACATGAATACAGGAGGAACATGTGTAGACAACGGCCAGCACTATTCCGCCTCTGGACCAAATAATTGGAACGCCCTGCCTTTCTGCAAGCCAGAGAAGATTGACTTGTCGTACGCATTGTTCGGCGAAGGCGATAATTATCACCCTGAGGACATGACTATCTCCGGGTACTATGCTGGAAGCATAAAGGAAATCATCCTCCCTACTGCCGATAGCCAGAATACCATACCAGCTGATTTCATGAACAATTGTGTGGGTGTGCTGTCACTGTGCATACCATACAACTACGAAATCATCGGCGAGAGGGCTTTCTTCAACGCTCACGGACTGACACATATATATACCACCGACCCGAGAAATACAGAGAACCCCGACAACGTGAAGACAGACCATGGCGACGGCTCTTTCACATTCTCAGCCAATCTGAAGGAGATACGCTCTGTGGGGAGCCGCTCCGAGGGAACATTCTTTGGTAACGGTATGCAGCAGAAGGTATTCAATATCTACAACCTCGCTGTCAAGGCGCCTATATGTAGAGCCTACGCATTCCAAGGCGACCTGACATTCGGCAACAACGGATTCAAGGGCAACTGGACTCACCCTATCTGCAGGGAAAACTATACCAACGGCTCACACGTGATATGTATGCTCCACTACCCTACCGAGAGCAAATCGTACATAAGAGAAGAGGGTGAATGTGTGGAGGCTGCCAACTATGAGGACATCACACGTGTCTACACTCTCGCCGACGAGACAGGTGCGGTAGACGGTTCAGGCAATACAAGGGCATGGCCACGGCATGCCGAGTTCTACAGGTCGTTCAACCAGGCCGTCAGCGGACACACATGGAAAGGATGGAAACTCTATCAGGACGAGACAGCTGTGTATAAGGAAGTCGTGTCTGAATATTCTGAAGGTGTTGTTGAAGACCCTTCAAAGACATACAACAAGAAAAACTATCAGGGCTGGCATGAGTTTGTGCTGACAGAGAATAATATCTTTGTGCCATTCGACCCACAGAAAAGTTACGATAATTTCGTAGAGAAAGACTGGTATACTATCTGTGTCCCATACGATATAAAGAAGTCTGAGCTGCTCATGGCTCTGGGCGTAAAGGCTGACGGCAACAACAAGGTGAGGAGACTGCAGAAGAACGCTGACGGCACAACAGGGACAGAGCTGGAGGAGACAGAAGTGTCTGTAACGGAGGATCTCTACCCTGATGTCCGCACTCTGGTACAGGTAAAGCGTTCTGTAAACGAGCGTAAGGTGACACTATGCCTCAGCGAGCCGCTCGTGACAGCAACCAAGTGTCAGGACGTTTTGATACCCGAAGACACCCGTCAGGGATACGAATACACTGAGCTGAAAGAATCCGACCCTGTTGTCATGAAGGGTGGATACCCATATCTCGTTCGTCCTTTCCTGCCTGACGATGAGCGCATAAAGAATATCGGAGCGTATGTCGTATCTGTCGCCTCGCAGAATGATTTCACACGTTCAACCTATACTGGCGGACTGGGAGACACTGAGAAGAGCGCTGCTGGCACAACATTCTCGCTGCCTGTAAAGGAGGGCGTGGAGACACAGGCTCTCAACAAGGACAAGTCATTAGCACAGGGCAGTCCAGTCTATGTCAAACTTGATGACTCATCTCCCTGCATGTACAACTTTGTCGGCACATACCTTAACGGAAATGTGCCACAGTACGGATACTATCTCGGTGTGAGCAAATCAACAGGCAAGCACCAGTTCTTCCGCACGACAAAGACAACAACCAAGTGGAACCAATACTCTGCCATCATAAAGGGATTCACCAAGCCTGAGTTCTATATCCCATCAGGAGCAGATTCAAAAACCATCGAGAATGTCCGCCGCACATTCGACCCTAACCAGGCCGACGACCTCATAATCCTGGAGAGTGAAAGCCCGACACTGGCTGGCAAGGCGATGACGCTCATCCTCGACGATAGCGGGGAGGACGACAATACAACTACTGCTATCAGGGATATAGACATGGACCGGAACATGGACAACAACAATAAGGTGTATACCATAGGAGGCATGCTGACCAATGGCAGCAACCGTCTGCAGAAAGGCATATATATCAAGAATGGAAAGAAACACGTAGTGAAATAAACATAATAGGAGGAAAAAAAAGATGAAGGAAAAGAAAGAATACATAGAGCCAGAACTCTATGTGATAAAGATGGAGAAGAGTATATTCCTTGCCGCATCGCCCGTATCATGGGGCACTGAAGGAGATAACACTCCGGATCATAACACCGACGAGGATGATGCTGATGAGGGTGGCACGCTGTCCAAGAAGCACTACAAGGAATATGACCTGTGGGGCATGTGAGACAGTCTCTGACTACACCTCATGGCTTATGACAATAGTAGAAAGAAAAGAACAAATAGCTTTATAACATAACAATAGCAGATAAATTATGATTCGATGGCGATCAGGACGTCAAGAATCAGAAATTAGTAGATGAGGCATCTTAGTAGTGATACTGGGATGCCTCAATTTAGTTGAATAAGTATTCAAGATACAAAAGCGCAGTCTCAATAACACAGACGGCTACTATAAGGACAGCCTGCACGGGCATGGACATGACAATGCCTGTGGGGAAACAGCTTAATGAACACTGCCTGTAGACGCTGACGAAGTATAATCCATATCTCATGCATACAGAGAACCACCAATCACTCGCTCTACAGACTCCAATAATTCCCTGTCACAACAACCAGCTGTATCATATCCTCACTCACGCACCCACTATCACCTCCACCCCCTGCTCTCCACCAATCAAAGCCTGATGCCATACAAATAACTGTTAAAATCTCGCAATAGCTGTTAATTATTAGCTGAAAATTCTGTTAGCACAGTATGTTATATGTAATTTTGTAGCAGAGAGAATTACGATTGTAGTTTCTCGTTTGTATAAGTCCGAAGAATAACAGACCTCGAACAGAGGGAACAAAGGACGGGACTCTACTCCAGCATGCAATGTCAACGGTATGCCCAAAGACAGAATGATGGATGTGGACGACGATGACGACGAACCCCAACGACGTTGTGCAAGGCTATCCGGACCGGAAAGCTATATGGACTGGCTGGACAGCACACAACAATGCAACCACAGCTCCTGGACAGGAATGGAGAGTGACTATAGACGGAACGTAATTGAAATTTTCATAAAAATTTGGCAATGTAGTTTTGAAGAATTAGGCGTCAGAAATGACGTTTAGAATTAGCAATTAGTAGACGAGGCACCTTAGTAGTGATACTGGGGTGCTTTTATCTTTTAAAGGCTGGCATGTCGGGAGACATGGAGAAGAATACCTGAATGGAAGCGGAAAAGGAGGGAAAGCATGTGGGGAATGTTACAAAGGAATGAATTTTATTGTACACCACGCAGGTATCATCAGCATGGAGAGGAGTCCCCCGCGGGAGCAAACTGTAAGCAGGGAAGGGGATTACCCGCAATATACCGCCAGAAAAACTTTCAATCCGCACGGAAACAAACGGAGAAAGGAAGCAAAACGTCATCCATGAGAATCGGCCGCCTCATTTGCGGCAGACTATCACAGGACGAACCCCAATTATATTTTTCTCACTTTTTGACCATTATTCAAAAAAAATAGTTAATTTTGCGTCATCATCATGTAGCGAAATGGAAAAGACAATAGATATAGACAAGATACTACGGAGCAAGATGGGAGACAAGGCGAGGCGCGTGCCACGCTTCCTCGTCAGATGGCTGAAGCATATCGTCCACGAGGACGAGGTGAACGACTTCCTCTGGAGGACACGCGATGAGAGGGGTGTGGTATGGCTTGAGAGCTGTGTCAAATACCTGAAGATGGACATCGAGATAGTGGGTAAGGAGAATCTGCCAAGCCCCAATGACGGCCGCCTGTACACCTTTGTCTCGAACCATCCGCTGGGAGGCGCTGACGGTGTGGCTCTCGGAGCCATCATAGGGCGCCACTACGACGGGCGGTTCCGCTATCTTGTCAATGACCTCCTCATGTTCCTCCCCGGCCTTGAGCCCGTCAGCATACCTATCAAC
Source organism: Hoylesella loescheii (assembly GCA_021531755.1). Classification (GTDB taxonomy): domain Bacteria; phylum Bacteroidota; class Bacteroidia; order Bacteroidales; family Bacteroidaceae; genus Prevotella. Next base: position 27,567 of record JADYUK010000020.1, read on the forward strand.
AAGACAGGAAAGCAGGGACGGTCGTTCCCGGAAATGGTGGAGAGGGGATTCGCATCGGACAACCATATGCTCATGTTCCCTGCCGGACTATGCTCACGCAAGCAGAAGGAAGGCATCAGGGACCTGGAGTGGAAGAAGACATTCGTGAAGAAATCGGTGGAGACCCACCGCGACATCGTGCCCATACACTTCAGCGGACAGAACTCTGCCAAGTTCTACCTCATTGCCAACATCTGCAAATGGCTCAACCTGAAGGTGAACATAGCGATGCTGTTCCTCGTCGACGAGATGTACAAGAATGTGGACAAGCACTTCCGCATAACCATCGGGAAGCCTATACCATGGGAGACATTCGACAGGAAACACAGCGACAAGGAATGGGCGCAGCGCGTCAGAGCCATGGTATACGAGATGGGGAACGGGGGCGGAGGACACCTCTGACAGGACACTCTCTCCTGACCGCAGAGACCGGACAAGGGAGGGGATGAAGACAAGACGAAGATAACGGAAGACAAAAACAGAATATCAACGGCGGGGAGAACATGCCTCACCAAAAACGAAAAGGCCAGCAGAACAATGGAACAGCCAATCATACCACCTGTAGACAAAGAGCTCATAAAGGCAGAGCTGACACCCGAGCGACAGCTGAGGCTGACAAACAAGAGCAACAACAGCATCTTCATCATCACAGCACACAACGCGCCGAACACGATGAGAGAGATAGGACGCCTCAGGGAAGAGGCTTTCAGAGCTGCTGGAGGAGGAACAGGTAAAGAATGTGACCTCGACGAGTTTGACCTCTGCGAGAACTGCTACAAGCAGCTCATAGTCTGGAATCCGGAGGAGGAGGAGATAATAGGAGGATACAGATACCTTGAGGGAGAGAACTGGGACATGGACGAGAACGGACAGCCCATACTCGCCACAAGCCATATGTTCCACTTCTCAGAGAAGTTCATAAAGGAATACAAGGACCAGACAGTGGAGCTCGGACGCTCGTTCGTGACACTCGGATACCAAAGCTCAGAGAAGGGAGCGAAGAGCATCTTCGCACTCGACAACCTATGGGACGGTCTCGGAGCGCTGCCCGTCGTCAACCCAAAGCTGAGATACTTCTTCGGGAAAATGACCATGTACCCGTCGTACATAAGGAGAGGCAGGGACATGATTCTCTATTTCCTGAAGAAATACTTCGACGACAAGGAGAACCTCATCATACCTATCAAGCCGCTGAAGACTGACACTCCGGACGAGGACTTCGAGGGTATGTTCAACATGCCGACATTCCGTGAGAACTACAAGATACTCAACAGGGAGATACGCAGCTACGGATACAATATCCCACCGCTCATAAACGCATACATGAACCTCTCGCCGACAATGAAGCTCTTCGGCACAGCCATCAACTACGGATTCGGCGATGTGGAGGAGACTGGCATACTGATAGCCGTCGACGAGATATTCGAGGAGAAGCGCATAAGGCACATCGACTCGTTCATAAAGGAGCATCCGGAATGCTGCAAGATAACCTCCGGACGCAACAACGTCATATACAAGGAGAAGGAGAGCTTCACCGCTGTGGAATAACCGGGAGGCCCGCATCACGCTGTCCGTGGCCGCCGCATGGGCCACAGGGAGGCAAAGAAGCCTGGCATACACAGCACAAGGAATAATGGAAAATACTGACAGCGGAGGCAAACGAGCCCTGCCGTCCGACACAAAATCCGTCTTTCTGTCCCAGAATTTTGGCAGAGAGGCGGATTTCATCGTATCTTTGTGCCTGGAACATGGCTGGGCTACAGAAACAGGCAGCCATACCTTACGGCTCGATACAGCCTTCTGAGACCATCTGAATGACACAGGCAGGCAGCATTATGGACGCAGGCTGGCGGCATTATGGACGCAGGCAGACAGCATGATGGACGCAAGCAGACATTATGATGGATACTGGCAGACAGCATGATGGACGCAGGCATGGGCCGACAGACAGACTAACAAACCTACCAGCAATATGACAACAGACGCAATGAAAGCACAACGTGACCACTATCTTGACAACCTGAAGGTATTCCTGACCATACTCGTCATCTTCCACCATGCGGGACAAGCGTATGGCGATGGCGGCGCATGGGCATACACACCGTCCAACCCTGCCGAGACGATGCCATGGATATGGCATTTCTTCTCTACCAACGCGGCGTTCTTCATGGGGCTTTACTTCTTCATATCGGGCTATTTCGTGCCGCTGAGCTACGACCGCCAGGGCTTCAAGCAGTTCATCGGGAGGAAGCTGTTGCGCCTCGGTGTGCCTCTCGTCGCCATGGGATGCCTGCTCAGCCTTATGTGCGGGAAGTTTGAGATTGCCCATATGTGGTTTGTCGAGAGCCTCCTCCTCTTCTGCATCCTCTATGCGCTGTGGCGGCTCGTGTCAGGGAGAGCATCGGCAGGAAGCCCACAAGAGCCAAGGATGGCGATGATGGTGGCTGTGGCGGCGGTGATGGGCTGCGGCTCGTACATGATACGCACTGTGAGCCAGCAGGACCATTGGATAGGGCTGTGCGGACTGGTTCTTGAGCCTGCCCATTACCTGCAGTATGTCATGATGTTCGTGATGGGCACCGTGGCGAGTCGGAAAGAGTGGCTAACGAGGATGGGCGACAGGACTGGGGCGGTGGCCCTGACAGTAGGCGTTGCTCTCGCTGTGGGCAACTATATGCGCGACGGAGGACCATGGGACGCTTTCGTATGGCGATGGTTCGGGATATATGAGTCGTTCATGTGTGTGTCCATCAGCTTCGGACTGCTCTGGCTCTTCAGGCAGAAAGCCAACAGGACGAGCTCAGTATGCAGATGGATGGCAGGCCAGTCATACGGGGCGTACATACTGCATCTGCCTCTCATGATTGTGTTCCAGAACATGGTGGACGGCATCTGGATAGGAGCGTTCGGGAAATTCATGCTCGTTGGCACTGTCGTGACAGCCATATCGTACGCCATGACATGGCTGCTGAGAATGATTCCAGGGGCAAAGAGGATATTATAAGTATTACTGTCGGGTAAACAGTCCCTTGGCATAGTGGTCATTATCAATGAACAACCGACGCCAAGCCGAGAGCCATGAGCTTGCTCAATGGCCGAGGCGCGAAGGAGGAAGACGACAGTCAACCGACGCCAAGCCGAGAGCATGAGCTTGCTCAATGGCCGAGGCGCGAAGGAGGAAGACGACAGTCAACCGACGCCAAGCTGAGAGCAATATCAACCCACGCCAAACCGAGAGGAGAAGCCAAACAAGTTTGACTTCTCCTCTCGGCTTAGTGTCGGTTTCTAGCAGTCTCGCTCCCTCTGGGGCTGTGGATAAAAGCAAGCTCATGCTCTAAGCATGGTGTCGGGTATATCACCCGCTTCTCAGTCCTTCTCGCCGAGCGATGCCATGAACTCTGTCGGGGTCATCCCGAACTCCTTCTTGAATGTCTTTGTGAAGTATGCGGCAGAGTTGTATCCCACCTTGCAGTATAGGTCGGCGATGGCTATCTGTGGATTCTGCCTCATTATGCGGCACGCCTCCTTCATGCGGATGCTTGTCACGAAAGCTGTGACGTTCTGCCCTGTCAGTCCGCGCAGCTTCTTGTATAGCGCGCTGCTGCTCATGCAGAGGTCCTTGGCGAAGTCGTCCCTCGTGTATGACTCGTCGTTGATATGCTCGCGGACTATCTTCACCGCCCGCTCCATGAATACCGTGTCAGGGTCGCTGTAGTGCTGGGCCGACGGTGTGAACTCTGTCTGGCTCATGAAGCGTTCGCGCAGTTTCTCCCTTGTCCGGAGGATATTGTCTATGCGTGCGAGCAGCGACGACATGCTGAAGGGCTTGGTCAGATAGGCGTCGACGCCAGCCACATAGGCCGCATTGCGGTCGGCATCGTGGCGGCGGGCTGTCAGCAGGAGCACTGGGAGCAGCGCGTAGTCCGGCTCGGCCTTAAGGCGTCGCACGAACTCCATGCCGTCCATGACAGGCATCATGACATCGCTGACGACGATATCGAGAGCGTTGCGCTGTATGACGCTGAGCGCCTGGCGCCCGTTCTTGGCTGTCAGCACGTTGTAGTATGGCGCGAGTGCCCGTGTCATTATCTCGAGGAGGTCGGCGTTGTCCTCGACGATGAGCACAGTGTTCTCATGCTCCGCTCCGTTATCGGTGGCCTCGGCTCCTGTAGGGAGTGGCTGGCCGGTGGCTGAGGACTGGAGGTCGGGGCTCTGCAGCTCACTGCCGAGATGTCCTGTTGTCGCCATGCCGCGCTCCCCCTTAGTGTATGCGCTGCGCCCGATGGGGAGGGTCACGGTGAATGTTGTGCCCCGTCCGGGAGTGCTGTCACAGTTTATGCTGCCGTGGTGCAGCTTGACGAGGTCGTATGTCAGTGACAGGCCGATGCCTGTCCCCATGGTCTTCATCTTGCGGTAGTCCCCGTCCATGAAGCGGCTGTAGAGGTTCTTCATCTGCTGTGGCATGATGCCGATGCCGTTGTCGCTGACAGATATGGCCACCTGTCCTGCCGGCTGGTATGCCACGCCGAGTCTCACGCTGCCCCCGTCGCGGGTGTATTTGATGGCGTTCGATAGGAGGTTGTAGACTATCTTGTCCATCTTGTCACAGTCGTAGTATGTCTTAGCCCGTGGTGTCCCCTCCACTGCCATCTCCATGCTGATGCCTTTCTGCTGTGCGAGCGGGCGCATGTTGTCAAAGAGAGTGCGCAGGAACTCGGTCAGCTCGCCCTCCTCCACCTCAAGCCTTAGGCGTCCGGAGTGGGCTTTCTGCACCTCCAGTATCTGTCGTATGAGGCGTGTCAGACGGTCAGTGTTGTTCAGCATGACCTTGTATTTCTTCTCGGGCAGTGTCTCACGCATATCCTCTATCGAGGCTGATATGACAGCGATAGGTGTCAGCAGCTCATGTGTGATATTGGTGAAGACACGCGCTATCTGGAGCTGGTTGCGGGTGCGGATACGCCGGCGGTACCATTGTATCGTGGTGTAGACGGCGAGAGCGGCCACGGCGATGTATATCATCCACGCCCACCATGTTGCCCACCATGGCGGCAAGACTCTCACCGTGACGCTGTGGGGCATGTCGACCCACTGGCCGTTGCTGTCGGTGGAGCGCACGAGGAGGGTGTATGTCCCCGAGGGAAGGTTGTAGAGGCGTATGCTGTTGTCGCCATGGGCACAGTAGTACCAACGCTTGTGGAATCCCTTCAGCGTGTAGGAGTAGAGCACATGGTTCTTGCTGGTGAACGTGAGGTCTGAGACATCTATATCGAGACGGTGGACACTGCGGGGGATGGTGATGCGGCGGGTGTAGGCAGGCTGCTCGCGCGAGATGCGGTTCCGCAGCGTGCTGTCGAGCTGTGAGTAGGCCACACCGTCGGCACGTATGTCGGTTATGGAGACTGTCGGCACGGCAGCGTCCGGCTTTGTCAGGCGGCGCGTGTCGACAGAGACAATGTGGTTCAGTCCGCCGAAGAACAATGTGCTGCCCACGCGCATCGTGGCATTCTTCTCTATGAGGATGTCGTCATCCGCTCCGGGGAGGTAATAGCGCATGACGACAGGCTTCGCGCCATTCTGCTCGATGATGCGCATGAGGTAGTTTCCCGCCGCGAGCCACAGCGACCCGTCAACGGCGGTGCTCATGCCGTATATGCGGTTCTCGTGTATCTGGGCGTTGAGGCCGTCCTCGACGAAGCGGTGCGCCTTGTCATCCCATTCGAGCAGCTCGCCCTCTGTTGTCAGTATGTGCAGCTTGTGCTTCTGGCTCTCTGTCATGGCTGTGCCGCCCGATGCCATGAAACGGCCGTTGGAGCGGTTGAAGACAGAGACGCGGAGACCGTCACGGCGGCTCATGTCGCCCTCGATGCATACCACGCCATAGTCACATGTGCAGGCCCAGAGACGCCCGCGGCAGTCCTCGAAGAGGCTCTCGACACGTCCCTTGTAGAATCCCTTGATGTGCTCGGCCATGCTGATGCGGTAAGGCTTCTGCCCAGGAGGCAGGACGATGATGTCCGACCACTGCCCGAAGACTATCGTGCCGTCGCGCATGGAGAGCATCGAGATGACTCCGTCGTCGTCCATGGCAGGACATGTCGTCCGGTTATATGTCGACAGCTGACCGTCGCGCGAGTATCTGACAACCCCATGGTAAGCGCTCGACATCCATATATTCCCCGTCCTGTCCTTTATGATAGAAGTCAGCGACGACTGGAGGAAGACGGGCGACAGGCTGGCAAGACGAGGTGCCTCTGTCCACGGACGCAGCATGAGCGTAAGCGGGTTGTAGACCCACAGCCCCGATGTGAGCGACCCTATGAGTATCGTCTCGTCGTCTATGCTGCACATCGTGCGCACGATGCCGACACGCTGGCTGCCCGATGCTGGCAGCAGAGGGGACATGGTGAGCGGCGAGGGAGTGGTGCTGAAGAGCTGCACACCGCGGTTGAGAGTGGCCAGGGCCACGGTCCCGAGCTGGTTGCCAGCCACACGGATATACGGAGAGTCTGTCTTGCCGGTGATGATGTTCACGCCTTCCAGTATGTCTCCGGTGGGCATCTGGCCGGCGAAAAGGCGGAAAGTGCTATTCGGGGTGACAGCCCATATCGTGTGTGTCGTACGGTCGAAGAGTATGTTGTAGACCCTCTGGGCGCCATATCCCTCAAGGCGCCGCTGGCTGACAGCACGCGGATGGCCGATGTTTGTCAGCAGCGAGAGCCCCGTATACCAGCTGCCAGCCCACAGACGGCCACAGTCGTCAAAGCAGAGCGAGTAGATATTGGTGTCAGAGATGGCATACTGCTCTATGCGTCCCGTCGACGGTGTGAGGCGGAAGAGACCCTTGTCCCATGTGCCGAGATACAGGTTGCCGGCCTTGTCCTCAGCGATGGCCTTGATGTTCATCTGCCCGCTGCGGCGCCGTATGCCCTCTTTCGTCGTGATAGCCGATTTGCCGCTGACAATATTCCGGAAACAGTCGGCCTTGCGGTCATAGCGCAGCAGACCGCCGTCCGTGCCGGCATAGACACTGCCACGGCGCGAGGTGAAGAGCGTGTATACAATCTTGTGGTTAGCATGGGGGAGACGGTAGTGGCGGCGCTCACCGCTGATGAGGCTCATACGCGTCACACCATCGTATGTGCCTATCCACAGATGACCATCATGGTCGGTGGTGAGGCTCTGGACATTGTTGTTGGCAAGGCGGTCAGGAGTGTGGAGACTGTTGCGGTAGTTGCGGTATTGATATCCGTCATAGCTGTAAAGGCCGGAGCTTGTGCCTATCCACAGGTAACCTTTCGTGTCGAATGTCATGCATTGGACAGCGTCTGATGTGGGCAGGCGGAACTGTGCCGCAGGCTTCACAGCGTATACGGCAAGGGAGAACAAGGATGTCAATAGCAGTAAGATTCTTTGCATACGGAATAATAATAGTATTTCTCTTAATGTGACAGAAGGGGTAAAAGGATATAGCGGGGATTATGCTGACAGCCCGTAAGGGGAATGGATTGCCTGGCTCTTCTACCCGAGATGAAAATGCATGGCTGTACGACGGTTGTAGCCAGACCTTCTCGTGACCTTAATTTTTTGACGCATGCAAAGATACGAAAAAAACTGAAACAACCAAATTTTTTATATAAAAAACATTACCGTCCGGTAAACATTCTAAAGCCCTTGGCATAGTGGTCTTTAGCAATGAAGTTATTACCCTTTTCGCAAAGACTCATGCCAGTCCGTTCATTTCGCCTGCTATACGGTATAATAGAATGACGGTTTACAAAGAATGATACTGTCTGCTATGCAGTATATCGTAGAATTGGTTTACACAGACAGATACTTTATCCACAGCCTCGGAGGGTGCGTCGGTTCTATCAGCCGCGCCTCTTAGAGGCTGTGGACAGTGTTCAAATCTATAGACCACTGTGACAAGGTCTCGGGACAGCTTGCCGGACAGTAATCACTTCCAAATCATTCTTGCCTTATCCCTGTGCCCCCTCCCTCCTTCAAACGCTAAAGGGGAGGCAAGCACCCGTGTATGAGTGCCTGCCTCCCCTTGTCTCAGTGATATATATAGAATGCCTGCCCTGTGCCGCTGTCATGCCCGTGGCTGAATGTCTGGCGCCACAGCGGACAGCGGAGTGGCTATGGCATCAGCTATCTCTCCACAGCGTCTATCCATGCTGTCAGCACTGCGAGGTATGCGTTCCAGTTGATGGCTATCTCGTTGGAGGCATAGCTCTGCACAACATCCTCGTACGACTCGTCGGGTATGTTGGAGCGGTATGTGAAGTTCTTGGCACGGTCCTGCTGCCCTATGTTCGGGCCGCCGGCAAGCAGTCCGGGGAGAGGTGCCTTCACACCGTCGGCCGCTGATATGCGGTGGTGTATGTTCATCACCTGCTGTGTGCCGAATCCTGTCACGAAACAGTAGCCTGTAGCATTGCGCCCGAAGAGGTAGTCGCATGTCGCGATGGCAGCGGAGAGATACTTGGCGTCGCCCGACAGGGCATACTGATACATCAGCGCGATGCCCATGCCGGCACACCGCTCGCTGTTGCTGCCCCAGCAGAAGTCCTCAGCACGGTTGCCGTTGGGAGTCTCGAACGACGATGTGGGGATGGCGTTGACGACAGAATCGCAGAATGCCTGCAGCGACTTTCGCAGCCTCTCTGTGCATGGAGCGCCAGCAGGCTTATTGCCTTTGATGTCGAGATTGAGCCACGCCATGGCTCCTATGCCCGAGACATCGCCCCATGTGGGCACAGTGAAACGCTCAGGCATCATTGCCGAGGCCTGGAGGAGATAGCTCTCCTCGCCTGTTGACAGATAAAGCTCTGTCGCTGCCCAGAAGAACTCGTCAGAGAAATGCCCGTCACCATAAGCGCCAGTGACTATCTCTGGCTTGAAACGCTTGTTTATATCGTCCTGCTGGTATGCCACAGAGGGATGGGCGACAGCCCACGCATAAGCTCTGCCTGCTGCCTTCAAGGCATCCTTGCAGAACTGCCCGCACTCGGCATAAGGCGCATAGATGCGTGCGGCAAGAGCCATAGTGGCGGCGAAGTCAAGGGCGGCGGCGGTGCCTTTCTGCACAACATAACGGGGCTGGCGGCACTCTGCGGGCATCACGAAGCCCTCGAACGACGGTGTCGTCAGCTTATGGTAGACACCACCATCATGAGGGTCCTGCATGGTGAGCATCCAGCGGAGGTTGTACATAATCTCGTCAAGATAGTCGGGGATGCTGTTAGCTGACTCAGGGATATCGAGCTTCATGCTGTCATAGTATGCCTTGTTGATGAGGTAGTTCTCAAGCATGAGGCCGCATGTGAAGCCTGAGTTGACAATGTATTTGTTGTAGTCGCCTGCGTCATACCATCCCTCAGGCGATGAGATGACAGTCCCTGCCGGACGCTGTGGGGAGGCTGCCGAGGGGTGGACGATGACTTTCTGGTCCATGTGGGCTGCCGGACGGGCATACTCTCCGGCATACCGCTTCTCTATGGCCATGCCTGTGCGCTGCAGGTAGAATGCCTTGACAGAGGCTGCGGCGACATCCTTGAAGGCGTGGGGGGCTATGATGACTTGCTGCTTCTTGCCTTTGGCAATGAGCGTGTATGTGCCGGGACGGCGCACATCGGAGAAATTCACTACCTGGCGCTGGCGTCCGTCGAATGGCGAGACACTCGTGCGCACAGCCTTCCCGTGCCACACGGTCTTGCCGCGGGAGTCTTTCAGCGTGAACGACTTGGCTTTTGCTGCCGGCTCTATGACGGCTGTCTTAGGGCCGTCAGGATAGTAGCCTATCTGGTTGACCTTGACGGGCGACTGGGCTGATGCCGACAATGATGCTGCCAGCATGAGCATGAGGATGTGGTTCTTTCTCATTCGTGGTTAGTTAATTGTTGGTCTATTGTGTTTTTTTTAGAATTGCGAGGGCAGAGACATCAAGAAGGTGTGAGGCAGCATCCCTGCCTCACACCTTCTTGATGGTTTTCATCACATTGTCACGATTATCTCGTGCTTGCCCGGAGTGGCCCTGACGGTGTTCCCCTCAATGGCCACACCGTCGACAGTGACTGACCGGACACCCTTCTGCTTGCCGTCGGGGTTGAGCACAGTGATGTGCATCTCCGCGTCGCGCAGCTTGCGTGTCACGCTGTATTCGCGCATTGTCTCCGGTATGCAGGGGTCTATCTCGATGCCGTCGTATGTGGGCTTGATGCCGAGGATATATTGGGTTATGGTAATCCAGTTCCACGCCGCGGTGCCTGTGAGCCATGAGTTCTTTCCCTCGCCTGGTACTGCGGCGTCCTTGCCTGCCACCATCTGGCAGTAGACATAAGGCTCTACCTTATGCAGACGCTGGTCTTCTATCCATGCGGGGCATATCTTCGTGTAGTGCTCCCAGGCATCATTGCCTCGCCCTGCCACGGTCTCCCCGATGATGACCCACGGGTTGTTGTGGCAGAAGATGCCGGCGTTCTCCTTGTATCCGGCAGGATATGATGATATCTCTCCCATCTCCACGTGGTATGTGGTGAATGCCGGATTGTTGAGCACCATGCCGTATTCCGAGTCAAGCATGCGCTTGCATGAGTCGAGAGCCTTCTCTGGCATACCCTCATCGGCACCGATGGCTGCCATCGTGCAGAATCCTTGTGACTCGATGAAGATTTTTCCCTCCTCGTTCTCGTCAGAGCCTATCTTGTTCCCATAGAAGTCATAGGCGCGGAGATACCACTCTCCGTCCCAGCCATGCTTCTTGACAGCCTCTACCATGGCCTCCACACACTGCTCCGCGCGGTCGGCCTCCGCATCGAGCGACCCTCTCTGGCGGCACAGCTCGACATACTGCCTGCCGCAGAAGACGAACAGTCCGGCTATCATAAGCGACTCGGCTTTCGTGCCCTCTGTCTTGTTCTCAGTCGTCTGGAACGACTCGTTGGGGTCCCACGAGAAGCAGTTGAGGTTCAGACAGTCGTTCCAGTCAGCGCGGCCGATAAGCGGAAGCGCATGCGGACCGAGATTCTCCACGACGTGGTTGAACGATATGCGGAGATGCTCCATGAGCGTGACCTCTGTCCCAGGCTCATTGTCCCATGGCACCATCTCGTCGAGAATGGACATGTCGCCAGTCTCCTTTATATACGCCACGGTGCCGAAGATGAGCCACATAGGGTCGTCGTTGAATCCGCCGCCGATATCATTGTTGCCGCGTTTTGTAAGAGGCTGGTACTGGTGATAGCACCCACCGTCGGGGAACTGGGTCGAGGCGATGTCGATGATGCGCTGTCTCGCACGCTCCGGAATCTGATGGACAAAGCCCACGAGGTCCTGGTTTGAGTCGCGGAAACCCATGCCGCGCCCTACGCCACTCTCAAAGAACGACGCTGAGCGGGAGAAGCAGAAGGTTATCATGCACTGGTACTGGTTCCAGATATTGACCATGCGGTCGAGGCGCTCGTCGCCTGACTGGACGGTGAAGCTGCCGAGAAGGCGGTCCCACATGGCACACAGCTCGGCGAAAGCCGCATCGACAGCCTCCACACTTGAGAAGCGCTGGATGACTGACTGGGCCTTGCGCTTGTTGATGATGGTGACGTCTGATGCCTGCGATGTTATCAGCTCGCCGCGGCGTTTGCGCTCTATCTCGGCCTCGTCGAACTTCTCCTCCTGTGCGTTCTCCGCATATCCGAGCACGAAGATGAGGTCGCGGCTCTCGCCTGGCTGCAGCGTCACCTCGACATAATGAGATGCGATGGGGCTCCATCCGTGGGCGAGGGAGTTGGCAGGGCGGCCCTCCATGACGCACCGGGGCGCTGAGAACTCATTGTACAGACCAACGAATGTCTCGCGGTCGGTGTCGTATCCGTCTACGGGAGAGTTTGTCAGGCTGTAGTATGCGTAGTGGTTGCGGCGCTCCTTGTACTCTGTCTTGTGGTATATCGTTGAGCCGTCAATCTCCACCTCGCCTGTCGACCAGTTGCGCTGGAAGTTCTCCATATCGGTCGCAGCGTTCCATAGGCACCACTCAGCCAGCGAGAAGAGCTTCAGTGTGCGGCTCTCCTGGGTGGTGTTGGTTAGTGTCAGCTTCTGCACCTCTGCCCATGTGTGGAGAGGGACGAAGAAGAGGACAGAGGCCTCGATGCCATTCTTCTTGCCTGTGATGCGTGTGTAGTTCATGCCGTGGCGGCACTCATACTCGTCGAGTGGTGTCTTGCATGGCTTCCATCCGGGGTTCCACACAGTGCCGTTGTCGTTGATGTAGAAGTATCTGCCGCCATTGTCCATCGGCACACCGTTGTAGCGGTAGCGTGTTATGCGGCGGAACTTGGCATCCTTGTAGAAGTCATATCCTCCGGCTGTGTTGCTTATGAGACCGAAGAAATCCTCATTGCCGAGATAGTTTATCCATGGGAATGGTGTTGCGGGGTCTGTGATGACATACTCGCGTCGGGCGTCGTCAAAGTGTCCGTAGGTCTTCATCTTTGTTCTGTTTTCTTGGGTTTATATGGGTGGATGGTTTTCTTTTGTCACCCCGTTATGCCTGCCATGGCCGGGGGACTGCCCTGTCATGGCTGGGGAACGGCTCTGCCATGGATGGGGGACAGCCCTGTCATTACTGGTGAACAGCCCTGCCATTACTGGGGGATTGCTCAGCTATTGCCGAGAGACTGCCCTGCCATTACTGGGCAAAGGCTCTGCCATGGCCGGGGGATGGCTTTGTCATGGTGTCTTTTTATTTGCCGACACCGAGATGCTTGAGCAGGTATGCCTGCCACTCGTCCCATTGCTCCTGGTACCAGAAGTGGGCTGTCTGCTGGTATGGCGAGAAGGTTTTGTCGCCTCCTGCCACGTTGTATGTGCCGTAGGCTGTCGTTGGTGGCACGACATTGTCATTGTATCCGAAGCTGAAATATCCCGGCACAGTGATGCGGCGTGCGAAGTTGACACCGTCATAGTATCTCGCCTCGTTGACCATGTGCTGGTCTATATCGGCTCTCGGCTGCTGTCTCTGCTCGTCATAGTAGTAGTGAGGCCATCCGCACGCCTGCTTGTGTAGGGCTGCCTCATAGTCGCACATGGCGGCATGGATAGGGGCGTAGCATGTCACGCGCTTGTCGAGGGCTGTCGTGGCGATAGTGAGGAATCCTCCTTGTGATGAGCCTGTGACGCCGAGATTCTTGCCGTCCCACACCGCTGTGAGTGTCGGCAGGCTGCCGAGCTGCTCTATGAAGTCGATGCTGCGTATGCAGCCTGTTATGACATGGCGGTAGTAGTTGCGGTAGCGGTCGGCAGTGGCATTGTGCCAGTAGTCGGCCAATGGACCTGCGAAGAGGTCGTCGTAGTATTTCTGTGGATTAGTGACGGGTATGGCGTGTATGCCAATCTCGAGCACAATGACACCCTTGCGGGCTGTCCACTCGTCGCCCTGGTATGGACGCACTCCTGCCCCGGGGACTCTCAGCAGCGCCGGATAGCGGCCTGCCTTGGCTGGGACATTGAGTATGCCATATACACGGCGGCCCCAGCGGTCGTTCTGGAAGGAGACGTGATAGGTCAGAACATCGGCTGTCGAGCGCTCTGGCAGAAGCTCCAGATGTGGCATGAGCGCTGTGTTGCGTGCCTCGGCTATGGTCTGTGTCCAGAAAGCGTCGAAGTCTTTCGGGCACTGTGCCGTCGGCTGTATCTTCTCTGGTGAGAATGCCGCAGAGCACCATGCCTCGTAGTCTTTGCCGCCGACATGGGCCACAGCGCGCAGCTTCAGGAATCCCGGACGCTTCATTGTGCCGCTTATTGTTGTGCTCCCTTTCTTCAGGACCATGTCCTTCTTCACCTCGGGATACATCTCCGGCCCCAGCTCATAGCTGATGCTGGCGTTGTCGAGGAGAGTCCCTGACTTTAGCACACAGACGGTGAATGTCGCTTTCTCTCCTGTGCGGTATGTCCAGTCCTTATGGTCTGGGGTAACGGTCACGGTGATGTTGTTGCCGCGTATCTGTGCTGCGGCTTGGTATGGCAGTGCTATGATGACTGCCAGGCAGATTATAAGTCTCTGAAGAGATTGTCTCATTGTTCTCCTATAATGTTCGTTAGGTTTCATGTATGTCTGTATGTAGGGTTTCATCTTGCCAGGTCTTTGGCGAACTGCCGTATTATCCTCACTGTCGAGCGGTCTTTCCAGAAGACAGAGTTGAGGCCCTGCTCCTCCTGTGCGGGGTCGCAGACATAGTCGTCCCAGCGCTGCCATATGGTGTTACGGACCTCAGCCCTTCCGCCCCATCCCCAGAAGTTGCAGCCGGCTATCATGCCGCTGTCACGTATGATGGAGAACACGTAGCTGTAGTAGCGGTCACGTCCTGTTGTCGGCGAGCCGGCGTCGAAGCGGAATCTGTCTCGCGGATAGCCGAACTCCTCAAGCACGACGGGCCTCTTGCGGAATGTCTCCGCGTCGCTCTCGCGTGGTGTGTTGAGCGTGTTGTATGCCTCGGTTATATATGCGAGCGTGGAGTCACATGCCGCCTGCACGTTGAGGCTTATGAGGTCTGGCTTGTCGAGTGGGATAGTCTTGTCCACGTCATAGTTTTGGTCGAACTTGCCTATCCATCCCCAGTTGTTGGGCCATATATGTATGCAGGCGTAGTCTATCGCGGGGAGGGTGTGTATCTCGCGGAAGAGCTCAATGCTCTCCTCGCATCCGTGCTTGCCCTCTGAGCCTGTCGTGACGAGATGGTTAGGGTCGAGGCTCTTTATCATTCTCGACTGTGTGTCTATCCATTCGACGAACTTCTCCTTGTGCAGCTTGTCGTTTATGAAGCATCTCGGCTCGTTGGCTATCTCCCATGCCATGATGGCGGGGCTGTCTTTATATGGCTGGCCTGTCACTGTATTGACGCGCGACACGATATTCCTCACGTGCTGTGCGGCAAGCTCTTTCGCCTTGTCGTTTATGATGAAGTTGGCAGCATACTGCATATATTCCCACCATCCGTCTATCGTCGGGACCGGTGTCTGCTTGAAGTGGCGTTTCCCCTTGCCGTCAGAGCGGTCTACTGTGGCCTCGAATCCAATCCAGTCGAGGTATGCCCCGTAGCCTCCCGACCATTCCCATGCGTTGTTGAAGTACAGCACTGCCTTCATCCCCCGCTGCTCCAGCTCGGCGAGGAGACGGTCAAGTCCGACGAGCAGCGTGTCGTTATACACTCCCGGCTGTGTCTGCAGCTTGGGCGCTATGTGTGATGGTATGGAGTCTCTTCCGTCTCCACCGACAAGCACTCGGACATTGTCTATGCCTGTCTTCTTCATATCGTCCAGCTCACGTCTGAGGCGTTCTCTGTTGCCCCCTTGCCCGTCGCTGGCGAGAATGGCGCCATACCACATGTTTGTGCCTACATACCGGTATTCCTTCTGTCCTATGTAGAAGCGTCCGTCGCGCACAGTGACAAAGTCAGCGGCTCTGTCTCCTGTGGCAGAGTGTGCCGTTGTGGTGGCCGATGATGTTGTTGTGGTGGCGAGGATTGATATGGTGGCGAGAATCAGTCTTAGTTTCATTGTGTGTTGATGGGTTCGTCTCGCGCTCCTGTGGCTCAGGGGCTGTGGGCTCAGGGGCGTGATGTTGATTCTTGGATAATAGGTCGTCGTGGCGTTGTTGTCAGAATATCGCCTCGAAAGGCACTACGGGCAGTCCGCGGCTGTTGTGCAGCGAGCCTATCGCGAAGTTCTTGTAGCAGTATCTCACGCCTGTAATCTTCTTCGCCTCGGGGCATGCGAGAGAGAGGAAGCATCCCTGCCGCTTCACATTCTGCCAGGCTGATGACGACCATACTATGGCCTTGTGCCATATCCCGGCCTCGTCTCTCGCCTCGAAACCCTCTATGCCTGCCATGCGGTCAAAGCCGTCGGTAGAGTTTGAGAAGTATAGGTGGAGCACCTTGCCCTTTGCGTTAGGGTTCTTCTCTACTGCTGTCCCGGCTATTACCTCCATATCGCCTTGTGTCGCGTCGGCCTCCTCCATATACTCATACTCGGGAGCCTCGGCTCCTATTCCCTCACAGCCATAGTCGCGTGTCAGGGCCATATAGGCCAGTCTCTCGCCTATCTCGCGCTTCTTGCAGCCGTGTATCTGGTCTATCTCATGGGTGTAGAAGAGGTCGGTGGTCGATACGCATCCTGAGTTTTCAAGCTCATGTGCTATGCGGTGTTGTGCTGCGCGGAACTTCGGTGCGGCGTCTCCGTCAGGGTCTCCGTAGCGGTAAGGTGGCAGCTCGACGGTATATATCGGCAGCGCATCGCCCGGCTGGTCCCACATCTTGCGCCATAGGCGTGTCATGGTCTTGAAGCGGTCTATGTACTCTATCTCCCGTCCAACGTTCGATTCTCCCTGGTTCCAGAGGAATCCACGTATGGTGTATCCGGCGAGCGGTGCGAGCATACCGTTGAACATGACCATCTTGCGGTGGTAGTCAGTGTCATCGATTGGTGTCAGTCCGTCAGGGTAAGTCAGCAACGTGTCCTTGGGGAGCCATCCCTCGACACATGAGCCGCCCCACGAGCAGTTGATGATTCCGACGGGCACATCTAGCACCTCGTGGACAGTCTCGGCGAAGTAGTAGCCGCATGCGCTGAAGCGTCCTGCTGTCTTCGGTGTGGTCTTCTCCCACCGGCCTCCCACTTTCTTCTGTGGTGTCTCGGCGTCGCGTTTCTCTATTGTCGCCACACGTATGGCGTCGGCATAGCGCCCGCAGCGTGCTATAGTCTCATTGGCTCCCTCTACAGGACAGTTCCAGAAGCCTCCGAGGGGCATCTCCATATTCGACTGTCCCGAGCAGAACCACACCTCTCCGACGAGTATGCTGCTGAGTGTCTTCTCCTCAATGGGCTGCTGGTTCTTGTCCGGACGCTTGGCGTATTCCCTCAGTGTGATGGTATGTTGTGTGTAGCTTGCCTTGGGTGTCGGTATCTGCAGGGTCCATGAGCCGTCCTTCCCTACGGTGGCTGTCACGGGCGTGTTGTCCCATGACGCTGTGGCTGTGATGTAGTGACCCTTTGCGGCCCATCCCCAGAGGCGTGCCTTCTTCTCCTGCTGGACCACCATGTTATCGCCAATTATCTCGGGCAGCTCGATGGCTTCAGCCGACAGTATGGCGAGCGATACGAATAATAATGACAGAATATTACGCATAGTTATTATGTGGATATAGATAGTTAGCTGTTAATTTTTTGCAAAGTTATCTCGTTTTGAGATAAGAGGATTGCACTTTCTTGTCATATAATTATATTTTCTTTGTTTTCGTCATTAAAATATCAGTGTCATACGCCTTCTGTGCCGCTTCCTGTCCGGTTAAGGTCGTTATTGCCATATGAAGGCGGCCTCTATGCCCTCGGTGCTGTTCCTTATAATAATATGCCCACATTCTTATTATAATATACCCGTATTCTCATTATAATATGCTCATATTCTTATTATAATATACTCATGCCATACTCCTCATTCCAGACAATATGACAACCACCATTCCGGCCGTCAGGGAAGCGGCGCAAGCATCCTTTACACCTATTTTTATTGTTTAAGGCTATTTAATAAAATATATTTGGAGATAGCAAATAATAAGGTTAAATTTGCAGACACAAAGCCACATAAGGCTCTCTTTTCCATCGCGAAGAGGCTTCCGGGCCATGCCATAGGCCACAGTCGCGGCAGCGGGGAGAGCGGAGATGTGGCATCAGGTCATAACAGACAAATCCATTATTATTATGAGACGCCTTCTCCTAATAGCCCATCTTCTTTTCCTCGGCATAGTAATGTCGGCGGGCTATAGCCGTGTGGCGGAGGAGAGGGTGACAGGCTTCATCGCGGCAGAGGGTTATGATGACCTCCTGACTGATGGCAGCGACCACCGTGACAGCAAGGCTTACGGGGCAGATGACGGCACACAGCGCAAGGCCGGACTGACAGGCCAGCAGCCACGTATGCCCGAGACGGCTCCGGCAAGGCGTAGCGTCACGTCAAGCGCAGACCACCAGCGCGGCAGCAACACAGCGCGCCACACACCACAACTGCCAGCAGCACTGACACCGGCACAGCCCTTACAGATGGTCTCGTCCTTATGCCATGGCTACTGGATTCTCATCTCTGGGACACCTGTCATGTGGACCAGAGCGTGCGACTACTATGTATTCGCACTACGCAAACTACTGATTTGATTCTTTCTTCCCCATTCATTTTTTCTATTATGCAGAGCCTATAGACGGCGGGACATCATTCTCCCTGCTGTCCACCGCTGCATATCACTATGCCATCAGCCAGCCGACAAGCCGCGCCACAGGCATAGCGCATGGAGCCATGACCCCGAGCGGAGGGGCAGGGCAGGCCATGCCATACACATCACAACCCATCATATGCGCGTCAGGAATACCCGGCGTGCGATGGGAATATCATTCATCCACTTAAAGAAAGAATCAAGAATATGAACACTGTATATACTGACAGCATGCCCGCGGGGGTCATGCCCAACCTCACATCGTCTTATCTCTCTCTCCACTGTGACTGCCGTCTCAGGCAGAGTCTCCCACGTGTCATCCTCGGCCTTGTGCTCATCATACTGGGCATAGTGTCGCTCCTCGCCCCCTCAGGCTTCAACATCGAGGACAGCAATTCAGCTGTCGGACTCATGACGGCAGGCATCGTAGCCATTGCCGTGGGCGTATATTTCGCCCTCTTCCGCAACAAGAGCTGGGTCTACGAGCCTACGGGCAGCCGTGTCTTTCACCGTTCCCTATACTTCTCTGGAGGCGACAAGGAGCGTGCATTCCATTTCATCGACACGGCACACAATGCCGATATGCCACACCCGAGAAGCCAGGGGAAGCTCATGCTCGATGTCTTCTCCTCGGCCGATGACAGCATGGTGTGCATGCAGCTCTGCGAGTACACTAACTTCAGCTATGAGCCTCTCACATCCCCACGTCTCGTGACAGGGGAGAAGGCCCGCCCGCTCGGCCGCACACTGAGGGAGGGAGAGTCTCTCTGACACATAATATTCCATGGCCACGAGCCCCAACTACAGCCACATCCCAGCACGCTGTGGTGGCGAGAACTGTGGCGGGAGCATGGCCACGAGCCACAGCCTATGACCTGTGCCTGTGCCCACCCAGACTCACAAATCCCGCTGCATGACATCGTGTCCATATAACATATCGCCCTATCAGCTTACCCTCTATCCCCATCACCGCCCTATGACCGTAACCCTCATCATACTCATCCTCACTGTCGCCGGCTTCGTCGTTGGCCGCCCCCGTGCCGATGTCGTAGCGCTGGCAGCCCTCACATCGCTTCTTGTCACAGGCATCCTGACGCCCCAGGAGGCACTGTCGGGATTCTCTAATCCCGTCGTTGTCATGATGGCCGGCCTTTTTGTCGTGGGCAGCTCACTGCTTCAGACAGGCATCGCCAAGGCCGCCAGCCGCTCCATCCTGCGCCTCTCGCATGGCCGTGAGACACTGACACTCGCACTCATGGTCATGGTGACCGCCGCCATAGGTGCTTTCGTGAGCAATACAGGCACCGTGGCTCTCATGATGCCCATTGCCATAGCCATGTCACATGAGGCAGGCCAGGCGCCATCGAGAGTGCTCATGCCGATAGCCTTCGCGAGCAGCATAGGAGGTATGATGACGCTCATAGGCACACCGCCCAATATGGTCATCGACGAGACGCTCACCGCCCATGGCTACGAGCCGTTGGGATTCTTCGCCTTCCTCCCGCTCGGCATGATAAGCCTCGCCATAGGCATGGCTGTCATGATACCCCTCAGCCGTGCTCTCGTCAGGAAAGGCGGCAGCGCACGCGGTGGCAGGGAAGAGAAATCGGCAGAGAGCCTCGCGGCGGAATACAGCATAGGCAAGGGTGTGGAGGTGTATGCCGTAGGGCGCGACAGCCTCCTGGCTGGCAGGACAGCAAGCGAGACAGACATACGGCGACGGTATGGAGTCAGCATCCTTGAGATACGCCACAGAAGCCAGCCACGGCGTTTCCTTACAAGCGGGCGCAGACAGTCAATGCCCATGCAGGACAAGGTCATACAGGTTTCCGACCTCCTGTACCTGCAGGGAGACAAGGACATGATAGAGCGCATGGCCCGGGAGACAGGCCTGAGGAGACGCAAGCAGGCTGCCGGGGTGGGATTCTACGATATCGGCATAGCGGAGATTGTCGTCCTGCCCGGCTCACGCCTTGTGGGGCAGAGGCTGAGAGACTCTGGCCTCAGGGAGCGCTACAGGGTCAGTGTCCTCGCCTTGAGACGCCATAAGGAGGTGCCAAAGGAGTGTCTCGCCGACGAGAGACTGAGGGCTGGCGACACACTCCTCGTGCAGGGGACATGGGATGATATCTCCACCATGGGCAGCGACAGCGCCTCGGGGTGGGTGCTTCTCGGCCAGCCTCGCGAGATGGCTGAGAAGGTCATCCTTGACTACAAGTCGCCGGTGGCTGTCTGCATAATGGTGGCCATGGTCGCCGCCATGGTCTTCGGGGGAGACTATGTGGCACCCGTGACGGCTGTCATGGTGGCGGCGCTGCTGATGGTCATGACAGGCTGCCTGCGCAGTGTCGGGGCGGCATACAAGACTGTCAACTGGGAGAGCATAGTGCTCATAGCCGCTATGATGCCCATGGCGACAGCGTTGGAGAAGACAGGTCTGTCGGCCATGACAAGCGAGTGGCTCGTCACGACACTCGGCGACCACGGCCCTGTGGCCCTCCTCTGTGGTGTCTATCTCACAGCCACGCTGCTGACATTCTTCATGAGCAACACGGCTACGGCGGTCCTCATGTCGCCCATCGCCATGAGTGTCGCCGTCAGCTCTGGTGCCAGTCCTCTGCCATTCCTCTTCGCTGTTGCTCTCGGCTCGAGCATGTGCTTCGCCTCGCCCTTCTCCACACCGCCCAACGCCCTTGTCATGCAGCCCGGTGGGTACACCTTCGCCGACTATCTGCGTGTGGGCCTCCCGCTTCAGATAGCCATATTTCTGGTCATGGCTCTTGTGCTTCCCATTCTGTTCCCGTTCTGAGAGATTCGGGGCGGAAGATTGGTAATCTGATTGTAAATCACGTATTACTGTCCGGTAAACATCCTAAATACCTTGACATAGTGGTCATTAATAATGAACAAGCCCCCTTCTTGCAAGTTAGCATGGCT
>JADYUK010000021.1 GCA_021531755.1 Hoylesella loescheii
ACAGAGAAGTTAAGCCCACTTACGCCGATGGTACTGCAATGCAATGCGGGAGAGTAGGAAGCCGCCTTCTTTTAGAAAAGAGCGAAGCCCTGAGAGTAGCGATATTCTCAGGGCTTTTATAATTTGTTATGACTGCTCTGGCCATGCCCAGGCTACGTCATCCTCGCAGTCAGTCTCAGGTCATGCCCAGGCTCCGTTATCCTCGCTTTCTATCTCTGGTCTTATCCCAACATGGTGTTAGGAAATGCTCAGATTGTTGATATCATATTCTCAGAGGTCCTCTTACGAATATCTTCAGTATCATCCATGCCAATATATACATACAGCTGGCTATGATGAAGATGAGAGTGTAGCTTCCCGTATGATTGAGTATAAGTCCGACGAATGATGCTCCCAAAGCTCCGCCTATTGCTCCCCCGACACTCGATATTCCTGTCATTGATGCTGTAAGATTCTTTGGATATATGTCACTGACGATGGTATATATGTTTGACGCCCACGCCTGATGTGTTGATGCTGCAACGCCTATAAGAACAGCCATGAGCCAAAGGTTGTCGATGTATGGAACGATATTAAGGACGAGAACGAGGCATCCGAAGATAAGAATTGTTGTCTTACGTGCGAAGTCTGTTGAATATCCCGCTTTAATGAATGATGTTGATACGGCTCCTCCTGCTAGTCCGCCGCCACTTGCCATGGCATAGATTATTACCAATGGTAGTACTGTGGCTTTCAGGTTAACGTCATGTGTTGTCATGATATAGTCGGGAATCCAGAAGAGGAAGAACCACCATACCCAGTCTGTCACGAACCTTCCGAGGAATATCCCGTAAGTCTGTGGATACTTGAACAGATGTCTCCATCCCATCTGTTGGGTGTTATCGTTAGTGGTCTCTGTTTGCCTACTGGCATCAGTGTCGTTTCTCATCGCTGTGTATATACTCCAGTTCGGCCTTGTTCACTCCCTTATGCTTTTCAGGCGTGTTGTAGAACATAAGCCATGCCACAATCCACACGAAGCCTGCGGCTCCAGTGATGATGAATGCCCATTGCCATCCGAGAGCGTCAGCGATGACAGCCACAATGAATGGAGCGGCGATGGCTCCAATAGTTGAACCGGAATTGAACACGCCAGTAGCAAAAGCCCTGTCGCGTTTTGGGAACCACTCAGCCGTTGTCTTCACGGCAGCAGGGAAGTTGCCAGCCTCGCCAACGCCAAGTACGGCACGCATGAGGGCAAAGCCCGCAACGGAGCGTACGGCAGCATGCAGCATCCCGCCAAGGCTCCACACGAATATTGTTATGATATATCCAATGCGTGTTCCACACTTGTCGAGCATTCGGCCTCCGACCACCATTCCTATTGCATAGGCGATGTTGAATACTGTAATGATGTATCCAAAATCAGCCTCTGACCACCCTAACTCATGTTGAAGTGTTGGTTTCAGCAGACCTATTACTTGCCTGTCGATATAATTGATTGTGGTGGCAAAGAATATCAGGGCTATGATGCCCCACCTGACATTTGTCTTTTTCATACTTCAATAACCTTGTAGTCAACACATCCATTCTCTATAGCATCCCAGTCGAGCTCGCATCCTAGTCCCGGTTTGTCCGGCACATGTATCCATCCTTTGTCGTCAATAGGCAGCGGCTCTTTCATTGGGAACTGGAATACGTCGTGCGGGACGAAATACTCGAACCACTCACAGTTGCGTACAGCGCACGATACGTGCAGGTTAGCCATCTCGAGCGGTCCTGTTGTCGATGTGTGAATCTCGCATCTCATGCCGAATGCCTCGGCGAGATGGCAAATTTTCAGGGTACCCGTAATGCCATGCTTCCATGATACGTCAGCCCGCACGATATCAGCTGCTTTCTGGTTGATTACCTGTGCTACACCCCAGTGGCATCCTCTTGTAGTCTCTGTTGCTGCAATAGGCATGTCGAGAGCCTCACACAATTGTGTATACTTGTATAGTTCGAAATCGCGGAATGGCTCTTCGAGCCACAGATAGCCTAATCTCTCCATATGTCTTCCGACACGTATGGCTTCGTCGAGGGTGTATTCTGCTACGGGGTCGGATATAAGTACGAAGTCGGGACCGAACTCATCCCTCAGCGCTTGGTGTATCTCCATGTCTTTCTGCCATGGTCCCGGTGGGTGGCATTTGTAAGCATTTATTCCGCGGCGCTGATAGAATCGTGCCTCGTCGATATACTCCTGTGTAGTTGAGTGGAAGAGGCTGCTGGCGTAGACAGGCAACTTGTCCCGATAGGCCCCTATGTACTTATACAGTGGGAGGTCAGCAGCTTTTGCAGCCAGTTCCCATAATGCGACATCGATTCCTCCTGGCAGATAGACAGGGAAGAACGTTATATGGCGGTCGATGTTCCAGAACTCATGCCATATTGCCTCTCGCTCATAGATACTGCGTCCGATGATGACAGGTATTATGTTGTCGTGCAGATAGCTCTGCGTCACCATGCCCGAGCGTGGTGCGACGACAGGGACAGCACTGACCAATCCTGTGTCTGTCGTTATCCTCACGACCATGATGTCCCATGGCATGGGCGAACGTCCTGTACGTGCGTTGTCAAACAGCGGTATGTTGCGGCGCACTTGCCATGTCTCGATTTTCTTTATGATGTGGTCTTGCATAGTTGAAATAGCAGATTGATAGGTTTTATCATGTTCGGTATTTTCAATTTCATGACAATAGGCAGGCTCGGATATCCCACGAGCGGTTTCCCCATTAGTGCGTGACAGTATGTGGATTTCAGTCTATCTATTGTCGAAGTGTTTATAACCGATATAATATTCACGGTGTCCGAGAGCTTCTGATTTTGTCTGCTTACCGTCAGCGATGTCCGTTATGAGGTTGATAATCTCAGATGCGATGTCGTCGAAAGAAGCGCCTTCTGTTATGATCTTACCGGCATTGATATCCATATCCTCTTCCATACGCCTGAAAGTGTCAGGGTTTGAGCATACCTTTATGACTGGCGATATGGCAGAGCCAGCTACAGAGCCGCGGCCAGTTGTGTACAGTATTATGTGGCATCCAGATGCTATCATCTCCATTATCTCGGCATTGTCGCTGATATTGGGGAAACCCCACAGAGGTTCTCCGTCTGGCACAACATCCATCATATACAATCCTCCGCAGCGTGGAGGCCGTTCGGCAGGAGTGATGAGCTTCTGTATTGTGCCAGAGCCACTCTTGCAGTACGAGCCGAGCGATTTCTCTTCTATCGTTGTCAGTCCGCCCACTGCATTTCCCTGTGAGAAGCTGTCGTGTCCCATGGCTTTGTAGTATTTGTCTGCCTTCACGATACAGTCGAAGAGCTTGTTTCCTGTTTCTGTGTCCGCACCTCTCCTTCTCAGCATGTCCTCGCATCCAATCAGTTCACCAGGCTCTTCGAATATGCATGTGGCACCAGCAGAGACAAGTCTGTCGAATGTTCTCCCTACGCTTGGGTTTGCTGTCAGGCCGCTCCATGCGTCAGACCCTCCGCATACAGTCCCGATGCAAAGATCCGATAACTCCATCGTCACCCTTTTATGCCTCTTTGTTATAGACAGCATTTCTCTAACGGCCTTTACACCTTTATCTATGGCTGTCCGTGTGCCACCCACGTCCTGAATTACTATGAGTGATGCTTCGCGTCCGCTGTCCCTGACATTATTCAGCAGTCTGTCTCGGTTGAAATTCTCACATCCGAGTGAGCATATCACCACGCCTCCGACATTAGGGTGGGTGCACAGTTCCTGCATCATCCGCTCAGCATAGTCATTTGGCGCGCATCCTCCGAATCCTACGACGTGTACGTCGTCTTTCATTGGGAATTCTCGTACTATCATATCAGCAACATGATGAGCGCATTCGACGAGATATGTCACGACGATGATGTTACGTATGCCTTTTCTACCGTCTTTTCTTAGATAGCCGTTCATTGTTTGATATGATGACATTTTTAATGTTCATGGATTATTGTCAGCTGATAATCATTCAGAACGCCTCCACAGCTCCTGCATCGACTGGCAGGTTCACTCCGTTTACATATTTCCCCGCAGGTGAGCATAGATACAACACAGCGTTCCCTATGTCAGCCGGCTCTCCGAATGTCCGTGTTGGTATTCTTGACAGTATCTTCGCCTTTCGTGCGGGGTCGTTGTCCGTTGCCTTATGGAACATCGGAGTGTCAATCCATCCCGGTGATACTGTGTTGACGCGTATGCCCATCGGTGAGTAGTCTGCTATGATGGCCCGTTGCATGCCGAGAATGGCGGTCTTCGCCGTTGTATATGCTACAACTTGTGTCATGCCCATGAAAGCTGTCATACTGCTTATGAGTATTATGCTTCCGCTTCGGCGTTCAACCATGTATCGCATCACTTCGCGTGTCAGGGCGAAGACACTGAGCAGATGTACATCGAGCACCCGCAGGTAGTCATTGTCTGACACGTCGAGAGCAGGTTTCTTCAGGTGTATACCAGCTCCATTGACAAGTATCTCGATTGGTCCTACATTCTGCTCTATCTCTGCTACGAAAGCTGGTATAGCCTCCTTGTCTGTGACATCGAAGACTCTGTATACAGCCTGTTCGCCGAGTCTCTGCTTGGCCTCCTTAAGCTTCACCTCGTCGCGTCCGACAATGACGACCCTTCCTCCTGCTTTCACCAATACTTCTGCAATGCCGAGCCCAATGCCCGAGCCGCCGCCTGTTATTACGGCTATTTTCCCGTCAATTCTGAATTGTTCCATGATATTCCTTATTCTTGTTAGTCCTTTTGTCCTGCTGGTCAGTCTGATGATAGGATAATACGTGTTCCTTTACATAATCCCGAATGTCTCGAAAGCCTCGACGCTTGGCATACCGTTGCGTATAGCCTCTGCCACGAGTTTCTCGCCCCGGGCTTTCTCTATTGCTCCGGCGAAAGCGTCATTGACCGCCTCCTTGGGCACTATCAAGACACCGTCGAGGTCGCCAAAGACCACATCGCCTGGAGATACGCGTATGCCGCTGAACTCTATGGGTGTGCGGTAGTCCATCACTTTTCCGCGTTGTCCTTGGTCCTGTGCGTATCCCCCCATGGAGAATGTGGGGAAGTTCAGGCGCAGAATCTCGTTGGTGTCGCGCGAATAACCGTCTACTACGGCTCCAGCTGCACCACAGACTCTTGCGCGTGTACTCATCAGGCCGCCCCACAGAGCGTAGCGTGGTGATGAGCCGGAACATATATACACCTCTCCAGGCTGTAGCGAGTCGAGAGCCTCGAACATTATTCCGAAAGGTTTCCGCATTATAGGATTGTTCGTCTCCACCAGTTTCTCTGCGAAGACATCGGCCTCAAGTACGGGCATCGCACGCCCCACTACGACCATGTCATTGCGCAGGGGTTTTATTTGTGGTGAGATAAACTGGTGAATATAGCCCATCTTGTCGAGTATGTCACCGACAAGAGCAGGGAAGAGTTCCTTCTTTGCTATGCTGAAAAGCTCAGCATCATCTTTCCATAGTTTCATATATGTTTTTTCTCTAAGGTTAACGTGTCTGCTGGTCAGGTTGTCCGTATGCCATCCTCACCTTCTTTGGCAAGGAGGAGAGCACAAGGCGGTATGACTCTTCCATCCATGCTCTGACGGTATCAGGGTTGAGTTGTGTATAGCGTATGTCGCTCCAGTGTTTCTTGTTCCAATGCCATGCGGGGGATACTCCGGGGTATTCTTCGCGCAGCTCCTCGTTCCTTTCAGGTGTTAGCTTCAGGGCGAAATGCGGTTCTTGTGGCTGCATGTTATATCCTTCGCATGATAGCGAGAGGCATAGGAATATCTTGCCTCCGATGCGGAATGTTATGTTGTCATCGCCGAATGGCTGGTCTTCTGTGACACCGGGGAATGACAGTGCGCACTCTCTGATTTCTTCTTCGTTCATTGTCGTGTCGGTATATATGGGTGTGATAATTAGCTTTTCAGATGATAGGAGAATTGTGCTGTGGAGACTCTATCCATTATCATGGAGACAGACTTACGCCCCCATATTCCCTTTCTCACGCATGTCGTGTCATCGGATGTGAATCCGAAAATGCTCTCCATGAGACCATCCGCTCTTCTTCTTGCCTGCCTGAATGTTGAGTTAATTCAACTTCCTGTATGTCCCGTTGGCACGAAATCCTTTGTCATGGTCAGCGATGTGGCTGTCAGAATGCAGACAATTGTCGACAATCAGAATATTCATGACATGTATTTCTTGTATAGCATAGTTCCTCCCATTCTTGGCGGTAGAGACACTGACACACATCGGGTTAGTTCTTTTTTTCATGGTTATGAATGGATATTACTGCATGTCAGACACAAAAGTAGGAAATATTTCCCTATCCTGCAAATATTCTCTTCCAAAAGTTTACACCGAGTGTCTTTCTCTCCTCTTTCCTGCCGATATCTTTTTCTCTCTTATCTAACAGATGCCTCATGATGAGAACGGTGGTGGCTCTGGTCTCATTCCTTTTCTTTAGTGGCAGATAGTCACCCATTCTGCTTTATTGTCTGTTGGCTTATAGGGTGTTGTATAATATTGTTTTTTTATTATTCCCTATGATTTGGTGTTGTGTCGGATTTTTTGTAATTTTGCATCCATAACTATTATTGTATTTACTATGAGAAGATTAATCATCGCATGTTGCATGCTTTTTCTATGCATAGCGACGGCTTTTGGACAGGATTCGTCGTCAATGAAGAAGGTATATGACGAGACGCTCGACCCTGTCGTGCAGATAAACAAGGGCGTAGAGCAGGCTCGCCGTGAGGGCAAGAATCTTGTCTGCCAGCTTGGGGGCAACTGGTGTCCGTGGTGTCTGCGGTTTGCCTCTTTCATAACAGCTGACGAGGAGATAAGGCAGTTTGTCGACTCCAATTATGTCTATATCCATGTCAATGTGCCCCGCAGCCGTGAGGTTAACGAGGCGTTTGACAGCCTCACCCACCATGCCTCGCGTTTTGGTTTCCCCGTGTTGCTTGTCTATGATGGCAATGGCACACTGCTCCACACGCAGGACAGCGTGTTCCTTGAGGAGGGGAAGGGCTATAATAAGAAACACGTAATGACATTCTTCAAGCAGTGGACATGCTCTGCTGTCAGTGGATTAAGGCCCCAAAGTTAGTTGTCGGTATGAGTAACGGAATATTAACAATCCTGCTTCTTATAGGCTCAAATGTCTTCATGACGCTTGCCTGGTATGGTCATCTCCGTCTGCAGCAGATGCAGATAAGCAATTCTTGGCCTCTGATAGGAGTCATAGCGTTCTCGTGGGCTATAGCATTCTTTGAGTATTGCCTTATGGTCCCTGCCAACAAGTATGGCTTCTCGGGCAATGGCGGGCCATACAGTCTTGTCCAGCTGAAGGTCATTCAGGAGGCTGTGTCGCTGATAGTCTTCACAGTGGTTGCCGGTTTCTTGTTCCAGGGCCAGCAGTTCCATTGGAATCATCTTCTGTCGTTCATATTCCTTGTCGCGGCAGTGTTCTTCGCTTTCCTTAAGTGAGAGAGCTCTCCTCCGCGTCCCCTTTCTTACGCATGACGCCCCAGAAACCATTCCCGGTTTCTGGGGCGTCATGCGTTCTTCGTCTATGTCTCCTGCTATTGTTTATGCAGGAATTATTTGTACCATTCAGGCTTGTCGTTGTCTGCCAGCACCTTCTCTATGGCGTAGTCGTCAGAATTGACAGTCTTGGCCCATGCCACACGCTTTGAGAGGTCGATGATGTTCCCGTCGAAGTCATAGCTGTCGGCCTCACCGTATGTGACAGTCTTCTCCTTCTCTGTACTGCCCCAGTTGTTCCATCCCTCGCTGTTGATGAATTTACCCATGGTACACTCTATGAACACAGTCTTCGCGTAGGGTCTCCATGGGCGCCCGAGGAATACCCCTCCGGTCACCTCCTTCTCTGCTGTTATTGTGCAGTATCTGAAGACATAGCCGTATTTCACGTTCTCGGGTGTTGACGCTGCTGTTATGTATCCATTGCGCAGACAGTGTATCTTGCAGTTGAGGAAGTATGCTGTTGATGACCCGAAGATGAAGTCGACCGTCCCCTCGATGTAGCAGTTCTTGTAAAGCTGCTTAGACTGTTTACCGTATGTGTATAGTGTGTCCTGGAATCCCTTGAATCTGCAGTTGTTGAAAACGGCGCGGTTACCGCTGACGAACATCGCCACTGCCTGTCCCACAGGTCCTGCCGTGTTGGCGAAGACAATGTTCGTGGCATGGAAGTCATGTCCGTAGACATAGAAGGATGCCGAGCCAGAAGTCCCTTTCGCCTCCCCGAAACTGTTCTTCTTCTGTGCGAAGTCGTCAAACTCAACCACTACTTTCCCTTCTTTCTCTCCTATGAGCGATACATTCTGCTTGCTCTCAGGGATTACTATCTTCTCGTGGTAGACGCCCTCAGATATGAATATCCTTGTCTCTTTCTTCCTGTAGTCAGGGACATCGTTAATGGCGCTTTGCAGTGTTGTGTGTGTGCCGCTGCCGTCTTTCGCTACGATAAAGTCAAATGACATTGACTGTGCGTCCATCGTTATGATGCCAATGATGGACATGATGATTGTTAGGATAGTCTTTCTCATAGATATAGTGTTTATTTCTTGATTGTCAGTAAGGTCACGGATACGAGTATGAGCAACATGCCGATGGCAGTGTTGAGCGACAGAGCCTCTCCCAGGATTATGATGCCGAGGATGACAGCTGTGAGCGGTTCGAGAGCCCCGAATATGGCAGTCTTTGTGCTTCCTATGGTATCTATAGCCTGTGATGTGAAGTATAGAGAGACAAATGTTGGGAAGAGTCCCAACCCTGTCACATTGAACCATGCCATTGGCGAGGGTGGTATCATCAGTCCTCCACCCATGTATGTCTTCACAGCGAGCACTGCCAGTCCGCCCACGAGGACGAAGAATGTCACGACAGATGATGTCATGTTCCTCATCGGTCCGCGGTTTATATATACGAGGTATATGGCATAGGACAGTGACGAGAGCATGACGAGCAGCATTCCGGTGATGCTTATCATGCCTCCTGCATCGTCCCTTGACAGAGTCATGACCCCCAGGAAAGCCATCGCGAGGCATATCCATGAGCGTCGTGACAGTCTCTCGTGGTACAGCGCCGCCATGATGAGCGCCACCATGACGGGATAGAAGAACAGCAGTGTGGAGGCTATGCCGGCCGACAGGAACCTGTAGCTCTCGAAGAGGAGAATTGACGATGCCACCATCAATACGCCCATGAAGGCGAGGGTGGGGTATTCCTTCGGTTTCAGTCTCAGCTCTCTTGGGTGTTTCACTCCCACCATTATTCCCACCATTATGACAGCCATGATATATCTCATGAGCAGTACAGAGTTGACATCCATGCCCTCTCTGTAGAGTGGAATGGCGAAGATGGGGTTTGTGCCGTATGACGCTGCCGCTATCGCGGCGTATATATAGCCTTTTATTGACATGCTGTCTCCGTTTCGTGTCCTTATGTGTGGGCGTGCTGTCCGTGGCGGCAGGGGGGCTTTCCCTTTGTCTTCCCCTTTTGTATGCTGCTCTTTTCCCACATCTTTTCCTGTCAAATAAGCGGAAGAGTCAGGACAGGATAATTGATTGTTATGTTCTGTATTACAAAAAAGACCTGCAATTCCCGAGAGAATTACAGGTCAAGTGAAAGGAGGAGGTGGTGCCACCAGGATTCGAACCGGGGACACACGGATTTTCAGTCCGATGCTCTACCAACTGAGCTATGGCACCCTCTTTTGTTCACAATTTCAAGGCCTCTTTTGCTCATGCTTTAGAGGTGTTTCTCAATTGCGTGTGCAAAGGTACTGCTTTTTTTTGTACTGTGCAAATTTTTCCCGATATTTCTTCAAAAAAATATCATAATCTCTGATTTTGTGCCTCAATTAGAAAAAAAAGATGTTTTCGTGCACGCAATTCGAGAAAAAGTATTAACTTTGCAATCGGTTAACGCAGTATTGCGTTCTCACGGGGTGTAGCGCAGTTGGTAGCGCACTACGTTCGGGACGTAGGGGTCGGGCGTTCGAGTCGCCTCACCCCGACAGAAGCTTGACAGGACACCCTGTCAAGCTTTTTTGCTTTCAGGCTGTCAGTACAGCATAATCACAAAGAACAACAACATATACATATTATATATAGATGGAAAAGATAATACTTACGGGCGACCGCCCGACAGGAAGGCTCCACATAGGACATTATGTGGGCTCACTGAGACGCCGTGTTGAACTGCAGAACTCAGGCGAGTATGACAAGATATTCATAATGATAGCCGACGCACAGGCCCTCACTGACAATGCCGACAACCCGGAGAAGATACGCCAGAATGTCATCGAGGTGGCGTTGGACTATCTCTCGGCAGGCCTCGACCCCGACAAGTGTAACATCTTCATCCAGTCTGCTGTGCCTGAGCTGACAGAGCTTTCTTTCTATTATATGAACCTTGTCAGCGTGCAGCGCCTGCAGCGTAATCCTACGGTGAAGACAGAGCTTGAGATGAGGAAGTTTGAGGGGGGCACACCGACAGGATTCTTCACTTACCCTATCTCACAGGCTGCCGATATAACTCTCTTCAAGGCGACGACAGTCCCAGTGGGCGAGGACCAGAAGCCTATGCTCGAGCAGACGAACGAGATTGTGCGCCGTTTCAACCACATATATGGTGAGACACTCGTAGAGCCGAAGATTCTTCTTCCGGACAACGCGGCATGCCTGCGCCTCCCTGGCACTGACGGCAAGGCCAAGATGTCCAAGTCTCTCGGCAACTGCATCTATCTCTCCGATACGCCAAAAGAGCTGAAGAAGAAGGTCAACAGCATGTTCACCGACCCTCTCCATCTCAATATCGAGGACCCCGGACACCTCCGTGGCACATACACAGACGATGCCGGAGTGGAGCATGAGTACCAGAACACGGTCTTCGTTTATCTCGACGCTTTCTGCACAGACGATGACTTCCAGAAGTTCTTGCCGGACTATGCCAATCTCGACGAGATGAAAGCCCACTACATGCGTGGCGGTCTCGGCGACGGCACATGCAAGAAGTTCCTCCTGAATATCCTCAACGACCGTCTTGAGCCTATGCGCCAGCGCCGCAAGGAGTATGAGCGCGACATAGCAGGCGTGTACGATATCCTGCGCCGTGGCACAGAGGCAGCCCGCGAGGTGGGCAAGAAGACTCTCGACGAGGTGCGCCATGCCATGCGCATAGACTATTTCGACGATAAGGAACTCATATCAGAGCAGCAGAAACGCTTTGACGAGAAGAACAAGTGATGATACAGCCCAGGGCTGTACACGCTGACGAGGCTGTTCCGTAATTAGGTTTACGGGGCAGCCTCTGCTTTTTTAAAAGCTGCTGAGGTTGGGATGTTTTTCAGGCGACTTTCTCGTTTTCCCCCGAAAACTGTAGTATCCTGATTACGGTTGACTGCTTGCCCTGGTCTTCAGCCCGCCTAAAGTGGTTTTGCCGGACAGCAATAATAGCACTGTCCTTCGACGAATGTCATTTCACCGGGTTGTGGTTTTATGGCCGGGCTGTTGTCAGGGCATGAGAAGGCGCTGCTGAAAACTTTTTATCACTTCGTTCACGTTGCCGCCAATAAGTTCTATGGAGCCGGGCTTCAAGTAGACACGCTTGTTGATTTCCAGCATAAGCGAATGATAGCGGAAGTTGCACTTTGGCGTTTCGGAATTGCTGTATGGCTCGTTGACACCCACAGAGAATCCGTGGTCCAGAAAATGATTCACAGCCATCTCGATGGTCTCCTTTGCCGGTTTCGACCAATCCTCATTGAAGCCAATGCAGATGTCTACGTCGCCCATTTCTTCGGGAAACGAATGGCAGTCGAGCAGCAAAGCATCCTCAGCGAGGGCGTTTGCAAGACATCTTTGATGCCACTTCCAAAGGTTGAGCAACTGTGTCTCGTGGGCAGGAGCGATGTCGCGCTGGTACTTGTCAAACCGCTTATATACAATTCCCTGTCCGATTCTTTCCAGCGGGTCGTTCCACAAGCGTTCGGCGTCGACAATGAAACGCGATAGCGGAAACCGTACCGTGGAGATGCGATGGTCATTCAAACCATGAAAAAGGAAGTCGGTGTGCCAATCGGTCCATTTAATCACCACATTGTTCACAAAGTTGTGGTCGATGTTCCAAAAACTCTTGTCAGAATCATACAAGCCCTCTATCGAGGCGTGGGGTTCATTCAAAACAATCCGGTTGTACATATAGTAAAGTCAGTTTTAATTGATAAACAATTCGCATCCAAAATCTCTGGACCACCGTTGCTGACCGCTCGGTTGGCGTACTCAAAATGGAGTAACTCTATAGATGCTTTTTCCAAGGTGCAAAGATAATAAAAGAAATTGACTGCCCCAAAAGTTTGACACAAAACTTTTGGGGCAGTTTTATTTCTTCACAGCTCATGTGTTGTTCTGCCCATTGGCAGTCTTGGCATGGTCATCGCCATGTGATATCGCCCACAGCGCCTCTGCCCGCCCCATATTTGAATGTTAATGGCGAGCTCTGCATCCCGTTGCGCACGAGCTGGATCCTGTATTCCGCCTTCTCCGTCAGCGGCCCGACGACAATCGAGGCGTCAATCCTGCAGAGGCAGTTCGTGGGAGCCTCGTTGACGGTCATGTCGACTGTGATGACATTGCCCTTGATGCTTGCTGTCATGTCGACAGTCGAGTTGCAAGGGCATACGATGTCCTCGTTCGTAATCTTCACGATTCCGTCGGCCAGTCCGTCCACTCTCAGCTTGCCGTATGTGTTGTCTGCGGCGCGTGTCTTGGCCTGCTGGCTGTCGATATAGTTCTTGCATCCGGTAGTGCTCTGGCTTATCACGCTGAACGAGCTGTTGTCCATAACAGGAGTGTCATCATCTCCACATGACACAATAACTGCCGCAAAGAGTGCGGGCAAAAGTAATCTCTTGATATTCATGATGGTTGATGTTTTATGTTGGATTATTCGAATCTGTCGTTTGTGAATCTTGTCCCAATCTCCCTTCTTTTCCCCTTTGAGATTTACGGGGCCGTAGATGCTCTCTGGCTGGAGTCATATCTGCGAAATGGCGAAATGACTATTGATGACCTTAATTCCGCAACTATTACAAATATAACTTTTTAAGTTCCTGAGCAACAAAAAGTTCTTGCTTGTAGCAAGCGGCAAAGCCGAGCGGCTCAGGATTTTGCCATGTCAGATTTTTCACCTATCTTAGTGTTGCAAATCAAAATATGTATCAAACCCGACAGACATGGCAAAGGTAGCAATAAAATCTGAGAAACTCTCTCCTTTTTGAGGATTTTTTTTTCAATAATGGAGCAATTTGACTCCAATCTCTCATCTGTCATCGACTCAACCCTCGGTATGAGATGCAAGCTGTATGGTTATCAATACAGCGAAATCATCCGTTGGATTTTATCCGACCGTTTCTCTCCATGACAATGCCCGAGCAAGCTCATCATTGCTCATCTGGCTTAACGAAACCGTTCGCTTATGAGCGTTTATTTCTGTGGCGGCCAAATGGGTCAGGACATCAAGGCAGTATGTGCTGAATATCTATTCAAGCAACAACGCTTATGCTGAGGTTTTCCAGACCGACTTCGGATAACACCGACAACTTATGGTCGTGATTTTGCGTATTGCCTCAAGTCGCATGGTGGGGTAAGGAGCATTTATATGTCTTTATGGTGACATTCGATGCACTGTGCCCCTTTTTACTGACGATGCAGATTCTTTTCGCTTCTGTATCATATTAGGCGCGTAGTTGCGGATTTGAGGTTCTAAATATGTATAGCGTGATTCAAGATAGTCTACCCAGTCTTGGTGTTCCTTGTCGTTGAAAGTGTTTCTGATAAGTTGAAACAATTCTTCAAACGTCACGGCTATCCAAGTCTCTTTGCCATCTGCTGACAGATATCTCATGTACTTGGCACATGCGCCATTTTCTCCGTGGAAATGTGTATTGCCAGATGGATACAGATGCATTGAAAGAAAATTGGTAATATCGCCTTTTTGTACCATTGAAGCTCCTAGAAGGTGATTTCTCCATATTTGTCGAAGGTCATTTTTAACCAATGGCGACCAGTCGGCACCATCGTTCCCGTTGTCTGCTTCGGGGGTAAAATAATTTGATTCTTTCATTACCTTCCAATACAGATGTTTTTTGTGTTCTAAAATGGATTCCTTCTTCTCTTTGTCTCCGGGGCGATAGCCTTCTTCTGTATATTTCACTTCAATACCAATACCTCCCATCTGTCCATCTTCTGCAATATATTCAATATAGGTGTCAAACGATGTTCCGTCGCCAAGATAGTTGTCCCGGTCGGTTGGAGCATATTCTATCTTTATATTGGTAATCTTGTCTATCAAGGGTTTCGAAGCCGATGCTTTTCTAATGATTTCATTAAAAATCATTTTTGCATGCTCCTTGGATTCATCTGTCATCGACATTGGATAGAAGATGTTCCAAGGAATATGTTCACTTCGAAGGGTATGGGTCATCATCATACCTGAATGAGAATATAATCCAGCTTGTTTCAGCCGTTGTATTTCCTGAAGAATCTGCTCGCGGTATTTCTCGTAAAATATGATACCGCTCTTTGCGTCTACCCATTTTAATAGGCAATCAATGCGGAAATCAACAGGTTCTTTATATCCTTTGGGTTTGCGTTTTATTGTTGCAAACTCTTTTATATTGTGATTGTCTTCAAAATAGCGAGCTTGCTTGTTTCGTGCGATATGCTTAAAAGAATGTGTGTTCGTCATGATTGGTCTTCCATTATTAAATTGTTGTTTCTGCGTCTTTACAAATTCGCTATGTTGAAATGTAATGTAGTTACGGTGTTATCCGTTAAATATTTTGATGACTCTATCGGCCAGTTCGGGTGTGATGCCATCATAAGGATTGGTAAGGATGAAGTGGGGTGTCTGAGATTCAAGGCATACATACTCATCATCGATTATGACATAGTTAACGTCATTCTTTGTGTTGTCTGCCAACCATGATGCTATTTCCATTCCCTTACAATGTCCCATAGCGGGGTCTATGTCATCAAGATTTGCTGAGAGTAGCCAATTATCGCTTATTGACGAATCTGTGATGTCGATTAGGTTGCCGGGCAAATGTCTTTCCTTCCACATTTCACGCATAGCTGCAAGACCGAGATATTTCCACGATGATTCTATCACTATGTCGGCCTTGGTGACATCAACGATTCGTTTCAGTTGCCGCACAGCCTCTGGGTCAAAGAGTACACCATGTTTGTCTTGCCAGGGCTTTCTCTCATACATAAGGTAGTTCTGATAGTGCTCAGTATTCAGCACACCATCAAAGTCAAGGAAAATTATCTTCTTCATGTGTCTTTAAGTTCATCTCTGTGCCAGCCAAATGGGTCAGGACATCAAGGCAGTATGTGCTGAATATCTATTCATGTAACAACGCTTATGCTGATGTGTTCCAGAATGACTTTGGATAACACCGACAACTTATGGTCATGATACTGCGTATTGCCTCAAGTCGCATTGTGGGGTAAGGGGATTTTATGCCACCTTATGGCGATTTCCGCCGCTTTGAACATCTTTTTCTGCGTCGACTCTTTTTTTATCATTTTTTGAGGGTGGTTGCGGATTTGAGGTTTTATATCCATAATTGATTCAATTTATAAAACTATTTCCTCACCATTGTTGTTTCTAAGATTTGCGACTCCATTCCAATAACCTAATTCAAGTAATTGTATCTTAGGATTTAAGCGTGCAAGAATGTCCATGTTAGAGGATTTAAAAACCGAATCTCCTTTTTCAATATCTTCTGCAAAATATAGGACTGCTGCCTGCAAACTACTGCGGAAATTGATTTTTGTTCGCATCTCATTCTCGCATTTAACAATTACCCTAAACTCTTGTTCATTTGCCCAATCTGACGTTTTAGTAAAGAACAACTTCTGGGTATTATTTGTAAAGAATCGTTCCACGTTATCTCCTTCGATAATAATTGAACTATCATATTCAGATGAATAATCAACATTGTCTTTTATCATATCAGAGGAGAAACAATCCGTTAACATCTGTCTGTCAAACACCAAGCATACCCCATGCCCTCTTTCTGCATAATGCCCCCACATAGAAGGTATGTCATATCCTCTACGTGGCATTTTGTCCACAACGAAACTGAGTTGCTGGTATCGTCTTAGCAGAACATAAGCCTCTTTTATTGTTTCACCATTTCCAAATACACATCTATAAGACTCATTAATATCGTTCAATGTCTCTATTTTCCCAAACAATAATGTATTTGAAGCAATTATTTTAATTGCTTTATCAATCGATGTATAATGGAAAAGATATTCTGACATTTTTATAGCTTATTTTGTTTTTTATGTTATAACTTTTCTTCTTATTTGATTTTAATTCCATAAAATTTCCATTCACTGTCGGCAGACTCTATAAGATCTATAGAAGTTGCATTATCAGAGATTGGTGGAAAATATAATGTGAATGTAAAATCTTGACCGGCATATGAAAAATATGTTTTTTGGGGAGCAATTTCGATACCGTCCGTTCTAGTTAGTGTATAATGCGTTCCATTCACCAATATATACGTATTTCTATCAATATTGCACCATTGGTAATAACCATTTCCAGACTGATTATTACTTATTATTTCAATAGCAGTGTAATCCTTTGCCAATTTTACGCTCTTTATTCTTGCTCGTTCTGCAGTTGCTCGTTGAACTGTAGGATAATCTATCGTCTTTATATTATTAGACATTGAAGGACTTACTGAATAGGTTGAATTGCCGTCAACATTAGAGCAGATAATCATGAAAACGTAATTCTTTAAACTCTTTACTTTTCCTGTCAACGGCAGTCCAGATATTTGATTATTATTTGGTAATATTGAAGAGGATGTTGAACTTTCAATTAAATTCCTCAAATAAGATGTTTTTATTGCATAACCAACATTTTCTGCTCCTTTATGTTTCGCATTTACAATACCAATAAGATTACCCTTGTTGTCGAATAAAGGACCACCACTATTGCCTGGTTGAATAGGTGCTGAAATCTGATATAAGGACACATCCCCTTGAAATCCTGTTTTTGAGCTTATCACTCCTGTTGTTAATTTTATTTCATCTCCCATAGTGCTGGTCAAAGGATAACCTAGAACAAATACATCTTCTCCCACCTCAGAAACAGATGTTTTAACATTATAGGGTATTGAACCAAAGCCATTATATTTCTTATCGGATATCTGTAGTAACGCAAGGTCATTGTACTTATCAGTTGCAATGATGGTCGCACTATATTTTTGGGCGAAGTCACCTTTGATTCCTTGAATGGATATAGACTTTGCATTTTCAATTACATGATAGTTTGTAACAACATATCCATTTTTTAGAGCAAATCCCGTTCCTGACCATTCTTGCGTCAAGGATGGACTTCCTATATTACTAGATGTCGGATACATTTTCAAATACCCATCTTCATCTCCATCAATTACAATCTTCATGCTACCACCTTCAAACATTGCATAAACATCTGTATTAACGGTCTTATTTGCCATATACCAATTGGCTTTGAAAAAACCAGGTGTTGCACTGGCTCTTAGAACTGCCTTTACATCACCGAATCGCCATTGATTAAGTGTTTCTTGGCTACCCATATATATCAATTTGTAATCATCGCCATCTTTAATGCAGGCCAACTTATATTTGTTGTCTGAAAATCCCTCATAAATACCAACTATCCCATCATTTTGACTATCAATTTTCTGCTTAATTTGACCTTCATTCAATCCAATAGAAGGGACATTTGGATACGGATTATTGATTCGAATGCCCACCCATTCAAATCCACCTTCTTCAAGTTCTCTTATATATACATTTTCACACCCTGGAGGCAGTTTGTCGAAATGTAATTCAAAGTAATAAAAGTCACGACCTTTATCTGTAATCTTATATTTAGTATCTAACTGATCAACGCCCAAACTACGTATTAAGAATCCTGCTTTACTCATCGTTTCTCGTCCCTCTCTTATTCGTCTGAGGGCATCTGCATATAATTGAGCATATTCTGAAGATGGCAGGAAATCTGGGAATCCCAATCTGGAACGTCTTGCATCATTAATGCTCCATGCATCAGAAGGAACCAAAACAGTTGCAGAGCTAAATCTAACCCAGCCGCCCCATTGTTTTGAACGAGGAACCTTTATTGTGACAATGGTTTCATCGTTAGTCAATTGTACTTTGTCTATTGTACAACCATTGTTTTTACTTCCAACAATAGGCGAATAGGTGGTTTGAGCAAATGACATCTTCACACAAACAGAAAAGAGTATCAAAAATTTTAATATATGTTTCATAATCAACCATTTTTGCATTATAATTTTTACATAAAAACGTGAACCGTATGCCACACTCTTACTTGAAGGTCGTAGGAAACCCTGAATACAGATGTAACAATAGCAGCTCAC
Source organism: Hoylesella loescheii (assembly GCA_021531755.1). GTDB lineage: Bacteria > Bacteroidota > Bacteroidia > Bacteroidales > Bacteroidaceae > Prevotella. Next base: position 18,542 of record JADYUK010000021.1, read on the forward strand.
GTTATACGTGAGAACCACTATGCTATCCTTGTATTCAGATTGAAAATTTCCTACGTTTTCAAGTACAAGATGAGCATAACGCTTCTTTAATATGTCTTAGAGAGGATAACCCTCTTTATTTCTTATATCTACTTTTCTTTTACAAATCTATATTCAACATTGTATTCTATCTATGCCCCCATTGCAGGGTGGCAGGAATGAATACGTATTCCTACCTATATTCTTCTACCATCGACATCAAGTCGTAGAACATCAAGCGAGTGCTCAATGATGTTTCTGAAGTGATATGACGGTAGTCTTTCTCTTGTTGCTCGGTACTGAATACCGTTGTGAAACCATTTTGCTCATAAAACGCCATCGTTGATGGGGTGTTATATGCGTCAACAATCACAAATCGGCATCCTGTCTTATTTAGAGGTTCGATGAACCAGAGCTTGATGAAATCGAGAACATCACTGCCTATATGCTTTGAACGGAATTCGGAAGAAACTCCCAACCTTGCCACTAATACAGCAGGATAGTCCTTCAAGGCTTTTGCGTGTGGTATACCAGCCTCAATTTTCTTTCTGCGTGCATTGGGCAAATCGCTAACCCTGACTCCAGCATTGGCAAGAGTAAATGCGCATACGACTTTGTCTGGTTCCTCGTTTAACCTATAGCAATAGGTCTTGCCCAACAACTGCTTGGTAAAACCAAAACAATCATGGGCAAAGAACTCATCTATGTCAAGGTCTCCACAATTGAAGCCTTCAAGTTCCTTTGGCTCGTTGACGGAAAACAATGAGCAATGTTCTTTCAAAAAACTCATCTTCTTCCTAAATGGGCTTTTGACAACATGCGATACAACTCGGCAAACTTCTTTTCAAGAATTGCCTCGTCTGCTTTCTTCTGCTCTTCCGTGCGGTTGAGGTATCGCTGGTAATTAGCCTGCGCACGCTCCTCGAATCGCTGAGCCACTTCACCTGTCAGTACTGGTATAGATGCTATCGGTAGTGCCATATCTTTTATTATTTACTATTCAACATTATATATTTCCTTGCAAAGGTACTTAGAAAAAATGAGAGTAAGCAAAGTTTTGGGATTTTTCTTAGTTCAACAAGTTAAAAATCCTACTTTTCGAGCTGATTTTAGCAAAAATCGACAAGTAAAGACTTGTATCAATACAGATTATTATGTGTTTTTCTTGCATTGACACCCGTAAAAACATGTTATTTTGATAAAATATGTTCTTATTTGTTGCCGCCGAATTATCAACCTCTGTTGTATATCAGCAATATATGCCGACTGAGATACAACCGAGGTACAAGACATCAATTTCCGCCCTATGTTGAAGCCACTAACAAGGCGCTCTCTCACCCCTCTTTTTCTTTTTCGACCGTCTCACTCTTTATGGCTGATGAAAGCGGAAGTTTTCATCAGAAATGCGCTCTTTGGATAGCAACTAGCCAAATTTGCCCAAAATATTTTCATAAACCTTAATTCCGCAAAACCATTATAAATTATACTTTTTAAGTACCTGAGCAACAAAAAGTTCTTGCTTGTGGCAAGCGGCAAAGCCGAGCGCTCAGGATTTTGCCATGTCAGATTTTTCACTTATCTTAGTGTTGCAAATCAAAATATGTATCAAACCCGACAGACATGGCAAAGTTAGCAATAAAATCTGAGAAACTCTCTCCTTTTGGATGAATTTTTTCAATAATGGAGCAATTTGACTCCAATCTCTCCTCTACAATTGACTCAACACTTGGGTTGAGATGCAAACTCTATGGTTATCAATACAGCGAAATCATCCGTTGGATTTTATCCGACCGTTTCTCGCCATGACAATGCCCGAGCAAGCTCATCATTGCTCATCTGGCTTAACGAAACCGTTCGCTTATGAGCGTTTATTTCTGTGGCGGCTCATGCGTGGAAGACGTAACGTCACAACTGATGCGCCATCTCTCGTATCATCCTACCCTTCGTACATGCAGCTCTGATACCATCCTCAGAGCCATCAAGGAACTGACACAGGAAAACATCTCCTATACTTCCGACCAAGGCAAGACCTATGATTTCAATACTGCAGACAAACTCAACACATTGCTTATAAACGCTTTGGTTTCTACAGGCGAGTTGAAGGAAATTGAGGAATACGATGTTGACTTTGACCATCAGTTTCTTGAAACGGAGAAGTATGATGCAAAACCGACCTACAAAAAGTTCCTCGGCTACAGGCCTGGCGTATATGTTATCGGTGACAAGATAGTCTATATCGAGAACAGCGATGGTAACACGAATGTGCGTTTTCATCAGGCAGACACCCATAAGAGATTCTTCGCTCTTCTGGAATCCCAGAACATCCGTGTAAATCGCTTCAGGGCAGACTGCGGTTCCTGCTCGAAGGAAATCGTCAGTGAGATAGAGAAGCATTGCAAACATTTCTACATCCGTGCCAACCGATGCAGTTCGCTCTACAATGACATCTTTGCTCTGAGAGGATGGAAGACGGAGGAGATTAACGGCATCCAGTTCGAACTCAATTCCATTCTCGTTGAGAAATGGGAAGGCAAGTGCTATCGTCTTGTCATCCAGAGACAAAGACGCAACAGTGGCGACCTTGACCTGTGGGAAGGCGAATACACTTACCGTTGTATTCTGACCAACGATTACAAGTCATCGACAAGGGACATTGTTGAATTCTACAATCTGCGTGGCGGCAAGGAACGTATCTTTGACGACATGAACAACGGATTCGGTTGGAGCAGGCTCCCCAAGTCATTCATGGCGGAGAATACTGTCTTTCTTCTGCTTACTGCATTGATACACAATTTCTACAAGACCATCATGAGCAGGCTTGACACCAAGGCTTTTGGGCTCAAGAAAACGAGTCGCATAAAGGCTTTTGTCTTCAGATTCATCTCCGTACCTGCCAAGTGGATCATGACTGCAAGGCAATACGTGCTGAATATCTACACAGAGAACCGAGCTTATGCAAAACCCTTCAAAACAGAATTCGGATAAGAATCCTTTCTTTCCGGTTTGAATCTGCGTATTACCTCAAGTCGCATCGTGGGGTAAGGGGATGGTGGCTACATATTGATGTTGTGCTGTTGCTTTTTACTGAAAGCTGCTACTAACGACTCATAAATCTACCCTTAATCGTGTATTGGATGATAGTTGCGGATTTTAGGATTCAGATAAATTCGCAACATTTCGTTTGCTACTATTTTTGCAACTTTAAAATCGCAAATCGTAGAAAAATTAGGGTCTCTTTCAAAATAAAATGTTTCCATTGTCATTTGAATATCTTGTTTTCCTCTCAGAAAAAAGTACTTATCCAAATGCGTACTTCCCGAACGGTAGTATTTATAGAAATCAATGTTCTTATTGTAGAAATTCTCTAACTGATTCAGTTCATTGATGAAATAATTTTTCAGCACACAATCTTGTCCGTTGGGGCGCATCATTTCGATGTTATACACTTTCCTGTAATAGATTAGTTTACTAAAAAACTTGGGTTTTATTATCTTGAAAAAGAATATTTCATCCATTTCACTTTTGAACTTATAAAACGAAACTATTTCTTTCAATTCCGAGAACCCCTGTTCCAACAGCAATATTATTTGAGGAATATCTTTAATCCTGTCATTTAAATCGAGTTCATGCATCCTGATTTGATGTTCTAATTTTTCTGCAATGTTTTTTATCTTATCTTTCATTTTTATTGATTTTGAGTAAAAAAAAGGATGATATCGTCAGTTGACGACACACAAAGGCGTTCACTGAATTCCGATAGGATTCAGTGAACGCGAAGCAACAACATGTCGCTGAAAGATAATTAGTGATAGATTTGCCAGAAATACATAATACAGAATTTGTTGAAATCAACACCTAATCTTACTTATAACTTCCTTTGATTCCGTAGTCGGTATCCTGATTATTCAGCGATTTAGTACCGACAAGATGAGTTTTTCCGAAATTAAAATTCCAAGTGAGCGTGGCAACGAGAATTCGGGATGCATCGCTAAAACTTTCTCTTCGGAAAGGCGCTTGTGCATTTTTGTTTTCCATAATGGTTCGGGAAACATTCTTAAACGGATTGAACGCACCTATGCCAAAAGAAAAATTAGTCGCATTGTACCGGATAGCCAAGTAGTGATAATTACCATCCTTTATGACGGTTTCGCCGTATAACCTTTCGTCAAAAGGCTGTAGCTGGCCTATCAGCATCCATTTCTTATACATTGCCAAAACATCTGCCCTGTAATAAAAATTAGAATGGGTATGCGAATAGTTGTTCCCACGACTGTCAAAGTGGTTGAAGCCTCCTGTAACCGAAAATTGCAGGAAGTTTTTTATCATCCCTACTTTCAATGTTATCTCCGCATTATACTTATTCCAATCTTTCATGTTTTCGGGCATTGTCAGGAACACATTTCCATGTTCTCTTTTCGATTCCATGATAGGATTGTGTTTGTAGTGATGATGCAGGCTTGCATTGAAAGCGAACAACCCTTTTCTGTTTTCGTAATATAAATTATTATTCAGATTCAGGTACGGTTGAAGCAACAGATTCCCTTTCTCGGCAAGATACGAGTCAAGACGGATTTCCGTGTCGGCCAACTCCATCAGGGTTGGATTCGTTTGACTCATCTCCGCATCATACCGGATAAAAGAATTATCACTGAACCGATAGCCAACCATCGCTTTGGGTAAGAAATGGTAATAACTTTTGGTAACAGATACATTGGAAAAATGCAGGCGATTCAGGCGAAGTCCCAAGCTATAGCTGAATTTGCCCTTACTATAAAACCACTCTGCAAAAACCGACGATTCCGCCTGATTCAAATCCGATTTGAATTCCTCGCCCTGATTAATTGTCTGCTCTGTAAACGACTGAATATGTTTTATCCCGAATTTCAAATTTCCATGGGCAAATCCTTTTTCGTATATGCCTTCGGCAATCAGTGAATATTTATCGGAAAACAGTTCCGAACGTTCGCTGAAAAGAGTATCAACATCGTTGTATTCGCAGTAATTCCGCGAAGATGCTGCGTTCGCATAACTCCCCACCACATTAGCATATATTTTCTGATTTTTGGGTAAACCATACTGGTAATACAAGTCGATGGTAGGAACATTAATTTTTTGCTGACTTCCGTCAAAAATCAACCCTTTGTCCGTGCCATTCTCTTTTAGAAAACTGTTGAAATCGTTGTGAGGCTGATTGCTCAGATTATATTTCAACTTGGCATTGAAAAAAGCCGAATCGCTCTGCTGATAGTTGTATGTCAGCGAAAAATCATGCATTTGGTACGAATAATCACCTCCGGCACTGATTTCTTCCCTCAATATAGGGGATGAATTTTCAAACTGATAACTACCTGTGCGATTTCTGTTATTCGTGTTGATGCGTTGAAACGCTGCGGTGTAGTTCAAAGCATATTCCGATTTTCCTTTGTTGAATTTGGCAAAGAAAACATCGCCCCCTGCAAGGATATTCAGCGAGTTCATCAAATCCACACCAACAACACCGCCTTTATCATCCCTTACTACCACGTAGTTGATAACTTTGGAAGCATGTCCGTATCGGATACCTGCATAATCCGAATATTCTATCCGCTTGATTTGGCGGGGTTGCAAGGTCTGAATTTCTTCCGGCGTGGTATTTACGCCGTTAATCTGCAAAATGACTTTCCCGCCGTCGGATGATGAAATCGTATTCAGCATCGGATTGATGTTCAAGCCGGGAAGCATCATTGTATTCAGCAATTGCATTCCGTTGGCAGAATGGCTGATTTGCAATTTTGTCGGGAACACAATCCGTTGGTTAATCTTGTTTATTGTGGAAGAAGCAGAAATCACCACTTCCCCAAGTAACAAAACATTTTCATTCAAATACACATCTATTTGTGCTGATTCCGTCAGATTCTGTATCAAAATCCGCTTTGTTTCAAATCCTAAACAGGATACTGACAGCACATAATTATCTGTGGGAAGATTTTCAAATTCAAATCTTCCGATAGTGTCTGTCGTTGTTCCTTTCAGAAAGACTGAATCTTGTTTGAATAGAACGACATTAGCAAACTCAACAGGTGTTTGCGTATTTTGTTGAAGTACTCTTCCTGAAACATGAATCGATTGTCCGGACACACTTAGGCCGGAATACAGGAAAAATACGATAAGATATAATAATCGAGCTTTATTAAAGTCCATACTTGTTTTCTTATAATGGGTTACGGATACAGATATAGCATCTGCATCATAAACCTCATGAATAAATGATAACCTTAATTCCGCAACACTATAATTTAACTTTATTTATAAGTTCCTGAGCAACAAAAAGTTGCCCAGGATTTTGCCATGTCAGAATTTTCACTTATCTTAGTGTTGCAAAAAGAAAACAAGCAAAACTCTAATATGACATGGCAAAAATACAAATTAAATCTGAGAAACTCACACCTTTTGGAGGAATTTTTTCAATCATGGAGAAATTTGACTCCATGCTTTCACCCGTTATCGACTCAACACTGGGTCAGAGATGCAGCAGTATCTTCGGATATCAGTTCAGCGAGATAGTCCGTTCGCTGATGAGCGTTTATTTCTGTGGCGGCTCATGCGTGGAAGATGTAACGTCACAACTGATGCGCCATCTCTCGTATCATCCTACCCTTCGCACATGCAGTGCCGACACGATTCTCAGAGCCATATAGGCGCGTAGTTGCGGATTTGAGGGATGATGCAGATGTATAACAGTAATCAGGCAACACCATGGGGCTTTTGATTTTCCCAAATATTAGTGAAAATTTGCAGAATACAGGGTTCTCCATGCCCCAATACATCCCTTCCCAGCCTTTCCCCGTCCGCTAAAAATCTGAGTCTGCGAATGCCGGTATGCCACATCAGGCAGATAACGCTCCTCCCCACATGTTATGGCCGCATAGTTACAGACTGTAAGCTGGACGATGTTCGCAACTTACAGTTTTTGGCGGTAAACGCACGTTCCGCAAGAGGTGCTGTTTGAGGGCGCAAGAGGTACAGAATGAGGCGCCCATACAGTATCTCTCATGGCATCATACATGCTGGTTACGATTCGTAAGTGTGGGGAGTTGCGGTGTGGGTGATTCTCTGGGGCATGTTCAGGCACGCCATATACCTTCGCTGATAAGCCATAAGCATCCCCTTGTCCACTCCACAACCGCCCCCACTGCACGGAATGTTTGGTGCGGACAGCCGCCTCGCATTCCGGAAAGGTAAAATATCCGCATTTTTTGACTAATTTTAAGTGGCGGGACTTGTAAGTGTCGATTCATTTTGCTAACTTTGCACATTGTTACATGTATGTCTGCATAAAGCCCTCCGGCTGTGCTTTGCAGGCATGTCGCACACCCATCACCAGCACCCCTCAGAACCCATATTTCAAGAACAGAACCAATATCCGCGAAATGGAACAGACACCTGAGCTGAACGCCCACAACAAGGAAGAGCACCGCCCGTCGCACACAGCAGAGCATCTACTCAACCAGACCATGGTGAGGATGTTCGGGTGTGAGCGCTCGCGCAATGCACACATCGAGCGCAAGAAGTCGAAGATAAACTATAACCTCGCGTCGTGTCCTACGCCCGAGGAGATAGCCGAGGTGGAGCGCACACTCAATGACCTCATCCGCCGTGACCTCCCTGTCACGACAGAGTATGTCACCCGCGACACCATCCCCGATGGCGTCAAGCTCGACCGTCTTCCCTCTGATGCCAGCGAGACGCTGCGCCTTGTGCGCATCGGCGATTATGATGTCTGCCCCTGCATAGGCCAGCATGTCGGCCACACGGCAGAGATAGAGTCATTCCGCATCACAAGCACGAGCTACAAGGACGGCTCGTTCAGGATAGTCTTCAGAGTAGGCGCGGCGTCATGACGGTGGCCGTGGCTACAGTTCTTTTCGGCTAACGAGAAACCCAGCAGATATGAGAGGACAGACATTACAGATGATATTATGGGTCGGGGCGCTTGTCGCCGGCACCATCCTCGGCCTGTATGGCGGCGCTGTCGTAGCAGATGTCATGACGTTCATAGCGACAGTCTACACACGCCTTTTCCGTTTCCTCGCCGTCCCCACCATAGCCCTTGCCATCACGACGACACTGATGACCGTGGGCAGCCAGAAGGACACCGGCCGCATATTCCGCCGCACGCTCACCTACACCCTGCTCACAACGTTCGCCGCTGCTGGCGTGGCCCTCGCCCTCTATCTCATCATCGCCCCCTCAAACCTTCCCGCCGCCGCTGTCTCGGGTGCCACATCAGCCGTCCCGGAGTCAGTCGGCCATACATCATACATGGACTATGTCCTCAGCATCGTGCCTGACAATGTCTTCCGTCCATTCATTGACGGCAATGTCCTCAGTGTGCTCCTGCTCTCTGTCGCGGTAGGTCTCGCCATCGGCAAGATGCCCGACAATGACCGCAAGCCCATCCTCGTCAGCGCCCTTCTCGGCCTTCAGGACCTCGTCTTCATCCTTATCCGCGGTCTCATCCGTGTCCTGCCATTAGGCATCATGGCTTTCGCCGCGCAGTTCGCGACACAGATGTCGGCCGGTGTCGCCATGTCCTCCCTGGGCCGTTATGCTGCTGTCATCCTTGGAGGCAATCTCCTCCAGATGTTCGTTGTCCTGCCCCTGTTCCTCATTGTGAGAGGCATAAATCCTCTCAGGGCCCTGCGCCAGATGATGCCGGCAGTGGTCATGGCGCTGCTCACGAAGAGCTCCGCCGCCACACTTCCCGTCACTATGCAGACGGCAGAGGAGCGTATGGGTGTTGACAGACGTGTCTCGCGCTTCGTCCTCCCTATCTGCACGACGATAAACATGAATGGCTGTGCGGCGTTCATACTTGTCACATCGCTCTTCGTCATGCAGAATGGCGGCATGACATTCTCGCCCCTCATGCTTCTGCTCTGGCTCGTCATATCCGTCTTCTCGGCCATCGGCAATGCCGGAGTCCCCATGGGATGCTTCTTCCTGACGCTCTCGCTGACAAGCAGCATGGACGCTCCTGTCGCCGTCCTCGGGCTCATCCTGCCCCTGTATACCATCATAGACATGGTCGAGACGGCAGAGAATGTATGGTCAGACTCATGCGTCTGCGCCATGACAGACAAGGACATGGCAGCCCACCGACAGCCATAAGCTGTGGCCCACACGGCGAGAAGCAGGCTGAGGCTGCCCCCCTGGCGAGGCAAACTCCCAGCCAGCGCCCCCCGAAACATATACTCACCCCGTTCTTCATAAACCTGACTCATATACGTATAACCATATCCTAACACCTAAATATCATCCAAGAAATGAATCTCATCAAGACATCTTTAGGGCTCATGCTGTTTGCATCGGCCCTTACCGCCCATGCGCAGAAGAGCATCAAGGCTCCTGCCGGTGGCAAGCAAATCAGTAACGAGCTCATCGGAATATTCTTTGAGGACATTAGTTCCTCGGCCGATGGCGGCCTGTATGCCGAGCTGTTGCAGAACGGCTCGTTCGAGTTCAATATCTCTGAGCGCGACGGATGGGGCCCGTCAACAGCATGGCGTGTGCAGCGCCCAGGCCACTCGCTCGGTATGATACAGGCACTCCAGGCCGACCCCCTGCACCCTAACAACCTCAACTACATGCGCTTGAACATAGAGCGCACCAAGGAGTATTATGACTATGACGGCTGGCGCGGATTCGGACTCGAGAACAACGGATTCGACGGAATCACTGTCAAGGAAGGCGCGAGATACGACTTCTCGTTCTTCGCCCGCAACGTCGACGGGAAGGCAAAGCAGGTCCGTGTGGCTCTCGTCGAGCCAGGCCCCGAGCGCAAGATTATCGCCGACACCACGCTGACAGTAGACAGCAAGGCATGGAAGAGACACGCTTGCACACTGACAGCTGCCACATCATGCCCCAACGCGTCGCTCCTCTTCCTCGCCCTCACCACGGGTGTGATGGATGTCGACGCCTTCTCGCTCATGCCACAGGACACATACAAGGGCCATGGCATGCGCCGTGACCTCGCTGAGGCCATTGAGGCGCTCCACCCGAAGTTCATGCGATTCCCCGGAGGATGTGTCATCCACGGTGGCGGAGACGGATTCTGGAACACCTACCGCTGGAAGACAACCGTCGGACCAAAGCATCAGCGCCGGCAGCTGAAGAACACATGGGGTTACCACCAGTCAATGGGACTCGGATACTATGAGTACTTCCAGCTCTGCGAGGATATGAACATGCAGCCCGTGCCTATCCTCCCCTGCGGTGTCAGCTGCCAGGGAACAAACGGCGGATGGGGCATGAAGAACCAGGCACAGGATGTTGTCCCGATGAGCGAGATGGACGAGTGGGTGCAGGATGCGCTCGACCTCATCGAATGGGCCAATGGAGATGCAACAACAAAATGGGGCAGGGTGAGAGCTGAGGCTGGACATCCGAAGCCATTCAACCTCAAATATCTCGGCATAGGAAACGAGGAGAAGATAACACCGGAGTTCGCTGAGCGATTCAAGTATATGTATGAGAAGATAACAAAGCTGCATCCTGAGATTGTCATCGTGGGCACAGCAGGCCCTGGCTCGCACGCCGGCAACCCTGACTACGACAACGGATGGAAGATAGCCGAGGAGATTGGGCTGCCTATCCTTGACGAGCACTACTACGAGCAGTATACATACTTCGAGACAAGCCGCCAGTATGACTCATACCCACGCGACCGCAAGACAAAGGTATATCTCGGCGAGTACGCATCGAAAGACAAGAAACTGCGCGACGCTCTCGCTGAGGCTCTCTACCTCATACATGTAGAGCGCAATGCCGATGTAGTGTGCATGACAAGCTATGCGCCACTCTTCGCACGCAAGAACGCCACAAACTGGAACCCCGACCTCATATACTTCGACAACGAACGCCCATACCTCACATGCAGCTACTATGTGCAGCAGATGTTCGGACAGTCATCGGCCGACTACTTCTATGGCGACTGCGTGCAGTTCGAGGGTGAGAAGACAAACATGCAGGAGCAGTCTGTCGTGCTCAACACAAAGACACGCAAGCTGTATGTCAAGATATGCAACGCGTCGGGAGAGACACGCAAGGCCAATATCGACCTGCGCCGCTTCAAGGGCATGAAGTCAGCAGCGACGCTGACAACACTCTCCGGACAGCCCGAGCAGGAGAACAACTATGAGGCTCAGCCTGTGAAGCCTGTAGTGGAGAAAGTGAAGGTGAAAGGCAAGATGGCAGTAGAGCTGAAGCCTTACTCGTTCATAATGTACACAATAAACCTGTAACCTCATATCATTGTCTGGCAATGGAAAAGAGGAAGCTGATGGCATGCCGCACAGCATGACATGGAGCATCCTCTCTGGCCATTGCCAGACAATTCTTTTATAACACCATATATGCAGAGGTGTCACAACATACAAGACACACTGCCATAAGCACCATACTATATGAAGAAAACATTCCTGATACTCGCCCTCCTCACCATTATGGCTGGCGCCAACGCACAGAAGCTATGGTTCGGCCGCCCTGCATCGTGCTGGCTTGAGGCTCTGCCAATAGGCAACTCACACCTCGGAGCGATGGTCTACGGAGGCACAGAGGACGACGAGCTACAGCTTAATGAGGAGACTTTCTGGTCAGGAAGCCCTCATGATAATAACTCGAAGACATCGCTCGGGCTACTGCCTGAAGTGCGCAACCTCATCTTCAACGGCAAGGAGAAAGCGGCTGCCGATATCATAAACAAAGAATTCATACCCGGCCCTCACGGCATGCGCTACCTCTCGCTGGGAAGCCTGCACCTCCATTTCCCCGGACATAAGGAGGCAGAGGGGTACTATCGCGACCTCAATATTGCCGACGCCGTGGCTACAACACGCTACAGCGTGGGAGGCGTGACATACACACGCAAGACATTCGCCTCGCTCCAAGATGGAGTCGTCGTCATGAGGATAGAGGCGTCAGAAGCAGCCAAGCTGAATATGAGCCTCAGTTTCGACAGCCCGTTTGAGCACAATGTGACAGCGAAGAAGAACCAGCTCCATGTCGCTGTACGCAACGTAGGGCACGAGGGAGTGCCAGCATCACTCACAGCACAGTGTGTCATCAGGGTCATGGCCGATGGCAAGACAGTGGCAGGGAAGAACACCCTCGATGTATCTGGAGCCACAGCGGCCACCATCATCGTCAGCGCGGCGACAAACTTCGTGAACTATCACGATGTCAGCGGCAATGCCCTCAAGAAAGCCGAGTCATACCTGAGGGCCGCTGCAGGGAAGCCATACGCGGAGCTACTCGACAGACACACCACGGCATATAAGCGCCAGTATGCACGCGTCTCGCTCACTCTGCCCGAGGGGAAAGACTCTGCACTGGAGACCGACAAGCGCGTGGAGCGATTCGCAAAGGGAGGAGACGACCAGGCTCTCGTGGCCCTCATGTTCCAGTACGGACGTTATCTCCTCATATCATCCTCACAGCCCGGCGGCCAGCCTGCCAACCTCCAGGGAGTATGGAACAACAAGGTGAACGCCCCGTGGGATTCAAAATACACGATAAACATAAACACCGAGATGAACTACTGGCCAGCCGATGTCTGCAATCTCGCTGAGACGGCAGAGCCTCTCTACAGCATGGTGGCCGACCTCTCTGTGACAGGAGCCAAGACAGCCAGGACAATGTATGGATGCCGCGGATGGATGGCACACCACAATACAGACCTGTGGCGCATAGCAGGTCCTGTCGATGGAGCGCCATGGGGAATGTTCCCCAATGGCGGGGCATGGCTCTCGACACATATATGGCAACACTATCTCTATAGCGGAGACAAGGATTTCCTGAAGAGATACTACCCGATTCTGGCAGGGGCGGCACGCTTCTATCTCGATTATCTGCAGCCTGACCCACGCAATGGATGGCTCGTCGCCGTGCCGTCAGTGTCGCCTGAGCATGGACCTGCTGGCACAGGCACTCCTGTCACAGCAGGATGCACCATGGACAACCAGATAATTCTCGACGTGATGACCCAGGCATTGTCGGCTCAGAGAATCGTCGATGCCACAAATAAGGCTTTCGCCGACAGCCTGACGAAGACCATCGCTATGCTCCCGCCGATGCAGATAGGACAGTATAACCAGCTGCAGGAATGGCTCCAGGATGCCGACGACCCTCGCGACGAGCACCGTCATATCTCACATCTCTACGGACTCTTCCCGAGCAACCAGGTGTCGCCATACCGTAATCCACAGCTCTTCCAGGCGGCACGCAACACTCTCCTGCAGCGTGGAGATATGGCCACAGGGTGGAGCCTCGGCTGGAAGACATGCTTCTGGGCTCGTATGCTCGACGGCAACCACGCCTACAAGATTATCTCTAACATGCTTCACCTCTTGCCCGACGAGGGAAAGGAGAGGGAATATCCTGACGGACGAACATTCCCGAACCTCTTCGACGCACACCCACCATTCCAGATTGATGGCAACTTCGGCGTCACGGCTGGCATAGCGGAGATGCTCGTACAGAGCCATGACGGCGCGCTACACCTGCTGCCAGCACTCCCTGACGCATGGCAGAGGGGCAGCGTCAGCGGACTCATGGCGAGGGGAGGATTCGTAATAGACAATCTGCAGTGGGAGGGACAGCAACTCTCAACAGCCACTATAACGTCACGTCTCGGAGGCATATTGAGACTCCGCTCCTATGTGCCGCTCAAAGGTGAGGGACTGAGACCTGCTGAAGGAGATGTTGACAACGAGTTCTACACTGTACCAGAGATAAAGACTCCGCTCGTCTCTGAGAAGATAAAGCCACAGCAGCCTATGTTGTATAAGGTCTATGAATATGACATAGAGACTGTAGAAGGACAGACATATACATTCGTGAGGCAATAAGACACAGGGCAGAGAGGAACATGACAGCACCAGAGAGGGAATATACACCCGGTATGTAGATTCTGTCTGCCAATAGCTGATGCAGGCTGATGCCTGCTGATATATAATACTGTAGCCCAAGGCATTATGGACAGTGCCTTGGGCTATCCTGCTTTCAAGAGGAGGACATACAGCCTACAAGGATAGTCACCCGAGAATGCAGCCTGTTTATGGATAGCAGAAAAAATATGAGAAAAATCACTCCCCTGTGTGTAATAATACCCACAGAAGACAGTCTTATACATAGACAAGGGCAGGAAAATGGCACTACACGACATGCCGCAAAGCCCTGAAAACAAAGACAAGAACTTAAGATGGAAGACAGAATACTCATAGACAGCATACGAAATGGTGACACACGGCTGTACAGAGAGGTCGTAAGAAGATACACACCGGTTGTCTTTAGCAAGGTGATGGGTATCACACACGACACGGAGACAGCAAAGGAGGTGACACAACAATGCTTCATAAAAGCATATGACCGGCTCGGATGCTGGAACGGAAAGATGCTCGGCCCCTGGCTCGTCTCTATTGCCATGCACACCGCTATCGACATAATGACCAAGGAGAAACGACGGCGGGGATACTCAATCGACGCTAACAAGAAGGTCAAGGAGATTCCACAGTCCGAATACTCTGATGAGCGCGAGAGACAGCTCCAGCAGTTAGAGAGCGCCATAAAGGCTCTTCAGGAAAACGACAGACAACTGATAGAGATGTACTACTACCAGAAGATGAAGACAGAGGAGATGGCAAGGAAAACCGGAATGACACAGACGAATGTTCTCGTCAGGCTCCACAGAATAAGAGAAAAAATCAAGAGGGCAATCTCGGGAGGGCAATGAATCCATCATGGCATGAGGGGCAGGGACCACTGCCAATGATGACAAACAAAGCGCAGAACCAAGCAACGAACATAAAATCATACAGATATGAACAACGAGAAAGAAAACATCATAATCGAGGACACCGACCTCGACAGACTCTTCGAAATCTCAGCAGAACGCCGGCATATTGCCGTGGAGATAGAGAAGATGGTCATGCACGATATCAGACGCAACGAGCGTAAACGCCTCTTGGCTAAATGGGGCAGACCTGTAATAGTAGCCTTTGGGCTGCCACTCGTAATCATGATATTTGCCATCCTCCTCCATGCAGGATGCCAGACCGTGGATATAAGCCAATGGAAATATGTCCTGGCATTCCCAATAGTGGCTCTTCTGGCATCAGCTTTTTATCAGCTCGTTGATTTCGAGTTGGTGAAAGGACAGTAATACAAGTACTAATAATGAACAATAATCGTATAAACAAATAAAAAACTAAGAATTATGTGCGAACTTATTCCTCTTATCGCAATCATCATGTCGCTTGCCATCCCTATGGTTGTCATCATCGCTGCAACCCAGACATCCATCAACAAGAAGAACAGGGAGGCAGAAATCAAACGCCTCATTGTGGAGAACAATATCGATATAGAGCGGGCTAAACTGCTCATCGAGGAAGTAAAGCCAAAAGAACAGGTCTATACAAGCCTCCGCATCGGAGCGTTATTCCTCGGAATAGGGATTGGCTCACTGGTCAACCATTTCTGGGTACACGGCGACACTTATATCTTGTTGGCCACTATTACAGGATTCGTTGGTCTCTTGCTCCTCATCGCATTCGTCGTGGAGACAAAGATGAGGCAGAGGGAGAAAGCCCAAGCCAACGACGTTGAATAACCCGGAGGGCGCATCATTCCCACAATACCACATGGTGCGGTGGGGCATAAAAAGAGGGACAAGGCTTGCGGTCTTGTCCCTCTAATCGTATATATACGCCTGTTTTTCTAAGATTGAGCGCCTATGTTTACTTGGATATGAGCGCCATAGTGTCGCTTGCTATCATCAGCTCCTCGTCTGTTGGTATGACAACGACTTTCACACGTGAGTCAGGAGTAGAGATGATAGCCTCCTCACCACGTATCTTGGCGTTCTTCTCAGCGTCAATCTTTATGCCCATGAACTCCAGTCCGCGGCATACATCCTCGCGCATAGGAGTCTGATTCTCACCGACACCAGCTGTGAAGACAAGCACATCGATGCCACCCATGGCAGCAGCGTATGCTCCGACATATTTCTTTATGCGGTAGAAATAAGAGTCCTGGGCTATCTGTGCGCGCTCATTGCCAGCGTTGGCTGCGTTCTCGATGTCACGCATATCACTTGAGAGACCAGTCAGTCCGGCAATGCCTGACTTCTTGTTGAGAAGGTCTGAGATGCCGTCAGCGTCAAGACCGAGCTTCTTCTGTATGAAAGCCACAGCGCCACCGTCGATGTCGCCTGAGCGTGTGCCCATCATTACACCCTCAAGAGGAGTAAGACCCATGGTCGTGTCGACACACTTGCCGTCAACAACAGCAGCAAGAGAACCGCCGTTGCCAATATGTGCTGTGACAACCTTTGTACCCTCTGCCTTCATGCCGAGGAACTCAAGCGCACGTGCTGAGACATAGCGATGGGATGTTCCGTGGAATCCATAACGGCGCACACCATACTTCTCATACAGCTCGTATGGTACAGCGTAGAGGTATGCCTTTGCTGGCATGGTCTGGTGGAATGCCGTGTCGAACACTCCCACCTGTGGCAGGCCTGGCATAAGCTCTGTGACTGCGTTGACACCCTTCAGGTTGGCTGGGTTATGGAGAGGGGCAAGGTCGCTGCACGCTGTGAATGCCTCTATCACCTCAGGGGTGATGACAACACTCTCTGCAAAGCGCTCGCCGCCATGCACCATACGGTGGCCGACAGCGTCAATCTCCTCAAGTGACTTGATGACACCTATCTCCGGGTCTGTCAGCAGTGACAGGATAAACTTCACACCCTCTGTATGCTCGGGGATGTCATGCATAATCTGCTTCTTCTCACCATTGGCAAGCTTTACCTTTACAAATGCACCATCAAGGCCTACACGCTCTGCGCCACCAGATGTCATGACAGAGTTGTCATCCATGTTATAAAGCGCATACTTGATTGATGAGCTACCACAGTTTAATACTAAAATCTTCATTGTTTAATGGTTTTTTGTTCTTAGGTTATAATAATGTGTATCATCTGACATCCCCGTCTGTACCATGATATGGCTGCGGATTATTTCTTAGCGTCCATAGCCTGGCATGCTGTGATGGCCACGAGGTTAACGATATCCTCTACAGAGCATCCACGTGAGAGGTCGTTGACTGGGCGTGCTATACCCTGGAGGATAGGGCCGAGGGCTGTAGCGTGTCCGAGACGCTGGACGAGCTTGTAGCTTATGTTGCCTACCTCAAGGCATGGGAAGACAAGAACGTTGGCTTTTCCGGCTATCTCTGAGCCTGGGGCCTTCTTCGCTCCTACTGATGGGACGAGCGCTGCATCGGCCTGAAGCTCACCGTCAACCTTCAGTGCTGGGTCAAGCTCCTTGGCAAGCTTGGTGGCCTCAACAACCTTGTCGACAACCTCATGCTTGGCGCTGCCCTTTGTTGAGAATGAGCACATGGCAACACGTGGGTCTGTAAAGCCTGCCACAGAGCGTGCTGTCTGGGCTGTGCAGACTGCTATCTGAGCCAGCTGGTTAGCGTCTGGCATTGGCGTGACAGCTACGTCAGCGAAAACCATGACACCATTCTCGCCATACTCCGGAGCGTCTGTGATCATAAGCATGGCACCGCTCACACATGTGATGCCTGGGGCTGTCTTGATGATCTGGAGGGCTGGGCGCAGTGTGTCGCCTGTTGTTGAGAGAGCACCTGATATCTGGCCGTCAGCGCCCTCTGTCTTTATTATCATGCATCCAAGATAGAGTGGGTTCTTGACAAGCTCGCGAGCCTGCTCTATTGTCATGCCCTTCTTCTTGCGGAGCTCTGCCAGAAGCTGTGCGTATTCCTCGCTCTTCTCGCAGTTCTCTGGGTCGATGAGTGTTGCCTTTCCAATGTTTGTCAGACCTTTCTCTGCTGCAAGAGCGTTTACTTTCTCTGGATTGCCGATAAGGATAAGGTCTGCTATGCCCTGCTCAAGCACTTTGTCGGCTGCTGTAAGGGTGCGTTCCTCTTCTGCTTCGGGGAGCACGATGCGCTGCTTGTTTGACTTAGCGCGCTCGATGATTTGTTCTATGAGTCCCATGATTCTAATGGTGAGTTTTTTGATTGATTTAGGTTTACAAAATAATTTTTCACAAAAGTACACAAAAAAAAGTGAACAGCAAAAGCTATTCACTTTTTTTATACTTTCGTTGTGGTATTTGCATGTTCTGCAAATGACAAATTGAGATGATTGCTTGTGCTTTGTGTGGGAAATCGCTCTCTTGTCTTTCTTGCCCATAGTCAGCTGTTTCCATGGCTTCCCGATATAGTGTCTTTGGATCCACATCGCTTTTCTTTGGAGCCATGTCGCTTTTCGTTGCTGTGGATGGTTGTGGCGATGGCTATAGGCGTTGTATCTTTCCTCTCATCATTGTCTTGCAGAGACGGTCCTGGAAGATGCGTGACTCTGCCACGGGAGAGTCTGTGTTGATAATCGAGAAGGCATACCAGTGGCCATCATGTCCATGTATGTATCCTGCAAGGGATGATCCTCCTATTGTTGTCATTGTGCCTGTCTTCACAAATATCCTGTCGCGGTAGTCTGTGTGGGCGAGCCGTGAGAGGAGCGATCCACGTCGTGATGGCTCTCCAGGAGTTGCCATAGCCTCTTTTATGAGATACTCCCTCAGCTTCTTGTCCTTATATGCATAGCGCAGCATATCTACGAGAAAAGCCGCTGTCATGCGGTTTGTGGGTGACAGCCCGCTGCCGTCGTTGAACACAAAGCCCTGCATCACATTGGTGCTGTCAGCATTCATTATCTTTCTCCAGAATATCTCTGTCGCATGCCGCTGGTCCCAGTGGATGCGCTTGTCAGCCACAATTCCCTGCTTGTAGTCGAGATGATAGAGCACGGCATCGGCCTTGATGTTCGAGCTGTGTATCATCATTGGCGTGATGACGTCTGTCAGACGGTGGCTCGTTGTTGCCACAGCGCGGTACATGCCCGCAGGGCGGACGCTGTTGTCACGACGGTATGATATTCCAGCCGAGCGCAGGGATGCTATCAGGTGCCTGTTGACTGTCTTCTTACCTTTCAGCAGAAGTGGAGTCTTGTGGAATGGTATATCCCAAAGTTTTGCGGTAGGGTGGGGGCGTAGTGTGTCCTCTCTCGCCAGCATCATATACACATTGCCCCGTATATTGCGCACACCTCTGTCGCGTAGTTGTCTGGCCAGGGCTGGCATATCCTCAAACAATGGGTCGTCATCGGCTTTCAGCAATACGTTGCCCACCAGTGTGTCGCCTCGCATTTTTCCACGTGTCATGAGCGAGACGTGATACTCATGCTTCATGCCGAGAGTCTTCAGGGCTGCTATGGCTGTGCTTATCTTCATGCACGATGCAGGGGGCAGCAGTTGCTTGTCATGCATGGAGTATATCTGTTGCTCTGTGGTTAGGTCATATATGCTTATTGCAATTAGGGCTGTATCCAGCCGCATGGGTTGGTGCATCATGCTGTCAATGAGCTGTGTCATGCTTGAGCTCTCGTCGAGTTGCTCCTTGCTGACATTTATCACTTCCACTTTGTCCTCCTCTGCCTTGTCGGTCTTCGGGCCGAAGATGAGGCTGAAGAGCATGCCTATGCCCACTATGGCATAATATATGGCATAGCCGACGGCTGTGAGAAATAGCACGAGGAGTGCCACACGGCCCCAGCGTATGCGGTAACGTCGTTTCTTCATAAATGTGTGTTTCTTTATCCTGCCTGTCACATTTGCTGACATGATGGGGCTTCCGGTATGCCATATGTCCTTTCCGTAAATGTATCAGAGGCATGACATCGATAATGTTCCATAGGCCAGAAATTCGCTATTCTGCCCTTTGTCCGCCTTCCTTAATTATTTCACGGCGAGCTCTTCTGTCAGCAGCGATTCCAGCTTTTCAGCCGATAGGCGCAGGTGGAACTCCCCTTTCATGGTGACAGAGATGCGTCCGGTCTCCTCAGAGCATATGATGGAAATGGCGTCTGATACCTGCGATATGCCCAATGCTGCCCTGTGGCGCAGTCCCAGCTCTTTGGGTATGTTGAGGTCATGGGCCACTGGGAGTATGCAGCCGGCGGCGCAAATGCGTTTCTTCTTTATTATCATCGCTCCGTCGTGGAGTGGCGAGTTCTTGAAGAATATATTCTCTATGAGGCGCTGGTTGATGAGCGCGTCGATACGGTCGCCTGTCTCGATGATATCATCGAGTGGCGCTCCGCGTTCTATCACAATGAGCGCTCCCACCTTGTTGCGGGCCATGTTCATGCATGCCATGACGACAGGCATTATGCTTTTCTTGTCCGCATGCTCAGAGTCGTGTTTCGTCCCGAGGAATCGCATGATGGTTGCCATGCGCTGGTGTGCACCGAGCGAGTAGAGGAATTTCCTTATCTCCTCCTGGAACAGGACGATGATGGCAAGCACTCCGACAGAGACAAGCTTGTCGAGAATGCTTCCGAGAAGGCGCATCTCAAGCACCTGGCTGACAAACAGCCAGATGACAATGAACACCATGATGCCTATGAAGACATTCAGTGAGCGCGAGTCGCGCATCAGACGGAAGATATAGTATAGGAGCAGCGCGACAAGTATTATGTCGACGATGTCTTTGGGTGATATTTCTATGAACACGGTCTGTTTCTCTATTGGTATGTATTGGGTTGCTTTTGTTGGCTTTTGTCTGCGCCGTCATGTTCCGCTAAGGGTCTCTCTCGGGCTGCTGACGGCTATCTTCCCCATTCCTTCCTGTGCTTGGTTAGGGAGTGGCTTATAGTCTCATTCAATGCTTGAGCTATACTCCTCGTATATTCTGACAGCCTCCACAGCCTCCTTGACATCGTGGACGCGGAGTATCGCCGCACCATTCATCAGCGCCATCGTGTTGACTGCTGTGGTGCCGTTCAGGGCGTTGTCGGCTGTGATGCCTAGCATCTGCCATATCATCCTCTTGCGTGATACGCCGGCAAGCAGCGGACACTCTGGCAGCATGCGGCATATCTTGCCCTGCCGTCCCATGAGCCTGTAGTTTTCACGTATGTCTTTCCCGAATCCGTAGCCTGGGTCGACGATGATGTTCTCCACGCCTATCTCCCTGAGAGCCTTTACCTTCTCTCTCAGCACATCGATTGTCTGGCTTGCTGTCGGCTGCACTGACATGAGCACATAGGCGGCTTTCAGCCTTGCCACCTCATGGAAAATGTCACCTCCCTCGTCATACCTGACTCCCTCAAGCGATGTCACTCCCCCCTCGCTGACATCATTGATGATATCTGCCCCAAACTCCTCAACAGCCATGCGGGCCGCAGTTGGCCTGAATGTGTCTACTGAGAGAATCGCCTCGGGCTGCTCCTTCCTCACTATGCTTAGTGCGTGGCGCAGTCGCCGCAGCTCCTCTTCCTCTGTCACGAAATCCCCTCCGGGACGTGTAGACATGCCGCCAACATCAATGACAGTCCCGCCATCGGCAATTATATCCTCGGCACGTGATGCGATATCATAGTCGGTCTGCTTACGTGAGCCGGCGTAGAAAGAGTCTGGCGTACAGTTGAGTATGCCCATGACTTGGGGACGGCTGATATGCCATGGCATGTTGTCGCGGAGTGTCAGTTTATAGTCAAAATACATTTCTAATTTAATGTTTTCTGCAAAATTACCACTTTTTCATGACAAACAAAGATATATTCTGAAAAATTATGCTTAATTTTGCAATGTATTTACATATTTTAATTACAATGGATATTGAAGCCCTTTATAAAATCTTCTGCGAGCATCCTGTTATAACAACTGATACCCGCGACTGTCCAAAAGGCAGTATCTTCTTCGCTTTGAGAGGTGGGACGTTCAACGGAAACGCTTTCGCCATGAAGGCTCTTGAGAGTGGATGCAGCTATGCTGTGGTTGACGAGGTGCATGATGCGGCACAGTCAGAACATCTCATTAAGGTTGACGATGTGCTGACAACGTTGCAGCAGCTTGCGCGATATCATCGCCGTGCCCTCGGTACGAAGATTGTCGGAGTGACCGGAACGAACGGCAAGACGACGACAAAGGAACTCATCGCCGCAGTCTTGGGAGAGAAGTACAACGTGCTGTACACACAAGGCAATTTCAATAACCACATCGGAGTGCCCAAGACATTGCTCCGTCTGACTCCAGAGCATGACATCGCAGTCATAGAGATGGGAGCGAACCATCCTGGCGAGATAAAGACCCTTGTCGATATCGTTGAGCCCGACTGTGGCATCATCACCAATGTCGGCCGTGCCCATCTTGGTGGATTCGGCAGCTTTGAGGGTGTCATAAAGACAAAGGGTGAGCTGTATGACTTCCTCCGCAAAGACCACCGGAAGGTCTTCATCGACGCCGCCAACCCTTATCTCATGGGTATGACAGACGGCCTGGAGCTCGTCAGATACAGCACAGAGCCTCTCGACGGACTCAAGGTGAAGGGCGAGGTGATAGAGTGTGCGCCGTGCCTGACATTCGCATGGAGTGCGGATGGCGGCCCGCAACACCGTGTCGAGACCCACCTCATAGGCGATTATAACATCCACAACATGCTTGCTGCCGCCACGATAGGCCTCTCCTTCGGTGTCAGCGAGCAGCAGGTTTCCCATGCCTTGGCATCATATATCCCTCAGAACAACCGCTCACAGCTTACCGTCACAGAGCGTAACAAGCTTGTCGTCGATGCGTATAATGCCAACCCTACATCCATGTCGGCAGCCCTCAACAACTTCTCAGCCATGCGTGTTGATAACAAGATGATGATTCTTGGCAGCATGGCAGAGTTGGGCGACGTCTCGCTTGATGAGCACATGAAGATTATTGATGCCATAAAAGCCTCCGGGATAAAGGACGTTTGGCTCGTGGGCGAGGAGTTCAGGAAGACAAACCATCCCTTCCGCCAGTTTGCCGATGTCGACGAAGTGAAGCAGGCGATAAAGGCAGAACAGCCGTCGGGACGCTGCATACTTATAAAAGGCTCCAACTCACAGAAGCTTTTCCAGCTGCCAGAGCTGCTGTAGCCTTGACCCAATATATGTTTTGGGGAAAACTCAGAATAGAGGATGGCGTGTCCATCCCGTACGATTCCGTTAAAGAAGACCAAAGAGAGCTTGCTCGCTTTGGCCTGGCGATAAACCGCACTTTTAGAACATAATAATCCAATTATGAGAACCTCATTCCTTCTCTCCCTCTTGCTGCTCTGCTGCATGTCAGTCTCAGCAGCCGACAAGAATGTCAAGACAGCACGCCATGCAGGCCCATTCAGCCTTGTCAGCCCTGTTGTCATAGACAGTGTCGATGCTTCACAGAAGAAGTATTCGGCCGAGAAACTCATCGAGACACCTCTTTCCCTGTCTGCGGCAGACGCCAACTCGCCCGTCGAGCTGTCGTCGCTCACACTCCCGAAAGGCACTCTCAACCTCCTCTCTTTTGATGTCACGGCCACGACATACGTCAAGGATGCCAAGCTGACTGTCAAGGGAGCGAAGCATTATAAGCTATATGCCGACGGCAAGGCCCTCACCTCGTCTGTGTCTCTCCAGCCCGGCAGCCACACCTTCCAGGTGAAGTTCATAGCCGATTCGACGGGCATAGACATCCTCATCCCGGAGACATTGGGAGAGCAGGCAGGGCGTCGCCCGTTCACTATGGCCGACAATCTCGGCACGAGGGTGACATCCTCAAGCACCCTCTCGCCGTCAGGCAATTGGGCTTTGGTGACATACCGCTGGTATGACAGCCAGAACAAGCTGCAGCAGGAGACAGTGCTCTGCGGAGTGAAGACAGGCCGCCGACAGATTATAAAGGAGCATGCCACATGGATGCCAATGTCCGATAAGTACTATTATGTGGACAAGAAGGACGGCAAGACACGCATCATTACTACCGACCCACATACGGGTCTGACATCAGTCCTTTGTGCTGACGTCCCGACAGAGAGCTTCTATATCTCCCCGACAGAGGATTTCCTCATCCTGACGACAAAGGAAGAGAGCCCGAAGAAGGAGGACGGAGTGTTTGAGATAATACACCCTGACGACCGTCAGCCGGGATGGCGCACACGCTATTCCCTCTCACGCATGGACCTCCAGACAGGTTTCGTCCAGCCTCTGACATACACCTACCGGGGCGTTTATGTCAGCGATATCTCCGCCGACGGCCAGCATATCCTTCTCTCCGTCAGCTCTGACTCGCTCACACAGCGCCCTACCACCCGCCAGTCGTTCTATGATTTCGACCTTAAGACACTGACTATGAGGCAGCTTGTCGACAAGGACGGATTCATCAACAGCGCATCATGGGCACAGGGGACAGACTACGTCATCTTCACCGCCAGCACAGAGGCTTTCGGAGGCATAGGAAAACGTCTCCCGGAGGGCAGGATTCCTAACATGTTCGACCATCATCTCTACGTCATGGACACCCGCACAGGCAAGGTGACCCCAGTGACAGCCGACGACAAGACAAGCATCAGCGACGCCGAATACTCTCCAGCCGACGGCAATGTCTATTATACTGCTGAGAATGGAGATTCTGTAAGCCTCTATCGGCTTAGCCTCAAGACATTCCGCTCGACACGCCTGGCACAGCCACTCGAGTGCATCTCGGGCATGAGCATCGCCTCGAAGGGAGGCAATATCATGGTCCACGGCTCATCGGCGTGTGTCCCTTATGAGGTGTGGAATATCACGCAGGCATCATCGAAGCCACGTTCGCAGAAGATTCTTTCACCGAATGATGAGCTTTATGCTGGCATCGCGCTCGGAACAGTACATCCATGGAGTTTCAACTCAGAGCGTGGCGACAAGGTGACAGGATTCTATTTCCTCCCAGCTGATTTTGACTCGTCGAAGAAATACCCTGTCATTGTCCATTATTATGGAGGCTGCTCGCCCACGTCACGCCGTTTCGGCAATGGCTCCCACTATCCGGCTCATTACTGGAACGCTCTCGGATACATCGTCTTCATCGTCAATCCGTCGGGCGCGTCAGGCTTCGGACAGGAGTGGGCGTCACGGCATGTGAACACCATGGGCGAGGGACCGGCACAGGATATCATCGACGCCACCCGCCAGTTCATAAAGGATGTCCCCCAGGTTGATGCTGACAAGATAGGCTGTGTCTCAGCCTCATACGGCGGATTCATGACTCAGTATATGCTCACGAAGGACAATCCTTTCGCCTGTGGCATATCGCATGCCGGTATCTCTGACCATACCAGCTATTGGGGTGAGGGCTATTGGGGCTACTCATACAGTGAGGTCTCTGCTGCCAACAGCTACCCATGGACGCGCAAGGACCTCTTTGTCGACCGCTCACCGCTCTTCAATGCCGACAAGATCAAGAAGCCTCTCCTCTTCACCCATGGCACAGCTGACACCAATGTCCCCGTAGGCGAGTCGATACAGATGTACACCGCACTGCGTCTCCTCGGCACTCCGACAGCCTTCATAGAGGTTGAGGGAGAGAATCACGGCATCATGGACCCTGTCAAGCGCACCAAATGGATTGACTCCATGGTGGCATGGTTCGACCGCTGGCTTAAGGGCGACGCTTCATGGTGGAACGCCATCTACACCCCAAAGAAGCTGTAGCCGCTGCCGTATGGTCTGCCGTGCGCTCCTGCTGATATCGTCTCAGCCCCGTCCCTTGCATTAGTCTGGTGGCATAGATGTCAGCGAGAAGGATGCGCATCCTGTCATACACATACGTTACATATATTATTTTGCCGACAGCCGATATGCTGCCGCAAACACAGGACATCGGCCATAAACCTCTCCTCTGGGGCTTATGGCCGATGTCTTTTTCTACGTATGAGTCTGTCTTCTGCGTTTATTCAGACTGAAGCATGGGGCATAATACAGCTTGACAAACCATGTTGCGTGCTCCTGCTTGGTTTTTCCCACACCTTTTATATATATGCCGTCACTCCGCTACATGCTTCCCCACGCATTCATCCATGTGACATTTGTTCCCGTCATTCATTCCCTTTTCTTCTTCTCCGTGTTATGACTACGGTCACGATGATGAGGCTTATCGTCGAGCCGATGGCATTGGCTATGAAGTCAAGCCAGTCTCCTGAGCGCCGTCCTCCTGTGCAGCAGGCTTGCAGAATCTCTATGACACCGCTCATGATGACAGGCATCAGCCACACGAGAGAGAATAGCATCCTCCCTGTTGCTCTCCTCCCATCGCTACTCCGCAGATGCTCCATGCCAATCAGAAGTCCCAGAATGAGATACATGGAGACATGCGCCCACTTGTCGATGAGTCTGACATCGCTTACCGGTGTCTCAGGTATATCAATCAGACATACCGTCCATATAGCCGCCACACACAATGCCGACAATGGATATGAGATAAGAATTTTAAGCATTTCCTCTATTATTCGTATGATTCTGATACAAAAATAGATAATTTTTCGTAATTTTGCAAGCGAATCAGGAAAAATCAGAACAATAACGCAATCACAACCTTCCGTCCAACCTGTCATACACCCTCCAACCCTCTTTCTTATAGGATGGAGATATGGCAGCCACAGACGGAAGAATCAAAACAGGAACAGAATGTCAGAAAGAGCTAACTTCAAGAACACACTCGGCGTAATCCTCGCCACGGCAGGCTCTGCTGTCGGCCTCGGCAATGTATGGCGCTTCCCCTACATGACAGGCCAGAATGGCGGAGCGTCCTATATCGTCATCTATATCCTCTGTGTGCTGCTGCTCGGCATACCGTGCATGATATCAGAGTTTATCATAGGCCGTCACTCTGCTTCGAACACAGCCCGCGCATACAACAAGATGGGCAACCGCTGGTGGGGCATCATCGGCATGCTCAGCGTCTCCACCGGATTTCTCATCACATGCTATTATGTCATCGTCTCAGGCTGGTGTCTACAGTATATGTACGCCACTGTTCTTGGCGAGCTGCATGGCGATGCTGCCTATTTCATCAGCTATTTCTCTGACTTCTCCTCCAATCCCTGGAAGCCCCTCCTGTGGGTGGCAGTCTTCATGGGCATAACCCATTGGGTCATCATCCACGGTGTCCGTGGAGGCATAGAGCGAGCGTCTAAGGTCCTCATGCCCGCACTTTTCATCCTCCTTCTCGTCATTGTCGTCGCCTCATGTATGCTGCCAGGAGCAGAGCGGGGCATATCATTCCTCCTGAAGCCTGACTTCTCTAAGATTGACGGCAGTGTCTGTCTCAACGCCATGGGCCAGTCGTTCTATTCCCTCTCGATAGGCATGGGATGCATCTGCACATACGCCAGCTATTTCTCACGCCGCACCAACCTAAGCCAATCAGCCATACAGATAAGTGTCATAGACTGCCTTGTCGCCATCCTTGCCGGTCTGATGATATTCCCAGCGGCGTTCTCAGTAGGTGTGCAGCCCGACAGTGGTCCTTCGCTGATTTACATAACGCTGCCCAATGTCTTCCAGCAGGCATTCTCCGCTGTGCCTTTTGTCGGCACCATAGTCTCCTTCGCATTCTATGCCCTCATGTCGCTTGCGGCCCTGACATCCATGATTTCGCTCCATGAGGTGAGCACAGCGTTCTTCCAGGAGGAGATGCACATCTCACGCAAGCGCAGCGCAACGATAGTGTCCGTCTCCACCAGCGTCATCGCCATATTCTGCTCCCTCTCCCTTGCCGGTGTCGACTGGCTCGTGATAGGCGGCAAGAGCCTCTTCGACTGGTTTGACTTCGTCACCGGACAGCTCTTCCTACCCATCGTCGGATTCTTCGCCTGCCTCTTCATCGGATGGTATGTCCCGAAGGATATCGTGCGGGATGAGTTCACCAACTGGGGCACACTCCGCTCCCCCCTCTATCCTGTATTCCTCGTCTGTGTACGCTTCGTCTGCCCCACAGGCATACTCCTTGTCTTCCTTAACCAGCTCGGAATCATCTGATACGCCCCAGATAAAACCCTTTGAGACAACAGCATGGACATCAAAGAGATAATGTACATCATCAAGACAGACAGTGCGAGACTTATTGCTCTGCTTGTCGTTGTCCTCGCCGTATGCACCATCTACTATGCACGTGACAAAGGCTCCGGCACCGCTCGCGAGGCTTCAGACACCCTCTCAGTATCTGACTGCGAGCCAAAGGACGGGAAACAATACTACGCCACAGAGCAGACACCCGTTCATCTGCAGCCGTTCGACCCTAACACAGCCGATTCAACCCTCCTCCTATCCTTAGGATTGCAGCCATGGCAGGTGAGGAGCATATACCGCTATAGGGCACATGGAGGGGTATACACCTGCCCTGAGGACTTCGCCCGTCTCTACGGATTGTCCGTAAAGAAATACCGGCAGCTGAGGCCATATATACGCATCGGCGAGGAATACCGTCCTGCTGCCGATGTCTATGGTGTGCGGCCGAAGGGTAGGGAAAGGACATCTCACACCCTCACAGCCGACGGACAGGACACTCCGAAGCCTTATCAGCAGAAGATAAAGCATGGCGAGACCGTCCAAGTCAATTCTGCCGACACTACCCAGTTATGCCGTGTGCCAGGCATAGGCCCATATTTCGCGCGGCGCATAACACGCTACAGGGACCGCCTTGGAGGCTTTGTCAGCAAGAGCCAGCTGCTCGAGATAGACGATTTCCCCGAGTCAGCACTCGATTATCTCACCATAGACACCAGCTCAGGAGCCATAAAGCGCATCAACATAAACAAGGCGACAAGCGAGCAGATGCGCCAGCATCCATACATCACATACCTCATGGCGCGCCAGATTGCTGATTACCGCCGCCTGAAGGGGCATATTTCTGACCTCTCCGACCTCCGTCTCCTCCCGACCTTCCCCCCAGAGGTGATAGAGCGTCTCAGGCCGTATATAGAATATTGACACAGCGTTCTGCCATATCGTGTTCATGAAGACAGGCGCTGTCCAGTATTGTGTGTCGTATGCCATAATCCATCCAGTGGACAATTTTATCGGTCTTGATGTCCTGCTTGGTCTGGTGTGTCGTATGCAAAAAAACATCCAGTGGACAATCTGTATGCTATGCCAGCTGATATTGTCAACAGGGTGTTCACGTCATTGTTATAGCTTTCCATGCAGTAATATGCCTTTTGAGGGACAGACACTTAGGTGATATGTGTCTGTCCCTCAACCTGTATATAGGGTTCAACCCTTCTGGTTGAGGGGGCTGGACTTGGCATAAAAGCTGATGCTTGATGCTGTGATTTGTCTCGTTTTGCCCTGATTTCACTGTATCATCTGTCTTGATAATCCTGCCCGATGTCGTCTCACACCATCTTCCCCAGAATCATTTGTTTGACTTGTGACACTCACTCATGCTTATTCCTGATTATTTTGAAATTATTACTGTCCGTTAAACACAACAATCCCGATCCCAACTCATTGTAACAGAGTAGTTGGGATACTTTTGTGTACGTGACAAGCCCA
>JADYUK010000022.1 GCA_021531755.1 Hoylesella loescheii
CGTCAGTCTGACAATATCAAACCAGCAACACATGAGAGGAGACACACGCCTATGCTCACAATAGTCACTCCAGCATACAACGCCATGCCATACATAAAGGCATGTCACGACAGCATCAGAAGCCAGACATACAGCGCCTGGCGGTGGATTGTCGTCGACGACGCCTCGACCGACGGCACAGCAGAGTATCTCGACAGCATAGCTGAGACAGACAACCGCATAACTGTCAGCCACCGCACAGAGAACAGCGGTAATGCCAAACTGCCCCGTGACACCGGCGTGACAATGGCAGAGACAGAGCGCGTCATGCTCATCGACGCCGACGACACCATAAGCCCAGACTATGTGGCAACAATGATGGAGACAATGGACAGGATGGAGAGCGATATCGTATATCCCATAATGCACTTCATGGACCAGCAGGGAGGAGTGAGAGGAACGCTCCCTGACATACACCTCGACAACAGACTATACACAGGGAAAGAGACAGTCATGATGACAATACCATCATGGCATATAGGATGCAACGGCGGACTATACCGCAAGCCTATACTCCAGGCCGTCATAAAGAGCAGCCGCCAATGCCTGATGAACACCGACGAGGTGGACGAGCGGAGATGCATGCTCCTGACAGATAGAATAGCATTCGCCCGGACATCATACTTCTACCGCTGCCCCCCGACATCCATAACATCGAGCAAAGGGAGGAAACAGCTCGACACGCTCCGGACCGACCGGCAGCTCCACAGGCTCATCATAAGCCACTACGGCATAATGAGCCGCGCCAACATGCTCATGACAATCCGCCGCATAGCTACCCTGAAAGCCATCATAGGCATGGCTGTAAGGACATGGAAGGAGAGAGGAGACAGAAAGAAATGACAGCATGAGAAAGGAAATAAGCGTTATTAACGTGATTAACGATACTAACGTTACTAACGTGATTAACGTCACTATCGTCACTAACGTCATTAGCGTTACTAACGTCACTAACGTGATTAACGTCACTAACGTCATTAAAAAAATCCCCAACGCTAACAGACCACCATACACGCAGCACGCAGCACATGCAACCCCACAGATACATCCAATAACCCCACTAATCCACCAACCATCATGAAACAGCTGACAATCATCACCCTCCTCCTCATCTCATGCATCATGCCAGCAACAGCACGAGACTATGTCATAACCGACTTCGGAGCGACAACCGACACCGCACAGCTCAGCACAAAGGCCGTGCAGCAAGCCATAGACCTCTGCCACAAAGACGGCGGAGGAAGAGTCGTTGTCCCCAACGGCGCATACACCATAGGCACGATAATACTGAGAAGCAATGTCACGCTATACCTCGAGAACGGCGCCACACTCTACGGCAGCACAAAACTCTCCGAGTACAAGAAGCTGAAACCCGAGTACCTCTCGCTCAGGACACAGAAAGAGACCATACAGCTCATATACGCCGAGAAGGCACACAACATCACCATAACCGGACAGGGAACAATAGACGGACAGGGAAAGGGATTCAGGAAACTGACATGGGACGACGAGGGGATAACACGCCCCCATCTGCTCAGGCTCATAGAGTGTGAGGACGTGAACGTCAGCGGCATAACACTCAAGAACTCAGCCTGCTGGATGCAGCACTATCTCGCATGCGACCGTGTGCGACTCTCTGACCTCCACATCATAAACCGCAACAACTATAACAACGACGCCATAGACATTGACGGATGCCATGACGTCATCATAAAAGGAATCTTCGCCGACAGCGACGACGACGCCATAACCCTCAAGAGCACATCGCCAAGGAAATGCGAGGACGTGACCATCAGCGACTGTGTCGTCAGCAGCCACTGTAACGCCATAAAGCTCGGGACAGAGACAAACGGAGGATTCAAGAACATAAACATACACGGAATAGTCGTCAAGCCCAGCGCCGACCAGTCGACACAGTTCTTCGGGGAGAGAAGGGGAATATGCGCCATAGCCCTCGAGATTGTCGACGGAGGAGAGATGGACAATGTCATCGTCAGCGGAATAACAGTCAGAGGGACAGAGTCGCCCATATTCATACGCCTCGCCAACAGGGCAAGGGGATATTACGAGGGACAGAGGATAAACAATATCGGCAAACTGCATGATATCATGCTCTCTGACATCAACGTGACAGAGGCCGGCCCATACGGATGCAGCATAACAGGAATGAGCGGACACAGAGTGGAGAACATCACCCTGCGCAATATACGCATACGCCACGAGGGAGGAGGAAAACCGAAGAAGAGCGTGCCCGACGAGAAAGAGGACGAGTATCCGGAGGCTACCATGTGGGGACACCTGCCAGCCAAGGGATTCTACCTCAGGCATACACGCAACATAAAGATGGAGAATATCGAGATATCAACAACAAAGGCCGACAGCCGCCCCGATATCGTGGGATGGAAATGACCATGCTCCATGACACCCCTCTGGCAACAAAACAACACATCCTATGAACACAGAGACACATCCATTCACCCCATTCCTGCCCCATGACGCCCGTGTGCTGATGCTCGGGACATTCCCTCCCGCCCCTCACAGATGGTGCATGCCGTTCTATTATCCTAACTTCCAGAACGACATGTGGCGCATCATGGGCATAATATTCTACGGCGACAAGGAACATTTCGTCGTCAGAGACGCGAAGCGCTTCGACCAGGAGAAGATAGAGACATTCCTCAGAGAGCGAGGCATAGCGATGTACGACACCGCGACGAGAGTAGTGAGGACTAAGAACACAGCCTCGGACAAGGACCTCCTCATAGTCGAGGAGACCGACGTCAGGGCCATGCTCCTTCGTCTGCCACAGTGCCGGACAGTGGTCACGGCAGGCCAGCTCGCCACCACAACACTGTGCCGGCAGTTCGGGGTGACGGAGCCGAAGGTAGGCGAGAGCGTGGCGGCAGACCTTCCTGACGGACGCACCGTAAATATCTTCCGCATGCCAAGCAGTTCCCGCGCCTACCCCATGAGGGCCGAGAAAAAAGCCGAGGCATACCGCAAAGCGCTTGCGATATGCCTCGGGGAGTAAGACAGGAGAGTGTTGATTAAGTAGGGGAGTAAGTAGTGGAGTAATTCAGGAGGAATAGTAATCAGGCTGTGTTCTTCGTGAACAGGGAGCTCCAGAACGACCTCATGCCCTCTGTGTCGTGGGCCGACATGATGCGCATGATGCGTCCTGTCACACTGTCACGCTTCACGCCTTTCCTCACACCACCACGGTGGGCGAGGCAGTAGGGATTAGGAATCTCGGGCATGCAGAAGACATCGCACGCCCTCCTCACCATGCTCTTGTATGTCACCATGCTGCCGTCGGCCTCCATGAGATTGCCTTTGTTATATGTTATCCAGAGCAGTTCGAGGAGGTCAGTCTTTGTCCCCTTCCATACCATCGAGCATTTCTCTGCCGACAGGATATCCTTCATGGTTTCGATTATAATGTTCTCCATGGTCTCGCGGTCCTTTATCTGAGGGTCGGCGAGAGTCTTTCTTCTATAATAGATTGTGTTCATACCCTAATATCTTATATTGTTTTCTTCTTGTAATGTTGTCCCCGACGACAAAGAAGCGATGATACACTCCCTTTATCTTATGTTGTATGTTGTTTTCTTCTTGTTATGTTGTCCCAGCCTCTACCGCTGTTGCCAGCGGTGTTCATGGCTTGTGTTGTGAGGCTATGTTATTATCCGAGAGTAACATTTTGGTTCCATCCTCCGTTTCCTGCACTTGGCATAGCGAGCTTGCTCCGCCCTCGCTTATCATAAACGATGGTGTGTTTTTTATTAATCTGGGCGCAAAGGTATACCGGTTACGTGAACAATAAGTTCAAATAATAATCTTTTTTGGTTAAATATTTCTAAATAAATCTCTCCGGTAAACTGTTTCAAGACCACTATGTCAAGGTCTTTAGAATGTTTACCGGACAGTAATAGCTTCATAACAGGGGGGCTTTTCCTCCCTCATCAGCCTCAGGGGGCTTTTCCTCCCTAATCAGCCTCAGGCCCCTGTTCGTCAGGCGTCAGCCTGTCGTCAGCTCAGAATATAAACAAATCATAGTACAGTATTCCAGGATGCAGCAGCATCTTGCTATCGCCACATCGGCTGCTGGCGCCGGTAAAAGTGTCATCGCTTATCCTGAGTTTTGCCATAAGGCAGCGGGTTAAGAACGGGAGAATAGCCGCCATTTCTTAATTCTTGTATAAAGTCAGGCTGTTTCGGCTTCTTTTCGGTATTATTTTACTATATTTGCAGGAAATACTTTTCGGGCAGCCGGGGGGAAGGCTCATGGGGCGTCTCCGTATTTAGTCCGGCAGCCTGTGGGCAGGCATCTGCCTGGGAGAAGTTTTTTTTTAGTTCCGTTTTTTTATCGTACAAGAACAACTGCAATATTTTTATTGATATATGGGTCAGATGAAAGAATATACCGTTGGTGAGATTGTCGACTTCAAGGTGAAGAGTGTGTTCCAGAGCTATTGTGAGCTTCAGGACGAGCAGACGGTGACGTATCTCCAGAATACGGACAACATGAGGCTTTCCAAAGGGCAGACACTGCGCTGCAAGATACTGTCGGCCTCGGGGCTGCATCCGAGGGTCATGCTGCTTGACTATGGCGATATAGACCATAAGGAGAACAAGGTCGACGAGAGGGTCTTGACAGAGATTCTTGGCGAGATGGGCGTGATGTGGCCTATCCGCGATTTTGTCAAGCTTGTCCTTGCCGACAGCAATGACCTTTCGTTCTCCCGCCAGTGCCACCAGTGGATACAGGTGATGATGGAGATGCAGCAGGACCTCTGCCAGATTAAGTCGGACTGCAGGAGCATGCTTGAGATGTCGAGGCTGCTGGACAGCTCGGGGCCCTCGGAGCGTGAGGTGTTCCAGGAGAGGTTCACGACGATAATAGAGCTGACAGGGAATTATATCGTGGCGAAGGAGATGATGGAGGAGAGCTCCGAGTCATCCGGAGCCCAGGAGTTTATCGACAGCTTGCTCGGTAAGCTGAGGATGTCGGGCTATGTCTATCATCCGCGCAAGACGTTCAACATTCTCTCCAGCCTCTTTGTCCTCGCCCCGTCGCTCATGAATGACAATATCGAGAGGATGTTCGCAGTCATCAAGGAGCGTGACATAAGCCAGTGGAAGAAGGAGCCATTCCGCACGGCACTGCTCCAGGTGCTCGAGCTTTATGTCTCGGGCAACGAGAAGGTGATAGACAATATGAGGGACAACACCATGCTCCTGTACAATACTATCCAGGCGTTGTCCATCCAGATGCTTCTCCATGACGCCAACGCTGGCGATACGGATATCATAGACTACAGGCTCAATGCCTCGCGCCTATGTACCCTCGTGTCTCACACGAAGATGTCCAACCCGATAGACATTGTCAATCTTGGCCTCTTCAATCTTGTCAGCTCGCGCTATGAGCTGCCGGCGTATAATCTGAGCACTGTGGGGTGTGACAGGTTCAACTTCTTCATCTCGAACAAGGCCGCGTCATTGAAGGAGGAAATCGACACCATCAGCACATACACGCATAACAATGTCCGCCTCACTGTCTCAGACAGGGGCATAGAGCTGAGCACTACTGACATCAACACCAAGCCCGCCCTGCCGTCGAGGCTGTCGCTGTGGAACAATCTACAGGTCATGCTTGGCCACAGGGTGGAGAAGGGAAACATATTCGCCAAGAAGGGCATCATGTACTACAAGGAGCTGTGGACGGACATAGAGCGTGACCTCTTCGAGACGGGTAAGACAGAGAGCACGGTCAGGAACATGCGCAAGAGCCGCAAGATAGGCGAGACAGTGGAGATATCAATCGCCAGGCAGGACGCCAACAACCCGCAGAAGTTCTACTGCACGGTAGAGGACGGCTCAGGC
Organism: Hoylesella loescheii; assembly: GCA_021531755.1. Lineage (GTDB taxonomy): Bacteria > Bacteroidota > Bacteroidia > Bacteroidales > Bacteroidaceae > Prevotella. The sequence continues at coordinate 5,923 of JADYUK010000022.1, forward strand.
GACGAGGGGTATATATACATCCGTGACATCGTGCCATACAATATCCAGTCGCCCTCTGTGCGCCATTTTATCTCCGAGAAGGGCAACAGGCTCATCTTCAAGGCCACGATAACCGAGGCCGAGGACGGCGAGTACCACTTCTCCATGTTCTACGAGATAAAGCGTCGGGCAGGAGAGTTCTATGATGATGACGAGGATGTGATATGCTGGGTGGCGTTCAGCCAGATGCGCAACTCCGGTTTCCTCCCCGGTGTGACGAAAGAGGGCATCAGCGTCTCGATAATGGGTCTGGAGGATATCTCCGGACTCAAGCAGGGCGATATCATCTCGGCACGGCTGATAGGCGCCTCGCCACAGTCATTCCATATCGAGGCGAAGGTCAACTATGTCGTCAACCAGCGCTTCAACCTCAACGAGTCGTTCCGCTTCCTCATGGAAGCGCTCGCCGAGCGAGAGATGGACTCTGCCGCTGACGGGACGGAGGAGAATGTCGAGACCGACCGCATCCTCGATGTCTCCTATGTCCGCCAGCTGATATACATCATCGACCGCATCTCGACGCTCGACAACACAGACGACGAGTATATCAAGGCGTACAACTACCTCGGATTCGCACGCATGCTCTCGCTGCTGATAGGATGGGAGGAGCAGGCGGCATACTACAAGGGACGCATGGACATCATACTCATGCTCCACGATTTCGCCATAAACGACAGGATAGACGAGGAGAGCGTCATGCAGCTTGAGGAGATGAACGCCGACCTCTTCAGCAGCAATGTCGTTCTGCAGAACAGGTTCAGGCAGCTGCAGATAGTCAGCTACATCGGCAAGCCCGAGCATAATGGCGACCTGTGGGAGAGCTCGCGTGATGCAGACGACGACATACGTGAGCTGGCATCGCTCGTGCTGTCGTACAACTTCATGTCGGCGACAAACATGGACAGCCAGGCCACTGATGTGCAGAACCGCATAAAGCAGACACTGCGCCTGAAGGGATATGAGTCAGGGCTGAAGCTCTACGGCACAGGCATAGAGGACAAGACGACGGAGTACAAGACAAGCATAGTGTACTTTGCCGACAAGACAGTCGACATACCCAACATGCAGGAGCAGATGAAGGTCATACTCTCTGTCATCGACTCGTTCCTGAACACCGACGGCGGCACACTGTATATCGGTGTGAACGACTCGGGCATGGGTGTCGGGCTGGAGTCAGACCTCGCCTACGCCGAGTTCAATGGCGACAGGGACAAGTATGCGCGGACCATAACTGACGCTGTCGTCCTCGCCTTCGGGAAAATCCCTGCGACACATGTCGACGTGCGCTTCGATCCCGACAACGACAAGCCCGTCTGCATCGTCAAGGTGACACCCTACAAGGATGGAGTGCAGTACGACGATTGGTGGTATGTCCGCATAGGCAGCACGAAGCGCAAGCTCAGCAAGCAGGAGTTCTATCAGTATAACAGCTCAGAGCGCCTCCTCATATCCCAGCCACAGCAGACAACGGCAGCCGCCCTCGCCCCACATGACAACCCAAACGATGATAAGCCAGAGGCGAGAGAACAAGCCAAGGAGCCAGCCAAGGAGCTGACCAAGGAACAGGCCAAGGAACAGGCCAAGGAGACAAAGCCCGCCCCACAGGCTGTCGACACGATACCCACAAGCCAGATACGCTTCAATGTCTGTGAGGAGTACAGGGAAGACTTCAGGCCTACGATAGCCTACCTCCAGTTCCTCGATATGGACAGGTTCCGCAAGATAACAGATTATAACTGGGAGCCGGGAATGCTGACACTGGCCGTCTATGACGAGGATGCCAACGGATACCTCGTGATGGCCTACGACAACGGATATGTCGCCAAGGTTCCCATGAATGAGATACTCAAGTTTGAGGACAGCAAATCCTACACACGCCACTCTGGCCCAAAGCTCATCTTCGCATCCATAGCACATGATGACGACGCCCTGGTCTCTGTCACCGAGGAGGACAAGACAGCGGGACGCACCATGATGCGTGTCGACACGCTGGCCGGTATAGAGGAGACAAAGCTCGCCGACAGGGGCAGCCGGTTCTACAACGAGGGCCTCGCACGCCGCATCATGCAGATAGACATCATCCCAGCAGAGGAGAAGGATATATTCGAGAATATACTCGACAAGGACAAACGCTCATTGGGACAGTCCGTCAAGACAATAAGCAACGATATAAAGCTCGGCCTCATCAAGATAGGTATAGAGCTCAGCGCGAAATAAAACAATCTCTGGCAAGCGGCTGGGCAGGGAAAAGAATCACACTCTCAGCAGGCCATATTTTTTTCACCCTATCACTTGTTTGTTGCAGTTTTATTTCGTATCTTTGCCGTGAAATGACTGATGGACTGGTCATACAAACCATTTCTATGAAATTAGTATATGGAAAAGAATCAACTGAAACGTCTGCCTGTAGGCATACAGACATTCGAGAAAATAGTCAATGGAGACTATCTCTATGTTGACAAGACAGAGTATATATGGAGGATGACACATCTCGGAAGCTACATCTTCCTGAGCCGACCGAGGCGGTTCGGCAAGTCTCTGCTCGTCTCTACCCTTCAGGCATACTTCGAGGGACGCAGGGAACTCTTCAAGGGGCTCTACATAGACAGCGTGGAGAAGGAGTGGACAGAATACCCTGTCCTGAGGTTCGACATGTCATCAGGCAAGCACATGGAGAAGGACCAGCTGGAGAGATACCTTCTCTCGATATTGGGTGAGAATGAAAGGAGATTCGGATTGACGTCCGACCATCCCGACCCCAATGTGCGCCTTAAGAACCTTATCCAGAATGTACACAAGAAGACCGGCAAGAAGGTTGTCATCCTCATCGACGAGTATGACGCCCCCCTGCTCGATGTCGTTCATGAGGAGGAGACACTCCCCGTCCTTCGCAATGTGATGCGCAATTTCTATTCCCCACTGAAGGCTTCCGACCCCTACCTGCAGTTTGTCTTCCTCACGGGCATCACAAAGTTCTCACAGCTCAGCATCTTCAGCGAGCTGAACAACCTGAAGAACATCTCCATGCGTCCCGACTACGCTGCCGTGTGCGGCATCACTATGGAAGAGATGGCAACGCAGATGTCTGACTATATCGACGACTTTTCCAATGCCAGGGGTTTCTCACACGATGAGACGATTAACCTGCTGAAGAGACAATACGACGGGTATCACTTCTCATGGAGCTCTCCTGATGTCTTCAATCCATACAGCCTTCTCAATGCGTTCCAGGACCATGAGTTCACCAGCTACTGGTTCGCCTCCGGCACTCCCACCTACCTTGTCGAGATGCTCCGGCGTTTCCATGTCGAGCCCTCAGACATCAGCCATATGGAAGCCTTGTCACATGAGTTTGACGCCCCGACGGAGGGTATGGTCACCATCATACCTCTTCTCTACCAAAGCGGATACGTGACAATCAAGGACTATGACCCGGACACCAGCCTCTACACGCTTGACATACCAAACAACGAGGTGCGCATAGGGCTGATGAACAGCCTCCTGCCTCTTTACGCCACAACAAAGACAGGGCGTGGAATGACAGCAGCGGCAAAGATGAGCCTCGCCTTGAGAAAGGAGGATATAGACGGAGCCCTGACATTGCTGCAGGATTACCTTCTAACCGTTCCCTACTGCGACAATGCGAACAGCGAGGGTCATTATCAGCAGATGCTATATATCATATTCTCACTCCTTGGACAGTTCAACGGTATTGACGTGGAGGTTCATACACCGGCCGGACGTGTAGACATGGTGCTGCGGACCAACACCAGGCTCTATCTCTTCGAGTTAAAGATGAACAAGAGCGCCGGGGCTGCCATGAGGCAGATTAATCTGAAGGACTATGCCTCACGCTTCTCGCTCTCAGGCCTTCCCGTCGTCAAGGTTGGCATAAGCTTCGACTCCGAGAGGCGGACTATCGGTGAGTGGAAGATAGAGGGATAGGGGGATGGAAACCGCCGGTGGCACAGAACAGGGATGCAGGTGAGGATTTATTTTTGACCTCCCCCCGGCATTATAGAGACCTCTCCCCAAGCATTATTTAGACCTCCCCCCTGGCATTATTTAGACCTCTCCCCCGGCATAAGATGACTCCACAGATGCTGCATTCGCCGCATGAAAATCAAGACTGACCATATGGAAAAGAATCAACTGAAACGTCTGCCTGTAGGCATACAGACATTCTCGAACATCATAGAGGACGGCATGCTCTACGTCGACAAGACAGAGTATGTCTGGAGGATGGTACACCTCAGCAAGTACATCTTCCTGAGCCGGCCGAGGCGGTTCGGCAAGTCTCTGCTCATCTCTACCCTTCAGGCATACTTCGAGGGACGCAGGGAACTCTTCAAGGGGCTCTACATAGACAGCGTGGAGAAGGAGTGGACAGAATACCCTGTCCTGAGGTTCGACATGTCATCAGGCAAGCACATGGAGAAGGACCAGCTGGAGAGATACCTTCTCTCGATATTGGGTGAGAATGAAAGGAGATTCGGATTGACGTCCGACCATCCCGACCCCAATGTGCGCCTTAAGAACCTTATCCAGAATGTACACAAGAAGACCGGCAAGAAGGTTGTCATCCTCATCGACGAGTATGACGCCCCCCTGCTCGATGTCGTTCATGAGGAGGAGACACTCCCCGTCCTTCGCAATGTGATGCGCAATTTCTATTCCCCTCTGAAGGCTTCCGACCCCTACCTGCAGTTTGTCTTCCTCACGGGCATCACAAAGTTCTCACAGCTCAGCATCTTCAGCGAGCTGAACAACCTGACAAACATCAGCATGAACGCTGAGTTCGATGGCATATGCGGTATAACGAAAGAAGAGGTCCTGACACAGATGCAGGACTATATCGAGGTTTTGGGAGAAAGGAACGGATGGACGAAGGAGAACACGATAGACATATTGACAAAACAGTATGATGGATATCACTTCTCGTGGCCCTCAGCTGATATATTCAACCCCTTCAGCCTGTTGCAGGCATTCAACATGAAGAAGGTGGACAGCTACTGGTTCGCCTCAGGCACTCCCACCTACCTTGTCGAGATGCTAAGGAAGTTCGATGCCGTTCCAACAGACATCAGATCGATGGAGGGTGGAGCCGACGACTTCGATGCACCTACTGAGGGTATGACCACTATCATGCCACTGTTGTACCAGAGTGGATATATCACGATAAAGGACTACGACGAGATTTTCAGAAGCTATACACTCGGCATTCCGAACAATGAGGTGCGCATTGGTCTGACAAAGGCCCTTGTCCCGTCATACGTCATGCCAAACACGCTTGTTGTGAACAACACAGCACGCAACATCGCCCGCTGTCTCGCAAAGGACGACATCGATGGCGCCCTGTCACTCTTGAAGAACTTCCTCAGCACCGTACCCTACTGCAACGACGCCAGCTCCGAGGGACACTTCCAGCAGGTGCTCTACATAATCCTCACACTCGTCTCAGACTATTTCGCCGACGTGGAGATACACACACCAGCCGGACGTGTAGACATGGTGCTGCGGACCAACACCAGGCTCTATCTCTTTGAGTTGAAGATGAATAAGAGCGCCGTGGCCGCCATGAGGCAGATTAATCTGAAGGACTATGCCTCACGCTTCTCGCTCTCAGGCCTCCCTGTCGTCAAGGTTGGCATAAGCTTCGACTCCGAGAGACGGACTATCGGTGAGTGGAAGATAGAGGGATAAACACATGCCCCCCCTCTTTACCGTTGTCCGGTAAGACTGTTTGGTTACAATCAAATAACTATTACCTTACAATAGTGACAATCAAATAACTATTACCTTACAATACTGGCAATCATATAGTTATTGCTTTCAATAGTGACAATCAAATATCTATTACCTTTCAATAGTGACAATCATATAGCTATTACCTTACAATAGAAACAATCAATTATCGTCGAGCAAGGAGAGCCGCGAAACTCCGTGGTTTTGCTCCTTGACATTTGCTCAGGATTGCTTTTCTTTGAGCCTGGTTTGAATATCCATTGGAAATACAGACACTGGAAATACAATCATTGAAAAAAATATATATACACCTACTCATCCACAATGCTAATTCTATTAACTGACAAGCAATAAACAGTCATGAGAAAAAATCTATCATTACTGCTACTGGCATTTTCCATTTGCCTCACAGCCGAGGCCCAGCAGAAAGAGCTTCCTACTATGGGATGGAGCTCATGGAACACATTCGCCCTCAACATCAGCGACTCAATCATCATGCGGCAGGCCGACGTGATGGCAAGAACACCGCTGAAGGATGCGGGATACAGGTATATCAATATCGACGACGGATACTTCGGCGGACGTGACCCCAAGACAGGACAGCTGCTCATACACCCTGTACGTTTCCCCCGCGGACTGAGGGGTGTCGTTGACCATATCCACCGTCTCGGACTGAAAGCCGGCATATACTCAGACGCCGGAGCCAACACCTGCGGCAACTATTACGGAGGCGACACCATAGCCAACAACGTCGGCCTCTATCGCCACGACCAGCAGGACTGTGACTTCTTCTTCAAGGAGCTCGACTTCGACTTCATAAAGGTTGACTTCTGTGGTGCCGACGCTCCGCAGAACCGCCAGCGCTACTGTCTCGACCCCCAAGAGCGTTATACAGCCATCTCCAAGGCGATGGAGAGGACGGGCAAGAAGGGATTACGGCTCAATGTCTGCCGCTGGGACTATCCCGGAACATGGGTACACGACGTGGCGACATCATGGCGCATGAGTGTCGACATAAACTGCTCATGGCCCTCTGTACGCGGCATCATCGACCAGAGCCTCTATCTCTCTGCCTACTGCTATGACGGGCGCTACAACGATATGGACATGCTCGAGGTGGGGCGCACACTCACTCCAGAGGAAGACCGCACACATTTCGGCATGTGGTGTATCATGGCATCGCCTCTGCTCATAGGCTGCGACATGAGCACACTCTCGCCCGAGACTATGGACCTGCTCTGCAACAAGGAACTGATAGCCCTCAACCAAGACCCCCTTATGCTCCAGGCTTATGTCGCCAAGTATGACAAGGCTGACACCACATACGTCTTCGTGAAGGACATAGAGACCCTTGAGGGCACGACAAGAGCTGTCGCATTATATAACCCGACAGAGAGCACAAAGCGCGTGAGCATTGACTATGCCGACATACAGCTTGAGGGTGTGACACAAGTGCGTGACCTCTACGACCACAAGGACCTCGTCATTACTGGCAAGAAAGCCAGGAAGTATGCCAAGGCGAACGCCGCACTCACAGGCAGCACACTGAGCCGCGACGTCCCTGCCCACGGATGCCGCATATACAAGCTGACAGCGGCGAGGCGGCTTGAGCGCTCTCTCTATGAGGCAGAGACAGCATATCTGAGCAGCTATCAGGAGCTCAGCAATCCATGGGCCCTCTATACCGGAACATACGAGAAGGACAACGACTGCTCAGGAGGAGCAAAGGCGATACTCCTCGGACGCCGTGCTGTCAACGACCTCCAGTGGCGTAATGTCTACAGTCACGAGGGCGGTGAATACGAGATGACCATACGCTGCAAATCAAAGCCCGGAGCCAAGAGCCAGATAAGCTGGGGATATCCGCGCACAGAAGGCCAGCACTTCTTCGTCAATGTCAACGAGGGAGCCGGACAGGCCGTCTTCGCTGACACCAACGGGAAATGGGGCGAGGTGAAGACGACAATACATCTCGGGAAAGGCAACAATGTCGTGCGCCTCTATCACGACAGGGATGAGCTGCCCGAGATAGACTGCATGACACTGACAAGGAAATAACCAGCACATCCCCCCTTCTGGCATGATTCTTCGCCTGAAGGGGGGATGTTATTTGATAAAGACCACTATGCAAGGTCTATAGAATGTTTACCGGACAGTAATAGAATCAAATCAGTAACCACCGATATTCATTTCTTCTTGATTCTATCGTTCGCTGGGAAAAAATCCGTTATGACGCTTTCCTGTATTCAGATGGCGTCTTGCCTGTACGCGCCTTGAAGAAGCGGACGAAATGCTGCGGATATTCAAAGCCCAGCCTATCGCTTATCATCGTTATGGAGAGTGTGTCATCGTTCAGCAGCTGCTTGGCATGTGTTAGCAGACTGTCGGCGATGATGTCCTTGGCTGCGCGCCCCGTCTCTGTCTTCACCAATGTGCCGAAATATCCGGTTGAGAGACAACACTTGTCAGCAAACCATGCTACCGTGGGAAGACCCTCGCGACGGGCTCTGGTGGTGATATAATCGTCGAGCAACTCTATGAATTTCCTTACCACAGAATGGTTTATCTCCTCGCGGGTGATGAACTGGCGGTCGTAGAAGCGGAGACAATAGTTCAGCAGCAGTTCGATGTTTGAGACGATAAGTTCGCGGGTATGCTTGTCGATGGCCCGGTGCAGCTCCTGCTCTATCATTGTGAGCACACCCCGGAAGACTTCCACTTCCTGGGCGGAGAGATGCAAAGCCTCGGTACTGGTGTAGCCGAAGAACTCGTAGCGGCTCATCTGCTTTCCCAGCGGGGTGCGGTTGAGAAGGTCGGGATGGAACACCAAGGCCGTGAACTTGGCAAAAGGCACATCGGGGTTTGGTTCAACATTAACTACCTGCCCCGGGGCAAAGCTCGTCACAGTCATCTCGTCGAAGTCATAGGGCGTGCGGCCGTAAGAGAGCTTGCAGCCCTTGTTCTCCTTTAGATAGATGGCATAAACACCATAGTGCATCACACACTCCCGGATGTGCTCCGTATTCTCCACATGCACCACGCTCACCAAGGGATGAAGCGTCTCCACCCCCTGGTAGTCGTTGAAGTCCTGTATGGTATTGATAAAAACCTCTTCCATATTATTATACTGGGGCACTGACAATTACCTCCCTGTGGTCAGAGAATCCACCTTTATTGATGTTGAAACCCATGTCCCGATCTCCTTCTCGCTGACACGGTTCAGCAGTCTGCCCGTCTGCCACTTGACTTTGGGGTAAGACTTCTTCAGCTCGGCGACACTGTTGGCGATGGTGCTGCTACCTGACGTCGCGAAAGGGATGACGGTCTTGCCTGACAGGTCTGCTGTCTCGATGAATGAGTTGACGGCTCGCGGTGCGAGGTCCCACCAGATGGGATAGCCAAGGAAGATGTGGTCATACTCACTCACATCCACCTGAACGGCTTTTATCTCAGGCCGCGCCTTAGGATTGTTCATCTCCACCGAGCTGCGCGACAGTTTGTTGGTCCAGTCGAGGTCGGCACTGGAATAAGGCTTCGCCGGAGCTATCTCACAGATGTCGGCGTCAGCGGTTTTCGCAATCTGCTTTGCCACTTGCCTTGTTGTTCCCGTTGCCGAGAAATAGACTATCAATACTTTATTCTTTTCCATAGTCTGTTTTGTTCTGTTTTGTGAACAAGCCGATGCTGCAAAGACTGTCAGCACAGCCAATAGCAGGATTTTCAGATGTTTCATAATGTAAAATGATGTGGTTATCTCTCATTGACCTTCCCATATTCAGCGTCTGACACTGGTTCCAGCCACTCATTTGATGCGTTCTCTCCCTCTATCTCAAAGGCGAGATGGGCAAACCAACTGTCTCCAGCGGCTCCATGCCAATGCTTCACACCGGCAGGGATGTGGACGACTGTCCCCGGGAGAATCTCCTGTGCAGGCTTTCCCCACTCCTGATACCAGCCACGTCCAGCCACACCGATAAGCATCTGTCCTCCGCCCTTTGTGGCATGATGGATGTGCCAGTTGTTGCGGCAGGCGGGTTCAAAGGTGACATTGGCAATGGGAACCTGCTCGCTTGATATTCGAGCCAGATAGCTGTTGCCCTTGAAATACTGGGCATAGGCAACGTTGGGTTCGCCAATGGGGAAAATCATCTCCTGCTGAAACCGCTCCTTGGCATCATCAGCCGATGTCCCTTCCGCCCATACCTCCTTAGCCTGACGGAATGCCGCCCATGCCTTGGGCCATCCTGCATAGAAAGCAATATGTGTGATGATTTCAGATATCTCAGTGCGTGTGATGCCGTTCTTCCTCGCCTCCTGCAAGTGGTAGGTGAGCGACGAGTCGGTGATGCCCTGACTGATGAGCGAGGTGAGCGTGACAAGGCTGCGGTCGCGAAGGCTGAGCAGGTCATTACGGCTCCATACCTCGCCAAAGAGTATGTCGTCGTTGAGGCGGGCAAACTCAGGGGCAAACTCGCCCAGTTGTGTGCGCCCTGCCGTCTGTGTTATCTTCTTCTGTGCCATAACGTTGAGTGTCGTTATTGTTATGAATGATATGAATAAAACCAAACGTTTCATTCGTATATTGATATTACTTTTCACCTCGTTATCAAACCCCCTTACCCATTTCGTAGGCCTGCATCAGGCTGGCGTTGCCTTCAATGTCTCTCGCATCGGTCACGCCACCGCAGAAGACATGACCTTTGAGCGATGACTTATCGAAGCAGTCAATCCAACCCGTCAATCCCATCTCGGCACGCTGTGGAGTCTCCTCTTCGGCTTCGGCGGCCGTGGTGAGCAGATAGATGTCACGAAAGCGGTAGTCTTTCGGGTACATGGCATTCATGCGGTCGATGAGAGTTTTCATCTGTCCGCTCATCTCATAATAATAGATAGGTGTAGCCCAGCAGACCACATCGGCATTCAGCACCTTCTCCATGATCTCAGGCACATCGTCCTTGAACACACATGCACCTGTTTTCTGACAACTCAGACAACCCACACAAAACTTGATTTCCTTTCCACGAAGGGAAATCTTCTCTACCTCATTGCCCGATGCCTTGGCACCTTCGGCAAACTTCTCAGCGAGCATATCGCTGTTAGACCCAGCACGGAGGCTGGTTGATATTACGATAACTTTTTTCATCTTTTGATTTTTTTCCCGTTTTTAATATACACCCCCTTTTCTGGTTCTGTCGTCAGCAAACAACCGTCAAGGTCAAAAATCTTATCATTTACCACACCTGATTCAATGACTTCATTGATTGCTGTCGGCTTGATAGAGAATGTGACACTTACATTTCCACTGCCAACCGCATCAGCAAGTCCATCGATAGATGTCAACCTGCCAAGGCGAGTGTAACTATAACCTCCTGCTTTGTCGTAGAAGAGCACCACACAGGAGTTGCCATAAATCATCAGGTCACCAGGTTCTACTGCAGCATAGTATCGTGAGTTGGTTGGAAATACTTCCGACAAATAGTGATACTTCTCATTACCATTTAAGTCACTCATATTGAGTGTTATCGGCAGCAGAGCACAGAAAGCCCGTCCTGTCTCGCTTTCTTCTATCTCAGCAGTAAAATGTTTACCTTCTATTATTACTTCTATTTCCATAGCGAACATATTTATTGCCAAAAATAGTCCTGCAAGCACAAATGTTATTCTTCTCATATCATGCCATTACCATTCACTCTTCTTGCATTACTTTTTATCGGACAATCTTCAAAACATCCTCTACGATTTGCTCATCCAGCAGACGGTTGTCGCTGAGTAATTGTTGCAGGTCGAAGCGGTCGTAGAGATCTTTCTTGATGCCGCCAACCAGCACTTTCATGTCGGATGTGCTGTAATAAGAGGCGATGCGTTCACCGAATCCGCCATCCTTCGAGCCGTCTTCGAGAGTCACAACAAGCCTGTGGCTTGCCTTGAGAGCCTCCAGTGTGCCGGCATCTACTGCATTCAGGTAACGAGGATTGATAAGCGTGGCATCGATGCCTTGCTCTGATAGCAGACGAGCCACATTCTCACCCTTCTGATAGAATGATCCGGCAGCAATGATTGCCACATCAGAACCTTTATGCATCACTTTATAGCGTGACTCATAACTATACTCCGTATCAACCGCCCCGGTAGTGTGAACTACGCCATTACTTGGGACACGGATGGCGACAGGTTTCTTGTCCTGAATGATGGCCCAGCGAAGCATGGCAAAGTATTCCTCACAGGTGGTCGGGGCAAGATAGATAAGTCCTGGAATACTGCATAGCATAGGTATGTCGAACAGACAGATGTGGGTGATGTCATTCATCGTACCTGCACCTCCCCAAACCACATTGATTACAGCAGGATTGGAGTTGATGCAAAGGTCTTGCGCTATCTGGTCGTATGTGCGCTGGATGAAGGTGCTGTAAACCGTCCAGACGGGACGAAGACCACCCTTTGCCATACCGCTTGCCATGGCGCAAGCCTGTTCCTCGGCAATGCCCATGTCGATGTGTTGCTTGCCTGCCTCTTTACGCTTGTCTGGAGAAAAGCCTGCGGCTGCAGGGGTTCCTGCTGTTACTGCGATGAGTGTAGGGTCGTTCTTCATCTCACGGAGCATCCAGTTGCTGTATAGTTCTTCATAGCTCTCTGCACTATCAGCGCCATTTGAACTTCTTGAACCATCTTCTACGTTGAATGGCGCACCCCAATGCCACGCTTCCTTATTGTCGACAGCAGGTTGGAAACCATGTCCCTTCTCCGTATGAATGTGGACGACCGTTGGCTTGTCTGTATCCTTGACCGACTGGAACACCTCGATCAGTTTCTGCAGGTCATTGCCTTCTTCCAGATATTTGTATTCGAATCCCCACGCCTTGAACCAGTTGTGCTGGCACTCGCCATTGCTTTCCCTAAGGGCACGAAGGTTCTTGTAGATGCCACCATGATTCTCTGCAATTGACATTTCGTTGTCATTCACCACGATGATGATGCCTGTGCCCAATTCCGATGCCTCATCAAGCCCCTCAAAAGCCTCTCCGCCTGAGAGCGAACCGTCGCCTATGATGGCAATGATGTTCTCACTGGTTCCCTTGATGTCGCGAGCCTTCTGCAAGCCTGTAGCCAGACTTACGGATGTGGAGGTATGACCCACCTCGAAGTTGTCATACACAGGACTCTCGGCTGGCGAGGAATATCCGCTGATGGCGTTCATGTCGTCCACGTCGCCCAGAAAACCCGATGCACGACCAGTAAGCACCTTGTGAGGATAGCATTGGTGTGAAACGTCAAACACAAACTTGTCCTCTGGCGCGTTGAATACATAATGCAGGGCCACCGTCGCCTCCACGAACCCCAGGTTAGGTCCTACATGTCCACCATGCTTACTGACACGGTTCAACACGGCCCTGCGTGTCTCTTCTGCCACAACTTTCAATGCCTCCAAATCCAGCTGTTTCAACTCGGCTGGCGACTGTATCTTTTCTATATACATTGTATTTTGTTTTTTAATTCGAGTGCAAAGGTACTCACATTACAGGATGGTCACAAGGCAAGGATTATATAAATAATTTTGCACACCTACTTAATATTCATTGTACTCATTTCATGTTCTTGTAAAAGAATTCTTCTATCTTTTCCCAAGGAATCATCTGTTTCGCCTTGCCCTTGCCTTCCAGTTCGGTGTAGCCTCCGTCATAGAGGTCGCAATGGCTGGCATCGGGGATGATGAGCAGCTCCTTGTTCCCAGGCACAGGATTGGGCTTGCGGACTGCATCATATCCAGGAGCCTTGCCCTCAACCATATACTTGTAAGCATCCTCACCGAAGTAGCGTGAGTGTGCTTTCTCGCCGTGCATGATGAGCACAGCCGAGCGTATCTCGTTGGCGTAATAGAGGAAGCGCGCGTTGGAATATGCCTGACAGCCAAACGTATGCCATCCGCCGTTGCTGTTGCCCGAACGTGGATGATACCCTCGTGCAGTCTTGTAGTAGTCATAATAGTCCTTGACAAACTGCGGGGCATCGGCAGGCAGGGGGTCCACCACACCGCCTCCCAATGTCAACTTTCCACTCCGCACAGCCTTGGTGCGTTCGGCAGCCATCGCCTTGCGAGCGGCATAACGGGCTTCCTCGCTGTCGTTCCCGTCAAAATATCCGTTGCCGCTAACGCGGCACATGTCGTACATCGTGCTCACCACCGTAGCCTTGATGCGAGTGTCAACGGCAGCAGCATTCAGGGCTATGCCGCCCCATCCACAGATGCCGATGATACCTATCTTCTCGCTGTCCACTCCGTCGAGGCCGCTGAGGAAATCCACTGCTGCCAGAAAATCCTCAGTGTTGATATCGGGCGAGGCAGCAGCCCGTGGCACGCCTCCGCTCTCGCCCGTAAAGGAAGGGTCGAAGGCACAAGTGATGAAACCTCTCTCAGCCATCTTCATGGCATATAAGCCGCTTGACTGCTCCTTTGATGCTCCAAATGGTCCGCTGACAGCCAGTGCCGGCAATGGTCCCTTCTGACCTATAGGACGATACACATCGGCAGCAAGCGTGATGCCGAATCTGTTCACAAAGGTCACCTTCTCATGTTCCACTTTGCCGCTCTTTTGAAACGTCTTGTCCCATTTCTCCGCCAGCGGCAGATTCTCTTTCCCCGCCACTTTGTCCTGCACGCCTTGTGCCTGGACATTTGTCGCCATAGTCATTGTCATCGCCATAATTCCTATGATTCTTTTCTTCATGATGTTTTTGAATAGTAACTGTATTGCAATCCTGCTGCAAAGTTATGAAGAGGAAGCGGAATGTGCGATACCCGAAATTCGGGAAGAATTACCAATGTTTGGGATTCTTCATTATAACTGGGATATCGCTTGATTATTGTATACTATGCGGTGTAATCGTGCGCTTGTCTGTGTGTGAGTGATAAGTAGGCAGGAGAAATTTGAGCGTGGGCAGGAAAATCTTCAGGGATATACTGGCAAGAAAGCACAATGTTACCCGCCCGTGAATAATATTCCCTGGCAACTTATTCAAAAACAAGTACATATAACATATAATTACTGTCCGGTAAACTGTCTCAAGACCATTATGCCAATGTCTCGTGACAGTTTACCGGACAGCCGATGAAATTTTGCATGTTTTTCCCATTGGTATTGAATGGCAATATCAATGGCTCAGAGTTGAAGGGCAAGAGATACTGGATGACATGCTCATTTGCATTGTATGAATGAGCATCCGCTTCAAGCCTGTGTGTCCTATTGCGTTATGGCAATAAACAACCTGTCCTCTTGTCCTGAGGTTTTTGCCGGAAATCTTAGGGGCTCCCGCCATTCTGCGGCAGAGTCTTCTCCTGCCATCACTCAAGCATCTCTGCCAGCTTGTTGGCGAGTTGCTCTCCCCTGATATTCTCTGCGAGAATCCTGCCGGTCTTTCCGTCGACGATGAATATGGCAGGTATGGCGTTGACATTGAACATATCCTTTATGCCCTGCTTGTCTATACCGTTAGGCCATGTCAGGTTCTCAGCGGTGACAGCTTTTCGCCATGCGCTGTCGTTCTTGTCGATAGAGATGGATACAATCTCAAGCCCTTTGCCGCTGAATCTCTCGTATATAGCCTTGAGGTTGGGAATCTCCTTGCGGCATGGCACACACCATGAGGCCCAGAAATCGACGATATACACCTTCTTCCCCCTCACGGCCTTTGACAGAGGAGTCCGCTTGCCGTCGACACCCACGATGTCGAAGTCTGAGACCGTTGTGCCTGTCAGCCCCTTCGGTATTATCTGGTTTTGGAGCAGCTGTCCGTAGAATGAGTTGAGCACAGAATCGGGGAACTGCTTGAGGTCCTCTTTCTGGTCGGGAGTGAAGTATGAGTATAGCGAGAGCATGGAGAACGGTCCCCACCATGTGTCCTTGTTGTCCGAGGCTATCTTCTTGTATGTCGCCTTGACATCGTCGAAGAAGAGGCGCTGGAGCCTCTGGAACGCGGGGCTTGACTGTATCTCCTCCATAGGCATGATGCGGTACATGGCCTCGTAGGCAGTGTTCAGACGGTCACGGTGGGAGTCTATGCGGAGGATATACTCAGCGTGTGTTGACGAGCCGGAGACTTTCTCCTGTGTATATGAGTACCACTCGCCCTGCTTCCCATTGTTCTTCTTCACTATGGCCTCTATGACGGGCGTCTCGCCGCTGGCGGTCAGGATCTTGGAGATGTAGCCGTCAGTGTCCTTGACCTTGAAGGCGTAGTAGCGTGGCTCATTCCCGACGGGGAGAGTCATGGTGCATGTCCCGCCCGTGAGCGTAGCCTCGGCTACTGGCTTCTCTGTGCGGAATGTCGATGCCAGCTCGGCCGTTATGGCTGTCCCGTCAGGGAGTCCCTGCAGTCTCAGGGTGACGGTCGACTGGGCATGGGCTGTCAGGCCGAATAATGCTGACTGTAGGACAATTGCTATTGATACTATTCTGTTTGCCATTATGTTGATGTGTTATGTTATGATGAAGATGTTCTTTCTGTTGGGCCGATGTTTTTTCATTTTGTGGCGATATACTCAATCTTCCCGCCGCCGTGGTTCTCTATCGCTCCCATCGGGAAGACCATTGTCCAGAGATAAGAGTCGGGGGCCAGAGTGTCTGTCTTTCCGTTACGCACATAGGTGAGGGTGTAGGGATACTGTCCCTCGGCATTCAGGCGGCGTATGTCGGCGAAAGGGATGACGGAGCCGATGAGGTCATTCCATTTCGTGCGGCAGATAGCTGCTATCGCCTCGCCCGCTGTCGACGCGCTGACGGGAGCGTACTTATCGGGCATGATGCGTGTCTTGCGCACCTTGTTGAGAATGTCCATCGCCTCGCTGATGTTCCCTCTGCGTGCGAGACACTCAGCCTTGATGAGATACTGCTCTACAGTCTTGCATCCTCCATAGTTGAAATATCCGCTCAGCATAGGCTCATAGTATATGTAAGAGCCGCGGTCGCGCCATTTCCATGAGCTGTAGAATTTGGCGTCGCCATCCTCCACACGCTGTGAGCGCCATTCAGGCAGGGAGATGATATTTCCGGCATAGCTCGTCGAGCCATGCTTGAAATCATAGTTCTCACAGTAGTCAAAACCCATAGGCGAGGGGTTGGCGGTATACTTCCCCTCGGCCTCTATGCCTTCCCTGTAACGGGAGTAGAATACTGTCCAGTCGAAGAGCTTGTCGTTTATGCCGAGAGCCATGTCTGCGTATCTCTCTGCCTTCTCATAGTCCATCATTGTGAGATAGACGCGTGAGAGGAACGCATAGCAGGCTGCCTTGCCCGGGAGAAGGATATTGCGCCCCATGTCGGGGAGATAGGGTATGGCGTTCTCGATATCTGATATGATATGCGAGTATATCTCCTCGAGTGTCACCTGTGTGTAAGGGGCGTTGACAGCCGTGCTCGTTATGTAAGGCACAGAGAGCTGTCCCTTGTTCTCATTTGAATAGGCGTTGGCGTAGTAGTTGGCAAGCTGGTAGTATGCCATGGCTCTGAGGGCCTGGGCGTAGGCATAGACAGTGTGGGCCTCTGCCTCTGTGCCGCCCGATGCTGTGAGGGCGTTCTCAATCACAAGATTGCTGACGGCTATGGACGAGTAGTTCTGGTAGTAGGTCGTCTCGTCCGAGTTGTTCCATTCTCTACGGTTGATGCTCGTGTCCCACAGATAGTTTGCCTGGTAGAGAGGGTAGGAGCCGTTCAGATAGGACGGGGAGCAGAATCTGTCGCCCATGAGATTTGCGGCCTGTGTTATGTCATAGCGGTGTGCGCCATACTCGTAGTTGAGCATCTCAGAGAAGTCGCTGAGCTTTGACGGGATATTCATGCCCTTGGGCTGCTCGTTGAGATAGTCTGAGCAGCTGGTGCTTGCTACGGAGAGCAGGAGGCAGGCTGCCAGCGTAGTGAGACACGCCGTTGTTTTCCTTATGTATGGTCGGATGATGTTGTTTTCCATTTCTCTTGTCTTTATTTTTGTATAGATAATTATTCACAATCCTAGGATGTTGTGTCCTGGCAATCGTCTGGGGGCTGTGCCTCGGTTGTTGTGAGGCAGAGGGGGGAGGCTGTCATATCAGAAGCCGAGGTGCAGCCCGACGACGTATGTCGTGGTGTTGAAGCCCCCGAGCTGGTACTTAGCCTGGTCAGATTTCGCCCACATGAGAGGATTCTCGATATTCAGCTGTATGCGTGCGCTGTTGAGGCATGCCTTGCGTATGATATCCTTCGGCATACGGTATGCGACAGATATGTTGCTGAGCTTTATGTGTGTCGCGTCGATTATGTTGGCCGATGAGTAGAAGTATGTGCTGTATGCGCTTGTCAGCGGCAGCCCAGCCTCTGTGAAACAAGCCCGCGGCACGTCGGTCCGCGCCTCGTCGCCAGGATTCTGCCAGCGGTTGGCTATTCCAGCCCCGAGCCCAGAGAACTTGGAGACATAATCCCATGAGGCTGTGTACCCGTAGTTCAGGAAAGGCATGTTGGTATTCCGCATCTTGTAGTTGCCCTGATAGGTGAAGAGGAGTGACAGGTCAAACTCTCTCCATGTGACAGATGTCCCGAACGAGCCGCTGTATGTAGGCATGCTGTTGCCGATACATCTGATGGCGTCAAGGCTGGTGGGGGCTGTCGTTGTCTTCTCGCCATTCTCGTCATACACGAGCGCCATGCCATCCTCGTCAAGTCCTGCCCACTCGTATCCGTAGAGCGCGCCATACTGGTCGCCGATGGTGGGGTAGGCGTCAGGATAGTCGAGGGCGAGGAAGTAGACAGGGGCTTTCACGTTGACATATGTGACCTTGTTGTTGTTCAGAGAGAGCATGGCGTTGAGAGTCCAGGTGAGGTCTCTCGTGCGCATGACATCGCCAGAGAGTGTCAGCTCGAGACCACGGTTGCGCATCTCGCCGTTGTTGATGGCATAGCTGCTGTAGCCGTAGCCCTCGGTGGGGACACCCTGTGTGGTGGCAAGGAGGCGCTCGCCGTATTTGTTGTAGTAGTCGAGCGAGCCCCGCAGGCGGTTATGGAGCAGCGAGAAGTCCACACCTATGTTTGTTGTCGTCGTCTTCTCCCATGAGAGGTCGCTGTTAGGACGTGTGCTGACATACTGGTAAGGCTCGCCGATGTTATAGTTGGTGTTGGCCGAGGTCACCATGTATGGTGAGTAGGTAGGGTTGACATTGCCGGCGATGCCGTATGTTGTGCGCACCTTGAGCATGTCTATCCACTTGACATCCTGCATGAACTTCTCGTTGCTGGCGTTCCATGAGAGCCCGACAGACCATATAGGCTTGTTCTGGTACTTGTTGCTTGTGCCCCAAAGGTTTGAGCGGTCCCAGCGCATGGATAATGTGGCTGAGTAGCGTGTGTCGTATGTGTAGGCGGCATTGCCGTAGATGGAGACATAGCGGTTCTTCGTCTCGTAGAATCTCGATAGGCTCTGCGTGAGCGACGCCCACGACCCGAAGGCGTTGGACAGGCCTGACCTGAGGATGGCCTCGTTGACAGCGCTGTATTGCAGTGTCAGGTCGTCATAGTTGTAGAACGTGTCTGTGTGCTGCTCCACCTTGTTCTCGCGTGTCTCAGTGCCAACAATGGCGGCAATGCTGTGTACATCGTCTATAGTATAGTCGAACGACAACTGCTGGCGGAAGTTGTACGACTTGCGGTACTGGTCGCGTGAGTTGAGGATGTCGCCATACGGGATGTTGTATGTCACCATGCCTGTGGCGTTGTCAGCCGAGGCGAATTTGTTGATGGTCTGGTGTGCGGCATACGAGTCTTTCTCCTGTATCTGGCGGTACTTGTTTGTGCCACGCTCATACTGGAAGCTGGCAGAGTATCTCAGCCATGGTGTGAGCTCGATGTTCAGCCGCGCGAAGGTGCGGAGCGACATTGTCTTCGTGTTTGCCACGCCTTTGCCGAGGTTTGCCATAGGGCAGCTGTCCTCACTGTACAGGCCATATGTGTCCAGGATGTTCTGCTTGTTCGATGTGTATAGCTGCGAGGCAGGGCGGGTGTAGTATGTGCCATCGTCGTTGACAAGACGGTCGTAAGGCATGATGTCATATCCTGTCGAGAAGGACGAGAGGGGATTGTAGGTCTGCCTGTCCTCGTCGCCGAAGAGCATGTAGGCGCCTATCTCCATGTCCATCCATCTTGTCAGCTTTGTTATGTTGTTGATGTTTATGCCTACCGACTGGTCCTTTGAGTATTTGTCCTCATACGCGTTGTTCTTGTATGTGACGCTCGCCTTGAAGCTGTTCTTGCCCGTCGTCTTGGCTATGTTGAGGTTATACTGCTGCTGCAGCTCGTCGCGCTTGGCATACTTCGCCACCTGGTCATAATAGCTGTATCCCATGGAGGCGAGCTCGTCGAGAGTGGCGTTCATCTCTGCCTCGGTAGTCTTGCCGGCGTAGTGGCTGAGAATGGCGTTGATGCCCGCATTGGGGTAGTAGTTCTCTGCCAGGGCTATCTGCGCGTAGCTCATAGCGTCTCCGCCCTGGAGATTCCTGTTATACTGTGCCCACTCACGCTCAAGGCTCACAACATCGGCGCTCGAGGCGAGGTTGCCTGTATAAAGGCCGTAAGGCTTCCATGCGAGAGATGCAGAGAAGCCGACATTGAGATGCTCGTCACGTGAGCCTTTCTTCGTGGTGATGACTATCACACCGTTGGCGGCGCGGGCACCATAGATGCTGGCTGCTGCGGCGTCTTTCAATACCGTGATGTCCTGGATGTCGTCCATATTGAGGTCAGGAGCGAGAGTGGTGACTCTCCCCTGCTCATCCATGACCTGGTTCTCAACAGGGAACCCGTCAACGACGAAGAGGGGCGACTTCTCTCCGTACATGGTGGAGAGGCCGCGTATCTTGCCGTCGCTATATCCGGCCACCCGCCCCTCAAGCATATTCGTGATATTGTCAAGGCGGCGTGTCTCCAGTTCCTTCTCCGTCACCTTGGCGAAAGAGCCTGTCGAGCGTTCCTTAGAGATAGTCTGGTAGCCAGTGACGATGACATCGTTGAGCATGGAGATGTCGGCTGAGAGACGCACAGTGAGAGGCTTGCCGCCCGATATGGTGACCTTCTGGCTGTTCATGCCGATATAAGACACAAGGACATCGCCTATGACAGATGGCAGGGTGAGCTCAAAACGTCCCTCAGCGTCAGTCACTGTGCCGAAAGGGCTTCCAGGGACAGTGACCGACGCGCCAGGCAATGGCTCGTCCATATCATCGAGCACAATGCCCGTGACATAACGTTCATTGCCAGCCGTCTTTGCCCCGTTGGCAGGCGAGACAGTGATATACTTGTCCTTCACTGTGACCTGGAGAGGCTTGCCGCTGACAACCTGCCGCACTGCCTCAGGGGCTGTCTTCCTGACAACCTTGGTGCTGACAGTATACTTGCCGACAGCGTCATAGCTGAATAGAACCTTGTAGCTTGAGCAACTCTCTATCTTCTTCAAGGCCGCAGGCAGAGGCTCATTGATAAACTCCATGCTTATCTTGCCTGTCTGGGCTGCTGCTGTGATGTAGAAAAGCATGACCATCGCCACGGCTATAAGGCGAGGGGCTGAGGAAAAAAGTCTTTGGTTCATGGTAGATGTGTTATTTGTTTTTTCACGGGTACTGTTCTTCTGTTTCTGATAGTATAACGTGAGAATCATGATATGGCCCCCAGAAAAACAGAAATAAATCAAGAAAACGGGCGAGACAAGATTCTTATGGCATCGGGAACTCCAAACAACAAAAGAAATCAGGATACTGGACACATCCAGATGCACAGACCACAGGGAATGGTAGCCAAAGAAACAGACTAGGAGAGAAAAAAAGAGAAGAGAGAGGAACTGGATGTGCGTCTGAACGCATGTGGCCCCGCAAGAAGGCAGCCCACCCATCTCATTCCCCCCTCCTCAGTATGATGCATGAAAGGGAGTGGCGAGAGCATCAGTCATCCACAATGATGCTCTTCCCGTCGGTTGTTATCTCTGCAAGGCACAGACTGTTCAGAAGCTCAATGGCCTGCTCGAGCGGAGCGTTACGCTCAATGGAGAAATGCACATTCTGCGTCATGCTCTCTTCGCTGTGCGATATGACAGTCACATGGTACCACTGGCTCAGCTCGTCGAGAACATCGCCAAGCGGGACATCGTCAAACTCGAATGAGCCCTTCTGCCATGACAGATGCTCTGCCTCTGCCACTTCCGTCACCTCTGCAATACCCCTCTTGTCCATGTGCCACTCATGGCCAGGCTCAAGGCGGACAGCCTCGCCACGCCTGCCCCGTGCTGTCACCTCTATGCTTCCTGACAGAAGCGTCACATGACAGTCGTCGGCCCTATAGCACCGTATATTGAACTGTGTGCCGAAGACCCTCGTCACGAGATATGGAGTGTTCACAACAAAGGGGTGGCCAGCGTCTTTCGTGACATCGAAGAACGCTTCACCCGTGAGGCTCACACTACGCCGCCTCGCCGTGAATGTTGACGGGTAACTGAGTGTCGAGCCGCTGCTGAGCCATATACTCGTGCCGTCAGGGAGCGTCACATGGCATCTGTCTCCCTCAGGAGCGGTGATGCTGACACTGTCTGCCGCATTTGAAAAGGCAAGCAAGGAAGAACCGCCGGCCGTCATCCTTCCGCTGACAAACGACGCTATGCCAACAATGACAACAAGCAGGACACCACACGCCGCGGCGGCATATGCCACCCAGCGGCGGCGATGGCGCCGGCGGACAGGTATACGATGGTAAGCCCCAGAGTCGTCTCTCGACCTTAGGAATATGTCCCACTCTCTATCTATGTCAGGCTTGTTGTCAGAGAGAGCACGGTTAGTGGCCTCGCGGAGAAGCATCTCCTCGCTGCGGCTCATGTCAATATCTTCATTATGGTTGGTCATATGCTAAGTTTGCAGGTTATCTCCTTCTTCATAATATTGAAACGCTCAACTCTTCTTATGGACCCCATATCTCTCGCGTAATCTCGCCAAAGCGTTAGAGATATGTCTTTTCACCATGCGTGGAGTGATACCAAGCATCTCGGCTGTCTCGTTGTATGTCATGCGCTTGAAGTAGCATAGCCTCATGACATTCTGCGTCATCTCAGGCAGTGCCAGTATATCCCTCTCTATACGCTGGAGCATCATCTCACGCTCCTCATCCCATCTCAGAGCCTCGATGTCTGTCAGAAGATGGGCGATATCCGTCGTCATACCTTTACGCCGCATGCGCCGCAGATGGTCTATACTGCGGTTGCGGACACTTGTCATGAGATATGAGAGGATATTCCGGTGGTCAAGGAGGTCATAATTGTCCCATACCTTCGAGAAGACATCGCTGACAATATCGCGCGCCGACTCTTCCTCGCCGACTATCGTCAGCGAGAAGAAATACATGCGTGAGTAGTTCTCACGGTAGAGAGACTCAAACTCACAGAGAAATTCCATGCGGCGTATGGTCATACGGTATTCTGAAATATGGATGCCGGCATTCGGCCAGAGCGATGCCGGTATGAATATGCTGTTTGCAGGACAGGACATGTCCAGGGGGGCGCATCTGCCAGTGGTCTGTACTGTTAGGGGGATGAGCTGCACCCCTGTCTTCCTCTCCTACAGATTCTCCGCATCCTCATCTGCCGCCTCCAATGAGGGCTGACAGCGCGCTGACAACCTCCACATCGGCCGGCAGCCACCTTACCACGCCCATGTTGTCCACGGGCAGCCACCGTGCCGCCTCGTGCTCAAGGAGATGAGGCTGTGAGCCGGCCTTCAGGCTGCACAGGAAACAGTGCATCGTGAGGTGAAAGAGCGGATAGTCATACTCGACGGTGGTCAGCAGCCGGCCCACCTCTATCTCGGCATCGAGCTCCTCCTTTATCTCGCGTCTCAGGGCGTCTTCCCGCTCCTCGCCGCTCTCTATCTTCCCTCCCGGGAATTCCCACCAGTCTTTCCACTCGCCGTATCCCCGCTGTGTGGCCAGCACCTTCCCGTCGCGCAGGATGACGGCCGCCACCACGTTTATGTGTTTCTTTTCCATAGAGTATTGTTATCCGATAGCTTTATACTAGCGTCTCGTGGGCTGATACGCTTCCTCCTCCCTCCTCCTGTCGCCTGGCACAGCTGTCGGTCAGGGCCTCCTCATCAGTAGCAGACACGGAATGCTGTGGGGGAGCAGCCCTTGGAGGCCTTGAAGCATTTGGAGAAGTATTTCGGGTCTGAGAAACCACAGCGGTAGGCTATCTCGTTGACAGAGAGGTTGCTCTCGCGCAGAAGCATGCAGGCGCGCTTTATCCTCGCCTCACGTATCATCTCGGATGGTGTGACGCCCATGAGCTGCTTCAGCTTGTGGTTCAGCTGGCTGCGGCTGACTGCCGCGTACTGTGCCATCTGGTCGATGTCTATGTCGGCGTTGCCGATGTGTTTCTCCACGAACTCCATGACTTTCTTTATCATGGCATCGCTCTGTGGCTCCACCTGTGCGCGCTCTATGATGTGGCGTGTGTATGCCTCGTGCTGCTTCTCGTCCTTGGCGGCTGTCGTGTTGACGAGCTGCATGTATGCCTCGAGTGTCTCGTGCTGCTGGCGCTTGATATTCCTGATGTAGCGCCTCACCCACCATACGGCGACGATGAGCGAGAGGATGGCTATGATGTATATGAGGCGCATCCACCATGTCTCGAATATCGCGGGGCGCGCTATGACGGTTATGCGGCGTGTGTTGCTGAGCCAGCGCCCGTAGCTGTCGGTGGAGCGGAGCTCGAGGGTGTACTCGCCTGCCTCAAGGTGTGGGAAGGAGATGTAGTTCGTCGTGCCGATGTACATCCACTTGCCCTGCTCGCCGTCGGGTGAGAGCCTGACGGCGTATGCTATGTGCTCAGGCGAGTCATAGTCGAGGGTGGCGAAGGTGAGGTTCAGTGTGCGGTTGTCGCTCTCGAGGATGATGGTGTCGCGGTCGGTTGTCGAGGTGAGGAGCAGGGGGTACTTCTGTGGCTCGATGCTGTAGATGGAGGCGAGCGAGTCGAGCGACAGGCTTATCATGCCGTCGTTGACGCCGTAGACGTATGTCCCGTCGGCGCGCTGCTCGGGGTTGCTCTCTGAGAAGTCGCTGTTGTCGAGTGTCAGCCTCACCTCTGCTGCCTCGGGCAGCTTCTCCTTGGGGTTCCACTCGATTATCTTGTTCTGCGATGTCACCCACAGGTGGCCGTTGTGCTCGATTATTGACTTGACGTAGTCTGACGGGAATCCGCTGCTCTTGTTTATATGGCTGAATGAGAGTTTCCCGGCGAACACGTCGGTACCATTCATGATGTCTATGCCTGCGTCGCGTGTGCAGACGAGGATGTCGCCGTGGCTTGTCTCGAGCACTGTCTTGAGGGCGAACGACGAGAGTGACGCCGCGCGCTGCGGCTCGTGGGTGTGGTGGTGCACACCTTTGCCTGCGGTGAGGTCCTTGAGGCTCTGGCGTATGTCGTAGACCATGAGCCCGGCTGAGGTGGCTGAGAGTATGGCGTTCTGCCTGATGAGGACTGAGCGGCGGAACTTCATCTCTCCGCTGACACGGCTGCTTATGGGTGTGAAGACGGGACGTGGGCTGTGGGCGTCGCTGATGCAGCATAGCCCTCCCTTGAATCCTGTGGCCCAGATGCGCCCTTGCTTGTCCTCGAGTATGTCTATGATGTCATTGTCGTGCAGTCCGCCGGGCTCCTTGCGGAAATTCTCCACGCGGAATGTCCCTCCCGCCTGTGGTGTGAGGCGGTATATCCCGTCGGGCTTTGTGCCTATCCATATCGTGTGGCGCGAGTCCTCGAAGAAGACGTATGCCCTTGACGTGAAGCCGCACTTTGCCTGGGATATCTTCCCCTCGGGTGTCAGATAGCCCTTGAGGCTGTTGTCGGCGTTGTATATCGCGATTGGGTATGTCTCTCGCGCTGATGCCCACAGTCGTCCGTGGCTGTCGCGCATGGCCCATCTCATGGGGTCTGTCTCTGTCTGTAGGCGGCTGTAGAGCTTCGGGCGGAAAGAGACTTTGTACAGGGATTTGCCGTCGATATACCAGATGTTGTCCTGGTTGTCGGCGAATATCTCTCCTGTCTGCCTCACTCCCGGCGCGTCGATATTCTCGCGGGTCCATGTGTTGCCGTAGCGGTCGTGTATGATGAATGGCTTCCTGATGCTGCTGCGCGTGCGCAGCGTGCTGGCTGTCACAGCGTTTGTCTGGGCGATGGTCTCCTCGGGGCGGCGCGTGTCGCATGTCAGGACAGTGCTGTCGTCGCATATCATGTAGAGCCTGTTCTGCCGCCCCATCATGATGTCTGTGATGCGGTAGCTGCGCCTTGACCTGGCCTCCAGGCGCTTTATGATGTTCTTGAAGCGGTATGTCCTGATGTCGAGCTTTATAGGCTTGCTGTCTATGATGCTCCATATATTGCCGTCGCTGTCGGTCTGCATCTGCTTCACATCGTATGAGCTGACACCGGTCCCGTCGCTCGCCTTCGGGCGGAAGTCCTGCATCCTGTAGCCGTCGTAGCGGTACAGGCCGTCGCTCGATGATATCCAGATGAATCCAAGCCCGTCCTGCACGACATTGTGCATGTCGAGTATATCGGCTGTCATGATGTCATGGCATTGGACACGGTAGTTGTCCTGCGCGCCGGCGGCGGCAGAGGCAGACCATAGCATGATGACGGCTATCATGCGGAGTGTGTGTGTGATGGTATGGTGTCTCATTCTCGTTATCAGGTTGTCAATAGGAAAGCGGGAGGAGAGAAAATATTAGTCGTCAGTTTGCTCTCTGGGTCATGTGTTCTCCTGATGGCCAGATTGATGGCTGCTGGCAGGACTGGCAAGGGCTTGTCCGTGGGTAATAGTCCTTTTGTGGGGGCTTGTCCATGGGGTTCCTGCCAGGAATCCTATGTTTTCCTCTGCAAAGATATTACTTTTTTTCGCATAGTGCAAGAGGAGAGCCCTTTATTTTTCAGCCGTGGTGTCTTTCGGACGGGAGAAGGGGAGAGAAAAGAGCGGAAAGTAGAGGGCGGGCGATATGCAGAGGATGGTGTGCTCATCCCCACTGAATGACGCCCTCATCGGCACTCTCTTGCGCCGTCATCGGCACTGGATGCCGGAAGGCCTGGAAAATAAGGCGGAGCGGCATGCTTGCCGCAGGGCAGACATGGCGCTGTGGATATGGCCAGAAAGGTGAGGGAAAGGGCTTGTTGGACTCGGTTGGGCTGGAAGGCGAAGAAAATGGCTGCTCATTGTCATTTTCATGGTTTGTCATTGCGTGTTTTACATGAAAAAATTGTATTTTTGCTGACGAGTGGCGGGATAACTGTATAAATCCCAGACGATATCCATACGATATGACAGAAAAGAAACCGAAATATATCAAGGGCGTAGGTTGGCGTTACGAAACGGAGCACAACCAGAAACGCCGGTACATAGGCCATCGCTACAATGACGTGGGAACGTATCTCGTTACCATCGTTGTGGAAGGGCGCAAACCTGTCTTCGGCAGTGTGGCGGGCAATATCATGGCACACCCTACGGCCCCCAACTACCCTGCCACAGTGCTCTCCCCTTTAGGAGAGAGGGTATTGAACGAGGAACTGCCCAAGATACACTCCATATACCCTATGGTGGAGGTATGGCCACCCGTATGCATCATGCCTGACCATATCCATCTCATCATCCGCATCAACAGCCTCTTGCCGCCCAAGAAACACCTTGGTATCATCGTGGGAGCCTTCAAGGGAGGAGTGAGCAGGGCATGGGGAGGAGGAACACTCTTTGAAGATGGATACAACGACCGCATTCTCATGCGCGACGGGCAGCTGAAGAACTGGACAGCCTATCTGCGTGCCAATCCGTACCGCTGGTTAGTGAGACGTGAACGGCCGCATCTGATGAGGCGCTCGCTTTGTATCATGATAGGTGGAATACGCTATGGTGCTTTCGGCAACTTCATGCTGCTGAGGCATCCCGAGAAGGTGCAGGTGTTCTTTCATAGGAGAACGGTGGAAAATGGGCATGAAGTGGCTACAGAGCAGACAATCTTCTGGCAAAGGGAGCATGAGCGGCTGATGGAAGCTGCCGCCCAAGGCGATGTGCTGGTAACGCCGGGCATCAGCGAGTGTGAGAAACGCATAAAGAACGAGTGTCTGCAAGAGCGATACCCCCTCATCCATATACAGGACAAACCCATCGGGCAGTACTGGAAGCCAGAGAGGAGCCGCTTTGAGGCATGTGTGGCCGGCACGCTCCTCATTCTCGCGCCATGGCAGGAAGACCAGAGGGGGGATAGTGATTATGCCCGTTTCCATAACCTCAACAGCCTTGCTGCTGCCATCTGCTCCCTTGATACAGAAACAGCAATGAAACTGACGACAGGCTGACGCCTGACGAACAGGGGCTCGAGGCTGATGAGGGGAAGGAAAACTCCCCTGAGGCTGATAAGGGGAAGAAAAGCCCCCCTGTTATGAAGCTGACGACAGGCTGACGCCTGACGAACAGGGGCCCTGAGGCTGATGAGGGGAAGGAAAGGGCCCTGAGGCTGATAAGGGGAGGAAAAAGCCCCTGTGTCTGTAGCGTAAGCTACTGAAACAAAAACAAATCAGTTTGTGCAGAGGCACACCACGAGGGTGACAGTGAAAACAGCTACGGGGAGCTGCCACAGCCTCAGATACTCACGCCGCCGCTCCTCGCCCGTCAGGCGGTGGTAGGCCGCGGTGACGATGACGGCGGAGAGGAAACCGAGGAGAGAGCCGACAAGGAGGTCAGAGGGATAATGGACACCAAGGTACATGCGGGAGTATATCTGCAGCACTACCCACAGCGTCATGACGGACAACAGCACGCGCGAGCGGAACCGCATGGCGAGCATAGACAGCAGGCAGACCGTGTTAGCGGCATGGCATGAGGGCATGCCGTAGGCTCCACCACGGTATCCGTTGACGATATGGACTATGCCGGCCAGCGGACTGTCAACATTGGACGGGCGCAGACGGCAGACAAGGGGACGGATGAGGCTGGCGCCAAGCTGGTCGGCAAGGGCGATGCCAAGGCCGATGGCTATGATGAACATGAGGCCACGGCGCACACCAAGAGTCACGATGACGCTCACGGCTATGGCTATGTACATCGCTATCCATGTGAAACGGTGGGTGATGGCGGGCATCACACCGTCAAGATAATCGCAATAGTGCTGGTTGAAGAATAGGAAGATATCTGTATCCATCTCTCTTTTATGTTTATGCACACCTGATTAGGAGGGTCTGTTTTTCTCTCTCCACGGGGGCAGCTGAGGGTGCCTGACAAGTAGGGATTGATGTTGATGTGGGGCTGCTGTCAGCCCATGCTTATGGCTCGTCCTCCACGCGGCATGGTGTGAAGTGCATGTCCCGCTCCGCCTTCTCGCGTGGGAATGTGAAGTATGTGCATGTCGCCTCGGTGCATACCCTGTCTGCTGAGTCGGTGAGGGACGCCTCTATGGTGATGATGTTGCGCTTCTGTCCGGTGATGCGGGCGCGGGCTGTCAGCTCTGTGTCGAGTGTGGAGACGGGGCGGCGGTAGCGTGTCTCCATCTTCGATGTCACGCCGGCTGTCTGCAGCTTGCGTGTCACTACCCATCCGCAGACCTCGTCGAGGATAAGGGCCTGTATCCCTCCGTGGAGCGTGTTGAGCCATCCCTGGTGGTCGGCAGTGGGGCGCCAGCGTGTCACGATGTCGTCGCCGTCCTCGTAGAAGCATAGGTGCAGGCCTATGGGGTTGTCGGGCGAGCAGCCTATGCAGTTATATCCTGCCATGCCCTCCCATGGGTTTATTATTCTCTTCAGCATGATAGTGTCTTGTTTTTATTGGGTTTTGCTTTTTCCTGCCTCCATTATCCGCTGTATCTCTCTGGCGACAGTCTCAGGCGATGCCATACCCTCGACGATGTCGTGGTTGCGGGGAGATGGCATGATACGGGCCACCTCTTCCATGCGTAGGCGGAGAGTGTCGGCGTCGCCAGCCTTGGCTATGAGGACACTGCCGGCATACTCGGGGTAGTAGGGGACGGCGTCGGTCGAGACGACGGGGATGCCTGTGGAGAGGGCCTCAAGGATGACGAGGGGCTGGACCTCGGCACGTGAGGCAAGGACAAGGGCGTCAGAATGATACAGGAGGCTGCGCACATGGTCTCTGTCGAGGTCGCCATGGACGATGACCTGTCTGCGGCGTTGCGGGGGGACATGGTCCTTGATGATGCGGAGAAATGTCTTGCCGTCTGTCCCGCGCCCTGCTATGTGCAGCTCGCTGTCGTCGGTCATCATGCCGAACGCCTCAAGGAGGATGTCATATCCCTTGCGTATATACTCACGCTTGTTGGCTATGCCGAGGCAGCAGTATCTCATGGGGCGTCCTGCCCGGGGCTCCCGTCCGCGGCAGGCGAAGAATGTCGTGTCTATGATGTTCGACACCACATGGAGCTTGAACTGTGTGCCGAAGAACTCCCGCAGGTCGCCGACTACAATGTCCGATACCGTTATCACTGCCCTGGCGCGCTCCATGGCTTCCTGTGTCAGCTGGCGTGCCCACTGGTGGCGTGTCCATCCCTCGCCGTATTCACTGCGGAACATCATTCCCGGGATATGCTCTGTGATGATGTACGGGACACCATGTCTCCGGCTTATGGCCATCGCCGCCACACCTGCCCATTGTGAGCAATGGGCGTGGATGATGTCCGGATGGCCGTATTCTGCCACATATTCATCATAGAGCCTTGATATATGCCGGCAGTGTCTCCTCTGGTTGAGATGTGTCATGCGTGGCATTCCCCTCATGCCGCAGCTCAGCATCATTATCCCCTCAGCCGCCTCCCCGTGCCTTGGTGTGCTGCATGATGAGAGCCACAGGCGAGGGTAGACCGTCAGTCCGTGCTGCTGGCAGTGTATGATGCCTACATGGTTGCCTATGGCGTGGAGCGCCTTCGCCTGCTCTATGGCAAAGGAACCGCCGTAGGGTGGCAGGAATGATGGTATGACGAGGATATGCATATTATATGGGCCGTCAGTGTATGATGGGGGGATGCCGGATGGATTCTGGGGGGATGGCCATGACACCGGATATCAGAGAGGAGAAAAGTCTCAGAGAGAGAAAAGTCTCAGAGGAGACATGCGGCATAGCCTAACTTGTATATCTTGAACGCCAATAGCGATGGATTGAGGCCGAGGAGATTCTCTCTGAGCTTCCCGCCTATGGTATGGTGAACCATGCGGACTATGGGCAGGAGATGCATCCGCCGCAGCCTTATGATGGTTCTGCCGAGTGGCGTCAGGGGCATAAGGATATGCTCGTGGCTGACAAGGGTGTGGAGGGCT
Source organism: Hoylesella loescheii (assembly GCA_021531755.1). Lineage (GTDB taxonomy): Bacteria > Bacteroidota > Bacteroidia > Bacteroidales > Bacteroidaceae > Prevotella. The sequence goes on from JADYUK010000022.1 coordinate 37,057, forward strand.
GTCTCTGTCTTCTTGAGGAATATGCTGTTATGCTCTATCCCTGTGTGCTCAAGGCTGTTCTCTATATGCGTTATGCCTATGCCTTTCCTTTGCAGCTCTATGCCCATGAGTGTGTCCTCGTAGCCGTACTCGCGGAGGTCGTCGCAGAACGGGATGGCTGTGAGCACCTCACGGCGTGCCATGAAGTTGAATGTCGCGAAGTCAGCGTATGGGTGTCGCTGCCGGTATGTGAGGCTTCTCTTCGCCTCTGCCGCCTTCTCGTATCTGTATCTGAGCGATGTGTATGGCCCTGGCTGGTGTTCCGGGTTTGCCAGTCCGCCTACTATTACTCCTGTCTTTTCTGTGGCATGGCAGGCAGCTGAGAGATAACGGTTTATGAAGTTGCTGTCTGTGACACGTGCGTCACAGTCTGTGATGATACACCACTCTCCTCTCGCCTCGCCGACGAGCCTGTTGCGTATCCTTGCCCTGCCGATGTTCTCTCCGAGGAGGATATACCTGCAGCCTGGCATATCGTCTATACCCTTGTTCGTGGCGATGGCTGTATGGTCGGTGCTTCCATCGTCCATGACGATAATCTCATGGCTTGTCCCCGCAGCCTCACACTGTCGCTGGAGGTCTCTGACGAGGCTGAGGCATGGGGTGTTGTATGTCGGTATGAGTATTGAGAGTTTCATCTTCCTGAGGGGCTGTTTCTTCTTATCTGACTATGGCTATCTTGGCTGTCGGACCCTTTGAGCCGTCGGCGTATGTCATGAGCACCATGTACACGCCTGATGCCACGTATCGCCCTTTCGTGTCCTTGGTGTTCCATGTGTAGCTCCCTCCTGCCGATGTTCCCTGGTGAACCATTGCTCCTGAAGCTGCCGTTATGGTTATCTGGGCCCCTGCTGTCATGCCGACGATTGTCACGTCGCCGGTATGGTCGGGCGTGACAGGGTTAGGATATACGGTTATGTTGTCGCTTTCCATGCTGTCTCCCGTCTGTGTGGCGTCGCTCTGGTATGAGCATATTCCCTTGTCGGTGGCTATCCACAGGCGCCCTGTGGTGTTGTCGATGAGCAGGTCGTATATGTTGTTGTCGATGAGCGGGGAGTTCGCTGTGGTGAAATGGTGTATCTCTGTGTTGTTGTCGGCAGATATGAGATACAGTCCGCTGCCTCGTGTCCCCATCCACTTGCGGTTGTTGCTGTCGACGATGATGCGCTTTATCGGGATATTGTCAAGGAGATAGTCAGCATAGTTGGTGCCGTCGTTGCGTGGCACTTTGTGCTTCATGATGCTCCCCATGTCGCCCATGACATTCTGCTGGCGTATGTAGTATGGCCCGTTCTGTGTCGCGAGCCATATGTTGCCGTCGTTGTCCTCGGCGAGGTCGTGCAGTATGTCTATGTGGCGCAGGGTGTTGTCCTGGTCGGTGAACTCACGGTAGTCATCAAGCTGGTCGGTGGAGGGGTCGTAGCGGTATACGGCTGCTGTCTGTCCGTGGCAGTTGCCGAAGAAGATGCGGTTGTGACGTCGTGAGTAGAATGTCCCCTGCTGGTCGACGAAGTACAGGTTTGAGAATGACGCGTTGTCATGCGGATGGGCTGTCCATGTGCCCTGCTTGTCGAGGCTTATGAGCGGCACGTCGTTCCATCCGTTCATGACCCATAGGGTGTTGTCCTTGTCGTAGGCCATTGATGTGACGAGGGCGTTGGCCTGCACGTCAGAGCCTCCTATGCCTCTCAGCGGAGTGTTGTGTGTCGAGTAGGCTGCCACGAACTCGTCGTTGCGGTATTCATACACGCCTGACTGGGCGCCGACATAGAAGTGGTTCTTCTCTGTGGGGTCGAATGCCATGCAGTTTGCGTTGGTGTATCCGTAGCCTGTCCCGGCCGGCTCAGCCACTTTCTTCCACATCCCGTCCTCGTAGTAATAGGCCATTCCGGCGTTCTGCTTGTAGAGCTGGTAAGAGTATAGTCCTGCCGTGGCATATATGCGGTTGTTGTGCTGGTAGAGCCGCCAGACATCGTTTGTGGGCGGGCCGTCGGGGCATACTCCTGCCGCTGTCTGTGTGTATGTGCCGTCGTCAGCCCGTGTGAAAGCGGCGAGGCGTCCCTCTGCGTCAGGGCCCCAGTAGCAGCCGTGGCGCTCGTCGGCGACATAGATGCTTGTCTCTTCCTCCTCATAGTCGCCCACTCTCGTCCATACGTTGGGGTTGAGGAGATTGTCAGTGAGGGCGGCCCTGAGCAGTCCGCATGTCTCTGACATGGCGTAGATATACCTTGTGTCGGTATAGCAGCGGTTCACCTTGCAGTTGAGGATATAGCTGTCGACGATGTATCCCTCGCGTGTGTCAATCTTCACTATGCCGAATCCTGTCGCCAAGTACGCCATCCTCCCCTCCGTGTATATGGAGTAGATTGTCTTGTCGCCTGCCAGCTCCTTGTCCTTTATGTCGGTCATGAAGAGTGTCTCGCCCTTCTCGTCGAGCAGGTCGATGGAGTAGTCAGCGTAGGCTATGACGAGTCTGCGTGTCTGGCTTATCCATGCCATGTTGGTTATATCCTTCGAGTTGAGTGTCGAGATATGGTCGTAGGTCGTGATGGAGTTGTCTGCTGTGTTGTATGAATACAGCGAGCCGGAGGCGATGACGTATATGACGTCGCCTGCCGGCTCTATCTTTGTCATTTTGTTATACGACGGGTACAGCCGCCATGTCCCTATCGCCTCAGCGTAGGCTGCTGTGGCGTGGCCTGCCATTATTATTATGATGGCCATGAGGAGACGGCGTATGTGTCTGGTTATAAGCTTTCTGTGCATGCTTGTGTCCTTGTTGAGGTGTGGTCAGTGATGTGGTGTTCTCCCGGGTGTCTCATCCGGCTCTCGGTCCTTGCGTTTATCTCTGTGCGCTCCTTGTCGTTGAACCATCCATACTTGTTGAAGTATTTCATGACGCTTATGATATGCACGCTGAACAGGTGCAGGCTGCGGCGTGACGCTCTCGAGAACTTGTGGTAGACGGGCAGCATGGGGTAGAAGACAGTCCTGTACCTTCTGTGCATGCGGCGTGTGATGTCTATATCCTCGGCGTACATGAAGAATCTCTCATCGAACATTCCCACCTCCTTTATCGCCTCCATGCGGAAGAGCATGAAGCATCCGGAGAGGAAAGGCACGTCGGTGGGTGACGTCGTGTCCATGTCCCACAGCTCGAAACGCTCGTTGCGGCGGCGTATGAGGGGGAGCGGGAGGCAGAGGCGGCCGAAGAGGTCGAGCGGTGTCGGGAGGAGTTTTGCCAGCCGCTGTATCGTGCCGTTGGGGTACAGCACCTGGGGCATCATCTGCCCGACATCCTCATGCCTGGACATATAGTCGAGCAGGGCGGGCATGACACGTGGTCCGAACCACACATCGGGGTTGACGACAAGATGATACCGTGAGCCCTCTTTCATAGCCTCGCGCAGCGCCACGTTCTGCCCGCCGCCGTAACCGTTGTTCTTATGGCGTATGTAGACTACCTTCAGCCCCTCCTTCTCTACCTTCTCTCTCAGCACAGGCTCGCCTGTCAGCACACGTCCTGTGAACTCGTTGAGCTCTTTGAGCAGGTGTGGCATGATGTCATACGAGTGGTCTATTATCCATATTGTCGTAACGGGCGAGGCGAAAAGGCTCCTGAGCACAGGCTCTATGTCCAGCAGGTGGTGCTTGTATGTTACTATGGAGGCTGTGAATCGTTCTTGCATTACTGTCAGCGGTATTCTACCGGGCATCTGCCCGTCATTGCTGTTGAGGGAGACAGAGGAGCCCTGCCGCATGGTGGGCCGGAGGTCCCTCTCTCTCCCTCTTCTTTGTTTTTTTGCTCTGTTATGGTTTGTCTTGAATCTTATGGGCGGGGTTATTTCTTGTTGAGGAGTTTCTCTGCGAGTTTCTCCATGGCGATGCCGCGGTGTGATATCTTGTTCTTCACATCGATGTCCATCTCAGCGAATGTCTGTGTGTAGCCCTCTGGCATGAAGACTGGGTCGTAGCCGAAACCTCCTGTGCCGTGCTGCTCCTGTGTTATGCTGCCTTTGACACATCCGTTGAAGATGAAGTCCTGGCCTTTGTATACAAGGGCGATACATGTGCGGAACTGTGCCGAGCGGTCGGTCTTACCTGACAGCTTCATGAGCAGTTTGCGCATGTTGGCCGGTGTGTCGTGGTCCTTTGTGGTGTCAAGCTCCGGGTCAGAGTAGTCTGGGTCGGGGATATTGGCGTAGCGTGCGGAGTAGACTCCGGGCGCGCCGTTGAGGGCTGTCACCTCCAGTCCGGTATCGTCGGCGAAGCAGTCGAAGCCGTAGTATTTCGAGATATAGTGGGCTTTCTCCAGTGCGTTCTCCTCTATTGTGGCGTGTGTCTCTGGCAGCTCGTCGTTGCATCCGACCTCTTTCAGCGACCTCACCTCAAATCTGTCGCCGAGAATCTGGCGTGCCTCGCGCAGCTTGTTCTGGTTGTTTGTGGCGAAGACGATGATGGGCTTCTGTCCCTTCACCTTTGTCTTCATGGCGCTGAAGCCCTCGCCGTAGACGTTCTCGACATCGGTGACGGAGACGAAGCAGGTGGGGTCGACACGCTTTATGGAGCGCATGACTAACTGTGAGTAGCGTTTAGAGCAGAGGCATATCAGCACCTTGCGTGTCGTGCGGGTGTACCAGCCGTAGCCGTCAAGCACTGTCACGCCGAAACCTGACTTGTTGAGGGCGTCGGCGATGGCTGAGTAGTTGCGCGAGAATATCTTGAACTCCACGGCCTGGTGGAACCTCCGGGTGAAGAAGTCAAGGGCCAGGGCGGCGAGAATGAGCAGGACATAGCCGAAGATGACCTTTTGGACATCGTGGAAGATGAGGTATGAGCTGGAGACGATGAGTATGTCACAGACCATCAGTACCTGTCCGAGACTTATGTCCTTGAACTTGTTGATGCAGGCCGCCACGATGTCCGTGCCTCCTGTCGAGCCGTTGAAGTAGAAGCTTATGGCAAGGCCGAGACCCTCCATTATGGCTGATATGACCACGGCCATGAATATCTCATTGCCAAGGAGCTTGGGCAGCTCGCCTGTCACAGGGTCCTGGACAATCTGCTGGACGACAGAGAGCCAGACGGTTATCATGCCGAAGCCCCAGATGGTCTTGATGCAGAACTTCAGGCCTACAATGCGTGCGGCGAGGATGAGGAATGCAAGGTTTATGGCTGCATATGAGTACTGCACCTCAAGCCCCGTGGCATAGTATATGATGGCCGACATGCCTGCCACACCGCCTGTCGTGATTTGATAGGGGAGCATGAAGCATACGACGGCGGTGGCATACAGGAGTGTGGCTGCCGCTACCATGGCGTAGTCGCGTGCCTCGCGCATGATTGCTTTCTTAGTGAGTTTGCTTGACATGTGGGTTGGTTGGAAATAAGGTTAAAGATAAGGAATTGTGGTTGTTCTCTTTCATGGCAGGGAGGATTGTCGTCAATCATTGTCTCCCGCCTGTATGTTTTCTATGGTTGTACTTCTACGGTGATGGCCTCTGACGGCAGAGGCGGCAGGGGTGGAAATGTGGATGTTGTGCTTGCTCTCCTTTGGATGATGTGCCTGCTCTCCGTGGGATGTGCTTGCTCTCCGTGAGTTGTGCTTGCTCTCCGTGGGATGGGTGTGTCAGGTCCCGGCGTGTGGCATGGTGTTAGCCCACGCCGGGCCTGACGCTTCCCTATCGTCGGTTGTCATTATGAGTCGTCCTGTTGTCTCCGGCTGTCATGGCCGGATTATTTCACCACGATGTTTATGATGCGTCCCGGCACGACGATAACCTTCACTATCTGCTTTCCGTCGGTATATCGTGCTGTGCGCTCGTCGGCGAGGGCTGCCTTCTCAGCGTCTTCCTTGCCGATGCCTGCTGGCAGTTGTATGGTGAATCGTGTCTTCCCGCAGAACTGCACTGGCATTGTTATCTCGTCGTCGCGCATCTTCTCCTCGTCCCATGCCGGCCACTGTGCGTCGCATACTGTTGTCTCGTGTCCGAGCACATGCCACAGCTCCTCGGCGATGTGTGGCGCGAAAGGCGATATGAGTATCACGAGCTGCTCGAGAATCTCGCGCGAGCGGCACTTCTGCAGCTCGCCAACAGCTATCATGAATGCTGCTATCGAGGTGTTGTATGAGAATGTCTCGATGTCCTGGCTGACTTTCTTTATCAGCTTGTGGAGAGCTTTCTCCTCTGCCTTCGTCGGGGCGATGTCCTGTGGCATGAAGTTGTCGTTGCGGTCGAAGTACAGCGCCCAGAACTTCTTCAGGCATCTGTGGCATCCGTCAATGCCGTTAGTGTCCCAAGGCTTTGACTGCTCCACAGGGCCGAGGAACATCTCGTAAAGGCGCAGGGTGTCTGCTCCGTACTTCTCGACAATCATGTCTGGATTGACGACATTGTACATCGACTTTGACATCTTCTCCACTGCCCATCCGCAGCGGTACTCACCGTTGGCGTTGAGCTTGAACTCGGCTGTGGCGTATTCCGGGCGCCAGTTCTTGAATGCCTCTATGTCGAGCGTGTCGTTATGGACGATGTTCACGTCGACGTGTATCGGCGTGACGTCATACTGCTCCTTGTCCTCGACAGTCACGAAGGTGTTGGTGTCCTTTATGCGGTAGACGAAGTTGGAGCGTCCCTGTATCATGCCCTGGTTGACAAGTTTCTGGAATGGCTCCTCCTTCTTCGACACTCCGAGGTCGAAGAGGAACTTGTTCCAGAAGCGGGAGTATATGAGGTGGCCTGTGGCATGCTCCGAGCCGCCTACGTAGAGGTCGACATTCTGCCAGTAGCCGGCAGCCTCTTCTGATACGAGAGCCTCTCCGTTGTGTGGGTCCATATAGCGGAGATAGTAGGCTGATGAGCCTGCGAAGCCTGGCATGGTGTACAGCTCGATTGGGAAGACGCTCTCGTCGTCGATGAGGGCCTTGTCGACAATCTTCTCGTTCTTCTCGTCCCATGCCCATATCTGTGCGTTGCCGAGTGGTGGCTCGCCTGTCTCAGTCGGCAGGAACTTGTCGACCTGTGGCAGCTCAACGGGCAGGCACTTCTCTGGTATCATTGTCGGTATGCCGTGCTTGTAGTAGACGGGGAATGGCTCTCCCCAGTATCTCTGGCGTGAGAAGATGGCGTCGCGCAGGCGGTAGTTGACCTTCACGCGGCCGAGTCCCTCCTCCTCGACAAACTTCTTTGTGGCGGCTATGGCCTCCTTGATTGTCTTCCCGTTGAGCGAGAAGCCCTTGTATGCCTCCTTGCCCTCCATCGGTGAGTTCATGACGATGCCCTCCTTGGCGTCGTAGCTCTCCTCAGAGACATCGGCACCCTCTATGAGCGGGATGATGGGGAGGGAGAAGTGCTTGGCGAAGGCGTAGTCGCGTGAGTCGTGGGCAGGGACGGCCATGATGGCGCCTGTGCCGTATCCGGCGAGGACATACTCTGAGATGTATATCGGGCAGCGGTCGCCTGTGATGGGGTTCACGCCGTATGCTCCGGAGAAGACTCCTGTAACGGTATGGTCAATCATGCGCTCACGCTCTGTGCGTCCCTTGACATACTTCACATACTCGTCGACAGCCTGCTGCTGCTCAGGTGTTGTCACCTGCCCGACAAGCTCTGACTCTGGTGCGAGGACGAAGAATGTGACACCGAACATTGTGTCGGCGCGTGTGGTGAAGATAGTGAAGCTTATGTCGCTGTCTGCCACCTTGATGTTCACCTCGGTACCCTCTGAGCGTCCTATCCAGTTCTTCTGTGTCTCCTTTATCGAGTCGCTCCACTGTATTGTCTCCAGTCCGTCGAGGAGACGCTGGCTGTAAGCTGAGACGCGGAGGCACCACTGGCGCATCTTCTTCTGCTCCACGGGGTATCCGCCACGCACTGAGACGCCGTCGACAACCTCGTCGTTGGCGAGCACTGTGCCCAGTCCGGCGCACCAGTTGACCATTGTCTCGCCCATGAAGGCTATGCGGTAGTTCATGAGGGTGTCGGCCTGCTCACGCTCGCTCATGGCGTTCCATTCGTTGGCTGTCAGCTCTATATGCTCTGTCTCTGCCACGTTGAGGCCCTCTGTGCCGTGGGTCTTGAGGTGGTCGATGAGTTTCTCGATGGGCTGTGCCTTCTGGCATGTGTTGCAGAAGTATGAGTTGAACATCTTCTGGAAGGCCCACTGTGTCCAGTGGTAGTAGTCTGGGGCGCATGTGCGCACCTCTCGGCTCCAGTCGAACGAGAATCCTATCTTGTCGAGCTGCTCACGGTAGCGGTTGATATTCTCGCATGTTGTCTTCTCCGGGTGCTGTCCTGTCTGTATGGCATACTGCTCTGCTGGCAGGCCGTAGGCGTCGTATCCCATGGGGTTGAGCACATTGTAGCCCTGCAGGCGCTTGTAGCGGGCATAGATATCGCTGGCGATATAGCCGAGCGGATGGCCGACATGGAGTCCCGCACCTGATGGGTATGGGAACATGTTCAGCACGTAGAACTTTTTCTTCTCCTTGTCTTCAGCAATCTGGTAGGTCTTCTGCTCGGCCCACTGCTTGTGCCATTTCTTCTCGATGTCTCTGAAGTTGTATTCCATTTTCTCTGTTTGTTGTCATGTGCCATGCCTCTGCCCCGTCAGCTTGCCGTGGCCTCATGGCTGTGTGGTGGTGTATCCCCCCACGTGTTGTTTCTATCGGTTTTTATTGGCTTCGATGTGTTGTGTGACGGACAGGAATGTCAGGGGCTGGTTTCCTCCCATCACTTAATCAATCATTAAATCATGCAAAAATACTGATTTTTTGCGACATATCGTGCATAATGTCATGTTTTTAACATTCTGCAACAAGTGGCGGCCTTCTCTCCCTCCTGTGGCTTCTCCGGCGGGCGTATGGGCTGGAGCGCATGGGCTTATCGGCCGTCCGTCAATCCCTCCTGTGGCTACTCTTGCGAGCGTATGGACTGGAGCGCATGGGCTTATTGGCCGTCCGTCAATCCCTCCTGTGGCTACTCTTGTGAGCGTATGAGCTGGAGCAGTTTGCCGACGGCCTCGTCCGATGGTATGTTCTTCTCCACACATGTCTTCTGCTTGTAGAGCGAGACACGGCCTGGGCCTGCCCCGACGTATCCATAGTCAGCGTCGGCCATCTCTCCTGGGCCGTTGACGATGCATCCCATGATGGCTATGCGCAGTGTGCGGAACCGCTCGTCGTGCTCCGCCTCGCGGTTTATGGCCTCCTTGATGCGCGAGACTGTCTCCTGGAGGTTGTAGAGTGTGCGGCCGCAGCCTGGGCATGAGGTGTACTCGGGCTTTGTGAATCTCACTCTCGCTGCCTGTAGTATGCTGTCCTCAAGAGCCTCCTGGCGCTCGCCGTGGTTGGTGATGAAGAGGTTGTGGGCCTTGTGTCCTATTAGCGCTCCGCCTGCCGTCATGGCTGCAAGGAGCTGGAGGTCGGCATTGTCGTCGGTGTCGAAGTCGAGGCGTAGGGTGTCGTCATGGATGGCTGCCTCGGCTTCCTCACGCTTGCGTGCAGCCTCGCCGATGAGCTCTACGAGGCGGCGTGCCACGGGAATCTCTGCCTCCGGCTCCTCGGAAAGTGAGACGCGTATGGTGTCGCCGATACCTTCTGTCAGCAGTGTCCCTATCCCTACAGCCGATTTGATGCGGCCGTCCTCGCCCTCGCCGGCCTCTGTCACACCGAGGTGGAGAGGGTAGTGCATATCCTCAGCGTCCATGGCCTTGACGAGGAGCCTTACGCTCTCTACCATGACGACGGTGTTCGACGCCTTTATGGATATGACAACATCGTCAAAGCGCTCGCGGCGGCAGATGCGCAGGAACTCCATGCATGACTCCACGATGCCTGCCGGAGTGTCGCCATAGCGCGACATGATACGGTCAGAGAGGGAGCCGTGGTTGACACCGATGCGTATGGCGGTATGGTGCTCGCGGCAGATGTTTATGAAGGGCACAAGGCGCGCCTCTATCTTCTGGAGCTCCTGGGCATACTCCGCGTCGGTATACTCAAGCTGGCGGAAAGTGCGTGCGGGGTCGACATAGTTGCCGGGGTTGATGCGCACTTTCTCGCAGTATAGGGCTGCCACATCGGCGACACGGGCGTTGAAGTGGACGTCGGCGACGAGGGGGGTCATGATGCCCTGCTGCTTCAGTCCATCTGAGATGTTACGCATATTCTCTGCCTCGCGGACTCCCTGTGTCGTGAGCCGCACAAGTTCGCCCCCTGCTCTGATGATGCGCAGGGCCTGGCTGATGCAGGCCTCGGTGTCGTTGGTGTTTGTTGTTGTCATCGACTGGACGCGTATGGGCGAGTCGCTGCCTATCGTGACGCTGCCTACATGGGTTGTGGTTGTCTGTCTTCGTTGCATGGTTTATGGAGGGGGTGGGTGCTTGCCTTGCGGTGTGTGGGCTGCCTTGCGGCGATTGGATCGCCGCAGTAGTGACGGCACAATGGCTCATGTTCGAGGCGAGGGGTCTCCTTGAGGGTGGTGCCTGCCTTGCGGGTGGTGGTGCCTGCCTTGCGGGTGTGTGCCTGCCTTGAGGGGTTAGGGTGGGGGCTGCCTTGAGGGTGGTGCC
>JADYUK010000023.1 GCA_021531755.1 Hoylesella loescheii
AAGATAGAAACGATGTTGGAATCGTTCTTTTGCCCGACGGTTCTCACTTATCTATTGCCATCTTCTTGCAAAAGTCAAAAGAGGAGAAAGAGGTGGCAGAGGTAGCAGAGCAATGTTTGATGCGCATCCAGGCGGATGTATTTCAACGTAACATGCCGTCTGATCTTCAGATGCAATAAGATTTATCAATAGCAAATAATATATGATGACACTCAGATACATCTTCCATAGTGATAAGTGGGTACATGAATGGTCAGTCTCTTAACGTAGGTAAAATCGCAGAGCTTCCTTGAATTCAAGTTCCGTGTTAGTTGCAATCAGCGCGTGCTAGTCAGACTTCTTGTTTCTCTTTGTAAAGAATAAGCGTACCTTACGACCAGCGAACTCAACATCTACGGTGACGTAGTAGCAACCAAGACTACGGCTGTACTTGCGTTCCTTCTTGGGATGGTCAAAATGAGCGACAAGCGCCTTAGCGGTATAGTCCTTGCGGTTGTAGTGGTATTTTGTCTTGCCCATCTTAATCATGCCAAGGTAGTGACACTTGATATGGCGGGAGGTAACGAACTTGATAACCTCTGCACATGCGAACCAGCTATCTGCGAGGATGTAGTCAAAGTATATCTTTCTGGCAATAAGACGCTTTATCATCTCTATCATGAGCGTAATCTTACTCTCGTCATACTCCTTGATACGTTTAGCCGTATGGCTTTCCGCTTTGCGTTCCTTAGTGAATCGGGCACCAAGCTGCTTCTGCTTCAGGCTGTACGTACCCTTCTTGCCATTCTCACCTAACAAGGCAGAAGTCCATGAGCATCTGGGTAGCTCCGTCTGTAATACCAAGAAACAGACCCTTGAAGCCAAGAATCATCTTGTGCTCAACGTGGGAGAACACCTTCCCGATCATTTCCGTCTGGATGCCTCGCTTCGGATAGTCCGTATCTTCAACCATGAGACATATTGGAGTCTTGTCATCTCTCTCAGTGTTAGCCAAAGTCTTGCGCCAGAGCTGGGCCGTGATATTAATGAGGATGCTGCGCCAGTCGTAGTCCTCCCTTGAAAGGAAACGATAGAACACGTCCTTGCCACAGTCGGCTATGCCGCATAGGGACGAAGTAGAATAGTTAAACGCATTCTTGATCATGAAACAAGGAAACAACAACAGCTGCAGCACCTGCAACTGCGAGTACTTGCAATTGCATCTGTTTCCCTCACCGAATAGCCTTTTCTCCGAGAATTTCAACGTACGTGTTATCTCCATAATCTTGTTCATTGCACTCGTGGCATCATTATATTTGAAATACTTGCCAATTTCTGAAATATTACTTGTACCTTTGCTCATTGGTATAGGGTTTTTGAATCTTGTAATTTGTTTTGTGGTTATTACAAATGTAACAAGATTCTGCCACATAGGCAAAACTCTATACCTTTTTGTTTTAGGTGGTTACGTTATATTTTGTTAACTTGCGAAACTTGAATAAAACTATCTCAGGTATATAGAAATTTCTTATTGTCCGCGAGTATTGTACAGACGGCAAATAGGCATACGACAGATGTGATTTCCAATTAGTATTGGATAAGGGTCTTATAGATACCAAATAAGGGACTCATTGATACTGACAGAGCGGCTCAGATGTACTGGATGGTAACACTGTTTGTAATTTGTTGTATATCAGCGAGATGCTGACACTATCCGATTTCTTGGATTATATAGTAGAATAATGTCTGAAGACAGATAATCAGACAAGTTGGATATAATAAAAAGGTTAATATCATGTTCGAATAAACACAGACAATTTATCACCGAGCCAAAGTGAGCAAGCTCTCTTTGGTCTTATAGCTTAACGAAAACGTTCGTATAAACACAGACATTTTCTCGCCATGGCATAGCCCAAGTAAATTTGGTCTCTGCTCATTTGGCTTAACGAAAATGTTCTCTTTCTTTATCCATCATGATGATATGCTTTGCCTACCTTGTCTTAACAGTCCATATGGAGATTATGGAAGAAAAACTGTGATAGCCATAATGTCGAGTATATATCAATAACCGATATGTCTCAACTGTATATGGAAGTTTTGTATAAACCTTTGGAAATGACGTAACTCTCGTAACGATGATTACATCCATGGATTCCAATTCCCAATTAGCATGAGAAGCCGACATAACGACTTGGTAACATAACAAAAACAGCATAAAAGAAGAGCCAAAAGTAAGATATTTTGCAATGTGTCATAAAAAAGAATCGATTTTATTTGTAAGTACAATCTATTATTTGTAATTTTGTGACATTAACCTCTATTATCATGACATGTTGTCGTTATGATAGAAGGCATACCATCGAAACACAAACTGAACTTAACTATGGTAAACTCTAAGAAGATTGTAGAATGTGTCCCAAACTTTAGTGAGGGACGTGATATGGGTATCATAAGCCAAATTACAGAGGTCATAAATAACAGTGAGGATGTGAAGCTACTTGATGTTGATTCGGGTGAGGCGACAAACCGTACAGTCGTGACTTTTGTCGGAGAGGCTCGGGCTGTTGTTGAGGCCGCATTCAATGTTGTCAAGAAGGCTGGCGAGCTCATAGATATGAGAAAGCACCATGGAGCCCACCCACGAATGGGGGCTACTGACGTCCTGCCACTTGTGCCTGTCAGCGGAATAACGCTTGAGGAGTGTGCTGAGCTGGCAAGAGAGTTGGCAGAACGCATTGCAGACGAACTGAGAATCCCTACATACTGTTATGAGGCTGCAGCCCTGAAGCCGGAGAGGAAAAACCTTGCTGTGTGCAGAGAGGGGGAATACGAGGCTCTTGCTGACAAGCTCTCAAACGAGGATAAGGCGCCGGATTATGGTGCGAGACCATATGATGAAGGTGTGGCAATGACGGGATGCACGACAGTTGGAGCGCGTGATTTCCTAATAGCTGTCAACTTTAACCTTAACACGACATCGGTACGCCGAGCAAACGCGATAGCCTTTGATGTCAGGGAAAAGGGACGACCATTCCGCGACGGCAATCCTATTATCGGAAAGCCATTGAGGGATGTTAACGGGAATATACTCATGCGTCCTGGAACGCTGAAAGGGACAAAGGCAATAGGATGGTTCATAAAGGAGTATGGCATAGCACAGGTGTCAATGAATATCACAGACATCAAGCAGACTCCACTCCATGCGGCATTCGATGAGGTTTGCCGGTGTGCTCAGAATCGTGGATTGAGGGTGACAGGGACAGAGATTGTCGGACTCTTGCCGGAGCGTTCGCTTATCGAAGCCGGGAAATATTTCCTCAGGAAACAGAACCGCTCCACTGGTATACCGAAAGAAGATATAATAAATATCGCTGTGAAGTCTATGGGACTTGACGATCTCAAGCCTTTCTGCCCCAACGAGAAAGTCGTGGAGTATCTCCTTGACAGCAGTGGGGAACATAAGGAAAGGCTTACTGACCTTACAGTGAAGGGCTTTGCCGATGAGACAGCACGAGAGTCGCCAGCCCCGGGCGGCGGCTCAGTATCGGCATATATGGGCGCTATGGGCAGTGCGCTTGGAACGATGGTGGCAAATCTCTCATCACACAAGCCAGGATGGGATGAAAGATGGGAGGAGTTCAGCATATGGGCCGAGCAAGGTATGGATATAGAACGTGAGCTGCTGCATCTTGTCAACGAGGACACAGAAGCCTTCAACCGTATTATGAATGCTTTCGGTATGCCTAAGAATACTGACGAGGAGAAGCGGCTGCGCTCAGAGGCAATACAGGAGGCCACGCTGTATGCAGCTCAAGTACCTCTGAACACTATGAGATGCTCGATGAGGATTTTCCCTTTATGCAAGGTTATGGTAGAGAAGGGCAATCCTAACAGCGTGTCAGATGCCGGTGTGGGTGCGCTGGCTGCCAGAGCTGCTGTTTTGGGTGCCGGACTTAACGTGAAGATAAACGCCTCGTCGCTGAAAGACAGGGCTATGGCAGATAAGCTGACAGCGGAGGCCGACGAGATGATAGAGCGCGCCAACAAAGAGGAGCGTATTATAATAGAAATGGTGGAGAAAGTGATAGGCAAATGTTAATCCCCGAGATACCAATCATTAATATAAACCAGTAACCATGATGACAAAAGCACAATTCCAAGAAGAGATACGCAAAGGCATACCTGATGTGCTACCTGAGCTAAAACCTTATGACACTAACATAAACCATGCACCGAGACGTAAGGATATCCTCACAGAAGAGGAGAAAAGACTGTCTGTACGCAACGCATTGAGATATTTCCCCAAGGAGTTGCACGAACAGCTCGCACCTGAGTTTGCTGACGAGCTGAGGAAATACGGTCGTATATATATGTACCGCTACCGTCCGTCATACGCAATGCATGCCCGCCCTATTGATGACTATCCTCACAAGTCCCGCCAAGCAGCCGCGATTATGCTGATGATACAGAACAATCTCGACCCTGCTGTCGCACAGCATCCCCACGAGCTTATCATATATGGAGGTAACGGAGCCATATTCCAGAACTGGGCACAGTATCTGCTGACTATGAAATATCTTTCAGAGATGACTGATGAACAGACCCTTGTCATGTATTCTGGACATCCTATGGGACTCTTCCCGTCGCATAAGAATGCACCTCGTGTCGTCGTCACAAACGGTATGGTAATACCCAACTATTCTAAACCTGACGACTGGGAGAGGATGAATGCACTCGGAGTAAGCCAATATGGACAGATGACTGCCGGCTCATACATGTATATTGGTCCGCAAGGTATCGTACACGGAACAACGATTACTGTTCTCAATGCAGCACGCAAGAAAATGATTGGGAATCCTGAGCTGAATGACATTCATGGTATGCTTTTCGTGTCGTCTGGTCTCGGTGGAATGTCGGGTGCACAGCCAAAGGCTGGCAATATTGCAGGAGTGGTCAGTGTCGTAGCCGAGATTAATCCCAAGGCGGCGCAGAAGAGATACGACCAGGGATGGGTGGATGAAATGTACTCTTCTCTCGATGAGATTATTCCGCAGATAAGGAAGTCGATGGAAGAGCGAAAGACGGTCTCCATGGCTTATGTCGGGAATGTTGTTGACTTATGGGAACGCCTTGCCGACGAGAATATCAGAGTTGACCTGGGAAGTGACCAGACATCGCTTCATAACCCCTGGGCAGGAGGCTATTACCCTGCAGGCCTCAGCATGGAAGAGTCAAAGCGGCTCATGGCTGACGAGCCAGAACTGTTTAGAGAGAAAGTGCAGGAGTCTTTGAGAAGACAAGTGTCAGCGATTAACCGCCTTACAGACCGCGGGATGTACTTCTTTGATTACGGCAATGCGTTCCTGTTGCAGGCTAAACGTGCCGGAGCGGATATCGTGAAAGCCGATGGAACATTCCGCTATCCATCATACGTCCAAGATATCATGGGCCCGATGTTCTTTGACTATGGCTTTGGTCCGTTCAGATGGGTATGTACATCAGGCGACCCAGCCGACCTTGCCACGACAGACCGCATTGCGGCTGAGGTGATGGAGGAGATAATGCTGACAGCTCCCGACGAGATAAAAGGGCAGATGGAGGATAACATACATTGGATAAAAGAGGCCGGACGAAACAATCTTGTAGTAGGCTCACAGGCACGCATCCTTTATGCTGACTCTGAGGGAAGGACGAAGATAGCACTGGCTTTCAATGAGGCGATTAAGAAAGGCGAGATAAGATGCCCTGTCGTTCTTGGAAGAGACCATCATGACGTCTCAGGAACAGACTCTCCGTTCCGTGAGACGAGCAATATATATGACGGCTCACAGTTCTGTGCCGACATGGCGGTGCAGAATGTTATTGGCGACGCATTCAGAGGTGCGACATGGGTTTCTATTCATAACGGCGGCGGAGTAGGCTGGGGAGAAGTCATCAATGGTGGATTCGGAATGGTCATTGACGGCGGAGAGGACAGTGAGAGGCATATACGCCAGATGCTGTTCTGGGATGTAAACAACGGCATCGCACGCCGTAGCTGGGCACGCAACGAGGGCTCTGTAAGAAGCGTCGAGCGCGAGATGAGACGCACCCCAGGACTCACAGTTACTATGCCGAATATCGTAGACGACAATATAATTGAAAATTTATTTTGACGCTCTTTGGTGCTACAAGTATCAACACAACTTAGTATCTGGATAAGATAAAAAAGATAAACATAAAACTCTGACATAGGCAATGAATAATATACATCAGATTTCTGCTGAGCATCTCACAATACAGAAAATAGACGAGATAATAAAAGGCCATTACAAACTGGAGCTTAGCGATGACGCGCGCTCAAGAATAATAAAATGTCGACAATATCTCGACAAGAAAATTGAGGATAACTCGCGCCCTATATATGGAGTGACCACAGGATTCGGGTCATTATGTAATGTCTCCATAGGACGGGACTATCTCGCGCAGCTACAGATAAATCTTATGATGTCCCATGCGTGTGGTACGGGCGAACGTGTCCCCAATGAGATCGTCAAGATAATGCTCTTGTTGAAGATACAGTCACTAAGCTACGGATACTCAGGGTGTAAGGTCGATACGGTAGAACGCCTTGTCGAATTCTTCAACAACGATGTCTACCCTATTGTATATATGCAAGGCTCGCTCGGCGCCTCAGGCGACCTCGTACCTCTTGCTCATCTCTCACTGCCTCTTGTAGGTATGGGAGAAGTGGAGTATAAGGGCAAAATCATAAGCGGAAAGAGGTTGATGAGTGTTATGGGATGGAAACCTATCGAACTCGCATCAAAAGAGGGACTGGCGCTACTGAACGGTACACAGAACATGGCAGCCTTTGCGGTCTGGTCGCTGATACAAAGCCGCAGGCTTAACGAATGGGCGGACATAATCGCAGCGATGTCACTCGACGCATATAATGGACTCGTTGAGCCTTTCACGGACGCTGTTCACCGCGTAAGACCTCACAAGGGGCAGATAGAGACAGCAGCCAAGATGAGAGAACTGCTCGAGGGGAGCGAGATAATGGAGAAACCAAAATCTTACGTACAGGACCCATACTCTTTCAGGTGTGTGCCACAGGTACATGGTACCGTGAAAGACACCATGGCTTACGTAGAGAGTGTAATCGATATCGAGATAAACTCCGCTACGGACAATCCTACTGTATGTCCTGATGATGACCTTATCATATCTGCAGGAAACTTCCACGGCGAGCCTATTGCGTTGCCCATGGATTTCCTCGCCATAGCGATGAGCGAGCTGGCAAATATATCAGAAAGGAGAATATACAAGCTTGTCTCTGGCACACGTGGGTTGCCAAGCTTCCTCGTCGCCAATCCTGGAGTGAATAGTGGATTTATGATAACTCAGTATACAGCAGCTTCTGTTGTCAGCCTTAACAAAAGTCTCTGTTCGCCTGCCTCCGTCGACAGTATACCATCGTGTCAGGGACAGGAAGACCATGTCAGTATGGGAGCGAATGCTGCAATAAAGCTGTATAAGGTTGTGCTGAATACCGAGCGAGTGCTGGCAATAGAGCTTTTCAACGCAACACAGGCGCTGGAATTCAGGAGACCACTTAGGTCATCGTCCGTCATACAAGAAATATTCGACAGATACAGAAAGGACGTGCCATTTATTATAAACGATGAGGTGATGTACCCCTATATACAGAAGTCAATAGATTTCCTCAGGAAATGATGGGGAGATAGATTCCGGCTTGCAGAATATCCTCCATACGGGTAAACATCTTCCTTTGGCAAATCACAGTTGTTAATCATCGGGGGGGAAATGTGGCTTACATAGACGTTGCTCCTATGAAAAGAAGAACGATGCCCCCCATACTGATATATTGAAAAAAAATGCGTACCCTAATATATGATATCCACACTATCGTTGGTGTCACCCAAGATAACAAAGAACGTCTGCTTGGCAAGGAAATGGGACAGATAGGCTGTATAAAGAATGCCTGGCTTCTCATTGACGGAGACCGTATAGCAGATTACGGTACTATGGACGGATGGACACACGGACGTCCACAGGCAGACATGGAGATAAGCGCAGCGGGCGGTATGGTGTTGCCGTCATGGTGTGACCCCCATACACATATAGTATACGCAGGAAGCCGTGAGAATGAGTTCGTGGACAAAATCAATGGACTCAGCTACGAGGAGATAGCTCGAAGAGGTGGCGGAATCCTTAACTCCGCTGATTTGCTGCATGACACCTCTGAAGAAGAATTGTACGAACAGGCATCCCGGCGTGCGCAGGAAATGATCAGAAAGGGGACAGGGTGCATAGAGATAAAAAGCGGATATGGACTGAACACGAAGGACGAACTGAAAATGCTCCGGGTGATTCAAAAGATGAAGGAGACTCTGCCCGTTAGAATTGTTTCCACATTCCTTGGAGCACATGCTGTGGGAAGACAATATACACAGGCAGAATATGTTGACCTGCTAATACGGGAGATGATACCAGAGGTGGGAAGGCAGAAACTGGCTGAATATGTTGATGTGTTCTGTGACAAAGGCTTCTTCACTCCAAAAGAGACATCACGTATTCTTGAGGAGGCTGCAAAATGGGGCATGATACCAAAGATACACGCCGACGAGATTGCGTCGTCAGGAGGTGTTGTCGTAGGTGTGGAACATAATGCCCTTTCTGTTGACCATCTGGAAAGCATGGCAGATGAGCAAATTGAGACGCTCCGTGGCAGCAAGACTATGCCAACTGCCCTTCCTGGTACATCCTTCTTTCTTAATATGCCTTTCGCACCAGCAAGGAAAATGATTGACAGCGGACTTGGAATAGCTGTAGCCAGCGACTATAACCCGGGCTCAACACCTTCAGGAGATATGAAGTTTGTGGTATCGTTATCATGTATAAAAATGCGTATGCTGCCAGAGGAGGCAATCAATGCAGCAACAATTAACGCAGCCTACGCCATGGGGTTAAGCAAAGACTATGGCTCAATAGCCATTGGCAAGGTTGCTAACTTCTTCATAACAGAACCTATCCCATCAATATACTATATACCCTATGCCTACACGACACCATTAGTCAGCAAGGTTTTCTTAAAGGGATTGGAAATATAATCCCCCACCCTCGTTATGATACCTATCCCCAACCATCCTATTCATATCGAAATAGAAGAGAACTGAGGTTTATGGGCTGGGATAAAGACGAAGAGGTACGGTATAGTGTAAGAGATAAAAAACAAAGCGCATGATTACAAAGACATGACATATATCAATTATTCATAGGGTATAGAGGCAATTGTAGAAATAAAATCAGGGAAAAGTTTGCAGGTATCCGGAAAAAACACTACCTTTGCACTCGCTTTTGAAAAAACATAATGCGAATTGTTAAAATCGTCTTATGTCATAAGCACGGAAGAGATAAGATATGCACCCTTAGCTCAGTTGGTAGAGCAACTGACTCTTAATCAGTGGGTCTAGGGTTCGAGCCCCTAAGGGTGTACTCTTTTTCTTCGTAAAGTCTAACATAAATGTCATAAGAACATTTCCGTATATCACTGAAATATTCTGTAGATTTTTCTACAGCGAAAAAGGAAGACGGAATCTTACGACAGAATGCAGACTCTAAATATTTCCATAGCCTGCACCCTTAGCTCAGTTGGTAGAGCAACTGACTCTTAATCAGTGGGTCTAGGGTTCGAGCCCCTAAGGGTGTACTAAAGGTTTAAAGGTCAGTATAGTATTCTCTATACTGGCCTTTTTGCCTTTTGGGGCAAATGAATATTCTACGCAAATATGTAGAGAAGCCTTTTTTTATCATAATGATAGAAATCCTATACATAATTTTTTTAAGCCATGACAGAACAAGAACGTATAATAAATCTACGGCAGCAGCTTCACATGCATAATATGCGCTATTATGTCAAGAATGACCCACTCATTTCTGACCAGGAGTTTGACTTAATGATGCATGAGCTGGAATCGTTGGAGAGAAGACATCCTGAAATGTATGACGCAAACTCTCCCACACAACGTGTTGGCAATGACATTAACCAGCAATTCAAGCAGGTAGAACACAGGTACCCCATGCTGTCTCTGGCTAATACATACAGCGGGAGTGACGTGAGGTCATTCTATGATTCTGTCGCCAGGGGACTTGGTGGTGACGACTTTGAGATATGCTGCGAGATGAAATATGACGGTCTTTCCATTTCCCTCACTTACGAGCATGGAGAACTGGTCAGAGCCGTAACCCGGGGAGACGGGGTCAGTGGCGATGACGTGACAGCAAATGTGCGTACTATACGTTCCATCCCGTTGCGTCTGTCGCCAGCTTTATCGTCCGATAATACGCCTAATGGGTATCCTGACATATTTGAGGTACGTGGTGAGATACTGATGCCTTGGACATCATTCACAAGGCTGAATAACGAACGCGAGGATATTGGAGAGAGACCCTTTGCCAACCCTCGCAATGCCGCATCCGGCACCTTGAAATCGCAGAGTTCAAGAGTCGTGGCAGAAAGAGGTCTTGATGCATACCTTTATTATCTTCTTGGAGATAATCTGCCAGCAGATAACCATTACGAGAATATAGAGGCATGCCGCTCGTGGGGCTTTAAGATGTCAGAAGGTATGAGATTATGCCATAGCATAGATGAGATAATGGATTTCATATCCTACTGGGACAGCGAACGGCATAACCTACCCGTTGCGACAGATGGCGTAGTGCTCAAGGTGAACAGCATTGCACAGCAGAGGACACTTGGATTTACCGCCAAATCTCCCCGATGGGCCATCGCCTATAAATATCAGGCCGAGAGAGCAAGAACACGTCTGGTCGATATCACCTATCAGGTCGGCAGGACCGGGGCGATAACACCCGTAGCCCAGATGGAGCCCGTCCGGCTGTCTGGAACAACAGTAAGGCGCGCAACGCTCAACAACGAGGACTTTATCAGTTCGCTTGACCTGCACATTGGAGATTATGTCTATGTGGAGAAAGGTGGAGAGATTATCCCGAAGATTGTCGGGGTTGATACAGAGGCGCGAGAGTATGGAGCCCCACCTGTCAGGTTCATTGAAACGTGTCCTGTTTGTGGTGCAAGACTGATGAGATACGATGGAGAGGCCGCCCATTATTGTCCTAATGCCTTAGGATGCCCTCCGCAGATTAAAGGAAGGATAGAGCACTTCATATCAAGAAAGGCCATGAACATTATGGCTCTCGGTCCAGAGACCATCGATGATTTCTATAATCGAGGACTTATTCGGGATGTTGCCGATCTGTACACTCTGACTCCAGAGGCTATCATGGGGGGAAACGACAATAGGATAGTGTCAGCACAGAAGATATGCCGTTCTATAGATGAGAGCCGCGATGTAAGCTTTGAGAGGGTTCTTTTCGCTCTTGGCATTCGTTTTGTGGGAGCTACGACGGCGAAGTTATTGGCACGTCATTTCAAATCGGTAGATTATATCATGAAAGCCTCAATAGCCGACCTGCAGGAGGTGGAAGGTGTCGGTGGGGTTATTGCGGAGAGTGTTATAAGATATTTCCGCGACGAACGTAACCTTGACATCATTAACCGGCTGAAAACCTTAGGTCTGAGAATGGAGATTTGTGAGGATAGCACGAATGGGACCGACAGGCTGTCTGGAACGACGGTAGTCATAAGCGGTGTGTTTAGCAGGCATAGCCGTGAAGAGTATAAGGCGATAATTGAGCGCAACGGTGGCAAGAATGTGGGGTCGATATCTGGGAAGACAACATTTGTCCTCGCTGGCGAGAATATGGGGCCGTCGAAGCTTCTGAAAGCTCAAAAACTGGGTGTTAAGATTTTGACCGAGGAGGAGTTTCTTGAGGAGTACAAAGATATATGCGGCTGATTCTTTACTTTAGGCTAAGGGGATGTGTCATTTGGCTTTTGACACACCCCCTTAGTAATATCCGGACACATTTCAGCCAGTGGACAAGGACAAACATCCCCCTCTCTGAAATCTGACATGACATAATACTGAGCCGTCCGCCAGTCTTTGCCGCTCACGACAAGCAAGTACTCTTTGCTGTCCAGATGCTAATACATTAAGTCAAACTAAAATGTATTGCGGTTTTCAGGAATAATATACTATGCCAAATAGGCAAAATACACGTACAACAAAATGGCAATGACAATGACAGAGACAACTGACCGGAGAAGGCATCCGACAAATCTCTTGATAAGCCATATGCCAATCAGTATGACAATGACGCATGATGCATAATAAACTAAATTTTCCATAATTTCAATATGTGTTATCTAACTATGTGATATGGCGAGTATGGTAATTATTCAAACCGTATTCATAGCTTTATTCGAACGTTTTCGTTAAGCCATAAGACCAAAGAGAGCTTGCTCACTTTGGCTTGGCGAGAATTTTCGTTCAAGCGAGAGCAGAACATTAAGCTTGCTTAATTGTTATGCCGAGTGCAGACGAAAATCATCATCGATAAAACGTCTGTGTTTATACGAACAATTTTCTAAAGGCAGTTGGAATGGGGGTCATAAACTCCATAGGTTCTCCTGTCATAGGATGGTAGAAGCATAGCATATAGGCATGGAGGCAAAGACGATGTATGGGGTCGTCTCCGTTACCATATTTGACATCACCACAAACAGGATGGCCTATATCGTTCGTGTGGACTCGTATCTGGTTTTTCCTGCCTGTCTCAAGCTTGAACTCTACAAGTGAATACTCCGTTGTACGATTCAGGGTATGAAAATGGGTCACGGCATATTTCCCGCCATTATCAGACGGAGAAGAATATGTATAATATGCCTTGTTGTCCTTTAGCCAGTTTGCGATTGTCCCATCGTCGTCCTCCATCTCACCTGAGACAACAGCTACGTAACGGCGGTCATAGACGATGTCATGCCAATTATGCTCAAGTATCTGCTCTGTCTCCATGTCTTTTGCATAAACCATAAGACCTGATGTGTCTCTGTCAAGCCTGTGTACAGTATGTGCCCTGCATTTCTGTCTTGTCTTCGAGAAATAATCGTCGAGTACAGACTTGACGTTCAGAGTGGTATGAGCTCCTGCCATTGACAGGATGCCAGGCATTTTCTCAATGACGATGAGATATTTGTCCTCATATACAATCTTCACCCATTTGCTCTTAAATGTGTCATTACGCTTTGATTTGCTGATAGCAATCTTCATACCCCGTTTTAAGGGGTAGTCAAATTGTGTGACGGTTTTCCCTCCGACACGGATACCACGCCCTTTCAATATATCCTTTATCTTGTTCCGTGATAAAGATACATTCTTTATGAGATAATCAAGTAATGGAGATTCATATTCAACCTCGATATATGAATAATCGTTGGGTTGGTTATTATAATAATGTTTCATCATTATGCTTAGATTTTCCTTTAGTTATACAAACACACACAGCTTCACACCTTATTAGCCAGCCGAAAAGAATCGTTCGAATAAATTCAGACATTTTCTCGCCAAGCCAAAGTGAGCAAGCTCTCTTTGGTCTTATGGCTTATCGAAAACGTTCGTTAATGTGTGGGCGGGGTATGTGTGTTCTGGGTATGTTACAGAGTTTAGGGTCTTGGATTCATCAGATTGCCCGATTGTTTTTTAACAGCTCCTCCGCCTGTTGCCTTGCAGCCTCGGATATTGTTGAGCCTGATATCATCTGAGCGACCTCACTTATCCTATCGGTACTTGTAAGACGAATCATCTCGGTTCTTGTATGCCCAGCGTCCTCAATCTTCTGTACCCGGTAGTGATACTGTCCCGCTGCTGCTATTTGTGGAAGATGGGTGATGGAGATGACCTGCCTGCCGCCGTTACCCATATCACTCATTATTCTGGCCATAGCCTCGGCAATCTTACCACTAACTCCAGTGTCAATCTCGTCAAATATTATTGTCGGCAAAGACTTCGCATTGCTCACCATAGCTTTCATGGAGAGCATGACACGTGCTATCTCTCCTCCAGAAGCGACCTTCCCTATAGGCTGGAGTGGCATTCCTTGATTTGCGCTGAACATGAATGTGGCTTCGTCCTGTCCCGATAGAGAAAGCTCTTTCTTGCTTAGCTCTGCCACAAAATTCATGTTGGGCATTCCTAATGTTACGAGTCTTCTCTTTATTTCCTTCTCGACAGTTTTAGCTGATTTCTTGCGCAAGGCAGACAAGTTGTCGGCATGTTGTTGTGTCTTGGCTTTTGCCCTCGCAACTATCTCCTTCTGGGTTTTAATTGATTCCTCACTGTTGTCGATCAATGAAAGTGTCGTCTTAATGTTGTCTCTTATAGAGATGAGATCATCTATATCTTCACATCTGTATTTTTTCTCAAGAGAATAGAGCAGGTCGAGACGGTCATTTATTTCCTGTAGTTCAGACGGCACGAACTCTATGTTGTCCATCAATGCCCTTATTTCTGACGATATATCTTTGAGCTCGATATGTGCAGAGTTTATTCTATCTGCCAGACTGTTTGAATTTGGGATCAGGTTACTGATGGATGACAGCTCTCCCGCAATGCGTCTCATCTTGGTCAGAATGCCGTTATCGTCATCGTCAAGTTGAGTCTCGGCAATATAGAGGGAGTTCTTTATTTCCTCTGCGTGGTTCATTGTTTCAGCTTTCTGTTCCAGAATCTCCTCCTCTCCCGTATCTGCCAGCTTCGCGTCCTCGAGTTCTGCAAGCTGAAATCTCATATAATCTTCCTGTGTCCTGCTTTCTTCGAGGAGTTTTTCCATATTCGTGAGTTTTTCCTCTTCCTCCTTGAATATCCCATACGCTTCCTGATATGAAGCCAATGCTTTGGTATTATCAGAGATGATATCTATCACGGACAACTGGAAGTTTGAGTTTCCAAGCATGAGGTTCTGGTGTTGTGAGTGGATGTCAACAAGTCGTTCGCCTATGTCGCGAAGTGTTGCGAGCGATACAGGTGTGTCGTTTATGAAAGCTCGTGATTTGCCTGCACAGGTTATCTCTCTGCGCAGAATGCAGTCTGAGGCGTCATATTCTATATCATTGTCATCAAAAAAACCTTCAAGTCCATACCCGTCAATATTGATATGAGCCTCGATGACACATTTCTTCTCGCCTGTCTTTACATATTTCGCATCAGCCCGTTGTCCTAATATCATTGAGAGAGCGCCGAGAATGATACTTTTGCCAGCCCCTGTCTCTCCTGTAATCACGGAGAACCCCTTCTCAAAAGTGATGTCGAGATTGTCTATAAGAGCGTAATTCTGTATCTTTAGATTTGTTATCATCCTTTATTTGTTATATTTATTTCCTGATATGCGTTATGAAAATGCAACTCAATTCTGCAGACTAACAGTAGCCACATGATTTTTTTGAGCTGTCATTTCTTTATCAAGTCCCATGCATTGCTTTGTGACGCATTGATATTGAAGAGCATTTCATATATTTTCTCCTTCTCTTTCTGTGTGCCTTTTCCATTATATATGCTTGCCAGCTCGTCTTTCTTGTAGTCTGTCCATATCTGCGGAAGAAGCGAAAGTGGTTTGTTCTTGTGAGCTTCATCAAGCAGTGAAAGGGCGGCTGTTATCTCTGAGCGTCCTCTTTCTGGATTTTCAGCCATAGTGTCAAGCCCTTTCCGGTAATAGTCATACTGTAGTTGTCTTAATGGTTCCATACCGCCATCAAGATAATCGTTAATTATGGCAAACCTGTTACGGCTATCATCAAGGGATTTCCATCCTGGATACTCAAGATTCTGAGCATTGTTGACGAGGTACATACATTTCTGCAATATCTCCTCACCACCTTTTGGTGAGAACGTTTCGAGGTCCAGTCCTATTATCAGATAGGCATAATATGCAGCCAATGCTGTAAGTTGGTTGTCGACATTCTCCGCATTAAATTCAAGCTGGTCAAACTGTTGGTATCTAAACACAAAATTCTGGTCTGTGTTATTATAGACGGTTGTAGTATACGATGAGTTGAAGACTGGCCTGTTTGATTGGATAAGAGCAGTACATGTGAATGTTCCAGCATCCCTGTCATATTTCGTTACTGTTATATTCATGGAACATTGTATACGTTCATTCTTCTGGAATTGAAGCTCTGTCCATTGTCGGGAGTTAACGAAATCCTCAAAGTTTTTTTGCAGTTCGTTGAATACAGCGTCGTCTGTGCCTTGTATTTTTGAGTGGTTGACAACGACTTTCATCTGGAGCTCTTGTGAAGTCCCAGAAATTGAAACAAGCAGTAAGAAAAATAAATATGCTAATCTATGCGTCATCTTCTGTTATTGAATTCTCTCAGCCTTATTCTCGTTAGGATTTGTTTTGTGTTCAGTGTGAAATCGTTGCTCAGTATCCATGAGTAGTAACCAGGATCACGTCTCAGTACTTCCGCAACGGGGATATCCTTATATTTCCCAAAATTGAACACCTCTACCTGACGCTCTGAGCCGTCCGGGTTAAGCAGAGGCTTGCCATCTGGCCCCTTTACTGTCCCCCATGCTATGCGTCCTGCAAAGTCAACATTGGGCGAGTCTGGCTTGCAGAACTCCGCGATGACATCCATGTCATTTTCAAGCTTGCGGTCCTCTTCTTCCTGTTTTTCAGGAGCATACATATCAAGCTCAGCCTGAAGAACTTTCCATGTTGCCATGGTGTCCTGATCGGCAAGGTGTGCTTGGAAATCATCCTCAAGTTTTCTCCCACAATAGAATTTGTAAGCTGCTGCCAGATTCCTTCGTTCCATCTTCCGGAATATTACTGAAGCATCTATCAGCCTGACCTTGCTAAAGTCAAAGTCTATTCCCGAACGAAGGAACTCCTCAGCGAGCATGGGGATGTCAAACTTATTGGAATTATATCCTGCGAAATCGCACCCGGCAAACTCGCGCTCCAATTCCTTCGCGATATCCTTGAATTTTGGTGCAGTCTGTACCATCTCGTCAGTTATACTTGTCAATTCCTGAATGAGGGCTGGTATTGGTCTGCCTGGATTGATGAATATGTTTCTTGATACCTCTGAGCCATCAAGGCCGGCCTTTATGTAGGATATCTGTATTATGCTGTCTTTTGACAGGTCAAGGCCTGTTGTCTCAAGGTCAAATATAATTAGAGGGCGTGTTAAGTTTGGCTTCATATCATTTGTTGATAAAATTTTACTGCAGAACGTCTTCTTTAAGTCCGAGCCCCATTATGCCATCAATAACGAGCTGGTCGAGACAATGAAGACGATATTAACATGTTTCCTGTTATGGATAAGTAGGTGTGCAAAATTATTTTTATAATGATTGTATTGATTAGTGATGCATAATCAGTATGTGACATAAAGGAGTGTAGTGAATCCTACTCGACTGTTGTCACTTGCTGATAATGCGCAGTAGGCGGTGCAAGGATTATATAAATAATTTTGCACACCTACTTATTAATGTTACTCTATAAAACAAGTGAGAATTGTAAGCTTGGTCCGTTATGCTGGAAGAGTCAAGTACAGCTCGATTCTGTCCAGCTTGTTGACAAACACGCTTTCAATTCCCACTATCCAAATACCTGATTTTGTTGATTGAGGTTCAGACAATATAAGTTTGAGGTCAATTCTTGCCCGATGATAGCCTCTTAGAATAATCACCAATTATGTTATATACTGACGCTAGTCGTTAAGTAACATTGGCATCATCAGCATAAGGACATTCTGGCCTTCTGGCTGCTGAAGCGGATATACGACGCCTGCTCTCGCTGAGTCAGCAAGACGAATCACGACATCATCAGATTCAAGGCCGTTTAGTATCTCCGTGAATGTAGAACCCTTGAAGCCGATGTTCAGAGGCATTCCATTATATTCACAGACAATTACTTCCTTGGCACTTGTAGAGAAATCAAGGTCCTCAGACTTCACCTCCATCTTCGAGTTGGTCAGAGTCAGTCTGACAAGCTGGCTGGACTCATTAGCAAACGGAAGAACACGTTTAAGAGACCCTAACAGACTCTTACGGTCTATTGTGACGATATTGGGGTTGTCTTGTGGAATCACGCTCTTATAGTTAGGATAGCGTCCCTCTGTCAGTCGGCATATGAGTTTACCCGTGGCATATGTGAACTCTGCGCTTCTTTTATCAAATCTCACTATCGTGTCTGAGTCATCCTTCGGCAATACATTCTTCAGCAATGTAGCGGGTTTCTTTGGCAGGATAAAGCTTGCGGGGTCATCAGACTTGATTGTGAATATAGTGTTCTGGACAAGTTTGTGCCCATTTGTGGCTGCGATATACATACATTCAGGTTCTATACTGAAATATATGCCATTCATCACAGGTCTCAGCTCGTCTTGTGCTGTTGCGAAAATGGTACGTGAGATATTCTCGGACAATATATTGCTCGGGATACTGAACATCTTCGTATCATCCATAGCTGTTACAGGACGAGGGTACTCGTCAGCAGGAGTTGCGACTATATTATATATACCGTTGAGATAAACAATCTTAGTCTGCATTGTCTCCATGTCAACTTCTATGGATATAGGCTGTTCTGCAAGTTCTTTGAGGGCATCTATGACAGTGCGGCATGTGATACAGAAAGCGCCGTCTCCGCTGCTTTCCTCAAGCTTCAGGTTTGCCATCATGACGTTCTCGTTGTCTGACGCTGTTACTGTAAGCTCGTCATTGTTCACCTCAAAAAGGAAACAGCCTAAGATAGGCATTGTGTTCTTGCTCAGGATTACCTTATAGAGGTTATTGAGACTACCACTTAGTTGTGTGCTTGATACTGTAAATCTCATTTTAGGCTTGGTTTGTTTTGTTGTTGTATATTCTTAAAAGTGGGCTTTCTCACGTGGCAATGAATGAGCAAGCTCATCATTGTATTTGACTTCCTGCTGATTGTAAAGCATATCCCCAAACGAGTTGGGTTTCATCTTCCTCGATTCGTTCGCTGGCTGCTCTTCTGTCTTAACGAAAACGTCAGGTTACATATCAGATGTTCATAATTAAACTTACTGCTTGGCTATAGAGAAGCCATTCCCTACTCCACTATTCACCTTTAGAAAGCGACGGACAGGCATGCGCAATCCACAATCAGCATATATTAAGTCCGCTCATGTCTATGCACTTGTTTCATTCGCAATGTTACCGTATAGGGGTTTTTCGAGGTACAAATTTACGCATTATTTTTAAAAAAAAGAAAAAACATACCAAAAGTTTCTTCTTTTTAGAACTATTTTAGTAATTTCGCATTCGATATCTAAAATAGAGTTTGATGGATTGTGCCATTTCAGCATGTTCGACGTGCCGTTTTATCATTATATATATATTATCGAATGGAACTCACCCAAATTCCATCATAATACCCCTTAGCCAATGATTAACCGGAAAAGGCCGGCACATGCTTTCGCAGACAAGAACTCATCTTACAGATATTCCAGTTCAGGGGGGTAAGCAGAATTTGTATACGCTGTGGAGGGAAAGCATCACATTCTTTCCGGATATAACCACCCCCTTGTTTTAGTCAACCAATATGATATTGTAAAAATCAATACTCTTAAAAATATGGAACTTCAAGGAAAAATCATTTTTGCTTTAGAGCCCCGTTCTGGAGTCTCAGCACGTGGAGAATGGAAATCTCAGGATTTCGTAATAGAGACACATGATACATATCCGAGAAAGATGGTATTCTCTGTATTCGGTGCAGAGCGCCTTCAGCGCTTCAATATTGAGGTCGGCCAGGAGGTCAATGTGTCTTTTGATATTGACGCTCACGAATATAATGGCCGATGGTTCAACAATATACGCGCATTTGATGTTCGTCCTGTATCGGCAGCTCCAGCAGTAGGCATGCAGCCTTCTGCCCCATTTGACAACCCCTCCCCATCTGCGGCAGCAACTAACCTTCCCGACCCCTTTGCTAACTCGGAGACAGCCGCAGATTCTGCTGCAGACGACCTTCCCTTTTAACTAACCCGGTAATTGGAGAGGGGGTGGTTTATCGTAAACATCCCCCCTCAGAATATACAAACAAACGTGGACAGGTCTGGCGCGTCCGTTATACAAGTCTGACGAAATACGAATCAGAGCGTGCCGGTTTTCTCTGCACCATGTTTTTCATCAAGTGGGTGTCGGGGACATATAGAGAGAGAGAGCAGTGGAGTCGGCGTAGCACCAATCCATAATCCTCACATTATGCTACACATCTCCATAACCCACAGAATCACATATGAATCTTGTTTGGAAGTTACTCCGTCAGCATATCAGTTTCCCACAATTTGCGGGATTCCTATTGGCTAACTTCTCAGGAATGTTGGTTGTGCTGTTCGGCTATCAGTTCTATAATGATGTCCTGCCCGTTTTCACGAGGCAGGACACATTCTTGAAGAGTGATTATCTTGTCGTCAGTAAACGTATCGGTGTGTCCACTACAATATCAGGCAGCGACAACACATTTACAGAACAAGAGACAGAAGAGCTCTCACGCCAGAAATTCTCCAAGAAAGTAGGGAGGTTCACATCTGCCGAGTACAAAGTCTATGCCTCCATGGGGATACAGGGACAGAATATCCTTAATTCCGAGATATTCCTGGAATCTGTCCCTGACAGTTTTGTCGATGTCCCGAAGTCTGAATGGATATTTGACAAGGATACCAGAGAAGTACCAGTCTTACTGCCCCAGAGCTATATAAACGTTTACAACTTTGGCTTTGCTGAGTCTCACTCGCTGCCTAAGATATCCACAGGGGTTACAGGGGCTGTCGACTTGACATTCTTCATACACTCTCAGGATGGACGTGATGTCAAGTACAAAGGGCGCGTCATCGGATTCTCCAACAGGCTCAACACGGTTCTTGTCCCACAGTCATTTATTGAATGGAGCAATAACAGTTTTGCCCCAGGCGAGACGAGCCGCCCGAACAGGCTTCTTCTTGACGTCTCCAATCCCGCTGACGATGCCCTCACCAAGTTTCTTGACCGGCATGGATATGACGTCGATACCGACAAGCTCGACGCTGGGAAGACGACCTTTTTCCTGCGTATGATAGTATTCATTGTCATGGCTGTAGGCGTGGTCATAACAGTTCTTGCGTTCTATATCCTGATGTTGTCCATATATCTGCTTGTCCAGAAGAACAGTGAGAAGCTTGAGACACTGCTGCTGATAGGATATTCCCCATCTGGCGTCGCTTTTCCCTACCAATGCCTGACAGCAATTCTCAACCTCATAGCCTTTCTCTCAGCCATGGCCCTGCTCGTCGTTTTAAGAGGCCGTTACCTCCAGGCGTTATATCAGCTCTTCCCTGACCTCTCCGAGCCATCAGTCTCCCCGTCATTCCTATTGGGGCTGGCCATTCTTGCCCTCGTCGCCATCCTCAACTTCATTGTCATCCGCAGGAAGATAGCCCGCTTGTGGAATAACAAGGAATAGTCTGCCATCTCCCTGCCCTCCCGTAGCAGAGACAATATCCGCTCTGGCAAGATTAAGAATCACATGCAGGTTATACCGTTCGAATAAATTCAGACATTTTATCGATGATGATTTTCGTCTGCACTCGGCATAACAATTAAGCAAGCTTAATGTTCTGCTCTCGCTTGAACGAAAATTCTCGCCAAGCCAAATTGAGCAAGCTCTCTTTGGTCTTATGGCTTAACGAAAACGTTCGTTTTCGGGGGAGTACAGCCGGCCATGTGTCTGGCAGACGTCTCGATATATAAAGAACGGAACCACGGGGGTGGTGTCATATACGCAATCCTGGTATATGGGGGGAGCATTGGCATCAGAAGAGATATATCCTGCGCCCCGGCCGCATGGACGCCGTTATCAGAAACCACAATGTTTTTTTTAAAATATGATAGAACATATCACAAGCCTACAGAATCCGAGAGTGAAACGTTTCATGCGTCTTCGCGACAAGTCATCAGCAAGAAGAACAGCGGGTGTGTTCTGTGTTGAGGGACTACGTGAGATATCACATTGCCTCGGCTCAGGCTACGAGATAGAGACCCTCTTCTTCGCGCCGTCTATAGCGGGCATGTCGCCAGAGGATATACTGTCCGGCCATCCATGCCCCTTTGTCATCTCTGTCACTGAGGCCATATACGCGAGGATGGCGCTGAGGGGCGACACAGAGGGAGCCGTGGCCATCTTCAACACGAGAGAGAAGACGCTTCATGATCTGAATCTGCCCCCTACCCCTCTGCTGGCTATATTGGAGAGCGTCGAGAAGCCCGGCAATCTTGGTGCCGTGCTCCGCTCTGCCGATGCGGCTGGCGTTGATGCCGTGATTGTCTGTGACCCTCTGACCGATATATACAACCCGAACCTTATACGCGCGTCTCTTGGGGCTGTGTTTACTGTCCCGTGCGTCACATGCTCCTCTGCTGAATGCATATCATTCCTGAAAGCCAACGGCATACAGATTCTCACAGCCCAGCTCCAGGACTCCTCGCTCTATTATGACACGGATATGAGGAGACCGACAGCTATCGTCTTTGGTACAGAGGCGACAGGGCTGTCCCAGATATGGAGGGATGCTGCCGACGCACATATCCGCATCCCCATGCTTGGAGAGCTTGACTCTCTGAATGTCTCGGTCTCTGCCGCGATACTGATGTTCGAGGCTGTGCGCCAGCGCAGTGTCATTGACAGCCAGCAGGCTTAAGATGCGGAGACAAGAATGTCTAAGCCCCCCATTCATGGCAGGATGCCTCAGTGGGGGGAGTGTGGTCAACATTCACCAATAAGTTATACAATTCCGTATACTATCGACAACAGACTTAAGAGTTATTTATCACAGAAGACCGGATGAGGGGCTGATGAATGTCTTGTGGCCTACACGCTACGATCCCCCTCCCTGTATCGTCTTGGCGACAATCCTGTCTGCTTCTTGAAGAATGTGCCGAAAGCTGATACATTAGGGAATCCCATCTCCACGGCAATGTCCTGTATGGGCCTGCCGGTGGCGGTAAGCAGGAAAATGGCACGCCGCGTGATGGCCTTGAAGACAAGTTCCTGCACAGTATATCCACAGATATGCTTGACAAGCGAGGAGAGATATTTGGGCGACAGGCACAGCTTGTCGGCATAGAAAGCCACACCACGCTCCTTGGTGTAATTATTCGTTATCAGCCCTACGAGCCGTATGAGGATTTCCATGTGACGGCCTGCTATATCCTTGCGCAGAATCAGCTGTCTGCTGAAGATGGAACACAGATGGTAGGTAAGCCCCATGAGCAGGAGGTTCCGCTCGTTATCATCAAACTGGCTGCCGCCGCCGATGGCTATAGGGGCAAGAAGACGGATATAGGCCTCGAGCTTCTCCTCGCTGTCTGACGGAAGGATGTGTACCGGCTTGGGATTAAGGGCAGAGAGTATACGCATCGTCATGACAGTGTTCCCGAGGAGATGGCGTATCGGCTCTATGCGGTAGAGAAGTATGGAATAGCGGATATCGGCTGAGACGCTTGTTATCTGGAACTGTATGTCCTCAGAGAGGAAAAGAGTCTCACCCATCACGACCTTATAGTGTCTGCCATCGACACATATCTCCAGATGGCC
Organism: Hoylesella loescheii; assembly: GCA_021531755.1. Lineage (GTDB taxonomy): Bacteria > Bacteroidota > Bacteroidia > Bacteroidales > Bacteroidaceae > Prevotella. Next base: position 23,515 of record JADYUK010000023.1, read on the forward strand.
TTGGATACATATCACTATGCCGAGGTAATCAAGGAAAATGGGAGAAAGCAGCTGTGGGGGGATGGGGGTAATCTGTGACGAGCAGCAGATATCATGGCGCATGTCGAGCGCCTCGGCCAGCCTGTTATAAGAATAGTTGTCAGTCATCATATAGTGCGGAGGGGGAGAGGGATGTGGTCTTTTTCTTTTTTTCAACGGCGAAGTTACGCTTTTTTTATTTTAAAACTGCGGTTATTCATAAAAAAACATTAATTTTGCATCATTATTAATCATAAAACACGCGAACGAACAACAAAAAACCGATATGAGAATAGGATTTGACAATGAGAAATACTGCAGAATACAGTCAGAGCACATACGCAGACGTATAGCCCAGTTTGACGGCAAGCTGTATCTTGAGTTGGGAGGGAAACTGTTTGATGACCATCATGCGAGCCGTGTGCTCCCGGGCTTCCAGCCAGACTCAAAGCTCAGGATGTTCTCGAAACTTGCTGACAGCATAGAGATAGTCATCGTCATAAGCGCTGAGGATATAGAGCGCAACAAGGTGCGGGCAGACCTTGGCATAACATACGATGAGGATGTCCTGAGGCTCCGTTCTGAGTTTACCAACCGCGGGTTCATGGTGGGGTCTGTTGTCATAACCCATTACAACGGCCAGCCCTCTGCCGATGCATTCCGCTCCCGGCTCGCAAATATCGGTATCAAGTCATACATTCATTATCTCATAGACGGATATCCGCATAATGTCCAGCTTATAGCATCGGATAATGGTTTCGGCAAAAATGACTACGTTGTCACGTCGCGTCCGCTTGTCATCATCACAGCCCCAGGGCCAGGCTCGGGCAAGATGGCGGTCTGCCTCTCCCAGCTTTATAACGAGAACAAGCGCGGGGTAAGGGCGGGATATGCCAAGTTTGAGACATTCCCTGTATGGAACCTTCCATTGAAACACCCTGTCAACATCGCATACGAGGCGGCAACAGCCGATTTGAATGATGTGAACATGATAGACCCCTTCCATTACGACGCATATGGGAAAGTTGCCATCAACTACAACCGTGATATAGAGATATTCCCTGTCCTCAACGCCCTGTTCCAGGGTATATATGGCGAGAACCCCTATATGTCGCCGACAGATATGGGTGTCAATATGGTCGGCTTCTGTATCAGTGACGATGAGGTATGCTGTCAAGCGTCAAGAGAAGAGATAATACGGCGCTACTATGAGGCGCTGAACAAACGTGCGGAGGGAGCGTCGAACAACAACGAGATAAACAAAATCAGGCTTCTCTTCACACAGGCAAATATCTCGACCGACTCGCGCCGGACAACCGTCGCAGCTAAAAGGCACAGGGACGAGACAGGCCATACAGCAGCTGCAATAGAGCTCAGCGACGGAACAATAATAACATCACACAGCAGCGAGCTTTTAGGATGCTCAGCAGCATTGCTGCTCAATGCCACGAAACATCTTGCCGGCATAGACCACGACGTGAGGCTTATACCCCAGAGTATGATAGAGCCTATACAGAAGACAAAGACGCAATATCTTGGAGGTAAGAATCCACGGCTTCACACAGATGAGGTCCTTGTGGCTCTATCTGTATTGAGCGATACAGACAGCAGATGTGAGAGAGCCTTGCAACAACTGCCATCGTTAAGAGGATGCCAGGTACACACAACAGTGATGCTCAGCGATGTCGACCGTAAGATATTCAAGAAATTAGGCATCGGACTCTCTTGCGAGCCTGTTTTGAAAAGGTAAGTATAGAGGGAGACGTTGACTGCTCACGGATTATGACGGATGATTTTATTCCCGAGACTTGTCTCGTGACAAAGGATAATGCTGGATATGCATCCGACCTTTTCTCGCCATGGCTTAACGAAAACGATTAATTTCTTGCTATGATAAATTATGACCTATCAAAGATAACAACCATCATATTTGATGTTGACGGTGTATTGAGCGTCTCCACTATAACCATGAATAGTAACGGGGAACCTCTACGTACTGTTAATATCAAGGATGGGTACGCAATACAGCTTGCAGTACGTATGGGTCTCAGAATAGTCATCCTTACAGGTGGAGTCTCTGAAGCTGTCCGTCTACGTTACTCACGTCTTGGAGTGGAAGAAATTTTCATGGGTAGTGCCGTCAAGCTCGACACCTACTCTGAGTATATTGCCACACATGGGTTATCAGCAGCTGAGATAATCTATGTGGGAGATGACATTCCTGACTTCGAGGTCATGTCACGTGTAGGATGTCCATGTTGTCCATCAGATGCTTGTGATGAGATAAAGTCTGTATCGGTATATGTCAGTCCGTATGCTGGAGGATATGGATGCGGACGTGATGTGATAGAGCAGGTGATGAAAGCCAAGGGATTGTGGATGAAAACGGACAAAGCTTTCGGATGGTAGAAGCATATATATATATCCATTTTTGTATTTCTATCTGACGCCTTAGCTTGTGCGTATACAATGGCGTAACCGAAATTGGGTAATAGGATAGAATGCAAACCTAACTGGGTTAATATGGGGTTATATCACACAGCCTGAATGATATAACCATCGGGGCAAGAATCGATATACGCTATATACGACGTGCTTATACAGCATCATTCTTATTCTTTTAAAAAATGTAAAGGCTCACCTAATCATAAAATATCAATACCATGAAACGCCTATTCAGTATAGCATCATCATTGTTTGTGTGCACAATATTACTTGCGGGAGAGATATTTGTCTCCCCTGCAGGTGACGATTCAAATCCTGGCACGCACGATAAGCCGGTCAGGAGCCTATGCCAGGCGTTGCGTTTAGCACGTGAGTGGCGCAGGACACAAGACAGTAGGGCAATTGAAGATATCTATATCCGTTTGGAAAGTTCCAGCACATTTATCCTTGATGAGCCTGTCTATATCAGGCCAGAAGATAGCGGGACATTGTCAAGCAAGACTGTTATAACAACTGATGGGGATGAGAGCTCGACCATTTCAGGCGGAATCACATGTAAACCTTCAGCGTCTGTTTTCATGCCACCTCGACTATCAGGAAGACCAATCCTCACACGGTGTTTATGGGTCGGCGGCACAAAATGGCAGCTTTCCTGTCATAGGGGGAAGTATATGATGGACCGCATTCTCAGTTTTGACGCTCAAAATGAGAGTATAACTATACCCGCAAAGGCCCTGACAGATTATGGCATCAAATCTATCGAAGACGCTCCACAACTTGAGATGATTGTTCATCAGCGCTGGGCAATAGCAGTCTTGAGAGTCAAAGCTATCAATATTTATGGAGACAAGGCTGTATTAACTTTCCGCAATCCAGAAAGCCGTTGGGAATTCTCTCACCCATGGCCACAGCCAGTCATCGGCGGCGAGTACGGCTCTTCCTCATTCTCATTGAGGAACGCGCGCCAATTTCTTGATGATGAAAACGAATGGTGGCAGGATTATTCTGACGGAAGAATATATTCGCAGAAAGGCATAGATGGTCACGATGTCGTTTTACCTACGATTAACAGGCTTGTCACAATAGATGGAACTTGTGGTGACAGGGTACACGATATAATATTCAAGAATATTACGTTCTCTTATACCTCATGCGAGCGTCCATCATACTACGGTCATGTGACACTCCAAGGTGGTTTCCCGATTATCGACGCATATAAGCTGAAAGAGAATGAGGGCCTGCCATGGGCTTCCGGACTTGAGAATCAGGCATGGATAACACGACCAGAGACGGCAGTGTCTGTATCCTGGGCTGAGCGCGTGGATTTTATAGGATGCCAGTTTGAGCATCTGTCTTCTACAGCCCTTGACTATACTGTAGGGTGCTCGGACATAAAGATATGCAACAATGTATTTACAGATATTGGCGGTACAGCCGTGCTATGTGGTTCCTTCGCCGAAGGGCCGACTGAGGTTCATCGGCCATATGGTATGAATAATGCCGGCATTAAAGATGAAAACACACCTCAAAAGACATATACAGAGCGGTTCCTGATATCCGGGAACAAGGTTACGGACGCCACAAACGAGGATTGGGGATGTGTCGGTATAGGATGCGGCTATGTAAGAGATTTCAAGATTATTGACAATATTGTCAGCGATGTGAACTATTCAGGAATCGCAATAGGATGGGGATGGACTACACATGATACAGGAATGCGGAATAATATTATCGCCCGGAACAAAGTCTACGGCTACGCTCGTATGCTATATGATGCTGGAGGGATATACACCATGTCCGCCCAGCCAGGCTCTATCATTGAGGACAATGTCGTCAGCGCACCTTACCAGGCTCCTTATGCAACTAACAGAAGAGCATTCCCTATATACTTTGACGCTTGTACAGACGGCTTCACCGTAAGAAGAAACAATCTCAGCGTATCACATTATACGCCAGAACGATATGGATTTAACGCTCCTGGACCGAACATGAACATTGAATGACACATCAACCATCTCCATGTCAATATATCATACTTCCCTGTTCATCATGAAGTCACACTATGTTCGCATAAGTGGAATATGTATATATATAATCTCATATAATCTATCAAAATACTATGCTCCAGATACGCTGCAAGAACAACAACACGGTCAAGGAAGTGCCAGTAGGCAGCTCCCTGCTTGAGATATATGACAGTTTCGGCATAGAGTCTCCATACCGTCCCATATCAGCAAAGGTAAACAATGCATCACAAGGGCTTAAGTTCCGTCTATACCAGAACCGCGACATAGAATATCTGGATATCACCTCGCCGAGTGGCATGCGCGTATATATACGCTCGCTTTGCTTTGTCCTGTACAAGTCAGTCAAGGACGTTTTCCCAGAGTCAAAACTGTATATTGAGCATCCCATTTCGAGAGGATACTATTGCAATATCGTGAAGCCGGGCATTACACGCCGGTCACGTGGTATAACAGAAGAGGAGATAAAAAAGGTTTATACCCGTATGTGCGAGATTGTATCCTCCAATATACCGTTCCACAGGAAGGAAGTTCCGACAGAGGAGGCGATTAGTATCTTCCGTGAACAAGGATTCCTTGACAAGGTGAAACTGCTTGAGACCTCAGGAAAGATTTACACTGACTATTATATACTGGACGATACAGTCGACTATTATTACGGACCTCTTGTCCCATCGACAGGATACCTTGAGGTTTTCGGCCTTGAGCCGTATGGTGATGGCATGCTGCTTAGAGTGCCCGACTATCATCACCCGACAGAGCTTGCACCAATGATAACCCAGCCTATGACATTCGATGTCTATAAGGAGCAGGTGAAGTGGAATGTCATCATGCGCATGTCTAACACTGGCGATGTCAATAAGGCATGCGAGAACGGGCGGGCCACTGAACTGATACAGGTATCAGAAGCATTGCAAGAAAAGAAGATAGTGAAGATTGCCGAGGAGATAGACCGGCGGTACAGGGAGAATGGTCTGAAGCTCGTCCTCATCACAGGTCCCTCAAGCTCTGGCAAGACAACATTCTGTAAGCGGTTGTCAGTTCAACTTCTAGCATGCGGATTGAGACCCTTGTCTTTCTCGACAGATGATTATTTTGTCAACCGTGCAGATACACCATTACTACCCAATGGACAGTACGACTTTGACAATTTTGCAGCTGTCGACCACAAGACATTAGGCCAACACCTCGAACTTCTTTTGCAAGGCAAGGAAGTCGAGGTTCCCGAGTATAACTTCACGACAGGTATGAGGGAATGGAACGGCAAACGCCTGCGACTTACAGACAGACATGTCTTGATTATAGAGGGGATACACGCCCTCAATCCTATGCTGACCGATTCTGTTCCAGATGAGCTCAAGTTCAAGATATACACCTCAGCACTCACTACAATATCGCTCGACGACCACAACTGGATACCGACACGCGACAACCGGCTGTTGCGGCGCATCATACGTGACTATAATAAAGGAGCTTTCTCCGCACGCGAGACCATACAGCAGTGGCCTAATGTGTGTGAGAGCGAGGAACAATGGATCTTTCCGTATCAGGAGAATGCCGACGTGATGTTCAACAGTGCGCTGAACATTGAGTTTGCCGTATTACGCAACCATGCGGAGACTATATTATCCTCTGTTCCGAAAAACTGCCCTGAGTATGCAGAAGCCCATAGACTGCTTAAGTTCATACACTATTTCATACCGATACCAGACAAGGACATCCCGCCTACATCCATCATGCGTGAGTTTGTCGGTGGCTCCTCGTTCAAATACTGAGCCTGCTTGCGGATGGTTGTGGCGACGGCAAACGGTGTCGCATGACATATAACAGAGGTTGGGTCCATTGCTTACGCATTAAGACAGACGAAGCCTTGCATCGGGCTTGCGGCCTCCGGTGAGATTCATCGGGGGGCTGTTTTCGTTTTGTTTATCAGGATTAGTGCATGAAAAGAAAGCAGTGGACAGAAACCGCCCCACTGCCTTCTTTATTCCAGCCGAGACACCTTTTGTTTCCCAATGAAGATGTCACGTCTTCGTGTCTCTTGTCAGTAGGATGCCGAGCACCGTATGCCCATATCCTCCACTCTCGCCTTTATGGCGTCCAGCTCCTCATGAGACGCTTTCATCAAGCCTGCGACAGGCGTCTCACGGTCGATGGTGTATATCATCACCTGCGACGGCTTTATCTCCGCCACTGCATCTAACCACGGCTTCACATACTCCTCTGCAAGATTATCGACATCGATATCAGATATGTTGCCGTCGGCGTCCCATATCGCCGCCGTGCCTTTCATGAACATCGTCTGCACAATGCAGTGTCCGTTGTAGGCCTTCATCCATTCTACCACCTTCTTCACGTCATACGCCATGTTGGCAGGCCGGTTGACAATCCTTATATATTCGTCCGATACGGTGTCGAGCTTCAGGATGTTGTTATCGACCATCATCAGCGCCTCGCGCACATTCTCTTTCCCGCACATCGTGGCGTTGCTGAGCACAGTGACCTTCGCTTTCGGGCAGTATGTGTCGCGGAGACGGATTGTCTCCCGTATGATGTCAAGGAAGTCGGGATGCCCCGTCGGTTCGCCGTTGCCGGCAAATGTCAGCACGTCGGGCAGGTTCTCTTCTGCTGCCATAGCCTGCAGCTTCTTCTCGAGTTCTGCCGCCACAATCTCCTTTACGGGACGTCTGTGCTTAGGTCTGAAATCCTCGTTCAGTCCGCATTCGCAGTATATGCAGTCGAACGAGCACACCTTGCCGTCATCGGGTTGTAGATTTATGCCGAGCGAGACGCCTAAGCGGCGCGAGATGACAGGACCGAAAATTGGTGATGGATAGATTATCGTCATATTCTGTATGGTTATGATTTTTTTCTTATGGGAGAAAAAGATAATGATTTCATTTAATGGGCAATACCCGCTAAAGCTGCTTCTGGGGGTGTGGGGGGGCTCTAATATTATTTTTCTTGATTAGATTCATCAACTGGAAGGCGGCAATTTGGCGGCAATTTTCTTTCCACGAGTGGAAATTTTTGCCACATGTTTGAAATACCAGCCACAAAGCAAAAACCCCTGCAATCATCATTATTTCAGATAATTACAAGGGTTTCAGCGTCTTAATCGTTAGTGAACCCGATGGGACTCAAACCCATGACCTCCAGAACCGGAATCTGGCGCTCTATTCAACTAAGCTACGGGTCCATGCCTTTATGTTCCGAACAATCCTCTATGATGGACAAGCGATACGTATAACAATGCAAAGTTACAAAGATTTTATTGATTTCTCACATATCGGTCATGACAGACCGAACATTATTAGCGTTTTTTAATATACTGAAATATTTGGTAACGACTAACATTCCACAACGATGCCATCAATACTGAGAATACCCACCGAGATTAAAACAAGTATCGTGACCGATAAGGTGATGACAAAAACCAAGAACAAGGCAAACATATTGCTTAAACGGATTACAATTCCAAATTATCACATAACCAAAGAGATATCTTTCATATTGCAATAAACAAATAACACATATGCATCAATATGAAAGTAAAAGAAAAATATTTTTCCAAAATTTTCCACCTCATAGATAGCCAATGGGAGAAAATAAGTAATTTTGCACCGTAATTTTGTCATCTAAGTTTCTTTCATCCAAGAGCACGGTAGATAAGAAACTTTTTCTGTTTTATTTTTTATGGAAGAGTTAAAACATGAATGTGGCATAGCCATGATCCGCCTTCTGAAACCGCTTGAATACTACGAGCGGAAATATGGCTCCCGCCACTATGCCCTCAACAAGCTTTATCTAATGATGGAGAAACAGCACAACCGTGGTCAGGAGGGTGCTGGAGTAGCATGCGTCAAACTGCAGCAACAGCCGGGACACGAATATATGTTCCGAGAGAAAGCCGAAGGCAAGGATGCCATCACGAAAGTATTCGCCTCTATCGGCCGAATAATGTCGAATGCTGACAACGACCCGGATGCCGACCCAGACGCATTCCTCGGAGAGATGTACATGGGCCATCTGCGATATTCTACAACGGGTAAGGCTGGCCTGAAATACGTTCATCCTTTCTTGAGGCGTAACAACTGGAGAGCTAAGAATCTCTGTTTGTGCGGAAACTTCAATATGACCAACATCAGCGATGTCTTCGAGTTCCTGACTGCACAGGGTCAATGCCCGAGAATATACAGTGACAGCTACACTATGCTCGAGCTTCTTGGACATAGGCTTGACCGTGAGGTAGAACGTAACTTCCAAATAGCGAAGCTACAGGGGTATACCGGACGGGAGATAACAGACTATATCGAGCAGAATGTCAAGATGAGTAATGTCTTGAAAACATCCATGACACATTTTGATGGAGGATATGTTGTATGTGGCCTGACAGGCAGCGGCGAATTATTCTCAATGCGGGACCCATGGGGTATCAGACCCGCTTTCTACTATGCTGACGATGAGGTAGTTGCCATAGCCAGCGAGCGTCCTGTGCTCCAGACTACTTTCGCCGTGGAATGTGACGAGATAAAGGAGCTGAGTCCAGGACAAGCGATTATCATCAACAAGAATGGACATTTGTCGCTCAATCAGATTATTCCAGAGAAGAGATATGCTGCATGCTCCTTTGAGAGAATTTACTTCAGCCGTGGTAATGACAGAGACATATATCGTGAACGGAAGATGTTAGGACTGCAGCTGCGCGACTCTATCCTGAAATCAATTGACAACGATATAGAGCATACGGTATTCTCTTATATACCAAACACGGCAGAAGTGGCATACTACGGAATGCTTGAGGGCATGAGGACACTATCCCCGAATGTCAGATCAGAGAAAATTGTATCGAAAGACATCAAGCTCAGGACATTCATCACTGAGAGCGGGACACGCAACGATATGGCTGCGCATGTATATGACATCACCACGGGTGTAGTCGAGCCTGGTGTTGACAACCTTGTTGTCATAGACGACAGCATAGTAAGAGGTACAACACTCAGAGAGAGTATAATAAAGATTCTCGACCGCCTGCATCCTAAACGTATAGTCATAGTATCATCAGCACCACAGATACGTTATCCAGACTTCTATGGCATTGATATGTCACGAATTGGCGATTTTATAGCCTTTCAAGCCTGCGTGGCATTGATAAAGGAGAGGGGAATGGAAAAACTCCTTGAAGAGGTGTATGAGGAATGCAAGGCTGAGCTTGAGAAACCGCTTGAGTTAATGCAGAATCCGGTGAGAAGACTCTACGAGCCATTCTCTGTAGAGGAACTAAACGAGAAGATGATAAGCATTCTAAGACCAGATGGAGTCACAACGCCTATCGACATCGTCTACCAGAGCATCGAAGGTCTGCATCAGGCTATACCAAACCATCCTGGTGACTGGTACTTCTCCGGACACTACCCTACCCCAGGCGGAATGCGCATGATAAACAGCGCTTACATAGACTACTATAATCGTTCTCTATAAACCTGCATGAGCATAGTTCACGCCATGCCATGTTTATCAAACGAATGACGATATAAAAGAATAATCAGCAAAAAGAAGGAAAAGGAGTAAACAATGGAGACTCATTATATATTTGTAACAGGAGGTGTAGTATCATCGCTCGGTAAAGGTATTATATCATCAAGCATAGGAAAGTTGTTACAGGCCCGTGGTTATGAAATTACCATCCAGAAATTTGACCCCTATATAAACATAGACCCAGGAACGCTAAACCCATACGAGCATGGAGAATGTTACGTAACAACAGATGGTATGGAGACCGACCTTGACCTCGGTCATTATGAAAGGTTCACAGGCATTCAGACCACACGTGGCAACTCCGTTACAACAGGACGTATCTACCAGTCTGTTATAGACAAGGAACGCCGAGGAGATTATCTTGGAAAAACTATCCAGGTCGTGCCACATATCACTAATGAGATAAAACGCATGATGATGCGTGTTGACGACCCGAAACACTATGACTTTATCATAACAGAGGTAGGCGGCACGATTGGCGATATCGAGAGCGCACCTTTTATGGAAGCGATACGCCAGCTTAAATGGGAGCTCGGGAAGCGTGCTGTATCTGCTCACCTCACATACATACCTTATCTTAAAGCTGCAGGCGAATTGAAGACAAAGCCTACACAACACTCAGTCAAGGAGATGCAGAGTATGGGTATACAGCCCGAGGTGCTGATACTGAGGACAGAGCACCATCTCGACCAACCAATACTCGACAAGGTGGCCATGTTCTGTAATGTTGATACAGACTGTGTAGTGCAGAGCGAGGATCTGCCGAGCATTTATGATGTGCCGGTAAACATGCAACGCCAAGGTCTCGATGCTGCCATACTGCGCAAAATGGGACTTCCTGTCGGCGAGACACCGGCTCTCGGGCCATGGAGAAACTTCCTCGACCGTATGCACAATGCAAAAGAGGAGGTACATATCGGACTCGTCGGGAAATATGACCTACAGGATGCATACAAGAGCATAAGGGAAAGCCTTATACAGGCAGCAATCTATAACGACCATAAGGCTGTCCTGCATTTCATCAATTCAGAGAATCTCACAAGGGAGAATATATCTGAGAGCGTAAAGGGCATGGATGGAATACTGATATGTCCAGGTTTCGGACAGCGTGGAATAGAAGGAAAGATAACTGCCGCAGAATATACCCGGACCCATAACATTCCGACCTTCGGCATCTGTCTCGGAATGCAGATGATGGTTATTGAGTTCGCACGCGATGTCCTCGGTATGAAAGACGCCAACAGCCGTGAGATGGACGAGGCGACCCACCATAACGTGATAGATATCATGGAGAGCCAGAAGAATCTCACGTGTATGGGCGGTACGATGCGTCTCGGCGCATACCGCTGCGCTCTTAAGGAAGGAAGCCGTGTCAGGGAGATATATGGGGAGACAGAGATTCAGGAACGTCACAGACATCGTTATGAGTTCAACAACGCATATATCGACCGGTATGAGAATGCAGGAATGAGATGCACAGGTGTAAACCCAGAAAGCAAACTCGTAGAGATTGTAGAGATACCAGATTTGAAATGGTATATTGGCACACAGTTCCACCCAGAATACTCGAGCACTGTGCTTAAGCCACATCCTCTATTCGTAAGCTTCATAAAGGCAGCTATATCACGATGACCTGCAACAAGCCGTAATAAGCATTTCTCAAGCATTATCTCTATATGCCCAATAGAGAAAGGACATAATCAGCGCTTATACACTCTCCCCCATCTACAAGCCGCTCTAAAGGCATGTGGATGGGGGAGAATCGTTTTTGGGAATTGTTACATTGAACTGTCATTCATTACAAAGACAATGGCATCAGGTGGATGACTCATTTGTCATGCCGACAGGTTGTTATCTGTCATAATGCCTCTCACCGAAAATTGCTGTGCCTATCCTCACCATGGTTGAACGACACTCTTGGGCTATCATATAATCGTCTGACATACCCCATGACCGTTCGGAAAAGAAAGGAGCATCATGAAAGAAATCCCGTTTCACCTCGTCAAAGAATTGTGCAGCTTCCATGAACTCCCTCCGTATCTCATCCAGGTCTTCAGTGTATGTTGCGATTGTCATCAAGCCACATATCCTGACATGATGAAACGCACGCCATTCACCATCTGCCAGCATCTGGCGGCATTCAGCTATCGTCATTCCATATTTGGTATCCTCCTGGGCCATCTTTATCTCAAGGAGCACATCTATTGTAGTATCGTTCCGCGCAGCTTGTTTCTCTATTTCCCTTAACAAGCGCAGAGAGTCGACAGCCTCGATCATCTTGATATAAGGCGCTATGTACTTGACCTTGTTTGTCTGTAGATGGCCGATGAAATGCCATTCAATATCCTTTGGGAGAACCGTGTGCTTCATCCGGATTTCCTGTTCATGACTTTCTCCGAATATGCGCTGTCCTACATCATAACATGCCTGAATCATTTCGACAGGATGATATTTGCTGACCGCAACCAACCGGCATCCTTCACGTACTGTGTCTCTGACAGAGAGCAGACGCTCTTTTACAGAGTCTAAACTTCTATCCATAATACTCTTCTATATATTATGAGAATCATATGGGGGACTGCAGATAAAAGACAAACAGTTATAGCCATAGTGTTTGTCTATACCTGTTTGTCAGAACCTACCGCCTTTCTTGCATGTACGGGGAAACATCGAGGTGTATACAATCATTATTCGATGATTCTGTCGCATGCTTCCCTTGAACATCAAAAAGTGGAAGTCATATAGTCATAAAAACGTTGGCTTTGCCTTGGTTTTCTCGCCAAGCCAAAGCGAGCGAGCTCTCTTTGGTCTTCTGGCTTAACGAAAACGTTGACTTTGCCTTCGTTTTCTCGCCAAGCCAAAGCGAGCAAGCTCTCTTTGGTCTTCTGGCTTAACGAAAACGTTCCCTAGCAAACTGTTATTGTTGCTCATATTCAGGTTTATCATCCCTTTCCTGCTTCTTTGCTGCATTATGTTCGAAGACATCCATTATCTGTGTCTCCTGAATAGATGCTATGGCATAGTCAATCATTGTAGTGCCCATCACCTCCTCTATATTCTTGACTGCCTGCTGAAGGGTATGCGCCTGTACAAGATAGTTGACATTAGAGCGTTTCTCTTTCTCTGTCTTCTCATCTATGGTGATGAACTGCAGCTTTGTCTTATAGAATCTGTCATCCGTATCGGCGTCGCTGAAGAATATCTCACTGTATGGAGCTTGCGAGATACCTGTCACCTTGAAGTCGCCTGTAATATAAGCGGACATTTCCTGGATGATTTCTGCCTCTGCCTCTGTAAACGATAGTGCGTCAACTACATAGAGTTCTGTTACTGCCTTCTGCTTTCCATCATCCATTGTCTTCTCGTATCTGATTTTTGTCTCAAACCAGTTTGCTGTTCTTGATCTCATTTTTTTTGTTTGTTGTTTTAGTTTATCTATATGATTATGATTCGTCTATACAATCTTCGAGCAGGTTCCTGAATGATGAATTGAACATACAGGAACCCGCCCGTTTTTCTATTTCGCCCCATATCATTTTAAGCCCGTTTGGGGTTAATCATACTCTCTCAAAAGAAGAAAGTAAACGTATAGGGATATGCGGTTGTTATGAGGATATATTTATGCCTTGTCACTCACATTCTCAGTCTGTGGCTTTGACACAGAGTCTTTCTTAGCCAGATACTCAGGTAGTGATAGGCCAGCCTGCTCAAAGAGCTCATTCAACGGAGGAACGCTCTTCATGAGCCCACTGAGGAATCCAGCTGTCGAGCTCTTGCCATCAGCATTCCCGACACCATTGTCCCATACTGTGACATGGTCGATGTTAATGCCCTTGATAGCGTCAACCTGAGTCTTGACAAGTTCTGGGAGTTTCTCAAGAAGCAGGAGCATATACGCCTTTGTCGCATCACCTCCCGCCGCAGCGACCATCTTCTCATAACCATTGGCCTGTCTACTGAGAATCTCAAAGAGTCCCCGTGCCTCTGCCTCCATCTTGGCGAAAGCTGCATCAGCCTCACCCTTTGCGTTCACGCGCACCTTTTCAGCCTCTGCCTCTGCCTCGATAATCTTGCGTTTCTTCTCTATCTCCTGTGATACGAGCACATTGGCAGCCTGAGTAGCTCGCTCTCTTTCAGCACGTGCCATCTCGGCTTCTTTCTCTGCTGAGTAAGCCTCTTCGAGAGCCTTGGCCTGTGCCACTTTCTCTGCTGCTGTAGCCTTGCGCTGAGCCTCTGCCTCTGCCTGACGGCGCTCGGCATCAGAATTTGCGATAGCTACCTTAGCGTCGTTCTCGCCCTTGACAGCCTGAGCATTTGCCTCGGCTGTACGGATACGTGTCTCACGCATAGCGTCGGCCTTACCTATCTCGCCTATCTTCTCCTGCTCGGCGACACGGACCTTTGCCTCGTTTATGGCTTTTGCAGCTGCTTCCTGACCGAGAGCCTCAATATAGCCCGACTCATCGTTAATATCGGTCACATTGACATTGATAAGGCGTAGTCCTATCTTCTTGAGCTCAACCTCGACGTTGCTCGATATAGCATCAAGGAATTTATCTCTGTCAGAGTTCAGCTCCTCTATCGACATGGTCGCAATGACAAGACGAAGCTGACCGAAAAGAATATCACGCGCAAGCTCTTGAATCTGTGCCGCTGTCTGTCCGAGAAGACGCTCTGCCGCTGCTGTCATACAATCGGGATCAGTAGATATACCCACTGTGAAACGGCATGGGATATCGACACGTATATTCTGTTTTGACAGAGCATTGGTGAGATTGGCGTCAATACTTATCGGTGTTAACGACAGATATGCATAATCCTGTATGATAGGCCACACGAATGTACCTCCACCATGTACACATTTTGCCGACCCGCGGTTACCTGTTGTGCCGTAAACGACAAGAATCTTGTCTGACGGACATCTTCTATAACGATTGATTATTGCGGCGAGCATGACAATGGCCACGACAACCGCTGCTGCTATTAGATACATAGGCAAATTAATTAAGAATCAGTTTAATAGTTTATTGACAATCACGATTCTGGATGATTGACCAGAGTGTGTATAACATGAACTTGACAAAGAATCAAATTGCAGTGACTGTGAGCATATTGCCTTCTACCCCAACCACTTTCACCTTAGCTCCAGTAGGTATAGCATCGCCGTCTGTCATAGCATCCAGCTCATGGATACTTCCATTCAACGACAGCTGCACCTTCCCTCTGCCACTGCGTGATGATGGGATATGGAGATATACATCACCAACAAGCCCCACACACTCGGTATATCGTATAACGCCATTGCGCTCAAGCCCTTGCAGCTTCTTTCTCATCCATATATAGATATAAGCGAAGAGCATACCTACAACGATTGAGATAACCCATACTATCCATGTTTGACTTATTACAGGAAGGAATGTCACGCCTCCCCATCCAAGACCGACAAAGAAGTTGACAAGCGAGCGCACACTGAAAAGTGATACTGCTCCACCTGTGTCCATAGTGTCTCCATCAGCAAAATCCAGGTCAGCTACATCATGTGCGTCGATACCTATAATCGTGAGTATCATCTGGACTGCAAACACGGCTGTCGCTATTAGGGCTATCGTCCAGAATATTTGTTCTGGACCCTGAAGTGTGGAATACCAAGTGAGAAAATTGTCTATCATATTTCTTTTATGATTTTTTTAGTATGACAAATTTACTGCATTATTTCCTTTTTCAATAATAATTTATATGTGTTTTAAATATATTTAAGGAAACGACACCAGACTTTCAAGGCGTTCACAATTTGACCATATTTCGTGTTTGCCTGATTATTGTGATTCGTAACAGGCACTGTGTTTTACCAATTGTCACATAATTTTCAAAGAGTTCAACGAAATACAACTCAATGAAAACAGGTTAATTTTCAGAATTCTTTGTAACTTTCGTGGTGAAAAATAACGATGAAACCAAAGAATTCTGATATAATTACCGAGGACAAAGTTTTTCACTTCGTTCAAGGAAACTCCAGAAATTTTCTATATTGCAGATGATTTCTGCAAAGTTTTTTTGATGCACAGATGCCAAAATATACGTTTAAGGCATGCTTTTTTCTAAAGTATATTCGACAAACTGACGTAATTTTTAGATATCCCTTCACTAGTGTCCGGATAAATTCTCAGAAGAGGTTACCCTCCACATATTGAGGCTTCGGACATTCATTATTAATCTCTTTAACGTTATTGAATATGAAATGGATATCATCTTGTTTGAATAGAAGTGGACCAATGGAGTTGGATATTGTATGAAGGGTTTGAGGAAGGCAGAATTTTTTCTTTGCAATGATAAGCAGCAGGTAGTCACATACCGCAATCCAAAGTTGTAAATATACTGCATTTTCAGAAGTTCCATAAAACTTCTTGATATGCAAATATCGCTTTACCCATTTGAAGAATAGCTCGACCATCCATCTTTCACGGTAAAGTTCTGCAACTGTCAGAGTATCAACATCTAAGTTGTTTGTAAGGAAACGATAGACATTGCCTGTTGCATAATCTTCATAGACAACCATACGTAATGGTTCTGGATATTCCACAGAGGGATTCTTGCCTGTAAGACGTATGAGTTGATCACTTATGAGACCAGCAGCCTTATCGACCTCATACTCTTCAACGATGTCGTACACCATGTTTTCCTTTGCTCTAGTTACGAAGTAGGCATGCCTGAGATGAAAACACTCATAGAGTTGTTTGAAGAATACATAGCCTTTGTCCATAAGGTAGAAAGCATATGCTTCAACAGGTATCATTGGCATTACCTTGGAGTCATGCACAAGTCCGTTGGTCATGATGATGTATGAAGGAATGTTTCCTCTAAGATCTATCAACGTATGCATTTTGACAGCCCCTTCACCATGATAGAACTATGCCCATGGCGATAGCTCCAAGCAAAGTCTTATAGTTGTACTATCAAGTGCATAGACCATCTCCTTAAGACCCAGGCGGAAGTAATCATTACGATACAACTCCTTAGCTTCCTTAATAAGAACCTGGGAAAAGTCTCTGTAAATAATCCAGTTCCTTCTCTCGTTGGCTTCTGCCAATGTTGACTTGGGAACACTGCTGAGACCTGCATGGTAAAGACCTTTTCCACAGAATTCAAGTGTCATCTCAATGTCCCGCAGACCAGATCTATCGGTAAACTGAGCAAAGCTCATGACCTTGAATTGATCAAAACAAGTGAATGTTTTGGCATGCCAATCACCCTTGTAACGGTCAACACATTTTTGGAACTCATAACGGGAAACCAGAGACATTATCTGAGAAAATATGGTCTTTTCGTACTCATCGTAGCAATTTACAGCCATTAGTGGCTCGCTTGCTAAAGTACAAAATTTAATTCAAAAATTTAAAGAACACTTTAACTATTTGATTATTAATTATTTAAGCTATGCGTCTGGAATTTTATCCGGACAGCAGTGATATCCCTTAATTCCGCAACACTATTACAAATATTACATTTTAAGTACCTGAGCAACAAAAAGTTCTTGCTTGTGGCAAGCGGCAAAGCCGAGCGGCTCAGGATTTTGCCATGTCAGTTTTTTCACCTATCTTAGTGTTGCAAATCAAAATATGTATCAAACCCGACAAACATGGCAAAGGTAGCAATAAAATCTGAGAAACTCTCTCCTTTTGGAGGATTTTTTTATTTAATTATAATCAAATTACCAACAAGTTCTATTTCCATATTATGGTCTTGTACATGAAGCACTGCACCTTGACCTTGATCGTTTGAAAGCCTACATTTAGAGCCAGGCATTAATTTTATAGCTTCTCCATCGCTCCACCCAGGTATAGGTTTATTGTTCTTGTATAATTTATTTGAACTGCAATGCACAATAACATTTACAGGATGTATATTTATTGTCTCACCTTTATTCATATTTAGGTTATATGAAAGTTCATAAGTTGAATTAGAAATAAACACATCAACTTCATTGTCTAAATATCCATTCGCTGTTAAACGTATTTTATGAGTTCCTTGTGGTAGATTTAAAACCCCGACAGAACCATAATGTTCATTATCAACATAAACATTAGCATTGCTTACATTACATTTTATATTTACTTGTACAGTTGACGGCTTTAATTGAACCGAGATAGGAACAGCTCCTTTCTTAACTTCAATAGTGCCGGTTTCAGTTTGGTAATTTGGAGCTTCTACACGGTAATTGTATGTACCCGAGTTACATCTGAACTTTAGATCAGTATTTTGTTTAAGTTCTTTTCTGTTGCCATCAAATACAATAGATGTCCCAGGTACAAATGGACTTACTTTAAAACTTACATGAGGAGCATTATCAATCTTTTGCGGAGCTTTAAGTTTTATTATATAAGTCTTACCGCCTGTAATGCTCTTTTTGAAACCGAATGGTGCAACACTGATTGTTCCAGGGATAAAATCAGGGTGTTGGAAATCTAATTTATAGCTAAATCCAGGAACGTATACATAATATGTTCCATTGCTTTGTCTTACTTCTCCAACATATTGGTTTTTGTTAGGAAAAGTTAATCCCATCAAATCATTTGTTTCAATTTGAAATACTGCACATGGATTACCATTAATGTCGTTTCGTGGCTGTGCTTCAGCTATATTATCTCCCGTACTTTCTTTACAACTTTCGATTGTAATTTCATCTTGAGCGAAGAGATTTATTGTGCTGCCAAAAGTGCAGCACAATAATATAAATGTTCTTAACAAGAATGCTTTCATATGTGTAAATTGTGAGTAGTCAGAATTTTTACATGCGAGTTTTATACTTATATTCATTAGTGTCCCGTTAAAATCGGGACGAAGTTAAATTTAATCAAATAATCCCTCAAAGAGGGGATAATCGAGTTCTTTGACATCGTTGAAATTAGTCTTTTCGAAGAGATCTCTCAGTGGAGTCTTGTCCGTAAGTGAGATGCTCAAAATCTGCAGGAGCTCATAAGTTGACCGCTTCAGTTGCATATCGTGTTGAACTATGGCAACAAGGCAGTAGGTTATGATTGCAGCAGAGATTTGTATTCTCACAGCGTTCCCTGTAGTACCCCAGAATTTCTTAATCTTGAGGTGCTGCTTGAGCCACTTGAAGAACAACTCTATCTGCCATCTATTCTTGTAGAGATTGGCAATCTCGAGAGAAGTTAGATGGAATGCATTCGTCAAAAATGCGAAATCTCTATCTTGCTCGTCATCGTGAAATCTCACAAATCGCAACCTCTCAGGATACTTCTTCTTTGTGTTCACATCCGTGAGTTCGATAACAGAATCAGTAAGTACATCCTTAGGCAATCTACGTTTCCATTTCGTG
>JADYUK010000024.1 GCA_021531755.1 Hoylesella loescheii
GAGAGTAGGAAGCCGCCTTCTTTTTGCAAAGAGCGAAGCCCTGAGAGTAGCGATATTCTCAGGGCTTTTATAAATTATTATGCCTGCTCAGGTCATGCCCAGGCTCTGTCATCCTCGCAGTCTTTCTCAGGTCATGCCCAGGTTCTGTCATCCTTGCTGTCAGCCTAGGCCATGCCCAGGCTACGTCATCCTCGCAGTCAGTCTTAGGACATGCAAGGTTCTGTCATCCGCGCTGTCAGTCGTATCCCTCATTCACATTACCCATAGGTTCTATCAGTTGACTGTTTAACTCTACATGATGCGTGGGAATAGTGGATTATGAGTGTTATGGTATGAAAAGATGTTAATATTTAGCATATTCCTTGCTTGTCATTATCTGTTACAATTTGAAAAGTGTAATTTTACAGTGCCAAATCGAAATAGGGGAGTGGTAATGGTGGCAGTGGTTCAGTATTGAAGAAGTGTTGTTAAAGAGGTGGATATTTTAATGAGAAAGAGAAATAAGGAATATGCGGATACTTATACTAAACGCGAGCCCGCGTAAGACGGGCAACATCTCAAGCATGGTAAGCATCATTGCTGACGAGGCAAGGCAGAACGGTGCTGAGATAGATATCATAAATGTGAACAGCCTCAATGTAAGGCCCTGCATAGCGTGCATGAAATGCAGGACGGAGCACAAGTGTGTCATGCCTGAGGATGACGCACAGCGTGTGCTCAGTATAATACACGCGGCTGACGCTATGGTAATAGCTGCGCCATGCTACTGGGGGAACATTCCTGGGACACTGAAGGTGCTTTTCGACCGTATCGTCTACGGCATGATGGACGAGAACCGTTATGGCATCCCTATACCGTTGCATAAGGGGAAGAGAGTTGTCCTGGCGAGCACCTCGACGACTCTATGGCCCTTCAATATCATCATGCACCAGACAAGGGGTGTCATAAGGGCTCTGAGGGAGATATGCCACTACAGCGGTTTCAAGGTTGTGGCGACGATAGAGAAGGGCGGAACTAAAGCTGACACTTCCCTCTCTCCACGTATGGAGAAGAGATGCCGCAAGGCGATACGCAAACTTTGCAGATAGACTTTGCCTTATAGGCATAAATACAGGGACAGCCTCCACATCAGCTGCGTGGGGGCTGTCCCTGTATTTATGTCTATTGGTATCATGCACGCTTATCTGTCGGCAGTGGTGTTATCCTCCGACGCCGAAATCGGCTTGCTGGTCCTGCACTTCCTGCAACATGCGCTGGCGTTCCTCATCAGACAGTCTGTCGCTATCACGTTTCCCTTGTCCGCTGTGCCGCACTGTCCGCTGTGCTGTGCCAACAGATGGGTCTGTGACGAGTGGAACTGCTGACGGTACAGACTCGATAGTGAGATCAGCTGGTGAGGGTGTGTGTGTGCCGGGGTAGGTCACATCGGCATGTATGTGTATCTTGCCTGCTTTCTGTGTTGAGCGTATGAGGATGGGGGCGCTTCCCCATTCAACCTGCCTCGGATTGGCTCCAATTCCCTCTCCGTCGCCTATTATGGTGCCCTCTCCGGTCACAGTGAACCGTATCTCGTCCTTGGCCAGACGGCGTACATTGCCGTTGTCGTCTGTCACCTCACAAACGACAACGATGAAGTCTGAGCCGTCTGCCACGAGCTGGCGTCCACGCTCATCGGCATAAAGGCGGAGCTTCGTGCTGCGGCGCGACGGCATGCGGCGGTCAGTCGCCATCACCTTGCCACCTATGATTCCCTCTGCTGTCATGTTCACTTTCTGCCAGTTGCGGCCCTTGTAGGAGTACTGGCGGGCATGCCAGAAGTCCCAAGCATCGCGGAATATCACGGGCGCATTGTACGGCATCATGCCTTCGTTGGACATCCTCCCCTCAAGAGTCTCTACTGAGGCTGAGCCCTGGTCGCGCATCACCTTGTGGTGTCTGACAGGCAGAGTCCATGACATCTCACCGTCATACATGGACAGACGGACGCTGTCACAGTTGGAGAAGACCACGACGTCAGGCTCTGAGAACTGTCCCATCTCATGGGCTATATACACGAAAGCTGTGTCCTCGCGTGCCGGTATCTGTGAGCGGAACATATAGAAAGCTGTCTTAGGCTGGCGGAAGGCATCGTATATGCCACCCCAATAGGGATCGGGATGATAGCCTCGCTGGTGGTCGAAGGGATGCCATTGGCATCCGCCAAGGAAGAGTCCGGTGGTCCGGTGCTGGTCGCATGTGGTGTTAGAGAGCGACAGAGCCTGTTTCAGCTGTGGTATCTCGCCCCATGAGCGTGAGGCGCGGTTGAGGTTGTTATGGGCATACCAGTCGTCGACATATTCTCCGAACTCTCTCGTGAACATGTTCTTGCCAAGGCTGATGGCCTTCTCCTCGTACTCCTTACCCTTCACATTGTCTGCCTCGTCGTCGCCTGGCCATGCGTAGACGACATCATAATTGTCGAGCACACCAGCACTGTGGAGGTCGGCGGCAGCGACAGGACGGTAAGGATATGGATACTCGTCGCGCGTGATTCTCAACGCCTCGATGGCGAAGTCCTCGGGATAGCGTGTCTCATTGAGTATGGGCTCCCACATGAGGACCGAGGGGTGGTTGCGGTCGCGGCGTATGATGCTGCGTGTATTCTGGTGGACTTTCTCTGCGAACTCTGGCGCCTTGTTCCAGTACTGCCAGCCTGGCGTGGCCACGATGACGAAAATTCCGAGCTCGTCACATGCGTCCATAAACGCGGGGTCCTGCGGATAGTGGGCGACACGTATGATATTGAAACCGGCATCCTTCAGGCGGCGGGCATCACGCCACTGCTGTGAGTTGGGCACAGCATTGCCCACATAGGCGAAATCCTGATGGCGGTTGGCTCCGACGAACTGGCGGTAGCGGCTGCCATTAAGCCAGAATCCTTCTTTCCCACGGAACTCGAATGAGCGTATACCGATGCGTGTGGTGGCCTTGTCGACTCCCGCTGCCGATGAAAGTGTTGTCTGGAGCGTATAAAGATAAGGATGCTCGGGCGACCACAGCTGCGGATGACTTATGGCTGAACCTTGTGTCAGTGTGATAAATCCATGGGCGGGCACGACACTCTTCTTCACCCATTTCTTCACGATACGGCCTGCCGCGTCAGTGAGGATGTTGGTGACTGTGACACGCGACGGCACACTGAGCCCGTTGCGGATATCTGTATTAACATATACCCCAGCTGACTTCTGGCTGATATCGGCATAGTGGACAAAGATGCCTCCTGCCGCTGTACGGTTCTCATCGACAGCATCGGTGATATATACTTGTGGGCGCTGTCTCATCCATACATCACGGTATATGCCTCCATGATAGCAGAAATCGAGTGTCATCTGTTTCTTGCCCGGAGGGTATGTCTTGTCGTCTGAGTTGTCGGCCATCACCGCCACGACGACATTGTCGCCTGGCTTCACGCCTGCCTCAGTGAGATTGATTGTGACGGGGAGATAGCCTCCCTCGTGCTCTCTGACAAGCTGTCCGTTCACATAAAACCGCTGGCGGCCCATGACAGCCTCGAACAGCAGTTCAGTGACAGGGCCGGCCGGGGCGACGAAATGCTTGCGGTACCATGCCACACCCTGATAGTTGCGGCATCCGCTCGCCTCGGCTGGCATAAGCTGGACGGTATGTGGTGTTGAGACAATCTCCCACTGGCTGTCGTCGAAGGATACAGCTTCTGCACCAGGTACATCGCCACGGTGGAAACGCCAGTCGGGATTGAAGCTTGAGACTCCTGAACGTGCCATAAGGATATCTGCCGGTATGGCACGAAGTGTGGATGGGCAGATGGCTGCCAGCACAAAGAGGATTATTAGTTTTGATATTGTCTTCATGTATTTCTGTTATATGAAGGTTGTTCGTATATTATGCGAAGACCTATTGGACGATTATCCAGGACGTGAACAGACCGTTGTTGCTTGACTTTGTATGGTGAAGATTCAGTCTTCTTCCTTTGCACCTCGGCAATAATCAAGCGAGCTTGATATTGCTCTCGGTTTGTCGTCAGTTGATATTGCTCTCGGTTTGTCGTCAGTTGACTATCGTCTTCTTCCTTCGCACCTCGGCAATATTCAAGCGAGCTTGATATTGCTCTCGGTTTGTCGTCAGTTGTTATCGTATTCTATCTTTTTCTTGCCATTATCATCATTGAGGACAGGCCAGTCGTCTGTGCGGAACGACGACAGAGGTAGGCCATCACAGAAGAGGTCACCGTCGGCCCAGTTATGGAAAGCGTAACGCACAGCGGCTGGCGATGTCACCTCTGGGGCTGAGACCTTCAGGTATTTCCGTTTGTATATCTCTACCTTGGCGGGATAGAAGACACGGTCGGGACCTGCAATCTCGAAGAGATGGCTTGTGAAAGAGCTGTTCTTCCCATACAGGTTCATCTTGTCATTCTCGAACGAGAGAATAGCCGCTCCGTCCTCAACCGTCATGCTCTTATAGCGTGCCGACTGGGCTGTAACTCCCTTTATGCCGTATGTATTGACAAGGGCGAGAAGCGAGAGACGCTCTCCAGCTATATTCTTCTTTGGTGGGTGTATACCTTTCTCTATTCCTGCATCCATGAGTACGGCCATGCCGGCATTCGGAATCTCCTTCTCTGCTATCATCTGCTGCTCACGCAGTAATGCCGAGTTGTGTGTCCAGTTTATGAGGCTGTAGTCATACGGAGCTATCTGGCAATAATAGAATGGGAAATCACCTATGCCCCATTCCTCTCGCCATTCAGTCACCATGGTCTTCATCTGCTGTGCATAGTCGCCGTAGCGCGGCACATTGTCCTCTCCCTGATACCATATCGCTCCACGTATGCCGTAGCCGATGACAGGATGCAGCATGCCGTTATAGAGCACCGTTGGCTGCCTGTTGGGCGATTTGATATCGGCAGGCTTGTATGGAATCTGGTAGGGCGACTTGTCTGTCACGAACTGCTGGACATGCTCGCGGTTCATCCATGCCTCACAGCTTGAGCCTCCCCATGCCGTCACGATGAGTCCGACGGGCACACCGAGGACACGTCTGAGCTCACGTCCGAAATAGTATGCCGTGGCCGAGAACTCCCTCACTGTCTGCGGCTCTGCCCTCTGCCATTTACCTGTCGTGGTGTCTATAGGCTCGACACGACTGGTGCGCTTGGCTTGATAGAGATGTAGCAGAGGGTCGGAAGAGTGGAGGATGTCCATATTGCCATTCTCGATGGGTTGTGAGGGGAAGCCTTTCATAGGCATCTCCATATTCGACTGTCCTGCACAGAGCCATACCTCGCCGATGAGGACATCATCAAACTGCAACTCCTCGCCATCTGTCACAGTGACAATATATGGCCCTCCAGCCTCTGGCGTTGTGGCCGATATAGACCATCGGCCTTGCTTGTCGGCCTTGGAGAGATAGGTCTTGCTGTTCCATGATGTGGTGAGCCTGACTGTCTTTCCTGCTGATGCTGTGCCCCAGAACTTCACTGTCGTCTCGCGCTGGAGCACCATGCCACTGTCAAAAATTGCAGGCATCCATATCTTTGCAGAGACAGGGGAGAGGCCGAGGATAATGGAGAGGAATATGAGAATGGGGCGCAAACGTGTGCCCAAGGGCGATAGAGGATGATAGGTATTCATAGTATACAAGATATATTTGTTTGCAGATTAGGTTTAGGTTTATAGTGAGACAATGGCCCGGCCCTCATGGCGAGACGCTCCATAAGGGATGCCACCACTCACTGTCAGCCCTATGGCAGAGTGATGGCAACAGGTCCAAGAAGCCCGGCAGGAAGGAGATGGGGTGACTTCATGCGGTAGCGGGCGTTTGTCCATATACCGTCATACGGCGGTGTGCCCTCGTCCATACCCCTTAGGGCATTGGCCCATGTGTTGACGACCTCAATCTCTATGGTGTTTGTTCCGCGTCTGAGAGCATGGCCTATCGCCACAGTATATGGCGCTGTCCATGATATGCCACAGTCTATGCCGTTCACCCATACATGGGCGATATCCCTCACTGTGCCGAGCTGCAGCACCATATCTGCCTGCGGACGTCTCACCTTCACGGTTGTCGTGTAACGTCCATGGCCAGAGAAGAAACACTCGCGGATATCCTCTGAGTCTGACCAGCTGTAGAGCGACGTTATGGTCTTCTCCACTCCCGACTCGGCAAATGTCAGCGTGAATGGGCCTGTGAGAGGTATAGTGACAGGCTTGCGGGTCTCAGCCACGGGAGTGGTTGCGAGAGGCTGGGATGGCAGACATGACAGGACATTGCCGATGCTGCCCTTAGGATATATAACGAAGCAGGAGCCGCCTGGCTGCATCACAGTGCGGACAACACTCTCGGACGACGGCTGGGAGAGTGTGTTGCTGACGGCGTCATATATATACCACTCACCCTGAGCCGTATCACGGAAGCGCATCTCGACATCGCGTTTCTCGTCAAGCTGGTTAGAGACAAAGTATATTTCGCCCGTCTCAGCGCTGCGGTGGGCATAGGCCATATTATCAGGAATCACGGCATCGCGCTCCAGACCATACTGTGAGAAGTCGGCAGCGGTGTATGGCTTGTATAAGATAACCACTCCGGCATCTCTCAGCTCCCTTATCTTCTGCATGACAGGCTCGCTGTATCCAGTGAACGAAGGGTCCATCGGCCGGCGGCCGGGAAGGACAACGACACGGTACCGTGCGCCGCCTGGCAGCGTCATGCAGCCGTCCTCAGCCTTTGACAGTCGCATGAGGACATCGGGATTGAACGAGTCATACTGATAGCCATGCAACGCGTCACACCAATCCTTGGTGTCTACGATACCTGCCGAGTGGTTCACATTGACAGGACTCTCGGCCATCGGACAGCCTTTGTTTTCACGGCGCACACGCTCACTATTGACACGTTCCTGGCCGAAAATGCCGGGGAGTATATCCACAAGACGCTCTGGAAGGACAGAGCGGCGCGGCATCTCCTCGCCTGTGAAGACGGCGATATCCTGTACAGGACGCCCCTGCTGGAGAAGAGCCGAGCAGCGTGTGATATAGTCAACGAACGGACGTGACTCTGCAAACCATGTCTGGTCACGCTGGAAGAACAGGCCTATGCCGTCGAGCGTCATGCCCGGGCGGCGGTCCATCCATGGGTTATGGGCGTTCACATGGAAGAAGAGGCGGTTCATGCCCATAGCGAAATTGCGGTCGAGGAGAGTCTTGATATTTGCCGGAGTCTCATCCCAGACCCCTCTCACCTCTGTGAATCCCTCTGCCTGTATGATGCGTTTGCCATAGACATGGCCTCCAGATATGGCATCGAGCATATCGTTCGGCTTGTCGTGTGTGGGAGAGTTAAGCCAGTACTCGCCCATAGGAAAGTCTGCATAGCGGTAATGGTCTATGCCGTCGGCCACCATTGTCGGCGCTATGCTCTCGCTTGAGAAGCCCATACCCATGGCATGGGCACGGTCGCGGACAGTGGCAAAGAAATTGTCGTTGACAAGGTCGTTTATGGTCAGGCGTATATCGCGCAGCACGCGCTCTGTCTCCGCAGCGCTCACAACAGGCACTCCAGCCATGACAGGCAGCCACGGCATGAGGTCATATCCACGACGGCGCATGAACTCCTGTGCGAATGTCTCCGACCAGTTCTGGCAGCCACACTCCCATGAGTCGACATGGAGATACTTCACCACATGTCCCGATGGGAGCTCTGTGAACTTCGTAAACCAGTTGTCGATGAGCTTGTTGACAGCTTTTGCTGAGAACTTGTCACACTCAAGTCCCTTGCCTCCACCTGCTGTCTCATTGGTCTGTCCGGTAGAGATATGCCCCATATTCAGTATGCGGTACCGTCCCTCGGGTAGCTCTGTCAGCAATGTTCCGTCGGCAGAGACCTCAAGGCGAATAATCTTGTCGAGAGGAGTGCAGAGCCTGCCGGGGAGCTGCTCGTCTGTTGTCTCCTGTGCGACACGCCATACATTGGCGGCCTTCCCCTCCCAGTGGTGTATCCTGGGCTGTTGGTGGAAGACGAGGCTTTTCAGCCTGAGTGTGGGTTTCCACTTTGCTGCATCGAGATCTTCTGAGCCCGGTTCTGTTCCCTCTGGGGTCCATGAGAAGCGGTAATATCGCGGCTGTGGCCCGGAAGTCTGTGGCAGAGCGTACGTGCTCGGCATGTTGCCATTCTGCCATCCCTGGCGTGCGGGTACGAAAGTCATGAGGTGGGAGAATGTCTCTCCGTCCTGGCTTGTCTCCACCTTGAGGCGCTGACACTGCATGTTTGTGCCTGAAGGTGTCACCTCGACATTCCTTATCGTCACCCCCTCTGGCATCTCGTATGTGAACCAGCAAGGGTCATTGGCACGCACGATGTTCTTCTCGTCCGATGTCACATTCCCCGATGTTGTCATACGTACCGGCTGGACGATATCCTCAGCGTAGTCGGCTGGTATGGCATAGGCTGCAATATGGTAAGCCCCTGTGGGCAATGCTGGTACTGACGGCATCGTCGTCTGGGCTGTCTTGCGTTTCTTGATGGCCTTTCGCTTGTTTCCTACTGTTATGACAGTATCTGCCCATACCACTTTCTGCATGGACTCCTCAGGAGTGAACCACGGCCCGCCAGCGAGGGCGAAGCCGTCGCATATATGGATACCGACCTCCAGTCCGAGCGAGTCGGCCGTATTGAGGGCACAGTCCACAGCGCGCCAGAAGGCTGGTGTCAGTTGCTCAGCCTTTCCCTCATATTCCGGACGCTGTGCCGAGCTGCGTATAGGCATGAGGTATGTCCCTCTCAGTCCTGCGTCATGCATGGCCTGGAGGTCGGCCTTTATGGCTGGTTCTGTGACAGCGCCGTACATCCAGTACCAGAAACAGAAAGGCGTGCCGTCGTTATGGACGACAGTCCTGCATACC
The DNA here is from genome assembly GCA_021531755.1 of Hoylesella loescheii. GTDB lineage: Bacteria > Bacteroidota > Bacteroidia > Bacteroidales > Bacteroidaceae > Prevotella. The sequence goes on from JADYUK010000024.1 coordinate 8,919, forward strand.
GCCGACAAGCATACGAGGAATGAGAAAAACGTCAGAAATATCTTTTTCATCTTGTTCAGTATTATAGATAAGGTTTGTGTACTTTAATGCGTGTTGCTGATGGCGTATGCAGTGTGTGCTGTTGTGGCATACGCCATGGAATAGTGTCATAAGCCTGCACACTATCCAGCCACAAAGTTAATAAAAACATTTCTTATGGACAAACTAAAACCATTGATATTTTCTTTTTCGCTGAAAAATCCTGCTCCTGGTCGTGGATTCCTGGCACACTCCATGTCTGCCAGTGTCTCCCTGCCTGTCTCCTCTATGCTCACTGTGGCCGCGGCGGGCATGGGATAGAAGGCACACGCTCCACACTACGGCGGTGTAATACCGGCAGTGTGGAGCGTGGAATGATGTTCATGGCAAGTAGATGTGCAAAATTATTTGTATAATCCTTGCACTGCCTGCTGCGCATTATCAGTACGTGAAAACAGTAGGGTAGGAGACGTCACACTCTCCCTATGCAACATGCTGACACTGCATCACTGATAGATAAAAATCCTCTTGCATACCTGTCTTATGCTTATTTCTTGCTGTCTATCTGTCGCAGGAGTTCCTTTGTGGCGGTTATGAGCTGTGTGTCTATGCCGCGCACGATATCTTCCGGACTGTTCAGGATGTAGATATCAGGCTCGAGCTGTGTATTCTCGAGATATGTCTTCCCGTCTTCCTGGAGATAGCCTACGACAGGGATGCCGAAGACGAGCGACGGGTCCTGTGTTGTCACCCAGTTGACCGATGTCATCGTGCCGGGCACAGGAGCGCCGACAAGTTTCCCTATACCCATGTGCTTGTAAACCCATGGTGTGCCATGAGCGTTAGAGTAGTTGGCCTCACACTGGAGCATTATCGTCGGCTTGTTATACCGGCGCGACGGCATATCGCACATGGCTGTGCCTCTGACCATCTGTGTGAGATACTTCTTTCCGCTGGTTAGTATCTCCACATCCTCATGCAGACGTCCGCCGCCATTCCAGCGTGTGTCGATGACACATCCGTCGCGCAGGTTATACTTCCCGAGCATGTCGCTGTATATTGTGCGGAAGCTGGCATCGTTCATCGACTGCAGATGGACATATCCGAGGCGTCCGCCCGATACGCTGTCCACGATATGCTGGCATCTCCTCACCCATCTGTCGTAGAGCAGTGATGAGAACTGTGATGATGTTATAGGCAGCACTGTCTCTTCTGTCCCGTCTTTCAGGGTGACGAGAGTCTTCTTGCGTGCCATATCGTTCAGGAGCTGTGAGATATCCATATCCTTTGTCACGGTCTCGCCATTGATAGCCTTTATTATGCTGCCGGCATGTATGCGGCTCGACTTGCGGTCACATGGTCCGCCCTTGACAACCTCTGTCACCTTCACTCCCTCGCCCGTGTATGTCATGTCATAGAGCAGTCCGAGCGACGCTGTGGCGTCATCACCCTTGGCTGATGGGCGGTAGTAACGGCCTCCGGTATGTGATACGTTCAGCTCGCCGAGTATCTCGGACATGAGCTCCTGGAAGTCATAGTTGTTGGCTATATGTGGCAGGAACTGCTTGTAATGGTCGACGAGGGCGTCCCACTTGACACCATGCATATTCTTGTTGTAGAAGCGTTCGCCGACCTCATGGCGCATGTACTGGAGGAGGAACTCACGTTCGTCGTACATATTCATCTTCATGTCGGCAAGATAAGTGACAGGCTCCATCTTTCCTGTCTTGGCGTCCATCTTCTTTATGTCCGCCCCGACGAGGAATATATTGCCATCCTTGTCCTGGAGCATGCGTCCACCGCTCTTCATCGTCTGGACCATCTTGCACTCCTTCTTCCTCTGCGTAGCTTTCCACAGCTCCACCTCTCCGTTTGTCGCCTGCGATGTGAAGTATAGTGTCTCGCCGTCCTTCGACATCGCCGCGCTGCCGAGCATGGACGATGTTGGTGTCAGCCGCACTATGCGGTCCTCTATGCCGTCAAGCTCCACAGTGAGCGCGCTGTCAGCTGCTGCAGGCTTTTTCGCTTCGGGTTTCTTGCCTTTCTTTTTCCCGGCAGCCTTCTTCTCCTCGGCAGCCTTTGCCTTCTTCTTGTTGGCATCCTCTATGTCCTTAAGCATCTTGTAGTCTTCCTCGCTCAGGCGGAAGCGGTCATATGCGTCCTGGTTGACGAATGCGAGGAAGATATCCTCCTGTGTTCCCCACGATGCATGGTTACGCAAACCGTAGCGCTCATTGGCGAACATGATGGCCTTGCCGTCCATGACCCACTGTGGGGAGCTGCTGGCATATGCGCTCTGGGTTATGTTTGTTATCTTTCCACCCTTTGCCGGGACGATGCCGATGTCGTCATAAGGCGAGCGGCAGTTGCCGACAAACTCCAGCGTGAACCATCGGCCGTCGGGCGACCATTCGTAGCTGAACCCTCCTGAGCGTGACATCCACTGGCTGCCGTCAGTAATCTGGCTGACAGCGCCCGATTTTATGTCCATGACCATGAGACGCTGGCGGTCCTCTATGAAGGCTATCTTCTTTCCGTCGGGGGAGTATTTCGGCATGGCGCGGTCAAGGTCTGACTTTGCGAGACGCTCCTCCTTGACAGTCATGGCATTGGCGAAGTTGGCATCATCCTTACGCGCTATTGTCGCACGGTATATCTGCCAATGGCCGTCGCGGTAGCTGCTGTAGACGAGCGAGCGGCCGTCAGGCGAGAACGAGGGGTTGGCCTCGGCTGCTGCGGTGTGAGTCAGCTGGCGTGTTGTGGAGTATTTGTCGACAGTGACGAATATCTCACCACGGCTGACGAATGCTATCTGCTTGCCGTCGCGTGAGACGGCGGCGCCAGAGGCACCACGCGGTGTGAGTGTGGCTATGACATCCTCATCGTCGCGTGTGATGCTGACAGCGAGACGCTGCGCCCCGGCTCCCTGCTTCTTGATGTATATGTCGCCGTCATAGGTATAGCAGAGCGTGTTGTCACGGCTTATGGAGAGGAAGCGGACAGGATAGTCCCTATAGGCTGTCACGGCAGTAGGTTCCGAGGCGTTCATGGCCGGGAAGCTATAGACATTGAACGTTCCGCCATCACGCTCAGAGAGGAAATAGACAGTCTTGCCATCGGCTGTGATGACAGGGTTGCGGTCTTCTCCCGGGCGCTTTGTGATGTTTGTGTGCTTGCGTGTCTTGAGGTCGTAGAGCCAGATGTCACGTGTGATGCTTGATGTGTGGTGCTTGCGCCACTCGTCCTCTCCGCCCTTGCGGTCCTGGTATAGCATCTGCCGTCCGTCGGGGGTGAAGGATATGGCCTCTGCCGGTGTGCCAAGCATCTGGACAGGGCGTCCGCCTGCTACGCTGACGGTATAGACCTCAGTCATGGAGCGGTGGCTGAAGAGCATGCTCTCCGCCTGTTTCTGTATGGAGGCGTTGAACAGGACGCTCTTGCCGTCAGGCGTGAACGCTGTCGGTGTCTCTGCCGAGCTGTTATATGTCAGGCGCAACGCGCGGCCACCATCGGCCGGCATGACAAAGACATCGGCATTGCCGTGGCGGTCGCTGCTGAAGGCTATCTGCCGCCCATCAGGCGACCATACCGGATTTGCCTCATATGAGGGCAGTGTCGTAAGGCGTGTGGCGACACCACCGGCTATGCCGACAGTGTATATATCGCCTTTGTAGCAGAACGCCACCTTAGTGCCATCGGGCGAGATGCGCACATCGCGCAGCCAGCGGGCCTCGTTGTTGTCGGCATACGAAATGCATGTTGCCGCAAGCAGAAAAAGTGATAGGATAGTCTTTTTCATATTCTTTCAGTTAAGGTTGTAACTAATGGGAAATGATGTTTTCCTCATAAGAAATGTTGATATTCTCATATGGAAATCTGCGGACAAAGATAACAAATAATTCTGAACGCACAAAATATCCAGCAATGTTCTTTTGTATACAGCACAAACAAAAGGTGGGATGCAAGGCGGACAATGTGACAAGAACAAGGGCAGGACATCCAGAGAAAGCCTGCTTTATAGTCTTGTCCAGATGTCCTTCCCGTGATTATCATGTGACTCGCCATGCAGTGGGACGTGATTACCTTATATCAATGTATTCATGATGAAAGGATTATACTCTACGGCAGAGAGATTCAACCATATTATTATCAATCACTGAATATCCGCAAACAGATGTTTTGCAGTCAACTGACTATGCACGATAGATGAATGTATGCCTTGGGATATGCCGGAGGGAGTGACAAACGTTATGACCACGCCCCTGTTTATTCCGGTTATCTCCATAAACAGATTTCTTCTTTTCCTGAGTTTCTCCTCATAATCTTTGGATATATAATAAGGACTATCAGAGAATTTCATCTCTATAAGATGGACAATCTTATCCACCCGTTTAATAACCAGATCCACCTGCGCGCCTTTCCTCTCGTCACCTTTTGGTGGAATGAACCGCCATGAGGAAGAATCTGTGGCAATGCCCGAGATGCCAAGGCCCTGCTTGATATGAGGCAGATGGCGCAGACATATTTCCTCAAAAGAGAATCCTTCCCACGACTCTACGCTCCTGTCCATAAAATGATGTTGCCAATACTTATCGTCACGACTACGGTTGTTCTCCACATATCTGAAATAGAACAATGTGTAGAAGTCTGCCAGACGATAGAGTGTCAGCTTGCTCTTGTTCCCGAATTGGGCGTACGACACGATGAAGTCACAGCGTTCAAGATTATCCAACATCTTTGTCAGGCCGCCACCACTATAACCAGATGAAAGCTCAATCTCCTTTCTCGTGAATCCCTCCCGGCGTGTGGACAGGAGTCGCACAACATTGATATACTTGTCTGCCTTGTTGAAAAGGGCATTGTATAATTCGTTAAATTCATCGCTTAATTCCCCTCCTCTTCTGAATACCAATGAATCGACATTCTCGGGCAGACTCAGATATGGTTTAAGCAGACTCAAATAAAACGGCACTCCGCCGAAAAGCATATAACACTGCAGAATCTGATAGTCATCCCAGTCAAAACCATGTTCCACCAAATATTCCCTGCACTCATTGAGATAGAACGGACGCAGGTATATCCTATGTGTGATACGGTTATGCAGGCCGCCACGATTGTCTTCCAGCTTGTCTTTCATCCAACTTGTAGCACTTCCGCAGGCGATGAACACTATGTCATCCCTGTTCTGCACCCAGCTCGACCAGAAATATTCTAATTCCTCGACAAACTCACTCCCTTGCGTGTCAATCCATGGCATCTCATCAAAGAATAACACTTTGCGCTCTTCATTGCATGACTCAAGATAACGTGCCAGTTGTACGAAGGCGTCATGCCAGTTGGCTATAGCTGGCATGTCGTCCCTATGAGAATAATATGACAATGTCTCACGGAAATTCTTCAGCTGTTCTGCCTTGCTTCTCTTATGCGCCCCTACAAAATGGAAGCTGTACTTATCATCGAAGAAACGACGCACAAGGAAAGTCTTCCCCACACGGCGTCTGCCATATAGGATTATCATTTCTGAACGATGTGAGTCCATTGCCCACTGCAATTCCTGACATTCGCGTGTCCTGCCAATAAGTCTTTCCATATCTTCATTCTTTTTCTGCAAAGATAATCATTTGTTCCGAGTAATCAAAGGATTTTCGTCCAAATGTGGGGTAAAAAGTATAGATTTGGACAAAAACAGACACGTTTTCGTCCAAATGTGGGGTAAAATACATAGATTTGGACAAAAACACATTGGGCGTTTAGTCTTCAGCATATGTGCGACAGAAGATTATCCTGTCAGCCCCAGAAGACACCTGATGAGGGACAAAAAGACCTGCAAAGCTAAAAGCCAGAATGTCAGGGATATATGACTACAATGCAAAAGATACTGAATGAGGGGCTCATCGGTACTGAATGAGCACGTCATTGGCACTGGATGACGAGCCCATCCAGTACCGATGGGAGAGACGGGGGAAGAAGCATTGACTGAGCATGATACACGCCTGCTGTCTGCTGCTGTGGATAATGTCCTGGTTTCCCGCTCATTGCCTTATGCTTGAGCCATATTGGCAGACAGGGCTTTCGTGCTGCGGAGGGCATACATAGCTAAAGAGGTAATCACCGGGATGGGGGTGACGGCAAGACAGATAACGGCACATAATGAAGGAAAGCCATAAAATAAAGGAGAGAGAATATGCCGGGAGGCTGTAGGAGTGATGGTGGGAGGCTATAGGATTGATGGTGGGAGGCCGTAGGAATGATGGTGAGAGGCTGTAGGATTGATTGTGAAAGGCCGTAGGATTGATTGTGGGAGGCAAGAGGATTGATGGTGTGAGGCAAGAGGATTGATGGTGTGAGGCAAGAGGATTGATGGTGTGAGGCAAGAGGATTGATGGTGGAATGCAGGAAGAAACCATGCCGGAATTATCCGTAGGAAATATATGCCAGACTGTGCAATGTGGCGTATGGCAGCTGAAAAAAAGAGAAAAAAAACATGAAACATGATGCGCGAATGAGAAAAAAATATTAACTTTGCAGCATCGGACATCAAAAGGGTGCCCCACGGATAGGGGCTGAGATTATACCTTCCAACCTGATGCAGTTAGTACTGCCGTAGGGATTGAGTCGTATTTTTTCAATTTTGTATCTTTCGCAGATAGATATACAGCTATAAGGTTATGATGTCCGCATCATAACCTTTGTGCGTTATAGGGGTGCTCTTCTTGCTGATGTCTTCAAGGCATGGCACGTCCCCCGCATGGCTTGGCGGCCAATCCGCAAGCCACTGCCAACGGGACGGCAAGCCACAACCCTCCCCTATACCAACCTCAAAAACGAGAAGAGCAGAATGAGACACTACAGAAGAGTATTGGCCATCGCAGGCAGTGACAGCGGTGGCGGAGCAGGAATACAGGCGGATATCAAGACGATTTCTGCCTGTGGATGTTATGCCATGACAGCCATAACCGCCGTGACGGTCCAGAACACGGTGGGGGTCAGGGCTGTCCACGATGTCCCGGCGGATATCGTCGCGGGGCAGATAGAGGCTGTCATGGAGGATATCGGAGCCGACGCGGTGAAGATAGGAATGCTGAAGAGCACAGAGACAGTGGGATGTGTCTGCCGCGCGCTGGGAACATTCGGGGTGGGGAACATCGTCGTCGACCCAGTCATGGTGTCTACAAGCGGCCACCGGCTCATGGACGAGGATGCCATAGAGGCAGTGATGACCGTCCTCGTGCCCATGTCACGCATCATCACTCCCAATATCCCAGAGGCCGAGATGATAATGAATGGAGGGACTATTGACTCTCCTGAGGACATGGACGACGCGGCGAGGGACATGGCCGGGAGGACTGGGGTGTCGGTGCTGCTGAAGGGAGGGCATCTCGACGACACGACACTTGTCGATGTGTTCTATGACAACGAGCGGAAAGAGATAAGGCATCTGTCAGCACCACGCATACCGACACGCAACACCCACGGGACAGGCTGCACACTATCGTCGGCCCTGGCGTCAATGCTCGCCAAGGGCATGCCACTCGGCGATGCCGTGGAGGCTGCAAAGAGATATATCAACGGAGCGATAACAGCAGGGGCAGACTATGAGACAGGTCATGGCCACGGCCCCGTAAAACATTTCTACGAACTATGGAGATAACTGTGAACAACAAGGCCCTGACGACTGAGGCAAGGACTCTGGGCGAACTGGCGGCAGAACTGTCCCTGCCAGAGAAGGGCGTGGCTGTGGCTATAGCTAACAAGATGGTGCCACGGACAGAATGGGCCACGACAGCCCTGAATGAGGGTGAGGCGGTGATAATAATAAAGGCTGCATGCGGAGGATGATACAGTTCATATCACACTATACTGACTGCTACACATATCTCGACAGCATAAGGATGGCTCTCGAGGGCGGATGCCGGTGGGTGCAGCTGAGGATGAAGGACACTCCCGAGGATGAAATCGTCATTACGGGACGAGAGGTGAGGAGACTGTGCGACGCATACAGAGCAACATTCATCATCGACGACCACGTCAGCCTTGTCAGAGAGACAGGAGCCGACGGGGTACATCTCGGACAGAAAGACATGCCTGTGGCCGAGGCAAGGGCGATACTGGGAGACAAGGCCATAATAGGAGGGACAGCCAACACCATAGACGAGATAAGCCGTCACTACGAGCAGACGGCAGACTATGTCGGCTGTGGCCCGTTCCGCTTCACCACGACAAAGAAGGGGCTGGCACCCATATTGGGCATAGAAGGATACAAGGACATAGTGAGGCAGATGGAGGAGCGCGGCATAGACATACCCCTGATAGCCATCGGGGGCATAACAGCACAGGACATAATGCCGATAATGCAGACTGGTGTGGCTGGGATAGCTGTCTCCGGAACAGTATTGACGGCCGCGAATCCTGTGGCCGAGATGAGAAGGCTTATGGACATAATGGAGACGGCAGGGCATGGATAAGGCAGCCCAACGACACCCTCTGGCATCCCTGCCGCCCATGCCTTATGGCACACAGCGCCACTGACCAATCAAGAAGACATGCAGGGGAGTGCGGGAATTACAGATAATCTTCCCACATGCCTGCATAGTGACAAACTTTAGAAACATAAATAAAAACGTAATATCGCAAACAGACTTATGAGCAAACTGATAATTGCGGGACGCGAGTTCAACTCCCGCCTTTTCCTCGGAACAGGGAAATTCAACAACAACGAGCTGATGGCAAAGGCTATCGAGGCCTCAGGGACAGAAATGGTCACTGTGGCGATGAAACGCATAGAGCTTGGCGACGAGAACGACGAGCTGCTGACACATATCACACGCCACAGCAATATACAGCTGCTGCCTAACACAAGCGGTGTGAGAGATGCCGATGAGGCTGTCTTCGCAGCACAGATGGCACGAGAGGCTTTCGGCACCAACTGGCTGAAACTTGAGATTCATCCTGACCCGCGCTATCTGCTGCCTGACTCGGTGGAGACACTGAAAGCGACAGAGAGACTCGTGAAGATGGGATTCGTCGTCCTGCCCTACTGCCAGGCCGACCCTACTCTCTGCAAGCATCTTGAGGAGGCCGGGGCTGCCACAGTGATGCCACTCGCCGCCCCAATCGGGACAAACAAGGGACTGAGAATGAAGGATTTCCTGCAGATAATCATAGAGCAGGCCAATGTGCCTGTCGTCGTCGATGCCGGTATAGGAGCGCCAAGCCATGCCGCAGAGGCTATGGAGATGGGAGCCGACTGCTGTCTCGTGAATACGGCGATAGCTGTTGCCGGAGACCCCGTCATGATGGCCGACGCTTTCAGACAGGCCGTGATAGCTGGAAGAATGGCATATGAGGCCGGACTGGGAGCCGTGGCTGAGCATGCCGAGGCAAGCTCTCCGCTGACAGCTTTCCTGAACCAGTGATTCCACAGGGCTGTCTATAACCGGCCGGGAATGGTAATGACAGACAGCCGGAAACGACCGGCAAGGGCTGTAGGGACGACACTCCTCTCGCCCATGCCAGACCACGGCAGGAACATTTAGACCACACCATAATACATACACACCTAACAGAATACGTACCAACACATGAGACCAAACGACAACAAGGCTTATGCCAAGAGAGAGAAAGCATACATGCAGGGAACACTCTTCCCAGACATCAAGGTGGGCATGACCAAGGTAAACCTCACGCCGACTGTGACACGCGACGACGAGGGGAAACTGCATAGCGAGCCTAACGCCCCCGTATACCTGTACGACACAAGCGGCCCGTTCAGCGACCCTGATATAACTGTCGACCTGAAGAAGGGGCTGCCACGCATGAGAGAGGCGTGGATAGAGCGACGCGGAGACACGGAGAGACTGACAGAGATAAGCAGTGAGTACGGAAGACAACGCCTCGCCGACCACAACCTCGACTCGCTGAGATTCGAGCACATACAGATGCCACGCCGCGCCAAGAAGGGGAAGGCCATCACACAGATGGCTTACGCCAAGGCCGGCATCATAACCCCGGAGATGGAATATGTCGCCATACGCGAGAATATGAACTGCAAGGAGCTCGGCGTCGACACACACATCACCCCAGAGTATGTACGCAGCGAGATAGCGAGAGGCAGAGCGGTACTGCCAGCGAACATAAACCACCCCGAGAGCGAGCCGATGATTATCGGGCGTAACTTCCTCGTGAAGATAAACACCAATATCGGCAACTCTGCCACAACATCGAGCATCGACGAGGAGGTGGACAAGGCTGTATGGTCATGCAAATGGGGAGGTGACACACTGATGGACCTCTCGACAGGCGACAATATCCACGAGACACGTGAATGGATTATCCGCAACTGCCCCGTCCCCGTGGGAACAGTGCCTATATACCAGGCGCTGGAGAAAGTGAACGGACGCGTGGAGGACCTCTCATGGGAGGTATACAAGGACACACTCATAGAACAGTGTGAGCAGGGCGTCGACTATTTCACCATACATGCCGGCATACGCCAACACAATGTGCATCTCGCCGACAGCCGCCTCTGTGGCATCGTCAGCCGCGGCGGCAGCATAATGTCAAAGTGGTGCCTCATACACAAGAAGGAAAGCTTCCTCTATGAGCATTTCGACGATATATGCGATATCGTCTCGCAGTATGACGTGGCCCTCTCACTCGGCGACGGACTGCGCCCGGGATGCATTGCCGATGCCAACGATGCGGCACAGTTCGCTGAGCTTGACACAATGGGCGAGCTCGTCACACGTGCGTGGGACAAGAACGTGCAGGCGTTCATCGAAGGCCCGGGACATGTACCCCTCCATAAGATTAAGGAGAACATGGAGCGGCAGCTCGACCATTGTCATGAGGCGCCATTCTACACTCTCGGCCCTCTCGTGACAGATGTCGCACCGGGATATGACCATATCACAAGCGCAATAGGCGGCACACAGATAGCATGGCTCGGCACAGCGATGCTATGCTATGTCACACCGAAAGAACATCTCGCCCTGCCTAACAAGGAGGATGTGAGGGTAGGAGTTGTGACATACAAGATAGCCGCTCACGCCGCCGACCTGGCTAAGGGACACCCTGGAGCGACAATACGCGACAACGCCCTCAGCAAGGCACGCTTCGACTTCAGATGGAGAGACCAGTTCCATCTCTCGCTCGACCCCGAGCGGGCTCTCCAATACTTCGAGGAGGCAGGACACACAGAAGGAGAATACTGCACAATGTGCGGTCCGAACTTCTGTGCGGCAAAGCTGACACACGACCTGAGAAAACTCAAATAACAAGGCTGCCTGACACACCACAGCCCTCACACATGCTGAAAAGGGCTGTGGCGTCAGGCATGCATACCGGCAGACAATGACTAAAGACAACGACATGACCCCGCAACAGCGCAGACGCTACAACCGCCACCTGATACTCGACGGATTCGGCACAGAGGGACAGAGACGCCTCCTCGACGCCAAGGTGCTCATAGTAGGATTAGGCGGACTCGGCTCGCCCGTGGCACAATATCTCGCGGCGGCAGGAGTAGGACATCTGGGACTGCTTGACGGGGACAACGTATCCTTGACCAACCTGCAAAGGCAGGTGATACATACCACACCCGATATAGGGAAACCCAAGGTGGAGGCTGCGGCAGAGAAAATACATGCCCTCAACCCCGATGTGCAGACGACAGAGATGCAGCTATACATGAGCGAGGACAATGCGATGGACATCATTGGCGGCTATGACTTCATCATCGACGGGACAGACAATTTCTCCACGAAATATCTCGTCAATGACGCATGCGTGATGCTTGGCAAACCATTCTGCATAGGAGGGATAAACCGTTTTGCAGGACAGGTGATGACACATCTGCCCGGAACAGCGTGCTACCGATGCCTATTCCCTGAACCACCCGACGAGAGCGAGGTCGAGACATGCTCCATGGTCGGTGTCCTCGGGCCTATTGCCGGCATGTTGGGCACAGTGCAGGCGGCAGAGGCGATAAAGTGTATAGCCGGCATAGGCGAGCCGCTGACAGACGCTCTGCTCACATTCGACGCGCTCACCATGCAATGGAACACCTTGCGGTTCCAGCGCAATGACGGGTGTGCATTGTGCGGAGAGAAACCGACTATCACCCGTCTTCAGGAGTACGCCTTCATGCCATGCCCCAAACGCGGCGCATGACAACACCCCCATCCATACAATAACACAAAAAGACATCACCCCTTATCTCGAAAACAAACACATAAGAAAGAAATGTTCTCTGAGGAATTAGAAAAAATAAGCTGGGAGGAAACTACCGAACGTATAGCCCAGATGACAGATACTGATGTACGCCGCGCACTGGCCAAAGACCGCTGCGACATTAACGACTTCATGGCGCTGCTATCACCAGCAGCCGAGCCATATCTCGAGACAATGGCACGCCTGTCAAGAAAATACACAGAGGAGCGATTTGGACGCACAATGTCTATGTTCATACCGCTGTATATAACCAACGCCTGCTCCAACTCATGCGTCTACTGCGGATTCCACCGTGAGAATCCCATGGCACGCACCATACTGACACCACAGCAGATAGAGGACGAGTATAAGGCGATAAAGAAGCTCGCGCCATTCGAGAACATACTCCTCGTGACAGGAGAGCATCCAGCAAAGGCCGGAGTGCCTTATCTCGCCGAGGCTATAGATATAGCAAAGAGATACTTCTCCAACATAAAGATAGAGGTTATGCCACTGTCTGCCGATGACTACAGAGAGCTGACACGTCATGGGCTGAACGGTGTCATATGCTTCCAGGAGACATACAACAAGGCTCACTATAACATATACCACCCACGAGGGATGAAATCAAAGTTTGAATGGCGCGTGGATGGTTTCGACCGCATGGGACAAGCCGGAGTACACTCCATCGGCATGGGGGTGCTCATAGGGCTGGAGAAAGAATGGCGCACAGATGTCACCATGATGGCCCGTCATCTGCGCTATCTGCAGCGACACTACTGGCGGACAAAATATTCAGTCAACTTCCCACGTATGCGGCCTGCACAGAACGAGGGGTTCCACCCCAACTGCTATATGACAGACAAGGAACTGGCACAGGCAACATTTGCCATGCGTATCTTCGACCATGACGTGGACATATCATACTCTACACGTGAGCCGGCATACATAAGGGACAACATGGCAACACTCGGAGTCACGACGATGTCGGCAGAGTCGAAGGTGAACCCCGGCGGATACTACACCTACCCACAGGCTCTCGAGCAGTTCACCGTCTCAGACGAGAGGACAGCCGTGGAGATAAACAGCAGGCTGAAGGAGTTGGGACGTGAGCCCGTATGGAAGGACTGGGACGCATCGTTCGATATCGGCGGCGTCATGAGCAAGGAGCAGAAGAAAGCCTGATGAGAGACATTATCGTCATAACAATGCCTGAGATATTCCATGGCGAGACAGACATCGTGAACGCCCTCTTTGACAACGGTATGCGGAGGCTTCACCTGCGCAAACCGGGAGTGTCAGCTGAATATCTGGCTGAATGGACAGAAAGGATTGACCCTCAATACCGTAAACGGATTGTGGTGCATGACCATCATACACTATTGAGGACAATGGGATTAGGCGGCATACATCTCAACGCACGTAACCCCGATGTGCCAGCGTGGTTCGCCGAGGAGAGAGAAAGACGGGGATGTGTGACCCTGTCACGCTCATGCCACACGTTGGAAGAAGTGGACAGATGGTCTCCCGTGTGTGACTACGTCTTCCTCAGCCCCATATTCGACAGCATATCAAAACGAGGATACACAGCGGGATTCACAAGAGAGACTCTCTGCAGAGCCCATAGCGACGGCCTGTTCCACAAACCCATATACGCCCTCGGCGGAGTGTCGGCAGAGAATATCCAGCTCGTCAGCGACCTCGGTTTCGCTGGTGCGGCTGTCCTTGGCTCGCTATGGCAAGCCGTGCCGTTCACGACAGACAATATAGTCAGCCGACTGAGAGAGCTGCAAGGCATATGAAAAGAAAAAGAGACTGGTGCCAGTTGTGACTTACGGAAATAGAACCCGACCGTAAGTCTCAACTGGCACCAGTGGTTCAAGATAACACAAGACGTATAACCAGAATTGGCAGCAATGCCCACATCATCGTATAAATACCGACGTTTTCCCGTCATGGCATAGCCCAAGCAGGCTTGACTTCTCATTGCCATGTGACATCCTGCACCGTATTACGCAACCACGCCACAGCAGTATGTCCCCGTGTGGGGCAGGACTGCTGTGGCGTGGATATTTTAATAGGGGTATGAGGGAACAGTGATATCAATATTCGAGAATCATTGTCTGCCGCGGTGTGAGAGATAGCTGCGTCGCAGCGCTGATATTGTATGTGCGGCCTGTTGTGATATCACGTGCCTTGGCTTCAGAGGGAATGCACTCCTTGTAGCGGGCGAGGTCGACGGTCGATGCTGTGCGACGGCCGTTGATGATAACCATAGCGTGGCGGCCATCATACTCGTGGTGCATGACATATATCCCCTGGTATGGGATGAACTGCTTCTGTGTGCCTTTTATGATGACATCATTATTCTGGCGCCAGTGTAATACACGCCTGAGCCATGAGAACATTGCGTTCTCTGCACGTGTGCGACCCTCGGCAGTGAAACAGTTGCGCTTGTCGCCTGGGAATCCTCCGGGGAAGTCTTTGCGCACATTGCCGTCGGTGACAGCCTTCGTGCCGTTCATGAGTATCTCTGTGCCATAGTATAGCTGTGGTATGCGGCGCACAGTGAGGAGCAGCGCAAGGCTTTGCTTGAGGGCGAGGGTGTCGTGGCCGTCGCCGAGGAAACGGTCAGTGTCGTGGTTGTCGAGGAAGGCGAGGACATTGGCGGGATTGGCGTAGAGCTTGTCATAGACAAGGACATTGTACACACGGTTCATGCCGCGCCACCAGTCGTCGGTCTCCTCGTCACGTGCTTGCGAGAGACGGTCGAAGAGGGCGAAGTCCATGACGGTGTTGAGGTATGTGTTCTCGTCGTTCAGGCGGCAGTCCTTCTGCAGCGAGGCGGTGAATCCCGGCTCTGTCACCCATGACTCTCCGACGACATTGTAGTTGGGGTACTCGTCGTTTATGCGCTTCATCCAGCGTGCCATGCCTCGTGCGTCGGCGTATGGGTAGGTGTCCATGCGTATGCCGTCAATGCCGACGGTCTCTATCCACCAGATGGAGTTCTGTATGAGATACTGCATGAGATGGGGATTGCGCTGGTTGAGGTCGGGCATGGACTTGACGAACCATCCGTCGACAGTCTCTGCCATATCGACATCAGAGGCATAGGGGTCGATGACGGGTGTCAGCTTGTAGCTTGTCTGCAGACCGTAGCCGGGATTGTTGAACCAGTCCTTTGACGGGCTGTCTGCCATCCATGGATGCTTGTCGCCACAGTGGTTGAAGATCATGTCCATGACCACCTTCAGCCCTTTTGAGTGGGCGTCGTCGATGAGGCGGCGGTAGTCGGCGTTCGTGCCGAAGCGTGGGTCGACACGGTAGTAGTCTGTCGTGGCGTAGCCGTGGTATGACGACTGTCCGTTGCCCTCCTCCATATCGTTCTCGAGGACGGGTGTCAGCCATAGTGCAGTCACGCCGAGGTCGGCGAGATAGTCGAGATGCTGGCGCAGACCCTCAAGGTCGCCTCCATGGCGCAGGGATGGTGCGGTGCGGTCGATAGTGTAGGGATGGCGTGTCTTGTGCTTACTGTTGTCGGCACGTCCCTGTGCGAAACGGTCGGGCATGAGCATGTAAAGGACATCGGCATTGGTGAATCCCTTGCGTGCGTAGCCAGGCATCTCGCGCTCCCTCAGTGGGTAGCTGATGGTCTCGCGCTTCTTGCCTAAGCTGATGGTGAGTGGCATGTCGCCTGCCTTCGCTCCCTCAAGGTTGAGGTATACGAAGAGATAGTTGGGCGAGTCAAGGCGCACGAGAGAGTCGATGCGTGCGCCGGGGTATGATGTGGTGACGTCAGCGTCGCGGAGGCCGGGGCCTGTCAGTAGTATCTGGAGCGTGGCGTCTCTCATTCCTGTATACCAGTTCTGCGGCTCTATGTTCTGTATCTTTATCTTCGGGGCTGATGTCATGGTTAGCGATGTGGCGAGCGCTATGGCTGCCATGATGAGTTTTCTCATATATATATTGTTGTATATCTGTGATTATTCTCAGGGGGCTCGGGGTGGAGAGAGTATGTGTATGTATCGGACGCCGGTGTGCGGAAAGTTGATGTCGGAGAGAGAGGAATGGGAGAGGAATGGAAAGGGAAGTGTGTCCTGCCCATGTCCCCCTCTCTCAATCTCTCTCATCGTGGTGTCACTTAGGCATGATGGATATGGCGTATCCACCGCCTGCGGCAGCTGTCAGTGTGAGCTTGTCGCCGTGCTTTACAGTCTTCTTGTATATCTTGTAGGCTTTGGGGTTCTTGTCGTACGACGCGTCCTTTGCATCGGTGTATATAGTGGCCTCATACTTCCTGCCCTTGTTGAGGAAGTCGAGCTTCAGCGTCGATTTGTGGCCGTTCTCGTTAGCCTTGCAGCCTACGAACCAGTTGTCTGTACCCTTCGCCTTGCGGGCTATGGTGATGTATTCGCCTATGGCGGCCTCAAGATAGAGCGAGCTGTCCCAGTCGAGGGCGACATCCTTTATGAACTGGAAGGCGTCCATATACTTGGCGTAGTTCTCTGGTGTGTCTGCTGCCATCTGCAGAGGCGAGTACATGGTGACGTAGAGAGCCAGCTGGCCTGCTATGGTCGTGTTGAACTTATGGTTGTTTCCTGCCCACGAGAGGTCTGTCTCGAGTATGCCGGGGGTGTAGTCCATCGGGCCGCCATTGAGACGTGTGAACGGGAGTATTGTCGTGTGTGCGGGGTATGAGTATCCGAAAGCCTCATACTCTGTTCCCTTGGCAGACTCGTTGCCGACAAGGTTGGGCCATGTGCGGCAGACACCTGTCGGGCGCACAGCCTCGTGGCCGTTTACCATGATGTGGTGCTTGGCGGCTTCCTCAAGGACATACTGGTAGTGGTTGACCATCCACTGGCCGTAGTGGTACTCTCCGTATGGGAGGATATCGCCAACATAGCCTGTCTTCACTGCATTGTAACCATACTTGTCCATGAGGGCGAATGCTGCTGGAAGGTGACGCTCATAATTGCGTGTCGAGCCTGAGGTCTCATGGTGCATCATGAGGCGCACACCCTTGGCATGGGCATAGTCGTTCAGGGCCTTGATGTCAAAGTCGGGGTATGGGGTCTGGAAGTCGAAGACATAATCTTTCTTGTGGCCTGCCCAGTCTTCCCAGCCGACGTTCCATCCCTCGACAAGGACCTGGTCGAGACCATTGGCTGCCGCAAAGTCTATATAGCGTCTGACCTCAGCGTTGTTGGCGCCGTGTGTGCCGTTGGGCTTCACTTTTGAATAGTCGTCGAGGTCAAGGTTGATTGACGGGAGGTCATTGGTGTATGACCATGTCTGGTGGCCGGAGATCATCTCCCACCATACTCCGCAATACTTGACAGGCTTGATCCATGATGTGTCCTCTATCTTGCATGGCTCGTTGAGATTGAGTGTCAGACGGCTGGCAAGCTGTCCTGCCGCTGTCTCGCTGATGCGTATTGTGCGCCATGGCGACTGGCATGGAGCCTGGAGATGGCCCTTGTTGCCCTGTGCGTCGGGGGTGAGGAACGATGTGAAGGTCATCGTCTTGTCATCGAGGTCGAGGTGCATGCAGCTGTAGTTGAGGAGAGCAGCCTCGTGGAGAGCTATGTAAAGTCCGTCGTCGGTGAGCATCTGGAGTGTCGTCTGCACGCCTGTCGGAGAGAATGTCTCCCATGAGAGGTTGTGGGTGTGGCTCTTCATAATCTCTGGAGTCAGGGCGCGGATCTCTGAGAGGCGCGAGCGTGTCCAGCAGTACTCCTGTGTGTCAAAGTCGCCAGGAATCCACCATGCTGTGTGGTCGCCTGTCATACAGAACTCTGTCTTCTCCTCCTTCAGTGTGAAGTAGACAAGCTTCTCCTGGCGAGGGAACTCATAGCGGAATCCCAAACCGTCGTCGTAGACACGGAAACGGACGATGATGTAGCGGCCTGTCGAGGGCTGGTCGAGGGTGACAGCAAGCTCGTTGTAGTTGTTGCGTATGCTTGACTCCTCGCCCCATACTGGATGCCATGTCTCGTCGAACGATGATGTGGAGGCATTACGGACTCTGAAGCCATCCATGAGGTCGGCACCACCCTCTGAGAGCTGAAGACCGAGATGGGATGGCTTTATGACAGCCTTCTCCTTATATGCCACACTGTATGTGGGGCGCCCATTGTCAAGGGCGAAACTTACGGAGACATTGCCGTCAGGGCTTTTCACTGTCTGTGCCATGCTTATAGCAGGGACAAGAAGCGATAGGAAAAGTAGGAAAAAGGTTCTCATGTGTTATTATGCTTGTTATTATGTGGATTGTTGTCAATTGCCGGGTGAGGGTGGGGGAGAAGGCCGGCATGGATACGACCTCGTCATCCCCGCTTATGCCACATGCAGATGTTGCCATATGCTGCTATGCCGTCACCTTATCTCTATCGACATGAAGGCGCCCTGCATTGAGGCTTTCACGCTGAGCTTCTGCCGTGTGGCATCATAATACCACCCTCCTGACTGTGCGTCCTCAAGATTCTCGGCGCTGTCGGCCTCAGGCAGACGGCATTGTCTTCCGCCATCTCTCATCCTCACGGTGACACGTTTCACAGGGGTTGTCCAGCGTGGGATGTCGAATGTCATGGTGCGGCACTGTGGCATGCCTGCATAGCCATTGCCCTCATCGGTGAGTGTTATGACATGGCCCTTTGATTCCTGCGCCGCTCTTATGTGTGTGATGCGCCATGCACCGTCGGCGAGCGATGTCGGCGAGACGTGGTCGTCCTCGAAGATATACCCGCTGACAGGGGATGAGGGTGACGACTCGTCGCGGAGATAGGTTATGGTGTATCGGGTTACGTCGATGTCACGCGTATTGGTGAAAACGTCCTGGCCGTAGCATGGGATGAACGAACCCATCCGCCCGAAATGGGGGAGGAGGCCTAATGGAGCGGGGTAGGCTGACAGTTTGCTGCCACCCTCATAGACACGACTGTAATCGTTCATGTCTATCCATCTCCCCTCAGGGAAGATTATATCGCGCTCCTCGGCTGCTGTCACTACTGGAGCCACAAGGATGTCACGCCCATAGAGATACTCGTCGGTGATGTCCGCTGTCTCGCTCGTCGGGTGGTAGAATGATACCGGACGGGCTGGAGGCAAACCGCATGTGGCATTCTCGTATGACAGATTATATGTGTAAGGGAGATACTTGTAGTGGAGATGGACAAAGCGGCGGACATCGTCACGGATGCTGTCATAACACTCGTGGTATGGCTCTGGAAGTACCGCGCTGTGAGTGCGCAGCATGCCGCCGAAGACAGCCTGTTCCACCCAGCGCAGGTAAAGCCTGGGGTTGGCTGTGCCGTCAGAGGCGAAACCGCCCACATCGCTTCCCATGTATGCCACTCCCGACATGCCGGTGTTTATCATGGCTGGAATCTGAGCGTGCAGACCTGCCCATGAGCGTGCTATGTCTCCTGTCCATGGCATGACACCGTAGCGCTGCATGCCCGATGTGCCGCTTCTTGTCATAAGCACAGGGCGGAATGACGGGAACTCACGCCGTGTGCCGCTGTACAGCATGTCCATCCAGCGGCTCGCATACTCGTTGTGGACTTCCTCGCGGTTCCCGAGTGTGTAGTGTGTTGTCGTGTCGTCCTTCTCAGGCTCTCCAAGGTCGAGCCACCATCCTGTCACCCCCTGCTCAGCAGCATGCTGGTAGCGTTTCCACATCCATGCCGCGGCGTCAGGGTTGGTGATGTCTATCATGCCGACAGGGTCAGCCTCAAGCCATGCCATCTGCTCGACAGAGTCGTCGGCAAGCCAGTCGCGCTCCTTAAGGTATTTGTAGTTGTACGAGCGTGAGGTGACATATGGCTCGCTGATGACAACGGTGTGCACACCACGGTCGAGGAGCTGGCGGGTCATCTCTTCTGGCTTGGGCCATCGGGGCAGATACCATTCGAGGTTGCCCATCTGCGATGTGGTGTCAACCTGCCAGTAAAGGTCGAGGACAACACCGTCGATAGGGAATCCAATCTTCTGTATGTCGCTCACGACACGTTCTGTCTCCTGGCGTGAGAAATATCCATATTTAGATGTGATATAGCCCAGCGCCCAGTAGGCTGGAAGATCCTGGCGGCCTGTCAGGCGAGTATAGTTGTCGAGGACAGAACCCATGGTGCCGTCACCGCCAATGTAGTAATAAGCAATAGGCGACGGACTGCTGCTTGTGTATGTCGTGCCTCGCGACGACGACGGACAGATGGTCGATGTCTGGTGATGGTCGTCGAAGAGTATGCCGTAGCCTGATGTGGAGACGATGAACGGGATGTTGAGGTTAAGCGACCCCTCACGTCCGAGCTCCCATCCGTATTGTGGCTGGTTGTCAATCGACAGCTTGCGCCCGTCGATATTCGCGGACACACCATTGTATCCTCCGCCGTAGAAGGCTATGTCGCCCATAGGGCTGAATGCCACGCCCTTCTCTTTGCCGCTGTTGTCAAGTCCGCGGCTCTCGCTGAGGCGTTTCCCTCCGTTCTTGTCTGCAAAGGTCAGGGTGCAGTCGGCTTTCCTTACTTTCACGGTTGTCTCCGTGGTGGAGAGTGTGAGGTTGTCGGCAGCGTCCTCGACAGTGAATGTTGATGCCGGCTGTGAGACCACAGTGATGCTCGGGCGTTCGCCACGGCTTGTTGACAATGGCTGCTGGTAGACCTTTATCGTGAAGTCATTGTATGGCGTTATGACAAGGCGGCCTTTGTCGTTCTCTATCACTACATTCCTGCCTTCCACATGATGACTGGTATACTGCTGTGCGTGTAGTGTCAGGGAGGATGTGGCAATGGATATTGCCAGTAAGAGTCGTATTCTCATATATTCTGATATATATGCTTTTATCTGTACATTATCAATGCCGTCTGTCCTGGCACCACAACCTTTGATGAGTTCACTTCTCCAAGTCCGTTCATGTCGGCCTTCCCGTTTGAGCATACCACATTGTATCTGCCCTTAGGCACAGCCTGCTTCACTGCCTTGGAGTTGGAGTTTAGTATGATGATAATCTCGCTCCATGTGTCGCCAGCCTCACGTCCGTCAATCTTCCATGCTATGACATTCTGCTGCTTTACAGGGAGGAACTTGAGATTGCGGCGCACCATATCGGCGTCGCCCATACGGAAAGCGGGATGTGACTTGCGCATGCTCACCAGGCTCGCGATATAGTCGAAGACCTCCTTGTATTCTGTCTTCTGTGCCCATGGTATCTGGTTTATGCTGTCGGGAGAGGAGAAAGAGTTGTGCACACCTTTCTTGTCGCGCATTATCTCGTCGCCACACCATATGAACGGTACGCCCTGAGATGTCAGCACGGCTGTCTCTGTCAGCTTCTGCAGTCTCATGCGTGTCTGCTTGTCTGCCTTTCCGTCCTTGTGTGTCAGCGTGTGCTTTATACGGTCAGCAAGACACATGTCGTCGTGGCATGAGACATAGCTTATCATCTCCTGTGGCTGGGCAGCCCATGGCTCCTTGCTGTAGTTCACCTTGGTGAAGTCGACTCCGGGATGGGCTATCGCTCCGACGATGCCGAACTTCACGCTTTCCTCATTGCCACCATTGCCTATGATGAAAGCTCCCTCGTCGTTGTTGCTCCATCCGCCACGGAGACCATCGCGCATCTCGTCGCCGAAAGCTGCAATGCCTCCAAGGCGTGCCGTGTTGGCTTTCATGGCAAGCTGCTCGGCTGGGAGAAGAGGCGATGACGCTGCCCATCCCTCGCCATATATGACAGCGTTGGGGTCGATGGATAGTACGCGCTGGCGGATAAGGTTCATCGTCTCGATGTCGTGGATACCCATGAGGTCGAACCGGAAACCGTCGACATGGTATTCCCTCATCCAGTATGCCACGCTCTCAACCATATACTCCCTGAACTTCTCTGTCTCTGATGCTGTCTCGTTGCCGCATCCTGAGGCGTTGCCGGGAGTGCCGTCGGCGTTGTAACGGAAGAAGTATCCTGGCGCTGTACGCTCGAAACTACTGCGCTGGAGGTCGAAGACATGATTATAGACGACATCCATTATGACGCGTATGCCTGCCTTGTGCAGGGCCATGACCATCTCCTTGAACTCGCGTATGCGTGTCTCCGGCTTGTATGCGTCTGTGCTGTATGAGCCCTCGGGGGTATTGTAGTTGACAGGGTCATAGCCCCAGTTGTATGTCGATGTCACACGTCCGCCACCGCCATAGGCGTTGCCTGTTGTCTCGTCTATGCTGCCATAGTCGTATGATGGAAGCAGGTGGACATGTGTTATGCCCAGCTCCTTCAGATGGTCAATGCCTGTGGCGAGGCCGTCGGCGTTATGTGTGCCGTGCTCTGTCAGGGCTATGAACTTCCCCTTGTTCTTTATTCCAGACTGTGGGTCGATAGAGAAGTCACGGTGATGCATCTCGTATATGACAGCGTCTTTCTGGCCAGTGAAGGCTGGAGAGCGGTCGGCGGCCCATCCTTCAGGGTCTGTCTCGCGCATGTCGATTATTGCTCCACGCTGTCCGTTGACACCGACAGCTTTGGCGTCAATGCCAGGATTCTCAGCGAGCCATGTGCCCTTATGCTTCACCTGGAAGGTGTAGAACCGGCCTTTATAGTCGCCCTGAAGCGTCCCGACCCATTTCTCTGCTGTTGTCTCCTTCCTCAGCATGATGGTCTGTAGGGGTTTCCCGCCGAGTCCCTCAGCGTATATGTTAACCTTTACAGAGTCGGCTGAGGGACTCCAGAGGGAGAAACGTGTTGCCGTAGGGCTCCATGTCATTTCCTGAGCCATGGCATTGCTTGTATTCATAATGGCAAAAGCGAGAAGTGCTAATAATGTTTTTTTTGTCATAAGTGGGTGTACAGGGATATTTATACAATTTTGGTCTTGAAGATAAACAATGATTATCTTGAAGTATACTATGATGGTCTTGAAGATATTTCAGAGCGTCATGTATAGGTCTTCTTCTGCCTCTCCACAATCATCTTCCTGTCCCTTTGCGGGTACGTGTCGGGTATTGGGTGGATAGCGGCAGACTGTGGGACACGACAAGCCAACGAGCCTGCAAGCTATCAGAAACCATGTGGCCTGTGGAGCTCCTCTCCCCATCTGTCCAGTTGCATACTCCGCATTGTGGAGCGGGTTGGGAGTCACTCTTCGGTTTCTTCAGCATGCCAGCTCGTTGGTCTTCTCTAGTTCTATCGCTGTGTCTCCTTTATCATGCCCTGAAGCGTGTGTGTGAAGTCGTCAGCGGCAAGGAGATCCTCAAGGTTCAGGTGCATACGGTAGCGCCAGTAGTGCTTAGGATTGGCAGGAATATTTATTCTCTCTGCCTCTGCGTCGGCGAGACGCAGTTTCTCGTCGGTGGCGAGCCAGTCCTGCAGTGTCAGGATGCAGAGCATTGAAGGGCAAGCGAGATGGCGGAAGATTATATCGCGTGCGAGCCATCCCGGCATAGGATGAGGTGCTGCATCGCCTCTGTACAGGCAGTCACGGTAATAAGCCTGTGCCTGCTCCCAGTCCTCATCCCACCACATTCTCATAGTCGCTGTATCGTGGCTTGATATTGTGCATACTGAGCGGTAGGGGTTATGTGACAGATTGCCGAAGCGCAGGTTTGTCTCCTTAGGCATGTTCTGTATCTCGAGAGAGAGAATCTTCAGCTCGTTCATCACCCATGGCACACAGTCGGGCACCATGCCGAGATCCTCGGCGCATACGAGCATACGTGTCGCGTCGATAAGGCGAGGCAGCTTCTTCATCGCCTCGCAATACCAGTACTGGTTGTTGCGGCGGTAGAAGTAGTCGTTATACAGCGTGTTGTATGAGTTCTTGTCCTTGTCCCACAATGTCTCGTAGCATGGGTCTAACTGTGATGATATGCGTGGGTGGAACTTGTTCTTGTCCTTATGGTCGCGCAGGAAGAGGACATTGCTGATGAGCGCATAAAGCGTGTCGCGCATCTCTGTGTCGTCCTTCTCCAGTCCGTCGCTGCCTGCCTTGGTGTTGAAGTAAGCCTCCACCTTGCGCTGTGTGTCGAACTCAGGCTTCATCTCGTAGCAGTCGTCATGTGTGTGGTTGAGGAATGTCTCACGCACATATCCACTCTTCTCGCCGAACCATCTGTCCAGCACCCAGTCTGTTATGAACGGCTTTGTCATGAATCCCTCGTCCCAGTGTAGCCCGTAGCGTTCTATCTCTGCCACTGTGAGGCCGAGCGATGGTTGGAACTGTCCGAGTAGACCATGAACGGAATGTACCGGAATCTCCCATATGCGGAAGAATCCGAGGACGTGGTCAATACGGTAAGCGTCAAAGTATTTTGACATGTTCGTGAAGCGTCTGGTCCACCATTGGCAGCCATCCTTCAGCATCTCGTCCCAGTTATATGTCGGGAATCCCCAGTTCTGCCCGTTTGTCGAGAAGCTGTCGGGCGGTGCGCCAGCCTGTCCGTTGAGGTTGAAGTAGCGTGGTTCCATCCATACGTCACATCCGTATCTGTTCACGCCGATAGGTATATCGCCCTTCAAAACGACGTTTGCCTCGCGGGCATACTCGTGTGCCGACTTCATCTGGTCGGCCAGGATATACTGCTCGTAGTAGAAATAGGCCACCTTGGCGTATGCCTTTGTCCTTGGGTTGGAGAGAGCCTTGCGGTCATTCTCGTCCCATACGTTGTGGTCAGGCCATTCTGTGAAGTCCGGTGTGCCATACTCATCGCGCAGCACGCTGTACTGGGCGTAAGGCACGAGCCATCCTTCCTCCTCGGCGAACCACTCCTTGAAGTCGGGTGTGGAGAGAATCTTCTTGCCCTCCTGGCCGTAGAGTATGTGGAGATAATCAGCCTTGGCTTTGTTGACACGCTCATAGTCTATCTTTGCGAGGCTGTTGAGCTCTTTCCTCAGTACCTCCATCTCTGCGGCCTTCTTCTCGTCCTCTATGGCTGCCATCTGGCGCAGGTCGCAGTACATTGGGTGTATGGCGAAGACTGAGATGCATGAGTATGGGTAAGAGTCAGTCCATGTATGTGTCAGCGTGGTGTTGTTGATAGGCAGGATTTGCAGCACGCGCTGTGAGGTCTTCCTCACCCAGTCAATCATCAGCTTCAGGTCGCCGAAGTCGCCTACACCGAACGAGCCCTCAGAGCGCAGTGAGAAGACAGGCACCGCAGTGCCGGCATATCGCTGCACAGGCAGTGGGAAGTGGGCAGGGAACAGCTCATAGACTGTTGTCACATTGTCATCTTCCTCGACAACCTCTATCGTGCGGTTCTCGCCATCCTCCCATATTATGGCAGGGTCGCCATTGTCTTTCTTTATGATGAACTTGAATGTTATGCCGTCTCTTCCCCAGTTCGTGGCGTCGAGGGTCACTGCCCATTCGTTGCTCTGCTGCTCATACATTGCTATGGCGAGCTCGCTGTGCCATTTGCCGAGCTGTGTCCCCTCGCCGGTCAGATACAGTCTCTCACCACGGCGCACCTGTGGCGCACAGACCTTTATGACCACAGGCTTGCGGCATACGGACTTTGTCTGGCACTGGCTGTCGCGCCTCTGTATGCACTCTGTGAAGGCTGAGCTGTAGAGATATGAGTCTTCTGGGATGTCCATCCATGTGTCGTAGCATGTGTATGGTCCCTCCTTGTCGATGATGAGGAGATGTTTCTTCACGTTCCATTCTCGTCTTAGCTCTGTTGTCTGGCGATAGACAGAGTAGAAATATTCTATTTCCTGTCCTGTTGTCAGCAGTGCCTCCACAGGTATTGACCATGTGTAGTTGTCTGTCGACAGCATGCGGTATTGCTTTACTGTGCCGTTTTTCTGGCATACGTTGACGCACAGCTCTTCGCCGGGTTGCGTCTCGTAGTGTATACAGAATGTAAGTTTCATTTTATATGTTTATTTTAGTTTTATCTCGTTATAGGTAGGTTTGTGGCGTCTTTTGGGCTGTGGGTTCTTCCCCGCATTGCCGTCGTCAGCCTCCACGTGTCTCGTGGTTTTGGCCATGTCCCAGGGTGTTCTCTTGTCCATGGCCATATGTCCGTTCTGGGCGTTCTCCTTACCTGTGGTGTGGGGATTCAGCTTCCCTGCCCGCTATTCCGTGCTGTCCGCATCGTCATCCCGTAGCCTTGCCAGTGGCTTATTTCACGATTATCTTCTTGTTGTTGACGATATACAGTCCGCTCCTCAGCCCTTTCTGGCTGTCGCCCATGTATTGTCCGCTGATGCTGTATATCTTGTTTTCCCGGGCCTGCGGAGTCTTGTTGTCAGCTATTGTGCCCTCTATTCCGGTAGCGTCAGGTGAGAGGAAGTCCTTCATTGATTTCACAATATATCCTTTTGATGATTTCAGCGGCCAGTGTCCCTTATCGTCCTTTGTTGGCCACCACATTCCCCTGTTCAGCCATGCGGAGATGACTATGCCCTCATTTGTTGTCCAGTTGGCGTTGTCTCCATTTCCCGCTTCCTCTGGGAACCACCATGACAGTCCGTCTACGTGGGGATATTTTGCCAGCGTCGCCAGCAGGTCGTTGAGGAATGCGTGCTGTCCCTCACATTTTCCCTCTGCGACAGGCCATGTTGAACGTGTGTCGACCTTTGCGTCGCCGGGCCACCATTGTATGGGATATGCAGTCTCAACGATGTGCACATCCTTTGTCGGGAATTGCTTCTTGATGTTTATCAGAGTCGCTTCGAGCGATGTCAGCAATCCGTGGTAGAAAGGATAATATGACAGTCCGATGATGTCATAGTCGGTCGTTGACAGCTTGTTGTAGAAGTATGCTGTCTGTGTTGCGTTGCCTGACCGCTCGGTGTGTATTATTATCTTTGCGTCGGGGCATATCTCCCTTGCGGCCTTGCATCCCTTGCCGATAGCCTCCAGCAGACCGTTCCAGTCGTCTCCGCTGTAGTCATAGGGATGAACCTTTATTCCCACCATGCCATATGATATCTCGTTGCCTATCTGTATGAAGTCAGGTGTGGCGCCGGCAGTCTTCAGTGTCTGCAGGCTTTGGCGGGTATACTCGTATATGCGTTCTGCTTTCGCCTGTGCTGTGGTGCAGTCTTTCCATGCTGCTGGGAGGACCTGCTTGACAGGGTCGGCCCATGAGTCAGAGTAGTGGAAGTCGAGCAGGAACTTTCCGCCGGCGTCCTTTATTCTCTTTCCCAGTCTTGTCACATAGTCTATATCCTGGCAAACGCCCGTGATGCCCGTACCTTCCTCCTTTGGATTGACGAAAAGTCTCACTCTGAATGTGTTCCATCCGCATTCTGTCTTCAGCCATGTGATGAGGTCTGGGATAACATTCCCCTCAGTGTCGAGATATTTTGTCTCGCTTTTCTCGTATTGTGGCAGCATGGATATGTCGCCTCCGACATAGTGGCCGTTCTGTGCTTTCGCGCTCATTGTCGCTATTAGCAGGCACAAAGCCATTGATAATATTCTCATAGTAGTTTCCGGGTTTTGGTTCTTAGGTTGTTCCTTTTATTCCGCTTTGTTATATTGGGATGTCCTTCTCCGTGGTGGCAGAGGGGGGCGATGAGGCTTGCTGTATAGGGGGTGGCTGGCGAAGCTCCTGCTGCCACGGCAAGGGGGTGCAGCTTGAGACACGGCCTCTGTCCGTGTGTCACGGTGTGTCGTTTTACAGACAGAGCATGATAAACATCCCTTGTATATTCACATCAGGTGCTGGCCACCATCTCTCCCGCTGGCTCTTGCCTTGTGGCTGGGAGTGTGGTGTCCAGCGCCTGACGTCTTATCTGACGATGATTTTCTTTCCGTCCTTGATATACAGGCCAGGCTTCAGGTTCTGTGTGCCATAGCCTTCCATCTGTCCGCTGATGCTGTAGACCTTGCTGTTGGCGTTGTCCTCCTCGCTGTTTATCTCTGTTATGCCAGTCGTATGCTGCTCAGTGACATCCTTTATGATGTTCTTGCTGCCGCTCTTGTCTGCGCTCACCTCCAGGTATCTGTCTGTCTCGATATCCTCGAAGTCGACAGTCTGTGGTGTGCCGGAACCTGATGACAGCACGATGTTTATCGGGTGATTGGCCTTTGTGACAGAGTATGTGCGGTAGAACCACTCTGTCCCGTCCACGGTCTTTGTCTGTGTCACCTTGTCGCCTGGCCAGTTCTTGTTGTTGCAGAGGTTTGAGCCGTCAGTGTAGCTCCATACCCAGTAGTTCACAGAGCCGCTGCTCCATCCTGCAGGCAGTTTCGTGCTGACGTATATTGTGACATCCCTGTCCTCGAAAGGAGCCTCAGGCTCTTCGACGCTTTCAGCCTCAATGCGTTTCACGATGGCGTCCCATCCACTTGTGTCCACGCTGCTGTTGACATAATAAACGTATCCCTCGCCCTCGCAGAGCTTCCTGAAGGCCGCTGTTGGCGTATATGTTGCAGCGTCTGGGCCCACCACAGCGATGAGTATCTTGTTGCCCTCACCGCGTACGGCTATTGCAGAGAGACCCCGCTCCTGCCTCATGTTGGTGTATGTGCTTGTATTGGTGATGCCGGCGAGCTTGCGTGCCTCGATCATCATCTTTATATCCTTCTTGTAGTCTATCCAGTGCTTGAGGAATACGCATGGTGTGCCTGGCATGGCGAGAAGGTATGCGTTGCAGGCCCTTATGTCGCTCGAGATGGCCTCTGAACCTGTCTCTGACGGGCTGCGGTATTGTGTGTCGTGGTTCTCGACGAATGTCACTGCGTAGCGGTTGTACTCGCTTCCGCTGCTTACAAGGTGGTAGGCCTTGGCGTTGAGGTATGTCCAGTTCTTCTCCTTCACAGCCTTCGCGAGAGTATAATGGAACTGGAAGTCGAATGCCGCCGACATTCTTGTACCGTTATACTTTGCTCCGTCTATCCATCTCTTCGCCTCCTCGACATTGCCGAAGTTCTCTCCGATGGAGAACTGCACACCGGCATGGTTGTTATAGCCTGCTACATAGCTGGCAGAGAAGCCCTTCACCATATCGTATCTGAAGCCTGTGTAGCCGAGGTCGTCAACAAGATATTTGGTGTATGCCTTTACGCATTTCTGCACGTTTGCCGATTTGTGGTCGAGGTCTCTCATGCCGCTCCATCCCTCTCCTGTGTCGTTGTTAGCCGATAGCTGGTATCCATTCTTTGATGCCCACTTCTTTGTCTCTCCGCCGTCGTCATCAGAGCAGATGTCTGTAGATTGCATCTGATACGTCACACCGTTGTATGTCTCGGCTGGGAAGTCCACCCAGTTGGTCATTGTCCCACGGTGGTTGACGACGACATCGGCTATTGTGCCGATGCCATTGGCCTTGAAAGTCTTTATGAGAGAGCGCAGCTCGGCCTCTGTACCGAATGACGAGTTCTGGTTCCAGTAGTAGAGAGGGTTATATCCCATTGACTTCCCGTCGCCACAGTTTCCTGACTGTGGGAGCCATACGAGCGAGAAATAGTTGCCCAGTTCGGCAGCTTGTTTCTCGAGTGTTGTCCACTTTGTCTCTTTGAAAGAGTCCCAGTAGAATCCCTGCAGCATTACGCCGCTATAATTTTCTGGCCATCCCTGGGCGTTGGCAGATAACACTCCTAACACGAGTGATATCGTGAGATACAGTTTCTTCATTATTCTTTTGTCTTAGTTTTTCGGTTATAGTCAGGTCGGGCATGTCTGTCCGTTCTGTGTGCAAAAGTAATCAATTTTTATCCTATATCAAAGCACAATGGTGCACGATGTGCAATATTTGTTGTGCAAACGATTGCACAACCGTTTCCGTTTCCCATTCTCTGATGTCTTTTTTTCGTATGTCTGAGGATGTTATGGCGATAGGATTCTCCTCCTCTCCGCATGATGTGAGGATGATGTGCGGGGGCTGTCAGCGGCCTGGCAGGTCTTACGTCTGAGTGTGTGATATGCTGTGGTGGGTGATGTGATATGCCGTGGACGGTGTCTTATGGCGTGTGGCATGATGCAGACAGAAACAACGTGGCGCAGCATGCCCCGGCACAGGATATCGCTCCTGCCGTGTTGTCATGCTACGCCACGATGGCCGTGTATTATATATAATGTGATGTTTATGATAGAGTTTCCTTCGTCAGTTGAGCCTTCGGCCTTCTTCCTCGTCTCTCGGGATAGCCGGAGCAAGCTCCGCTCTCCTCTCGC
>JADYUK010000025.1 GCA_021531755.1 Hoylesella loescheii
CCCTCTCTCCCCCCTCCCCCTCAAACCATATAGACAATGACACGACAAGAAACCTCCGCTATGCGCGGCATCGCTATCCTCGCCATCATGCTCCATAACTACACCCACTGGTTAGGACCTATGGTAAAGGAGAACGAATACACATTCGACCATAACAATGTCCGCCGGCTTCTTGCCGAACTGGCGTCACCCTCCGTTGAGCTTCTGCCCCATATCCTCTCCTTCTTCGGCCATTATGGAGTCCCGGTATTTGTGGCCCTGAGTGCCTATGGCCTTTACAGGAAGTATGAGGCAGGAGGAGCAGAGAGCAGGGCGGTATCGTTTGTCGCCAGCCACTGGCGCAAGCTCTTCTTGATGATGGCAACTGGATATACCGCCTTTGTCCTTGTCGACTATATGACTCCAGGACATTATCATTACCGTTTCTGGAATGTTGTGGGGCAGATACTCATGGTCTCCAACCTGTATACCGATCCTGACCATGCCATATGGCCAGGGCCATACTGGTATTTCGGACTCATGCTCCAGCTGTATGTCTTCTACCGCCTTGTCATGCATAAGGGCAAGATGTCTCTGCGCACTCTCCTCCCTGAAAGGTTGTGGACGGCCCTGATGCTCCTCGTAGCCGTGGCGACCCTGTTGCTGCAGCTCGCGTTCGACCCTATGGGCGATGCCCTCAACTGGTACCGTTACAATATGTTCGGCGCATTGCCCGTCTTTATCATTGCCATGCTCTCAGCGCCATGGGCAGACTCTCTGCGTGGCAGGAGCAAGTGGGAATATGGTATTGCCGCTCTTGCAGCCTCGGCTCTTGTCTTCTTAGGCAGCCTGACCTTCACGATGTGGATTATTGTCCCGTTCCTTGTGTGCATAGCCACTTATTGTCTTGTAAAGTCCCTGCCCCTATGGCTGTTGAGGGTCTTTGACTGGGTGGGAGGCATCTCAGCCGCTATCTTTGTCTGTCATCCCATCACACGCAAGGTGCTTATACCTATATCGCGCCATGATGACCTCTATGCCGGTCTCCTGCTATATATCCTGGCGACAATATTCCTCGCGATACTTTTCAGCCATATGCTCTCATCCCTCATGAAGCGTTGATGCTGGGGGCGCTCTTCGTTATCCTCCTCTTTCGCGTTTCCATTCCATACCCTCATGCCTATGAAACCCTTCCCCCTTAATGATATAAGCCGCTATCGTGGCGAGCTGATGGGCTTGGCGATGGTGCTCATCATACTTTTCCATGTATCCCTGCCCCGCCATGATCCGTTTTATGGTCTTGTGCGCATGGGCAATATAGGAGTAGACATATTCCTCTTCCTCTCAGGCATAGGATTGTGGTTCTCATGGGAGGGTATGTCCAACAAGCCGGGCTCATTCTCCAGACGCTGGCTTGACTTCTATGCCAGGCGCCTCCGTCGTGTCTACCCGGCGTGGCTTGTCGTGGCGACGCTCTTCTATCTTCCACGTTTTCTGGAACGGTCATCCCGCAGTCTTTCCTCTTACATTGACCTTGCCGGCGATATCCTCGTCAACTGGGATTTCTGGCTGCATGACGAGCTGACATTCTGGTATATCCCCGCCACTATGATGCTTTATGTCTTTGCACCCCCTTATATGGAGGCAGTCCGCCGTCATCCCATCATGCGCTGGCTTGTAGTCCTGCCCCTTATGTGGTGTGTCATAGTCCAGTATATCACACCCATCCATACAGCTGTCGGCCATATAGAGATATTCTGGAGCCGTGTCCCGATATTCTTCCTTGGCATAAACATAGCAGAGAGCATACGCCGCCGTGAGCTGGCCGATGGCACCATTGTCTGGCTTGCCGCCGTGGTGCTTGCCGTCAGTCTCCCATCGTGTGTGTGGCTCGAGCAGATGCGCCATGGACGTTTCCCCCTCTTCCTTGAGCGCATGTTGTATATACCCTTTGCTGTCAGTCTCCTGATTCTCCTCACGCGTATGCTGCCTCATTCTGGCAGATGGATTCGCTCAACGTTGGCATGGATAGGAGGGATATCCCTTGAGACATACCTCATACATGCCGAATTTGTGTTGAAGCCGTTGCGGCAGTATCATCTCGGATATTGGCCAACAGCGTTGTTGACAGCCCTCATATCCTTTCTGCTTGCCTGGATGCTCCACAAGGCGATACAGCGCATAATGTCAGCCGTGCGTGCCTGATGAGGACATGACGCCACCTTGCGCCGTGTCCCTCCTCTTCACTCCATCACACCCTCACACCCTCAAACACCAGAATATATATCATGATAAAGCATCTCACACGTCTCACACGCCCTTATCAGTGGGTAAAGAATCTTTTCGTGCTCCTCCCCGTCTTCTTCGGTGGAGCTATCACCGACAGCCTCTCGCTATGGCATGCCGCTATAGCGTTCATGGCATACAGTCTCACAGCCTCGGCGATATACTGCTACAATGATATTGTTGATGTCGAGGACGACCGCCGCCATGCCGTCAAATGCCACCGCCCCATAGCGTCGGGTGCAGTAAGCATAAAGGCGGGGTATCTGCTTATGGTTCTTCTGCTCCTGTTATCTGCTGTGACAATCTCGCTGCTTGGCGACAATTGGATGCCGCTAGCCGCTGTCATGGCCGTATATCTCGTGATGGATATAGCCTACTGCCATATCCTCAAGCGTTTCGCCATCATTGACATTGTCATCCTCTCCTTTGGCTTTGTGCTCCGTATTCTTGCCGGCAGCGTCTCGACCGGAATCACGGCCTCGCATTGGCTCGTGCTCATGACATTCCTCCTGACGATGCTCTTAGGCTTCGCCAAGAGGCGTGACGATGTCAACCGCTTCATGAAGACAGGGATGCCGCCACGTCACAACACCAAGCGCTATAACCTCACATTCATAAACCAGGCCATCACCGTGACATCATCCGTCACGGTTGTCTGCTATATCATGTACACACTCTCTCCTGAGGTGACGGCACGTTCTGGATGCCAATATCTATACCTGACGACTATTCTTGTTATCCTCGGCCTGTTGAGGTATATGCAGCTGACATCTGTCGACGAGAAGGGGGGCGACCCAGCACGCCTCCTCCTTTCCGACCATTTCCTCCAGGCGGTCATAGCCTTATGGATTCTCTCGTACTACGTTGTGCTATATGTCTTGTGATGGATGTATCAAGGAATTTTTTGAGGGCATACAGCTGCCATCCGCTTGGCATCTTACCCATCCCTCCCCGGCATGGCGGGCTGTAATCTTACAGCCATACCCCCTATTATTATATCAGCATGAAAGAAAGAATCATCATATCAGACTTTGACGGGACTCTCACACGCTGTGACACACTCCTCGGGATTATCTCCTTCAATGTAGGGCGCATGGGGCTTCTCATGCGTCTTCTCTCCCTCAGTCCCTGGCTTATACTCATGAGGCTCGGCTTTTATTCTAACCAGCGCGCGAAGGAGAGGCTCCTCGGCAGCGTCTTCCGTGGCGTATCACATGACTCTTTCGCTGAGATGGCGCGGCGTTTCGCCAGCTCATGCCGTGAGCACATCATGCGCGGGGAACTCCTCGCCGAGCTTCAGCGCGCTGCTGACAGTGGTACCGAGGTGATAGTCATCACCGCCAGTCCCACAATATGGGTCAAGCCATTTGTCCCCGACTTCACCGTTGTCGGCACGGAGATGGAATTTGACAGCACTGGCTTCACGGGCCGCTTCGCCTCGCCAAACTGCTATGGGGCGGAGAAAGTCAGGCGCCTCCTCGGTTATAAGCCCGATATAGCCACGCGGCGTCAGGAATTCCACATAACAGCCTATGGAGACTCAAGGGGCGACAAGGAGATGCTTGAGTATGCCGATGAGCCACATATCATCAGGTGATTACCCTCTTCCCTCCTCTCCCCCGTTGTTTATAGCCCCCTGTATCATTATTGCTCCACGTTCCATAAGACATCCATTATTCAAGACTACCCCGACTGCGCTTCATCCCCTTTGTATGCATTATGAGACACGTCATGTCGATTCTCCTGGTACTAATCTCCTTACAGACGGCAGGCCAGACCACATTGTCTGCTGATTCATGGCAGGATATATTCTCTCTGCTTACAGATGCAGCCGATATTGGCGAGGAGGAGATTGATGATGCCTACGAGACGCTGACAACGCTCGCCAAGGACAGGCGTAACATCAATGATGCCACTATTGACGAGCTCAGGCAGGTGCCTTTCCTTACAGAGCCAATGGCTCTCTCCATTCTCAACTATAGAGCCTTGTATGGTCCGCTGAAAACTATGGCCGAGGTGCAGTTGATGCCTGCCATAGACGTAGCGAGACGCCGCATCCTCAATGCTGTCTTCTATGCCGCTCCGCCAGCAGTCTTGCGGTCTTACTGGGCAGAGCGTTTCCTTACAAACGCTTTTGACAGTATAGCGGCTGACTCAGTGAGACAAAACGCCCCGCTCAGTTATCATGTCGAGGAGAAGCAACGGCATAAGGTCCTGCTCACCATGAGTGTTCCGCTTTATGAGCGTGAGGGATACAGGGATGACAGCTATCTGGGGAGCCCTTACAGCCATACACTAAGATACAAGTTCAACGGGCGCAAGCTCGATGCCGCCCTCACTGCCGCACAGGATGCGGGAGAGCCTTTCTTCGCCGGAAAGAACGCCAAGGGATGGGACTTCTATACTGGGTTTGTGCGACTGAGGAATATCGGGTGTCTGAGGAATGCCGTCGCCGGACATTACCAGTTGTCAATGGGCATGGGGCTTATACTTAACAACACATACCGTTTGTCACGCTCATCAATGCTTCTGGCAGTCCCACAGGTGTCAACGTTATTGCGCGGCCATGCCTCGCGTCAGGAATCAAACTATCTGCAGGGAGCGGCGGCTACACTTGCTTTCCGTATGGGAAGTGGAGAGATGACGCTGACCCCGTTCTTCTCTTGCCGCCCCATAGACGGCCGTTTCTATGAGGAGCAGAAATCGACGGTGCTCGCGTCGATAAGCACGACAGGATACCACCGCACGGAGACGGAGATGGAGCGTCGCGCCGTGGCTCTCCAGTATGCGGGAGGCCTGTCGTTAGGCTACAGCCAGCTGCCCTTCCGTGTGGCGCTTAATGTCATTCATGTCAGGCTCGACCATAAGCTCTCTCCCGAGACAAACTATCCTTACCGCCGGTATTATCCCTCGGGCAAGGATTTCCCAGCCGCCTCACTCTCCTATGCATACATACACCCGAGATTTCAGGCTGGAGGCGAGACGGCCATAACAGAACGCTCACGGCCGATAGCAGGAGACCCGCATGGCATAGCAGTGTCAACATCGAATTATGTGCGATGGAAGTTTGCCCCGCTATGGTCTGTTGTGGCTCTCCATCGTTTCTACGACTACCGTTTCCAGAGCCTCCTCGGGAAGTCGTTCGGCGATATGAGCACCTCGGCCAACGAGAGCGGGTTCTATCTTGGTGTCGTGACGAGCAGTATAAGCCGGATAGTCCTCTCGGCCTATATTGACTGTGCCTACCATCCATGGGAACGCTACGGATTCTCATCTCCATCACGCTCATGGGACACTTATGTGCAGGGGGTGTACACCAGGGGCGATGCCACTGTCTCTATGCGTTACAGATACACGGAGAAAGCTATTGCGGCAGATGGCTCACCACTGCCATCATTCATTGGTGGCGGTGATGGTGACTCGCGTCATGCGGCACGCATGATATTCAAGTTGTCCCGTAGTAGATGGACATCGCAGACACAGATTCATGCCGCGTGTGTCCCCTCATCGTCTGACTGGGGCGTGGCCGTGTCACAAGGTGCCGGCTATAAGACAGGGAGCTGGTCTTTATGGGCATCCCTCTCATACGCCTACACTACAGACTACGCAGCGCGCCTGTACATCAACGACAAGGCACAGTTATACACCTCGATGTTCAATATGATGTATGGCCATTCTCTGAGGGGGAATGTAATAGCTGAGGCAAAGTTGAGCAGCCATCTGGATGTGTCCCTCCGCTATGCCGTCTTGCGTTACTTTGACCGTGATACCATCTCCTCCGGCCTGCAGGCCATACACTCCCCGACACAGAACGACATTGTCGTACAGGCGAGAATCGCTTTCTGAATGCCTGCATCAATGTCCCGCACCGGATGATAACTGGTGATGCCCATACGGCTCATGATAAAGGCGGACCTTCTCCCCAGCTTGATGTGTGATTTACCGTGAATGAGGGGAGGACGGTAAAGTGAGGGGAGAGCGTCTTCATGCATCACATATCACATCCAGACAGAAATCAATCGAATGAAATAAGTAAAGAAATACACTCCAGCATTATGCAGAATGAATATATAAAGACATGGCCCGATATCATGAAGGGCAAGAAGATATTGTACGTCCATGGATTCGCATCGAGCGGCCAGTCAGGCACCGTGACCCTCCTCCGCACGTTGCTTCCCTCTGCCACAGTCATCGCTCCCGATATTCCCATCCATCCTGCTGAGGCCATGGATATGCTACACAGTGTCTGCAATGATGAGCACCCCGACCTTATAATAGGGACATCCATGGGCGGCATGATGGCCGAGATGCTCTATGGATACGACCGCATAACGGTCAATCCGGCTTTCCAGATGGGAGACACGATGGCGAGCCACGGCATGGTGGGCAAGCTGACGTTCCAGAACCCGAGGCGCGACGGCGTGCAGGAGATGGTCATAACAAAGGCTATCGTGAAGGAATACCGACAGCTGACGGAGCAATGTTTCTCACAGGCTGCGGATGATGCCGGCCGTGTGTACGGCCTTTTCGGCGACAATGACGATGTCGTGCATACCCTCGATATTTTCCGTGAGCATTATCCTGATGCCATCTCGTTCCACGGCGGGCACCGTCTTGTGGACAATGTTGTGCGCTCGGCCCTCATCCCTGTTGTCCGCTGGATTGACGACCGCCAGGACGCTCGCCAGCGGGAGATAGTGTATATCGACTATGACGCCCTCCACGACAGCCATGGACAGGCGACACCCTCAATGCGCAAAGCCATCTATGCCCTTCTCGACACATACGACATACGCTTTGTAGCGAAGGCTCCGGCGTACGATGTGGCATACTATAAGGATGTGCTTGGATGGCTCAGCGAGTATGTCAATGTGCCCGCTTACGGACACACCATATTCACCAATACCCCAGAGACGCTCTACGGAGACTTCTATATCTCACCCACACCTCCCGCCTCGTCTATGGCCACGGCTATAGAATACGGTTCTGAGCAGTTCAAGACATGGGAGGAAGTCATAACATTTTTCTCCAGACTGGGATGACAGCGATAACCGATGATTTCTTCAAACGTATAGAGTGGCTCGCCACGGCCGACAGCCTCATCCCGCGTAAGGGGCGGCTCTATATGCACGAGCTTCTTGTCCAGATATGCCATGAGGGATTGAAGGACACGAGGCAGGGTTTCGGCAGTCTCTTCGCACAGGTTGACTGGCTCTGCCGCCATCATCATGTGTCTGTCCCCGATACCATAGAGATACAGCGCATGAGAAGAGACACGAACAGTCTCTCCAATCCATACGCTATGCCACAGCGGCAGACAGGGACAGAATCGCCCGACAGCACGGCTGACGCTGATGACGGCAAGGAGCGCGAGACATGGCTTTATGACTGTCGTGCCCTTGCTGTCTTTGTCTCCGCCATCTTCTCGGTCGATATCCCATCCTATGTCTTGAGGGCAATCCCCGCTGATGGCCTACACCGCCATAAGGGCCGCCATATCGACTACAGGCAGACGAGAGGCTTCGTGGCGGCAACAGAGCGCTACCCCAAGCCACAGGGCGAGCGCCTCGTCGTAGGAAGCATCACCATGCGCATGGACGACAGTGTGACGCTCCGTGATGTCAACATCATACAGGTGGACGAGTATCTCCTCACCACCGCACGTGAGGGAATGACAATATCCATCGTCGATGTACATGAGGAAGACGACGGAAGTCTCTCTCCCCGCTTTGTAGTCTTGGAGCCCGATTATCTTCTGGATATCTCGTCGGTGGCACGTTGTTTCACCGATTGGGGCCACCACCCCTTGTCCTACATGGTCAATCTTATGCAGCCCTCGGCAAACTCACAGGCCATCCTGCTCGGTAACTATGCCGGCTGTCTCCTCGACATCATCCTCCGTTCGCCCGCAGGGAGTGATATTGACCAGTTATGGAGAGATACCCTCAGGACACATTTTGCTGATGAGGCGATGGCTTATGCCACGTGTCCGGACTTTGACGCACAGGACTACAAGCTCCAGTGCCAGTCACAGGCTATGAATCTCGCACAGCTACGCGAGACTCTCGATGCCGCCCTTTCCAGCCCAGACCACCGCGATGCCGCGCCTGTCCCGTCGGCCAATAATAATGATGAAGCCGTCCGAGAGTCTGCCCATGACCATGAATACCTGCTTGAGCCATCGTTCATCTGTCCCTCCCTCGGTCTGCAGGGACGTGTCGACCTCATGACAGAGGATATGCGTCTGCTTGTCGAGCAGAAGTCTGGGAAGAACTACAACATAGAGAGTCGGCGCCCAGGGAAGCACGGCGCCATACAGCAGGAGCCGCATTATGTCCAGCTGCTGCTCTACTATGCTGTGCTCCACCAGAACTTCTCCCTCTCCCCCTCAGGCGTTGATATCCGTCTGCTCTATTCCCGCTATCCTATAGCCGATGGCCTTCTCTCCGTCGGCTATTATCAGCAGTTGCTGCGTGAGGCTATGATGGTGCGCAACCGCATCACAGCCTGTATGGTCTATTTCGCCCGCCATGGCTTCTCCATGGATATGCTCACGCTTCTCACTCCGGAGACTCTCAATGAGCGTAGCTGCCATTCCTCGTTCTATGAGCGCTTTATCCGTCCCCGCCACCAGCAGCTTCTCGCCCCGCTCCACTGCTCTACAGAGCTTGAGAAGATGTATTTCTGCCGCATGGCGACGTTCCTCTTCCGTGAGAATGCTGTGGCGTGTCTCGGCTCACAGGAGGGCGCCACGCGTTCTGTCTCCGACATATGGAATATGCCATACGACGAGAAGGTATCCCAGGGCAGTATCATGACAGGCCGGATAGAGGTCGATATGGTCAGCCATACCACACGCGACCTCACTCTCATGCGCAGCGATGACGCTGAGGTGGATTTCCGATTAGGCGATTATGTCTACCTTTACCGCTATGCCGAGGGTAAGACTCCCGACGCCACATCATCCATCCTGTATAAGGGATGCATCACGCGCCTCTCGCCCGCCATGGCAGCCATACGCCTTGCCGACCCCCAGCCGCTAAGCCGCCAGGCCCTCGCTCCCGATACCGGAGAGCCTGCATTGTGGGCTGTAGAGCATGCCAGCTCGTCGTCAGGCATGGCGTCAGGGCTGCGTGCGCTGTATATGTTCATGATGGCCAAGCCAGAACGCCGCAGGCTGCTCCTTGGCTCTACAGCTCCAAGGTATGACACCTCGCGACAGCTGACACGCAGCTATCACCCCTCATACGACGAAGTCCTGCTACAGGCACGTCAGGCACAGGACTATTATCTGCTCGTCGGCCCGCCGGGGACAGGCAAGACATCCATGGCCATGAGGTTCATGGTAGAGGAGCATCTCGCCTCGACCCCCGCCCCTGAAGGCAATATCCTCCTCACATCATACACCAACCGGGCTGTCGACGAGATATGCGGTATGCTGGACGAGGCAGGGATTGATTATCTCCGCGTTGGCAACGAGTACACCTGTGCCGAGGTCTTCCGCCCACATCTCGCGTCACGCCTCTTCGCCGAGATGGGCAATATGTCATCCATCAGGCGATATATCTCAGAGGTGAGGGTTGTCGTCGCCACGACATCAACGCTCATGTCCCATCAGGAGATACTCACGCTGAAACGATTCTCCCTGACCATTGTCGACGAGGCGTCACAGATTCTTGAGCCCTCGATAATCGGCCTCTTGTCACGTCTCGGGAAGTTTATCCTCATAGGTGACACGAAACAGCTGCCGGCAGTAGTACAGCAGAGCGAGGCAGACTCGCTCGTCACGGAGCCTGAACTGAGGAAGATAGGACTTACGGACTGTCGCCGCTCGCTCTTTGAGCGTCTCGCCTCGCTTGCCACATCGGCCGCCCCATGCGGCATACTGCGCCGCCAGGGGCGCATGCATCCGCTTATAGCCTCATGGCCGGGGGCCGCCTTCTATAAGGAGGAGAGACTGCTGCCTGTGCCGCTGCCACATCAGGAGGAGACAAGGCTGGCGTACAGCGAACCGTCGGCAGACGATATTGACGATGTCTTGAAGAGCCATAGGGTGCTGTTCTTCGATGTTGAGCGAGACGGCATTGCCGGCGATGTCAAGTCAAACACTTCTGAGGCGCGTGCCGTTGCAGATATCATCGTGAGGTTGAGAAGACAAGTGGGCGGGGCATGGGACAGCCGTAAGACACTCGGCGTCATCGTCCCCTACCGTAATCAGATAAGCCTTATACGCCGTGAGATAACGCGTCTCGGGGCGGCGGATATTGCCGAGGCCATCAGCATAGACACTGTAGAGAGGTATCAGGGCTCACAGCGCGATGTCATCCTGTACTCATTCACAGTCAGCCAGCGCCAGCAGCTCGGTTTCCTCACTGCCAACCGCTTCATGGCAGGCCGCCAGGGCGAGGAGTATGTCGTAGACCGCAAGCTGAATGTCGCCCTGACACGTGCAAGAAGACAGATGATATGTGTCGGCAACAAGAGGCTTCTCTCAGAAGACGACCTGTTCCGCTCGATGATAGACAGCTACCACTGTGTGCGCTGGACAACAGGCTGAATACGGCCTTGATGTAAAGTCCAATGCCTCAGTGTGTTAGCGTCGTTTTGTAAAAGATACCGAATGAGCGGCTCAAAAGCTACGTATGAGCCGCTCATTCGCACTTATTGACCGGCCAATAAACACTGACTGACAAAAAGCGACAATAGCAACGCAAAAGGCAGTGGGCTATACCAATAATATTTGTGGCAAAAAACAGGACCATACTCCACTGCACAATGCTCACCACACATCGTGGTGCTTATGTGCTGGAGTATGGTCTTGGCGTTTATGGCCACTGGCCTGGAGTGTCTGCCCGGTCTCTCAGTGGCTTGATGTCATCCGGAGACCGCTCTCCCTCTTGATGGTTACTCGACAGTTATCTTCTGTACTATCTGTCCGGGATCGACGATGCCGAGCGATATGGTATGCTGGCTGCGCGACTTGTCGAGAGGGAAGGTGAGGAGAAACTCCTTGCGGTTCTCAAGCACTTGTATCTTCCACTCACGTCCCCGTTCCTTGAATTTGTTCTCGCATGTGACAGGGGCTGAACCGTCGACACTGACTGTGAGACGGTTGCTGCGCCCATAAGCTACTGGCCACATAGGCACCACAGAGACACATACGGAGAGACTGTCGGCATCACGGCTGATATACCCGGCTGGCACAGCCAATTCAAGTTTGCCGCCCTTGTCGAATTCCAACGGCTGTCCCATCTGTATGGCGTGCCAGTCAGTCCCTATTCCCTCAAGCATCCGGAATGGCTCTTCCATCTTCACCTTCCTGAGGTCTATCTTGTGCCTGAGCTCTGGATGACGCTGATTGTCGGGCAGACGGTAGGACGTGTTGATGGTGTCGCCCAGCTCCGGCATATTCTGATAGAGGGCTTTGTAGCCTGGTATGACCTCAGATATCATATATGCCCACTTCCCGTCGAGCATTGTGTTGTAGCGCTGGAGAAGGCGTTGAATCGCATCGTCAGCATCACAAGCGAGGTCGGCATACAGCTTCTGGCCTGTCTCATGGTTTGCCTGGGCGTAGAGGAACTTGCGGTTCATCTGGTAGGCCGAATGGACAGCATAGCCTAACATCTCGAACAAGGCTGGCTGGAGGGATGGGGCGACGCGGCGCTCGATAGCATCGTAGACATTGCAGACGTCCTGATACTCTACAAGACGCTTCTGGGCTGTGCCTGTCTCAAACGAGAAGTCGGTGTCGTATAGGCGGCAGTACTCTGGAGAGTCCCATTCCATCTCATAGCCCATGAACTCCGGCTTGCGGTCCCATGCCAGACGGTAGAACCCGTCAAGGACAAACTGGAACGCCCCAAGGTGTTCCTCGCCGAAGACTCTCGAGAGCCATAAGGCTTGGTAGCGGTTGGCATTCTCGTAGCTGAACGAATTTATGTCATAGGCCATGTCCATGAACATCTGTATCGCTATCTCCATCGGCTTTATGTCCCCGACATTCAGGAGCCAATAGCGGTCAGCTCCAGCAGAATAGGCTTTCAGCAGCTCCTCGTACATGAGCTGTGGGGCAGTGGTGGAGAGCCACAGGTTGTCGTGAGGAGAGCCACAGTAGCTGATATGGTAGTAGACACCGCTACGCCCGCTGCGACGCTTCTCTGCCGGGTTGCTGACACGCTTCATGTAGCCGTAGTTGTCGTCGGGCCATACGAGCGTGATATCCTCCGGAACCTTCAGCCCGGCATCATATATGTCGAGTGTCTCCTTGTATGGGACGAATATCTGCTGAATGCTGCTTGCTGGGCGTTTCTTGTATTTCTCCAGTATCTCACGCTGTTTCTTGATGACCTTGTCGAGGGTTCTGGCACGGTCTTCCAGACGTTTGCTGCCTTTCATGGCCTCGTCATGCAGCCCTCTCATGCCCATGGTGTATATGTTGTCGTATCGGGCTGTCTCGCGTATACGGTTGTCGAGTTTGGCAAGTATGGTGGCGCTGTTTGTCTCGTAGTTCCATTCTCCGTCACGCTTCTTGTCCCATTCATATTTCGAGGCATTATTGAAGAGCAGCGGCTCACAGTGGCTTGTCGTTATCATTATTCCCCATTTGTCTGCCACAATCTGGCTCTCAGGATGGCTGTAGAATGCTCCTGTGCATGGGTGCATGGCAGGGGCAAGCATATTGCCGCGCAGACGGAGGATAAGCTCACATATCCTGTCATATGTCTTGGGACCTATGTCTCCCAATTCAGGCTCGTAGGTCTTCTCGGCCCATGTCTTCAGTCCCCAGTCCTCATCGTTTAGGAAAATGCCGCGGTATTTGATTGTCGGCTCTGCGCTGGTGTACCTCTCAGTATAGTCATGGACAATATTTGATGACTTGTCGACAGGAACGTCGGCAAACCAATACCATGGGCTCACACCAATACGCTCGCTGACATGGAACACACCGTAGGCAAGGCCGCGTGGTGTCGAGCCGGTTATATAGAGCGTGGAGGCGTCGCTGTCAATGGCATACTGTTCCCATCTGCCACGCAGCTCCTTATGGCGTGAGGTCTTTGATGTGGTGCTGAGAATGACACACTGCCCCTTGACCTTGCGTGTGCTCACAGCAGGACGTACCCCGGAGACTCGCTCTATGTCTTCTGAAAGCACCTTGGCCATCTGGCTGACAAGAGGGTGGTCGGTGGAGTCATAGACTATAGTGGCGCGTGTGAGGTCTATCGCACGCAACATAGGATAGTAGAGTAGGCATGCAAGGAGAATGAGTGTAATTCGCTTCATAGATAATATCGTGTTAACAGGTTGAGTTTCTTGACAATTAGTATGATGATGCAAATATAATGATTATTTCTGAATAATAATCAGTTGAAGAGGAAAATCGGCGGTCAAATCTTGTTTTTGTGGGTATATCCACTACCCGGTGATGTAGTATGAACCAGGTGTTAAGCCGTCATGATGCCGGCGTAGAAAATGGAGTTGATGCTGGGATGAGGCCTGGTTGATGCTGGGATGATGCTGGGTTGAGACTGGGATGAGGCCTGGTTGATGCTGGTGTTGATGCAGGTATGAAGCTGAGATGATGCTGGGTTGAGACTGGAATGAGGCTTGCGATGATGCTGGTGTTGATGCTGGCGTAG
This sequence comes from Hoylesella loescheii, assembly GCA_021531755.1. Lineage (GTDB taxonomy): Bacteria > Bacteroidota > Bacteroidia > Bacteroidales > Bacteroidaceae > Prevotella. Next base: position 13,905 of record JADYUK010000025.1, read on the forward strand.
AGGCTGGTGTTGATGCTGGCGTAGAGGCTGGTATGAATTTGGCGTAGAGGCTGGTATGAATTTGGCGTAGAGGCTGGTTTGTTGACAGCAGAATGTCTCCTACCGCTATCTATACCTCTCATCCTATGTCTCATGTTCCATTACAAACAAGAACGACGGTGTCTCGTCATAGAGACACCGTCGTCCATTAAATTATGATTTATTCTGACGTTTTCGTTAAGTTAGAAGACAAGAGCGTACTTGCTAACTCTGGATTGGCGGGAAAACGTCTTTTTTTATTCAAACTTATCCCAGTCTTAGAGCTTTGGGCCAGCAGCTACAAGAGCCTTGCCTGCCTCGTTGGTTGTGTACTTCTCGAAGTTCTTGATGAAGCGGGCAGCGAGATCCTTTGCCTTCTCCTCCCACTGGCATGCGCACTCGTATGTGTCGCGTGGGTCGAGGATAGCTGGGTTCACGTTAGGAAGAGCTGTTGGAACCTCGAAGTCGAACATAGGAATCTTCTTTGTCTCTGCCTTGAGGATAGAGCCGTCAAGGATAGCGTCGATGATACCACGTGTGTCAGGGATAGAGATACGCTTGCCTGTGCCGTTCCAGCCTGTGTTCACGAGGTATGCCTTAGCGCCAGACATGTTCATCTTCTTAACGAGCTCCTGAGCGTACTTTGTTGGGTGGAGCTCAAGGAAAGCCTGTCCGAAGCAAGCAGAGAATGTTGGAGTTGGCTCTGTGATGCCACGCTCTGTGCCTGCGAGCTTTGCTGTGAAGCCAGAGAGGAAGTAGTACTGTGTCTGCTCTGGAGTGAGGATAGATACTGGAGGGAGCACACCGAATGCGTCAGCAGAGAGGAAGATGACGTTCTTTGCTGCTGGAGCTGATGAGCCTGGCTGTATGTTGTTGATGTGGTTGATTGGGTAAGAGACACGTGTGTTCTCTGTCACTGACTTGTCGTTGAAGTCGATTGTGCCGTCCTCAGCCACTGTAACGTTCTCGAGAAGAGCGTTACGCTTGATGGCGCCATAGATGTCTGGCTCGTTCTCCTTTGAGAGGTTGATGACCTTTGCGTAGCAGCCACCCTCGAAGTTGAATACGCCGTTGTCGTCCCATCCGTGCTCGTCGTCACCGATAAGGCGGCGCTTAGGGTCGGTAGAGAGTGTTGTCTTGCCTGTGCCAGAGAGGCCGAAGAAGATAGCTGTGTTCTCACCGTTCATGTCGCAGTTGGCAGAGCAGTGCATTGAGGCGATGCCCTGGAGAGGGAGGTAGTAGTTCATCATAGAGAACATACCCTTCTTCATCTCACCACCGTACCATGTGTTGATGATAACCTGCTCGCGGCTTGTCACGTTGAATGCGACGCAAGTCTCTGAGTTGAGGCCGAGCTCCTTGTAGTTCTCTACCTTTGCCTTTGATGCGTTGTAGATAACGAAGTTTGGCTCGAACTCGGCAAGCTCCTCTGCTGTTGGCTTGATGAACATGTTTGTCACGAAGTGTGCCTGCCATGCTACCTCGACGATGAAGCGGACAGCCATACGTGTGTCCTTGTTAGCGCCACAGAATGCGTCGACAACATAGAGATTCTTGTTGCAGAGCTCCTTGACAGCGAGCTCCTTGACCTTTGCCCATACATCCTCAGACATTGGGTGGTTGTCATTCTTGTAGCCCTCTGTTGTCCACCATACGGTGTCCTTAGAGTTCTCGTCCATTACAATGTACTTGTCCTTAGGAGAACGGCCGGTGTAGATACCTGTCATGACGTTAACAGCGCCAAGCTCAGTGTTCTTTCCTACCTCGAAACCTTCGAGACCTGCCTTTGTCTCCTCCTCGAACAACTGCTCGTATGAAGGGTTGTGGGCTATCACTGTTGAGCCAGTGATGCCATACTTTGTCAAATCTAAATTTGCCATTGGTTCTTAATTATTTTTTAATTGGGTTTGTAATCCTATTGATGTTTATCCTTGTATTCCGGCGGGTTGGAACCCCGCGGATAACACTTTCTTGTTAAGCGTCATCCTGAGTAGACCCCATAAGGGGTCATGCACTCTTTTCGTGATGCAAATTTACGAATTTATTGGAATATATCCAATACTTTCTTACCTTTTTAAAATTATTTTACTAACTTTGCAAATAATCAGAGCAAATTTTATAATCTATATCAAGAAATAATATGAAGATTATCGATTTCAGCCGACAGAAATCTATCATCGGCAAGTATCTCATGGAGCTGCGCGACTGTGATGTGCAGCGTGACCGCCTGCGCTTCCGCCAGAATATCATACGCATTGGCCATGCAATGGCCTACGAAATCAGTAAGTCGTTGGATTATAAGGATATTGAGGTCGAGACACCTCTCGCCAAGACAGTGGCCTCTGTGCCTGCTGATGACATAGTCCTTGCGACTGTTTTCCGTGCTGGCCTGCCTCTCCATCAGGGCTTCCTCGATGTTTTTGACGACGCTGGCAACGCCTTCGTCTCGGCCTATCGCTATTACAAGGACAAGGAGGGGACAGAAGTGGGCATACGGGTGGAGTATATCGCCACGCCAAGCCTTGAGGGGAAGACTCTGATTCTTGTTGACCCTATGCTTGCCACAGGCGGCAGTATGGAGCTCGCTTATGAGGCTTTCTGCACCAAGGGACGCCCTGCACGCCTCATCATGGCATCGGTCATTGCGGCAAAACCTGGTGTGGAGTTCCTGAAGAAGATATTCCCGTCGAACGATGTCATGCTCTACTGTGCTGCAATAGACCCCACGCTCAACGAGCACAAGTATATCGTCCCTGGCCTCGGCGATGCCGGCGATTTGATGTATGGAGATAAGTTGTGATATCTTTATTGGCGTCGGGCGGCTACGTCGTGAACGCCTTGCCGCGCCACCGCTGTGAGTGCCAGCGGCGCATTAGTATTATGCCACGAAGGTTCTCGTCCATGCAGAAGGCAATCCAAATGCCAATGAGACCGAGGCCCAAGGGGATTCCGAGCAGCCAGGCAATGCCCACAGCGACAGTCCACTGGCATATGACTCCTACCACGACGGGATAGATGGCATCGCCTGTGGCGCGCAGTGTGCCGCAGGCGAAGATATTCTTCACCCTGCCGTAGCTGAGGAAAAAGTCGATGCAGAAGATATATGTCCCCATGCGTATGATGTCGCTGTTCTCCGTCAGGCATGTCATCAGCGTGTGTCCGCCTATTGCCAGGGCTGCCGCTACGATAAGTGTCAGTGTCATGCCTATGCGGTAGACATAGTTGCCAAGCAGATAGGCGGCACGGTATCTCAGGCGTCCGACGTAGTGTCCGACGAGTATGTCACCACCTTGCACGATACTCGTGCTGAAGAGGATGACGAATGTTATGGTCGTCGTGCAGTATACCTTGGTTGCAAGGGCGTCGGTGCTGATCTGGTTGATGAAGTATGTTATCACTATCTGTGACAGCGAGTAGGACATCTCCTCGCTCATGGCGGGGATGCCGATATGGAATAGATTGCGCATCTCTTGCCATGGGAAGGGCCGGAAATAGCTCTTGTATGACGCATTGAGGGCTGTGACGGCGCTGACTGACTTTGCCGCCGCCTTCACCGGAAACTTCAGGATGATATACGAGGCGCGGAGTGTATAGAGGGGAAGCTGCAGCAGAGTATGGCGCATCCTGCTGGGCAAGAATGACGATAACATCGTCTGCAGGCGGCTTGTTAAGGTTCTCGATTCGCCATTCTCGCTGCCAGTGTATGTGGGCCATATGGCAGGCATGAAGCACGCGAGTATGATTGTGGCGGCGATGCGGCTGCCAGCTGTGGCCCATGCCGCTCCCTCAACGCCCATTGCGGGGCATCCCCAGTGGCCGAAGATAAGGGCGTAGTTGCCGGCTATATTGAGCAAGTTGACGGCGACGGTAGCAAGCATGGGCTTCACGGTCTTGCCCGTCGAGCGCAGTGAGGCGCTGAATGTCAGCGACAAGGCTTGGAAGAATGACAGCGCGCCGGTTATCTTGAGATATCTGACACCATCTGCCATAAGCCCCTCCCTGAGCCCGAAACCTCTCAGCAGCTCCTCTGCCCATAGACATAACACTCCGCTGACAGTGATGCCAAGGAGTGTGTTGACAATGACGGCTATGCCCACTATCTGCATGAAACGGACTCTAAGGCCCGCCCCGAAATATTGGGCACACAATATCGCGGCACCCATCGAGACAAACTGGTAGATGAGGAAGACAAAGGAGACAAGCTGGTTGTCAAGACCTACAGCTGCCACAGCATCGTCGCTATAGCGTGACAGCATCACTGTATCGACAGCGCCAAGAAGCATGACAAGCGCTATGTCGATGAATATAGGCATAGTGAGACGGTAAAGGCTTTTCTTTACTGAGATGTTATCCATATGTTTTCTCTTTCAGAAGAGTATACTGATGTTCACTTGTTTTTTTCCGGCTGCAAAATTACTTAATATTTTTTTCCCCAGACGTTCTTGTTGCCATAATTTGTGGTTAATTATGGTTAAATCCTGCATGGCAGACTGATTCTGGGACGGGGGACTCCCTCTCTCGGACATAGATGTCCTTGCCATGCCTCAGGCATGAGGATTCTCCCTGGATATCAGCTCGCCACTATGCCATGTCTGCATCACAGGCTGGCATCGTCCCTCAATATATTGTTGATGGCCAAACCCTGCGCATACTATCTCCGCTTGTGTGTCCTTTTCTTTTTTTTCTTACATACACTTCATCTTTCCTTTGCCGTGAAACATTATATAACACCCTATATAACAGCATGTCACGTGTGCATATATCGTATTATTAGATTGTTTCATATCGTTTTCTTGATAGTTGTCAATAAATCATGTTATTTAAATATAAATATAGAGTATGGCGCATAGTTTGTTGCGTAATCTTTGTATCTTTGCAGCGCATTTGGGAAAATGCATATTTAGGTTAGTTAGTTTGATAGATTTTTTTAAGGTAAAAGATTTGCAGACGCTCCGGAATGAATTAGTCTCTGGAGATTCTCATGGTTAAGAAAGAGTTTTAATCTCGCCTTGAGCGACAGTCTGTAAACTGAAAGTCAGTATGAGTGATCATGCTGGCTTTTTTTATTTGTCCCGCCTCCACGTGTTCCACCTGCTGTCTACTATGCCGTCTCCAATGTCCTTCAGCCTGTCATCCATGCCCCGCACAGTCATCCGCATTCTTGCCGAGAACACAGTCTGAGGAGGCTTTTAGTGAGAATACAGCCTGACGGGGATTTTGCTGAGAACATATCCTGATGGGGATTTTGCCGAGAACACAACACTGTCCGCCTGCTGCTTACATTCTGTAGTTTTCGTCGTGATAATGCTTACAGTTTTCGTGTGATTTCTTCAAGATTGCAAGATGTGCTGAATGGTCTCGTCAGAGATACTGTATGGTGCTCCCATCCAGTACCTCTTATGCCGCCAAGTATATTGCTTACAGAATTCTTTTTATATGGCAATGTTACTGTACGGTAGACAGCCATAGCAGCCTGTATAATGTTAGGGCAACAGCAAACAATTGGCAATCAATTTCTTCTGGATAATATGGGCGCAAATCTCTCAAGGCTGTTACATGTGAGATGCCGTTAGCTCATGAAGGCTTTCAATAATACTCAATAGAAGATGTGACACTCTATGTCCAGAAAGAACCGCTCTGTTCATACGAGACGATATCCCCATGGAGTGGTTTCGGCGCGATAGTCAGAATCAGTGACACAGTCAGAATCCATGCCGCGTCAGACTGTGACACAAAGGGCTAAGAGGGAGTCTGTGGTCTGTACGGCTCGAAAAGGCAGACACCCGCTAAGGGTGTGAATATCCTCCGCATGGCAAACGGCAAGACTCAGAAGGTCATGGCGGGATGCGATATGCCTCGATAAAACCAGCAATGGGCTTTGCCTGGTTCTATTCCAGACAAAGCCCATTGGTTATTTATTGCAATCCGGTAAATCCTCCAGAACCTTATCACAGTTCAGGCAGACACTCTCCACGGCCCTGTCTTATGGCTGTAGTGCCGGTAGAGTGTCTCTGATTGTAAAGCGAGCATCCCGCTTACAGCTCGTCGTATCGTGGGCTGAATGTGTCGCCTCGTGACAGGTCGCCTGTGTGCGAGCCCAGTTTCAGCCCTTTGCTGCGTTGTGCTGATGTTCCATGGTTGAATGTCTCTGGCACAGTGTATCCCCTCGCTTTCTTCTGCAGGTAGTCGTCGCCAATCTTCTGTGCTGCGTTCAGTCCCTCGTCAATATCTCCGTCCTCAAGGCTCCCGAACATCTTGTTGTCGTGATATGCCCATATACCAGCATAGAAGTCAGCCTGCAGCTCAAGCCTGACGCTCAGGCGGTTCCGCTCCTTCTCGCTTACAGATGCCATCTGCTGGTGTATACGGTCGAGGTCGCCAAGGAGATACTGTACGTGATGGCCTACTTCATGTGCTATGACGTATGCGTATGCAAAGTCTCCATCAGCACCGATATTCTTCTTCATGCTTGTGAAGAATGAAAGGTCGAGATACACAGTCTGGTCGGCAGAGCAGTAGAAAGGCCCTGTGCTTGATGTAGCATTGCCACAACCGGAACGTACAGCATCGTTGAAGATGACCAGCTTTGGTGGCACGTACGTCTTTCCGTTTTGCTTGAATATTTCTGTCCAAACGTCTTCTGTGCCTGCCAGTATCTGTCCTGCAAACTTATACAGCTCCTGTTCCTGCTGTGTGGGCTTGTATTCTGTCTGTGTTTGTTGGCTCCCGCTGAGTCCGAGAATCTGTGTCAGGCCTTCTGGCCCATTACTTATGAGAGCTACGACTGCAATAACGACAAGCAGTAGTATCTTCTTCTTTCCTCCACCGAGGAGTCCAACGAGGTTTAGTAGTCCCATTCCGCCATTAGCTCCACCTGATACTCTCCGTCCACGCTGGTCGTTGATGTTGTCGCTCATTCTCCGTCCATTAAGTCTCATAATCTATTCTTTCTTTTCGGTAATAAAGTTGTCTATATATATAAATCGTAAAATGCCATTTGTTTTCCGTGCTGCTTTAGCTTCCTCTCTTTTGCTGTGCGGGGGGAGACTTTGGGAGGCCTGCACATTATAGCTTTGTCAAGGTGTCAATAGGCAATCTCGTTATTGTCGCTATCTGTTCCAATGCCATTCCGCTCTCTTTCATCAGTTTGGCAGATGATATGATAATGTCGCTTTGCTCTGCAATCTGCTTCCCTTGGTCAGCAATCTGTTTCCCTTGGTCAGCAATCTGTTTCCCTTGGTCAGCAATCTGTTTCCCTTGGTCAGCAATCTGCTTCCCTTGGTCAGCAATCTGTTTGTCCTGGTCAGCAATCTGTTTCCCTTGGTCAGCTATCTGTTTGTCTTGGTCAGCAATCTGTTTCCCTTGGTCAGCTATCTGTTTGTCTTGTTCTTTGATACGTTCATCACGCTGCATTATGGCCGTATCCCGATTCTCGATGGCAAGAAAATACTCGTCCTCAACATTCATGTCCTGTCTAAGCTTAGCGTCGGCTGCTGCTGCGAGCAGACGGTGTATGATATGCATCATCTCTTCATCACCAGCATATTCCGCCTCGTCAATGTTCATCACTTGTCTGTTGTGCCTGTCCTTGCGCGTCTGGTCAAATACACTCAGCACCTCCTCAAGTCTGTTATTGACATTCCCTTGCAGTCGTGGTATTTGGACTATGATGCTGTCGTGTACAAGGCTCTCAACAAAAGGATCAGGAAGTCCCCTCGTGACTTCATTCCCGTCATAGTCATAAGACTTGTGCTCGACATAAAGGACGGGGACTTCTATATCGCCCACCTTGTGTCCCAGCAGGTAGACCGTGACCATAGGTATACCATATCCCATAGGATCATCTTCCTTGATCATATTCTCGGGATTGGCATATTGTGCGCCAAGATACTGTCTGAACCTTAGTGTCTCTGTCTCCAGCCATGTCTTCTGGAGTTCTATCAGTACGAGATGGATGCTTCCGTCTGCCTCTCTGACTTTTGCTCCGAAGTCTATCCGGAACATGGAAATCTTGTCTCTGCGTCCGTTGGTGTATTCGTGCTTCCTTATTTCTGCTTCAACCACCTCTTTCTTCAGCAGTGCAGACAATATTGTCTTCACGATGCGCTCGTCTTCCATCAGATATTTGAAGACTATGTCATAAATGGGATTTGCAATATGTAACATGGCTTGTCCTTTCTTTTTTCTGTACGCAAAAATAACAATAATTATCCAACAATCCAAACTTATGCACTACATTTTGACTTTTTTATTATGCATAACCATTGTACCATTGTTATTGCAATCCCTGATGCCCTTATTTGTATGGCTTTCTACACTTTACAATTCGCAATATGCCATGCTTCGTGTAACGGCTCATTGCAAACTGTGCTATATATGGATGCATAATGTCTTTCTGTGTGGTAATAGTCTAATTGCTCATAATGTTTATGGCGCTTGATGTACACTGTCTGGCTATTTCAAATGCAAAAACAAAACGGGGAAGAAACATATCCATATGCTTCTTCCCCCATTCAGTTCAACCATAGGGCATTCCGTCTCTATGGTAATTCCATAAAAAGAATCTTCTTGTTCCCTTTACTTAACCTCCCATATGTCATTTGTCTCGAGAAGCTCAGCAAAGTTATGATATTTCTTGGCTGCCTTTACCTCTTCTATCTGGGCTTCTACTGAGTCGTCGTATGTGGGAGCGTCAACATCACGTATGACACCGAGAGCTATTGGGAATCCGTCTCCATTGCCCATCAATGCCAGTTTCAGCTGTAGTGTATTGTCCTCACAGTGAGCATCGTGTACAAGGATATCTTTCTCTGTTATGCCATTCTCACCTATCTTGACCACTTTCAGTCCGAAACCATCTTGTACGAGACCGTATTCATTCTCTTTTCCGAAAATGAGTGGTTTGCCATGTTCCACATAAATGGCATTCTCTGCTCGGCCTGCATTATTGTATACTGAGGCGTGTGTACCGTCGTTGAAGATGACACAGTTCTGCAGGACCTCTGTCACTGATGCGCCTTTGTGCGCGTTAGCGGCCTTGAGCACCTCAACAGTATGCTTGCCGTCTGTCGCTACTGTTCGGGCGAAGAAGTGGCCACGTGCGCCGAAGCATAGCTCTGCAGGGCGGAATGGATCCTCCACTGTGCCGTAAGGCGATGATTTGGAGACAAAACCTCGTGGTGATGTTGGTGAATACTGTCCCTTTGTCAGACCGTATATGCGGTTGTTGAGGAGTATCATATTGAGGTTTATGTTGCGTCTGTTAGCGTGTATGAAGTGGTTTCCGCCTATGGCGAGTCCGTCACCGTCACCGCTTATCTGCCATACTGTGAGTCTTGGGTTCGCAACCTTGCATCCTGTCGCTATTGCCGCGGCACGTCCGTGTATTGTGTTCATGCCGTATGTTGCCATATAGTGAGGAAGGCGGCTTGAGCATCCAATGCCTGATATCACGGCATTGTTCCAAGGCTCTGTGCCTATTTCGGCCATGGCTTTATGTAGGCTGGCAAGGAAGAAGTGGTCGCCACATCCCGGACACCAGCGTGGCTGTCCTTTCTTGAAGTCGGAAGCTGTATATGACATGGTAGTGTTGTTTTTTTTGATGTTAGGATTAAGAATTGATAACCTTTGTGAATGCCTCTACGAGCTCGTTCACAATGAATGGCTGACCCTTCACCTGGTTAAACTGTACAGGTGTGAATCCGTCGACCTTCATGCGCAGCCAGGCTGCCAGTTGTCCCATGTTCTGTTCTGCAACAACAACCTTCGGATAACGTCTGAGCACCTCAGCTGTGTTCTTTGGCAGAGGGTTGATATATTTGAAGTGTGCCTGTGCCACTTTCATGCCTTTGGATCTCATCTCGTCCATAGAAGCACGGAGATGTCCGTATGTGCTGCCGAATCCTACTATGAGGAGCTCCGCATCATCCACATCACCAATAACCTCAAGCTCTGGCACTTCGATATTGTCTATCTTCTGCTGTCTCTTGTGAGTCATGAGGTCATGGTTCTCCGGGTTTGTAGAGATGGCGCCTGTCTTGTCATCCTTCTCCAGTCCGCCGAGGATATGCTCAAATCCCTCACGACCAGGAACAGCCCAGTAGCGTGTGCCATTCTCTGCACGCATGTATGGTGTCCATGTTCCTCTCATCTCTTCTGGGACATAAGGAGGGTTGATTGATACCATTGCATTAAGATCTGGCAGTTTGAATGCTCCAGAGCCGTTTGCTATGTATGCGTCTGTCAGCAGTATGACAGGTGTCATATGCTCCAGTGCCATCTTTGACGCCTCATAGGCTGCGTAGAAACAGTCTGTTGGTGATGTTGCTGCTATGACAGGCAGTGGTGATTCTCCGTTGCGTCCGAATAGTGCCTGCAGGAGGTCTGTCTGCTCTGACTTTGTTGGAAGGCCTGTTGCCGGGCCTCCACGCTGCACATCAAGCACGACGAGCGGCAGCTCCATGATGACAGCGAGGTTTATCGCCTCTGATTTCAGGCAGAGTCCAGGGCCTGATGTCGATGTCACGGCGAGTGCGCCACCGAATGCTGCGCCAACAGCCGATGCGCATCCGGCTATCTCGTCCTCACACTGTACTGTTGTCACTCCGAGCGATTTGTGTTTTGAGAGCTCATGGAGCACATCAGTAGCTGGAGTGATAGGGTAGGAGCCGAGATATAGTTTCAAGCCTGCCTTCTCTGCTGCGGCGATGAATCCGTATGCTGTGGCCTTGTTTCCAGTGATATCCATGTACCGTCCAGGCACCTTGTTCTTTGTCTCTATCCTATATACGTTTGTGGCGCTTGAGTGTGTGTTGTGTCCGTAATCGTATCCTGCCTGTATGACCTTGATGTTCGCTTCGGCTATTGCTGGCTTCTTTGCGAATTTCTCCTTGAGGAAGTTTGCCACAAGGTTGAGGTCTCTGCTGAACAGCCAGCAGACGAGACCCAGAGCGAACATATTACGACATTTCAGCATGGCTTTGTTGTCCATGCCTGTATCTGCGAGAGCGTCCTTGACCATTTGGGTTATAGGGCATGCTATGACACGGTCAGGGTCAATGCCCATTTCTCCGAGGTAGTCTTCTGTCTGGAACTGTGCCTTCTCGAGGTCTTTCTTTCCGAAAGAGTCAGTGTCGATTATTATTGTTGCCTGTGGTTTCGCGTAGCGGTACTGAGTCTTCAGTGCCGCTGCGTTCATGGCAACGAGGACATCACACTTGTCTCCAGGTGTGTACACACTTCCTTCACCGATATGCACCTGGAATCCTGATACACCTGTCAGCGAGCCTTGCGGGGCTCGTATATCGGCAGGATAGTCGGGGAAAGTGCTGATACCGTTTCCTACAGTTGCTGATACTGTTGAGAAGATGTTGCCGGCAAGCTGCATACCATCTCCTGAGTCGCCTGAGAAGCGTACCACTACATCGGCGACATCTTTTATCTCCAGTTTGTCTGTCATAATTTAATATGTTTTTTCCGTATTCGGTCTTTATTTTGGGGTCTTGGATGTATATGTGCTGTTTATGCGATCTTCACCATGCTGCTATATATCTATTGATATTGTCATTTCGCATAATGGCTCCCATGGTTTTGTGCACATATTTCTGTGAGACTGCTGCAAAAGTAGTCGTTCTGTTTCTGATATCAAAGGATTGGTGACACTTTTGATGTTTTGTGCCTGTTTTCTTGTCATAAGGCAAGGCGGCAAATATGTTGATACCAATAAATAGGGTCGTTGGTTTGTTTACGACCCTATCTATTGGCATTTATTGTTTACGGGGGAATCACATCCTTTCCTCTATCCACTTTCGTGCGTTCACGAATGCCTCGTGCCAAGGTGTCACCTCGTCTTTCATTCTGCGTTCCTCCGGGTAGTATCCACACTGCCATGGGAATTGTGTCCGCTCTGGGTGAGGCATGATGGCGAGATGTCGTCCGTCATTGCTTGCCAGTGCTGCCACGTCATAGTCTGAGCCGTTAGGGTTGGCAGGATATTCGTGGTGATTATACTTGGCTACGATATTGTATGCGCTCACGTCCTGTGGGAGTCTGAACTTGCCCTCTCCGTGTGCCACCCACACACCAATCTTCTGTCCTGACAGGCTTCCGAACATCACGCTGTTGTTCTGTGGTATCTGGAGTGTCACGAAAGCTGATTCGAACTTGTGTGAGTCGTTGTGCAGCATCTGTGCATAGTCTCGTGCGTTTGTTGTGGCGCTTGTGTTGTTCAGGAGTCCGAGCTCTACCATCAGCTGGCATCCGTTACATACACCGAGCGACAGGGTGTCCTCACGTGCATAGAACTTGTCGAGGGCCTCTTTCGCCTTAGGGTTGAAGAGGAATGCTCCTGCCCATCCCTTTGCGGAGCCGAGCACGTCTGAGTTGGAGAATCCGCCGCAGAATGCCACGAGGTTCACCTCTTCGAGTGTCTCGCGTCCGGTGATGAGGTCGGTCATTGTGACGTCCTTGACATCGAATCCTGCCATATAGAATGACCATGCCATCTCGCGCTCAGAGTTTGTACCCTTCTCGCGTATTATAGCTGCCACAGGTCTGCGGTCTTCTGGTCGTGGTGTCTTGGTGAGAGGTGCTCCGCTGACGGTCCATTCTACTGGTATGTTCTTGTAGTTGGCATATCTCTCGTCGGCCTTTCCGTTGAAGCTCTGTCTTCTGTCAAGGAGGTACGATGTGCTGTACCATACATCTCTCAGCGCGTCGATGTCGAATGTGAAGACCATATCCCTGTCAGCAATCTTAGCGTTAGGCACCTGTGCGTTGCTGATGTTCTTGTGTATGGTTATCTCACGTCCCTCAGCAGGCTTGCCTATCTTTGCGTATGCCACTCCAGCGTCCTCCAGTATCTTTTTCGCACGTGGAGCGTTGGCATCGCTTACCTGTATCACTACGCCCGGGTTCTCTGCGAAGAGTATCTTCACTATATCAGCCTCCTGAATCTTGTCGAAGCAGAGATCCAGACCGCCCTTTGTGTTTGCGAAGCACATCTCCAGGAGTGTTGTTATGATACCTCCTGCTGAGATGTCGTGTCCTGCCAGTACGAGTCCCTCATTCACGAGCTGTTGTATAGCCATGAATGCGTCACGGAAGTACTCGGCGTTCTTTACTGTTGGCACGTCAGAGCCGACCTTCCCCTGTGACTGTGCGAATGCTGAGCCGCCGAGCTGCAGCTTGTCGAACGAGAAGTCAATGTAGTACAGTCTGCTGTCTGCCATGTTCTTTATGACGGGCGACACGACTTTCCTTATATCCGACACCTCGCCTCCGGAAGATACTATCACTGTTCCCGGAGCGATGATTTTTTTTCCGTCGTGGTATTTCTGTGTCATGGAGAGCGAGTCCTTTCCTGTCGGCACATTTATCTGCAGCTCGCAGCAGAAGTCCGACAGGGCTTTGACTGCCTTGTACAGTCGTGCGTCCTCGCCTTCCTGTGCACGGCAAGGCCACATCCAGTTGGCTGAGAGTGATATGCTGTCCATGCCGTCGGCCATGGGGGCCCATACGAGGTTTGTCAGCGACTCGGCCACTGACAGCACGGAGCCTGCCTCTGGGTCGGCGAGTGCTGCCTGTGGTGCATGTCCCAGAGCTGTTGCTATGCCTGTTGTCCCGGTATAGTCGAGCGATACGGCTCCGCAGTCAGAGAGAGGCAGCTGCAGCTCGCCCTGGCACTGCTGGCGTGCGACACGTCCTGTCACACAGCGGTCCACCTTGTTTGTCAGCCAGTCCTTGCATGCCACAGCCTCAAGCTGCAGCACATCACGGAGATACTGTGTCAGGCGCTCGTTGAGGGTGGTGTTGTTGTCGAGACCTGTCAGGTTATATGTCACGACATCATACTTGCGCTTGACAGTCTTGTCCACCATGTATGTCTTTGGTGACGAGCCGAACATCTGCTCCACGGCCAGGTCGAATGGTCTCACGCCGTCAGCCTGCTCGAAAGCGAAGCGGTGGTCGCCTGTCGTCTCGCCGACGGTGTACATTGGGGCGCGCTCTCTGTCCGCGATTTTCTGCACATGCTCTATTGCGTCCTCGTCGATGAGGAGTCCCATTCTCTCCTGGCTCTCATTGGCTATTATCTCTTTTGCTGACAGTGTCTTGTCTCCGATAGGCAGTTTGTCCATGTGTATGAGGCCGCCACACTCCTCGACGAGTTCTGAGAGACAGTTGACATGTCCTGCCGAGCCGTGGTCGTGTATGGAGACGATAGGGTTCTTGTCTTCCTCGCCGAGGGCTCTAACCACGTTGTATGCTCTTTTCTGCATCTCCGGGTTTGCTCTCTGCACGGCGTTCAGCTCTATTCCGCTTGAGTACCGTCCTGTCTCCACTGATGATACCGAGCCGCCTCCGAGGCCTATGCGGTAGTTGTCGCCACCCATCACCACGACCTTGTTTCCTGGCTGTGGCTCGCCTTTTATGCAGTCACGCTTCACACCGTATCCCACGCCTCCGGCTAACATGATTACCTTGTCGTAGGCGTATTCCTCGCCGTGCTCCTCATGCTCGAAAGTGAGTACAGAGCCGCAGATGAGTGGTTGTCCGAATTTGTTGCCGAAGTCTGACGCTCCGTTTGATGCTTTGATGAGTATCTGCTCTGGTGTCTGGTATAGCCATTCTCTTACTGGCAGTATCTTCTCCCATGGCTGGCATGTTGACTCGTCGCTCCACACGAGGTGGTGTGGCGTGTCGCCCTTGGCGTCCTTTCGTGGGTATGATGTCATGTAGACTGCTGTTCCGGCTATGGGCCATGAGCCTGTTCCGCCTCCCATACGGTCGCGTATCTCTCCGCCTGTTCCTGTCGCTGCTCCGTTGAATGGCTCCACTGTTGTGGGGAAGTTGTGTGTCTCTGCCTTCAGCGAGATTACCGATTTGACCTTCTTCACCTTGTAGAGGTCAGGCTGTGAGTGGTCTGTCGGTGAGAACTGCTCTATCTCTGGTCCCTCGGCGAATGCCACGTTGTCCTTGTAGGCTGACAGGATTTTGTTCGGGTTCTCCTGTGTTGTCTTCTTTATCATCTGGAAGAGCGACGACTCTTTCTCTTCTCCGTCGATGATGAATGTCCCGCCGAATATCTTGTGGCGGCAGTGTTCAGAGTTTATCTGTGCGAAGCCGAATATCTCTGAGTCTGTCAGGGGGCGTCCGAGTTCTTTCTCCACTTTGTGCAGATACTCTATCTCCTCTTTTGACAGTGCGAGACCTTCCTGCTCGTTATACTCCTCCAGGTTCTCTACGTGTTTGATAGGCTCTGGCTGTATGTTCACGGTGAACACATCCTGTCCTATGCCGTTGTACATACGTTGCAGCATAGTGTCGTGCGACGCCTCTTTGTCGTTCACGGGGAAGTATTCCTCTATGCGTGATATGCCTTTGAGACCCATGTTCTGGGTTATCTCCACGGCATTCGTACTCCACGGGGTGATCATCTCACGTCGTGGTCCTACGAACCATCCCTCTAATTCCTCTTCTGCGAGGAGGGTGGCGTTGTCATAGAGCCATGACAGCTCGTTCACTTCGTCACTGTTCAGCACATGGTCTGTCTGTGTGGCGATGATGGTCTTTGATGGTGTCTGGAAGAATAGTACCATTGTTCTTGATATGGATTATACCTATTTTATGTTATTGATTTTCCTGTTTCTGTTCTTAGCCTGCTGTTATTGCCGTGCCGTGCTGTCTGTGGGGTTGGCTCCTTGGCCTTTCCTGTCGCTGTGATGTGTTGTCAGCCGGCAGCGTGAGGCATGCTGAGATTTTGTGCAAAGTTACTTAAAATATTTATATTTCAAAGAGTTTATCCATAAATTTATATACGTCGCTTCGTTTTTTTTCATCTTTTCATTTTCATCTTTCCATTGCTGTTTGTGCTGTTGTTGTTGTCATTCTCTCCCTGCCAGCACTCTCGCTGCCATATCGAGGTCGTCCTTGTATGTTATCTTGATGTTCTGTGTGTCGCCCTCTATAACTTTTATCTTTATCCCGGGCATGTATCTGAACACTACAGAGCAGTCGTCGGTAGGTGCGAAGTCCTTGTCTTCCATAGCTATCCTGAAAGCCTCGGCTATCACTCCACGTCTGAATCCCTGTGGTGTCTGCACGTTCCTGAGCCTGCTCCGCGGTGTTATGCGCGATATGTTCCCCTCGCTGTCCACCTCAATTATCGTGTCTGTCGCAGGCACTGCCACCTCTACCGCCTGGCATGTGTCGAGCGCGTCGATACAGTCGTCTATGATGCGCTGTGTGACGAGAGGCCTCACGGCGTCATGGAACAGCAGTCTCACATCGTCATCGGTATACGCCTCTATGGCCGCAATCGACGAGTGGTATCTCTCCTTTCCGCCTTTCAGCACATGAGCCACCTTGCTGTATCCCTCTCTCCTCACCATGTCCCATACCTCCTTGACATAGTCCTCCCTTGCCACTATCGCTATCTCGTCTATGCGTCCGTTCTGGCTGAAAGCCTCTATCGTGTGCTGTATGACAGCCTTCCCTGCCACCTCGACAAACTGTTTCGGCTTGTCGCCTCCCACTCTTCTGCCGGAGCCTCCGGCGAGTATGACTGCTACGTTCATCCTTCTTTTTATTATGGTGATGCTGTTCTTCTTGCCTTGTCTCTCCTGGTGTTCCGGCGCTTTGTCTGTTCCTGCCGTTATGGCTATTATTCCCCTGAAATCCAAGAGATAAAGTTGTTACATGTCTATTTTTCGTACAAAAGTATGATTTTTATTTAGAAAAACAAAAGCATTTCCTAAATATTTGGTAAATTTGCATCCGCACAGCCCTTGTGTCCATCCCGTGTTGATGCCGTGTCCTCCTTCATCTCCCCCTGTCTCTGTCGCAGGCCACGGCTCTTCTCTCCGCCTCCACAGGGGCCATTCCTTCTCGTTCAAGCCTGTCTCTTATGTGGCGGGCGACGGTGCCATTATTAGAATCTCTTAGTCTGACTCTCTTTATGAGATATTGCATATACCCCCTGTCATGTGTTGATTATACGTTACCCCTTTACCGAAACCATCTATACCGATTATGTTAGATAAGAACAGTAAGATTTATGTTGCCGGCCACCGTGGCCTTGTTGGCTCTGCCATCTGGAACAACCTTCTCTCGCGTGGCTATCAGAATCTTGTCGGCCGCAGCCATTCTGAGCTTGACCTTACCGACCAGCTTGCCGTGCGCCGCTTCTTCGATGAGGAGCGTCCTGACGCTGTTGTCCTTGCCGCTGCCTTTGTCGGTGGCATCATGGCCAATTCCCTTTACCGTGCCGACTTCATCATGATGAACATGAAGATACAGTGTAATGTCATCTCTGAGGCCTACGCCCATGGTGTCAGGAAGCTCCTCTTCCTTGGCAGCACATGTATCTATCCGAAGAATGCCCCGCAGCCGATGACAGAGGATTGTCTCCTCACCTCTCCCCTCGAGTACACCAATGAGGAGTATGCCATCGCGAAGATTGCTGGCCTGAAGATGTGCGAGTCTTACAATCTCCAGTACGGCACAGACTATATAGCCGTCATGCCTACCAATCTCTACGGCCCCAATGACAATTTCCATCTTGAGAACTCTCATGTCATGCCTGCCATGATGCGCAAGGTCTACCTCTCCAAGCTTATCCACGACGGTGAGTGGGACAGCATCGCGAGGGATATGGACCGCCGTCCCGTTGAGGGTGTCAGCGGCTCGTCGTCGCGTGAGGAGATTCTCGCTGTCCTCTCGCGTTACGGCATTGAGGACAACCGCGTCACGCTCTGGGGTACAGGCACACCGCTGCGTGAGTTCCTCTGGAGCGAGGACATGGCCGACGCCTCTGTCCATGTCCTTCTCAATGTCAGCTTCTCTGACATCATAGGCATCGAGCGTTATTCCAGTGTCCACTATGGAGCGTCGACAGATGGTGCTGTCGACCGCAACCACTCTGCCGGTCGTGGAGGTGCCATACCGTCACTCGGTGAGATACGCAATTGTCACATCAATGTCGGCACTGGCAAGGAGCTTACCATACGCGAGCTCTCACAGCTCGTCGTCGACGCTGTCGGATTTGAGGGCGAGGTATTCTTCGATGCCACCAAGCCCGATGGCACACCGCGCAAGCTTATTGATGTCTCCAAGCTCCACTCGCTCGGGTGGACCCACAGTGTCGAGATTGACGAGGGTGTCCGCAAGCTCTTCGAGTGGTACCGCTCCACTCTCTGACCGTCCCCTTGCCGTCCCTCTCCTCTTATGTTCCGTATTCTGAAGGAGAAGAGAAGGCCCGTCGTTTATACAGAGACAATATCATTATCAGCATTCAGAATCTACCATCATAAACAAAAACAAACATCAGTTATTCATCATGGAAAAGAAGAATATTGCCCTCATCACGGGTGTCACAGGCCAGGATGGTTCTTATCTGAGCGAGTTTCTCCTTCAGAAAGGCTATGAGGTCCATGGCATCATACGCCGCAGCTCAGTCGATTACCGTGAGCGTATAGCCCATCTTGAGGGCACGCCACATTTCCATCTCCATTATGCCGACATGACAGACTCCATGTCTCTTGTCAAGCTTGTCGGTCTCGTCCAGCCTACTGAGATATACAATCTCGCGGCACAGTCGCATGTCCAGGTCAGCTTCGACGCTCCTGAGTTCACTGCCGATGTTGATGCCACGGGTGTCCTCCGCATCCTTGAGGCTGTCCGCACCAACCATCTTGAGCATAAGTGCCGCATATACCAGGCCTCGACATCTGAGCTGTACGGCAAGGTCGAGGAGGTCCCACAGAACGAGGAGACCCCCTTCCATCCTTATTCTCCTTACGCTGTCGCCAAGCTCTATGGCTATTGGATTATCAAGGAGTACCGTGAGGCATACAACATGTTCTGCTGCTCGGGCATACTCTTCAACCATGAGTCAGAGCGCCGTGGCGAGACATTCGTGACACGCAAGATAACGCTTGCCGCTGCGCGCATAGCACAGGGGAAGCAGGAGAAGCTCTTCCTTGGCAATCTCTCCTCACTACGTGACTGGGGCTACGCCAAGGATTATGTGGAGTGTATGTGGCTTATTCTACAGCATGACACACCTGAGGACTTCGTCATAGCCACCGGTGTGCAGCATTCTGTCCGTGAGTTTGCCTATGCCGCCTTCAAGGCTGCAGGCATAGAGCTGGAGTTCCGTGGCGAGGGTATCGACGAGAAGGGCGTCTGCATCGCAGGGCCCAAGGAGCTTGTCGGCAAGACTCTCGTCGAGGTCAGCGAGGATTTCTACCGCCCTACTGATGTCGTGAATCTCTGGGGAGACCCCTCAAAGGCACGCCGTGAGCTCGGATGGAACCCTCAGAAGACCACTTTCGAGCAGCTCGTGCAGATAATGGTGCAGCACGATATGCAGAAGGTTGCGGCTGACCATGTCGCAAGCGTCATGCGCACTAACCTTGCCGAGTATCTTGAGAAAGGCGTCGTGAAATAAATCTTTTCCGCTGGCAGGTGGCTGCCAGCGCCCACTGTGATGCTGCCGCCATTCCCGCCTTGCCTCCATACGATTACTGTTTGACAACCATTGTATGACAGTCTGCATTGCTGCCCCTTTGCCAGAGCGCCGGCTCTTTGTCTCTTGCGGCTGTGCAGCGTGTCATATGAAGAAAACATATAATAGATGAAAACCATAACATGCATAGGCCATATCACCCGTGACCATATCGTCACTCCCACGAGCGATGTCTCCATGCCAGGGGGCACGACATACTATTTCTCCTATGGCATCAACGCTCTGCTGAAGTCTTCTCCACGCTCCGCTGCCAGTGTCTCTTACCGCCTTGTCGCCTCGCTTGCCGAGAGTGACATGAAGTCTGTCGACGATATGCGTGCCGAGGGGATTGATGTCACTGTCGTACCGTCGCGTGAGACGGTCTTCTTTGAGAATATCTACGGCGCTGACTCCAACAACCGCCGTCAGCAGGTGCTTGCCAAGGCCGACCCATTCACTCTCTCCAGCATACGTGACATAAAGGCCGACTATATCGTCCTCGGCTCTCTCCTTGCCGATGATTTCCCCCTTGATGTCGTGCGCTATCTGCATGGCCGCGGCACAGTGGTGCTCGATGCCCAGGGGTATCTCCGCGAGGTGCGTGGCACAAGTGTTGTCGCCTGCCCATGGAGTGGCAAGGATGATTTCCTACGTTATATTGACATCCTGAAGGTCAATGAGCATGAGGCGGAGGTGCTGACAGGCGAGCATGACCTGCGCCGTGCGGCTATGATGCTTCATGAGCAGGGTGTGCGCGAGGTGCTCCTGACTCTTGGCAGCTATGGCAGTATGGTCGCTGCCGATGGCAATCTGTATGATATCCCTGTTGTGCCAGAACGCGAGAAGGTCGACGCGACAGGCTGTGGCGACTCATATGTCCTCGGCTACCTTTACCGTCGTGCCCAGGGCGACAGCCCACGTGACGCCGCTCTCTTCGCCTCTGCCGTCGCGACGGTGAATATTGAGGCCCATGGCCCTTTCCGTGCCACAGAGGCTGAGGTCCTCTCCCGTCTACGGGAGATGGGGCTGTAAGGGGTTATTTCCGGTTCTTCCGGTTCTTCCGGTTCTTCCGGTCTTTCCGGGTCGTCCGGGGTTTCCGGGTTCTCCGGGTCGTCCGGGTCTTCTGGTCTCTCTGGTTCCTCTGGTTCCTCCAGTCTCTCCTGTCTTTCCGTTTTAAACCTTATGTGGGGTGTACACGTCACCGTGTACACCCCACATAAGGTTTTATTCTATCCTCTTGTCTCTTACATTCCCTTTGATGTCTTCAGGGCGTTGAGGTTGTTAGCGGCTTTGGCAGCCTTGTCAGCAGCTTTCTGTGCCTTCTCGGCAGCCTTGCGCTGTGCCTTCTCTGTCTTTATCGCCTTGTCGATTACCTTCTTCTCGCTCTGAGCAGTCTTCAGCTCAGCCTTCTTCGTGTTCATGTCTGTCACAAAAGTAGCGTTACCTGGCTCAAGCTTGATTTTGCTCTTCAGAGCCTTTATCTCGCTCTTCAGTGCGCTAATCTTGTATTTGTACTCTGTGCTGAGCTGCTGGTTGCTCTTCTCCTGTGCGAATGTGAATGTCGGCATGGCGATGATTGCCAATGCTGCGATGATGTTCTTGATCGTCATAATCTGTTCTTTTTTTTTGTTAGTAGTTATGATGGTTATCACTATGTCTTCTTCCTCTCCCCGCGCCCTGCGTCTGTTTTGCTCCTTCCCTTCACCGTGTCGTCTATATGCCGCCACGTGAAGGGGGAAGCGTCTTAAGGGTGTTCGCCGTCTTACGGGTGGTTTCGTCATGCAGTATGACTTCTGGGGTGTTCGCCGTCTTACGGGTGGTTTCGTCATGATGTTATGACTTCTGGGGTGTTCGCCGTAGAATAGGGGAGTGTGGATAATTGTCTGATAATGTGGGGGTGATATATATATATAATAAGGTGTATTTATCTTAATATCTCCTGATGTCATGCCTTTTCGTCAGATACACAGGCTCACATCTGCAAAGTTAATGTCAGATACACAGGCTCACATCTGCAAAGTTAATGATTTTTATTAGATATCAAACAATTATCCCTCTTTTTTTCTCTTTTTACCCCCAAAAACTCCGAAAATCGCCTCCTCCTTGCCCCCGTTCCTCCCTGCCCCCAGCCTTGCCTGCCTCCTCAC
>JADYUK010000026.1 GCA_021531755.1 Hoylesella loescheii
AGAACCGTTGTTCTCAGAAGCGAGTGCAAAGGTACGCACTTTTTCTGAACCACGCAAGAGTTTTCGGGAAAAATTTTCAAATTTAACGCATTTTCCCGCTGTTGTTGACGGAGGTCAAGGACATATACGCCAGACACATTATTATATATTATATAGACGGAAGGGAAATGGAGCGGGAGGGACGGGAGGAAATGTCAGGCATGTAGCGCACATCAGATTATATGTATGTGTTTACTCCTTGTATGTGGTATCATTATCAGAATCCCCAGAAATCACATATTCATATAGCTATCCTTGAACCCGAGGAAATATAATACGCCGTCAAGTCCGATGGTGTTAATGGCCTGCTTGGCATTAGCCACTACTCTTGGTTTAGCATGGAAAGCTATTCCGAGTCCAGCAATGGATAACATGGGCAGGTCATTTGCTCCATCTCCGACAGCGATAGTCTGGGCGAGGTCAACTTTCTCCACCTGTGCTATGAGTTTGAGCAGCTCGGCTTTCCTCTTTCCGTCGACGATATCCCCGATGTATCTGCCTGTCAGCTTTCCATCTTCGCCAATCTCGAGCTCGTTGGCATACATATAGTCAATATTGAACTTACGCTGCAGATATTGTCCGAAATAAGTGAATCCTCCGCTAAGTATTGCAATCTTATATCCATATCTTTTCAGCACAGACATGAGTCTCTCTGCCCCCTCTGTAATAGGCATAGTCTCAGCAATCTCCCTCATCACGCTCGCATCGAGTCCTTTCAACAGCTCCACCCTCTGCCTGAAGCTCTCCTTGAAATCTATTTCTCCTCTCATCGCGCTCTCAGTGATGGCTTTGACCTTGTCTCCCACGCCTGCTCTCATGGCGAGTTCGTCAATACACTCGGTCTGTATGAGAGTCGAGTCCATATCGAAGCAAATGAGTCTTCTCATTCTTCTGAACATATTGTCGCGCTGTATAGAGAAGTCGAAAGCGAGTTCTCCAGACATCTGCATGAGCTGTGACTGCATCTCGGCGAGTGAATTTGGAGTGCCACGCATAGAGAATTCAATACAGGCTCTGACATTACGCTCAGGATGAAGCAGGGAGCGTCGTCCTGTCAGGCGTATGATGGAATCGATGTTAAGTCCCTGATCGCGTATCGCCCTTGATGCCACGGCCACCTGTTTCGCCGAGAGGTCACGCCCGATGACAGTAAGGATGTACCTGTTCTTGCCCTGTTGGTTGACCCATTCCTCATACTCCTCGTCGGTGACAGGTTTGAAGTCAATATTGATATTCAGCTCTGTAGCCTTGAAGAGCAGCTCTTTCATGACCTGTCCAGAAAGGCGTTCCTTTATGCGGAAGAGTATACCGAGAGAAAGCGTGCTGTGTATATCGGCCTGTCCGATATCGAGTATCTGGGCGTCATATCGCGCCAGTATCTCTGTTACCGACGCTGTCACTCCGGGTCTGTCCTGTCCGGCGATGCCTACAAGTATCTGTTCTTGTTTTTCTTCCTGTTGATTCATCTTTATATTTATTAGGTAGGTTCTTATTCATCAGATGTTCGTATCTGTCTCTCCCCCTCCCCATCATTATGGATAATCAGGGGAGAGGCTGACCACGTCTCAAACTTCATAAAATGGTTGTCGACACAGAGGTTGACATCAGTTTTACGTATGCAAAGGTAATAAGTTAAGGAGATATATCAAAGGGATATGGAAGAATATGGGTGATTTTTATGAAAATGTAGCATAAGCAGGTGTCTTTGAAGAGACACATGAGTCATCAGGTGACGGCCACAGAAAGCTCACAGGCAGCCATGCGGTCATCTGCATAACGGTAGCCCTGTCGTGTGCTGGAAACTGGTTCTGTGATGAAAGAAGCATCACAACTATTTGTCTCATGTGGCAGGAACGATGAACACGAAGCGTGCACCATGGTCAGTCTGCGGGTCACAATCAGGGTATGCGGTGTCGACAAACACCCTGCCATTGAGATTCTGGGATATTGTGCGGCAAATATTCAGGCCGAGACCAGTGCCCTGTACGAAATCGTTCAGCTTGACGAAACGCTCGAATATATGTTCCGCGTCCTCTTTTGGTATTCCTTCGCCCGTATCGCTGACGGTATATCTTATGGCTGGTTTGCCGTCAATCATGTCCTGGCAGACAGCGACGTTTATCCTTCCTTCTGATGTATGCTTTATAGCATTTGTCAGATAGTTTATGAGCACTTGCTGCACACGGTTACCATCAGTGAGGAGCAGGTGCGAGTCATCGAGCGTTGTGCTTAGCGACAATGTAATGTTTCCTGGCACACGGTATCTGACGACCGACATGGCTCTTCGTGCCAGGTCGTTGGCCTTCCATTGTTTTTTCTCGAAGTGATAGTTTCCCTTCTCTATCTCCCCAATATTGATGATATCATCGATGAGCATGGTGAGGAGAGTGATATTATGGTGGATATGCATTGCGAACTCTTTGCGTTCCTCATCTGAGAAGGTGTCGGCTGGCAATGCGAGGAGCTGTGCGAATCCGCTGATGGCATTCAGCGGTGTGCGTATCTCGTGCGACATGTTCTGTATGAACTTATCCTTCATCTCAGTAGCCTGTATCGCCTTTGTCCTTGCCTTATGCATATTGTTTGTCATCTCTATCATCTTAGAGATATGCTTCCGCCTTGCCATCTGTATGAGGAAAGCCATAATGACGAGTATGAAGAGTATTGTCAGTAGTATGACCATCACGTTGATTGTGAAGCGTGCCTCATTACGTTCCATCATCAGCTGCCCGTTCTTTATCTCGAGCGCCTGTTTCCTCATGGCCAGTTTGCTTCGTTTCATCTCATTGTTCCGCATCAGCACACGCTGTTTCCTTTCTTTCACGGCCATCTCTATCCCCATGCGCTTTATCTCCTGCCTGCGGTTATCTGCAGCCAGCTTGTATCTCTCTATTGCCATCTGCTGTCTTCTCAATATGGTATTGTTCAGGTCGATGGTGTTCTGTAGCATTGCATGCTCGATAGAGTCATTGCCTAATATGGAGTCCATGTAGAGAGAGTCGGCCCTGTTGCGGTGCTTAATCTGTGCCATGTGCTGTGAGATGATGGTGTCCCTATAAGCTAAGGCCTCGTCATATTTCCCCGACATACGTGCGAGCAATTCCATGAGCTGTAGTCTCTCATCGACTCTTATGCCATCACTCAGCATGCTCTCGGCCGCCTCACGTCCGTTAGTGATGTATTGGTAGTACGCATCGAGGAATGACAGAATCTTTGTCCCTGAATGATAGTCGGCAAACATGTGGCAGCTGTCGTCGGGCGCTGGCTGTATATTGCGCAGTGAGTCGCAGAGTCTGTAATACCGGTCGAAGTTGTCCTTATCATTCCGGTAGGCATAGCATGCTGCAAGCCTGACATAGACCTTCCGTTTTCTCACGGGTGTGTCAGCGTAGTCCAGGGCCTTCAGCAGTGACTCAAGATAGTTGTCGTCGCGTAGTTTCATACACAGCGCTGAGTTGTCGAATATGCCACAGTAAACCTGTGTGGGGTTATCGGGCACATCTCGTCTCTCGTTGTCCTTGAGGGCTTGTCTCAGATATGGGACGACTCTGTAGTAGCTCTGTCTCTTCACGAAGGCGTCGGCATAGGCGAGATGCACCCTGTACGAGAGCTCGATGTCGTTGTCCTTCTCTGCCATTTCCCTCAGGTGTCTCAGTGTCCGCAGGGCGTCGAGTGTCTGTCCATGGCGTATATCCTCGTAGACCTTTCTCTCCAAGCTGTCTGTAAGGTTGGCATTAGCTCTTCCAGTCATACTTCTCGCCGCGGGTGATGCCACGAGCAATGGTGAGGCACTAATGATGGCCAATGGCAGCAGCGTTTTAAGCAGATGGATATCTCTCAGGCGTTTCCTTAGGTTCAGTTCCCTCTCCTCGCTGGTTGCATGTGGCTTATTGCCACAGTCAGTGTCGGGTGACACGAGGATACGGTCGACATAATCTGTCAGCTTTATCGCGTCGTCCTGTATGAGCGCTCCGAATCGCTGGCGCTCCTCATCCGTCAGCATCTCCCTCGGCTCAGCGAGCAGCTGTGCGAATCCAGCCACATTGTTCAGTGGTGTCCTGACCTCGTATGACATGTTCCTTATGAACTCATCCTTCCGCTTTGATGCAGAGAGAGCGATGTCCATGAGTCTCTTCTCTTCTTTGCGCAGTGCAGCTATGCGCAGTGCCATACGCCCATTATGCATTCCCCAGAGCAGTAAGGCCGTGAGGAGGAATATGGCGAGGAGAGCGAAGAGGAACAGATATGTCTTCTTTGAGCGGTTCTCGAACTGTGCTTTCTTCAGCTGCTGGTGTTGATATTGCTGCTCGTTGTTGCTGATGATGAGTTTGCGCTGCTGCAGCTTAGCCATCAGAAGCGACAGCTCGTTGTCAGCCTCCTGGTTTTTCTGCTGCAGGCGTTTGTTGTCGAGTATACGCTGCTGGTGCTCTTTCTCGAGTCTGTTGCGTGCTATTCTCTCCCTTCCAGCCTCCAGTTTCTCGGCCTGGAGCATTGCCTTCTGCCCAGCCTCCATTCCGGCAAGCTGGCTTTTGCGTGCCATAGCCCCCATCTCTCTCAGCGACAGATTGTCGAACATCTGCTGCGCCATCCAGTTGAGGGAGTCGATGCTGTCAGAGTATTCAAGGGCAAGCTGCAGCCTTCTCGGATGCAGGTAGCGTGCCAGATAGTATATGGCAGTGACTCTCTCCCGTTTGTCAGGTATGTTCTTCCTGACAGCGACGGCAGAGTCCATATGGCTTGAGAAAACGTATGGGTAAGATGCGACCCTGTAGTATAAGTTGCTTATCCTGTCGATAGGCTCGGGTGTCTCGCTCTCTCTCACGAGCTTGAAATATCTCTCGAAGTTAGTCTTGTCCCCTATGCGCCCATAGTGACAAGCCATGACGACATTGGCGTGGAAAGTGTCTTCTCTGCATATTGCCACATCAAAGGCTTTACGCAGTATATCCATGGCATGACTCTCTGTCAAATTGTCTGCAGAGACCTTGTAGCGGTATAATCCTATGTAAAAGTCTGTCGTGCGTGGCTGTGGAGTGCATCTGCCGGCATACTCCAATGCCTTCTCGATATGGAAGAGGACGCTGGAGCTGTCCTGCCAATCTGAATAAATCATGGCGAAAGTGCCATGTGCCATGAAAAGCGCATAATCGCTCTGCTGCTCCAATGCCGACGTGTAGAGCTTGCGGGCTAAAACTAAAGCCTCGTCAAACTTGTTCTCTTCCTGATATCTTTGTATGCTGTCGATGATGGCGCTGTATATATCTGGAATAGCGTCATTGCCTGCATCATGAGTCCCTGCCACACGGCCTGATGCTCCAGGCTGCATGAAGAGCGTGATGATGAACGCTATGGCTGATATGGAGAGTAGGCGTCGCAATGTGCAGAATGTTCTTTATGAGTTACTGTCTCTCCTTGGAATGGCAATGGAGGGATGGGAGCAGCGTTTGGAGCTATATGCAGGCAGTCAGCCAGCCCTGCTTTGCCTGGCAGGAAATGTGTCCTCTATGAGCCATGGGCGTGATGCCGGGCCTTGGGGATGTTGAGGGTCAGTAGACCATATCCCGGCAGAGGGTGCCGCCATGGCTCTCGTAGACGAGCGATATGGTATCGCCCTTGGCCACGGATGCCGTGGGGATGCTGGCGTATGCGCTTATGGTATAATACTCAGGTATGCCATTCTGCGAGTGGCAGATACGGTAGTAGAACCTCCTGCCGCCAGGTGATACTATGACAGTGTCGCACACGAGGCCCAAGGCGTGGCGCTGATGCTCGTCGTCGGGTGTGCCGCTCATGATGTCCATCCTTATGTTCAGATACTTCCTGTTCTGCGCGTACCACGCTGTCGCCACCTCCAAAGGGTCGTTGTTGTCCTTCCAGTCCTTGGCCTCCTGCGGTGTCCTTGGCTTCAGGAACAGTACGCTCTCTGCATAAAGAGGTGTCACACTCCCGCCATTGTCGGTGTTGTCATAATAGAGCATGGCGCGGTATATGGAATCGGGTGTTGTGGCCCACGAGACATTCAGGGGGCGCATGAATGTCAGTCGCTGGTCGTTGTCAGTGATGGCATAGTCAGCCACAGCGCGCTGTGAGGTATGCATATCGCACATCTCGGCTGTCAGTCTTGACACTGTGCTGCTGTCATCGTCAGAGCATGCCGACATCAACACAGTGAGTATGCCCAGTATGGTTAGCGTTGTCTTTCTCATGTAGTGTTGCCCCCTTTGTGGAGGTTATGGGTGGATGGTGGAGGGGAGAGACGTGCAGGAAATGCCCCCCGACGGCTGTAGGATTAGGGACGCCTGTTGTCTCTCCCTATACGGTTGGGGCGCAGCGGACTGGCTCTACTCCCCGCTCTCGGCTATGGCTTTGTTGCGCACAGGATTGGCATACATAGTGAGAATCTTCTCCCTGAGGAAATGCTCGTCCTTCCCTGATATGTCAATCTTGTCGAGCTGGCCCTGTATATAGTCCTTGAATCTCTTCTCGTCGGCCTCAGTATACTTGTCGCTGTTGTCTCTGTTGCCGTTCACCATGTCGAGGGCGACATAGTTTCCGGGGAAGAGGCGGTAGCCTTTATGTATCTCACGGTCCATCCTCTGCGCCACAGCTGTGTAGAAGTCGTTCTTGGAGAGCCCTTCGTACTCGTCAATCCACTCGTTGATACAAGGCGCACACTCATAGTGGATGCGTCCCTTGTAGCCCATGATGCCAGTCTTCATGTTCTCAAGGTCGTCCTGTTTTGTCTTCTTGTATGCGGGGTTGTCTCTTTTCAGCTGGAATTCCTTGGCCTTCAGCCAGTCACAAGGGTCATACTCATACGATATGGCCAACGGCACGATGTTCAGCTCTCTGAGCGGCCCACCGTATGCGAGCATCTTGAGTACAGACTCCTGTGTGCGGTCGTCAGAGTCTTTCGCCCTTCCCTCACGCTGTGCTATCCAGATATTCTCTCCTTTCTCATTAATGGCGTGGTGTATATATCTTGACATGAGCTGTGAGCTCTCCATGAGCTGTCGGGGCGATAGTCCGCGGCGCACAGTGAAGGCTTTGTTTATCTTCACGAGTGTCCTTATCCATGGGTAGATGAGGAGGTTGTCGCCTATTGCTATCTCTACGGTGTTGTCATAGTGGGCCTCGATGAGTTTCAGCGACAGTATGGCTGAGTCGAGGACGATGTCGCGGTGGTTGCTGACGTATGTGTGGTGGGCTGCCTTGGACGGCAGTGGATGGCCTGAGAAGGTGCATCCGTCAGAGCATTTCCGTATGACATACCTGACGATATGCTTCATATATCTCTGCTGGAAGTCAAGCGGTGTGCTAACACCTATGAACATTGTCCTCACGATGAAGCGTATGACACTCTTGGGCAGAGGGACGAGTCCCCTTATCATTGTCATGAACTGCCTGTCTTTGAGCAGTGTCTCTACGGCATCCCTCACCTCGCCTGGGCCGTAGGGGCGTATCTCGTCAAACTCGCTGTGGCTGTCTTTCCTGTTCTCCTCAGCTCCAGCCTGCATATTGTGGAGTGTCGGCCTGTTGTCTTTTTCCATAGTGCCTTGCATGGTTATTGTGTATGATGGCAGCCTTTTCTGCTAAGAGGCTGCCATCATGTGTTTTTGTTTATGGGTGGCTGTCTGGTGACGCTCTGCCATTCTCAGAACTGGTTCTCGACAATCTCTGTCAGCACATCCTTGATGTCGAGTCCGGCAGCCTTGACCTGCTGTGGTATGAACGATGTCGCTGTCATGCCTGGGGTGGTGTTTATCTCGAGCATGTTGATATGGTCTGTCCCGTCAGCATTCTTCGATATGATATAGTCTATGCGCAGGATGCCATTGGCATGGAGTATATCGTATATGGCGCTTGTTATCTTTGCGACTCTCTCGGCTGTCTCCCCGGATATGCGCGCTGGGGTTATCTCTGTCACCTGTCCGTTGTACTTCGCGTCATAGTCGAAGAACTCATTCTCTGTCACCACCTCTGTCGCTGGCAGCACGACGCTCTTCGTCCTTGTCTTGTAGCATCCCTGGCTTATCTCCACTCCGTCGAGGAATCCCTCTATCATGACGGTGTCTGACTCAAGGAATGCCTTGCGGAGAGCAGGGGCGAGGTGGTCGATATCCTTCACCTTGCTCACTCCGAAGCTGGAACCGTCGGCGGCGGGCTTCACGAACAGCGGGAGCCCGAGCTTCTCGACGATGTCTTTCTCGTCAAGCTCATTCTCGTGTCCGTGTCTGACAAGGATGCTGTCTGCCACAGAGACGCCGAATCCCCTCAGGTAATTGTTCAGGGCGAACTTGTCGAATGTGAGCGCCTCGACGAGCACTCCGCTTGTCGAGTACGGTATCTTGAGCAGGTCAAAATATCCCTGCAGCTGTCCGTTCTCGCCCGGAGCGCCGTGTATAGTGATATAGATGTAGTCAAAATGGTGTCTGACACCGTCCTCGACAAACGAGAAGTCGTTGCGGTCGATACTGGCCGTGAGGCCATTGTCAAGGTTCACATGCCAGTCGAGACCTCTCATCTCGACTATATAGACATCATATCTCTCCTTGTCGAAGAATGAGTAGAGTCCCTGTCCGGAGCGCATGGAGACATCATGCTCGCTTGAGTCTCCTCCGCATACTATTGCTATCTTTCTTTTCATCGTTTTGTTGTGTATTATGTCTGACGCAGCTGACGGCCGTGCAGTTCTCCTTGTCTTGGCTGTCCAGCCTGCACCTATTATGTTTCCTGTCTTGCTTGAGGAGGGTCATGTAAATCACCCCCTGCGTAAAAAAAGCCACGGGGTATTGTGGTGTGGATAATAAGAATGCTGTGGCGGCTTGAATGTTGTTGCTGGCGTAGGGTTTATCCCGTTGTTGCGCCAGCACGGCCGTTTATGAAGTCTCTCCACTTCTGGATGACCGCCTCAAGGTCTTCAGGCATGGGCGAAGAGAAGTCCATCTGCCTCCCTGTCACTGGATGCTCGAACCCCAGTGTCTGTGCATGGAGGGCCTGGCGCGGGCATAGCTTGAAGCAGTTGTTTATGAATGCCTTGTAAGCTGATGAGCGCTCGCCACGCAATATCTCACACCCGCCATACCGCTCGTCGGCGAAGAGGGGGTGGCCGATGGCCTTCATGTGTGCTCGTATCTGGTGTGTGCGGCCTGTCTCGAGTATGCACTCGACGAGCGTCGTGTATCCGAACCTCTCTATGACCCTCCAGTGTGTGACAGCGGGCTTGCCTGTCTCAGAGCCTGGGGGGAGGACTGTCATGCGCAATCTGTCCTTAGGGTCACGGGCGATGTTTCCCTCTATGCGTCCACTGTCCTCTGCCATGTGCCCCCATACGAGGGCGATGTACGAGCGGTGGGTGGTCTTGTTGAAGAATTGCTTGCCGAGGTTTTTCTTCGCCTCGGGTGTCTTGGCTATGAGCAGCAGCCCTGAGGTGTCCTTGTCGATGCGGTGGACAAGACCCACCTCGGGCGAGTTAGGGTCGTATGCCGGCACATCCCTCATGTGCCATGCCATGGCGTTGACGAGTGTCCCTGTGAAGTTTCCGGCTCCGGGATGTACCACCATCCCCGCTTTCTTGTTCACGACGAGCAGCTCGTCGTCCTCATAGACAATGTCCATCGGTATATCCTCGGCGACAATGCTTGTGTCGTGGGGCGGGCGTGCCAGCATCAGTGTTATGACATCTCCTGGCCTTACCTTGTAGTTTGACTTGACCGGATGTCCGTTGGCATGTATGTATCCGGCGTCTGCCGCCTGCTGTATCCTGTTTCTCGACGAGTGTTGCATGTGGTCGAAGAGGAACTTGTCTATGCGCAGTTTCTCCTGTCCTGCATCGGCGACGATACGGTAGTGCTCGTATAGTCCGGTGTTGTTGTCCCCGGCGGCTGCCTCCTCTATCTCGTCGAGGATAACGTCGTCATCGTATATCTGTTCGTTATCTGTCATTTACGGGTTGTCTCTTTTCTTTTTGTTCTTAATGTCCACTTTGTTGCGGACGGTTCACATTGGCCTGCCACGGCTTACTCCTCAACCACCTGGAAAGGGTCTTCCTCCGGCACTTCCTCGCCTTCGTCGACTGGCTCCATGTCAGGGTCGGTCACCTCAAGGTCGGCATCATCGCCTACCATGCCATTGCCAACGAGCAGGGTGACCATGGCGTCGATTGACACCTTATCGCCTGTCGACAGCCTCTGCCCTCTCGATATGGCTCCGTAGACCCAGTCTTTCTCTCCTGCCACATACTGTGGCTCTCCTACCTTGAACCCGAGTATGCGCAGTTTAGCCATAGCCTCTCTCAGCGAGCTGTTGTCGACGATATCGGGCATGACGAGTGTCGGCTTTGTCGACGCGTTTATTGTGACATAGACGACGCGGCCACTCTTCACCTTCTGTCCGGGGTCAGGCGACTGTTGCAGTATGCAGTCAGGAGGGAGATGGCGGTTGTAGCTGGTGTCACTGACGACAATTGTGAGGCCGGCGGCCTCAAGGAGATTCTCCGCGTCGGGGAATTTCTTGTTACATATATCGGGCACAGAGATTTCTTCTCCATGATGGGTGTAGACTGCTGCTGCCCAGCCTAACAGGAGGACGAGAAGCATCATGAGGGCTGCCATGAGGGCCAGGTTGAGCCATATATAGCGGCTGCAAAGCTTGCGTATGAATGTTCGGGTCTGCATTTATGCTCTATTATTTTTGCAGCAAAGTTACAAAATATATTTTATAAATAATGTATATCATGCCGAAAAAAAGCATGTAAATCATCATGCACACCTACTTGTAATTCTCTCTCTGCAAGGTTTAGGATTGAAAGCAGTATCTCTTGGCTTGTCATCCAGCACATATGACGGGCTCATCCAGCACATGTGGCGGGCTCATCCTGTACCTCTTGGGAAATGCCATGCCACAGCTTGGAAACTGTAAGCCACACCCGCCTCCCATATAATAATCTGTAACCTGGCCATTGGCGACAGGCAGAGCGGCGCCATGCGCTATCCATCATGCCGCCACTTGTCATACGGGCATAAAAAAAGCAGCCTGAAGAGGAGTCTTCTGCTGCTGTACTTGACGCCTGTGGCGCTAAATGTCTGATAAGGATTACTTACCGTGGTTCTCGTCAGAAACTGTGAGCTTCTTGCGGCCATGTGCACGACGAGAAGCGAGAACGCGGCGACCATTCTTGGTCTTCATGCGCTCACGGAAACCATGTTTGTTAACGCGACGACGATTGTGTGGCTGGAATGTTCTTTTCATTTTTATCTTGTATTTTATGATTTTTTCAACAATTCGGGATGCAAAAGTACATAAAATATTTTAATAATCCAAAGAATAATCGATTTTTCATAAGAAAATAAGTGTTTTTTAAGAAAAATATAGTACCTTTGCACACGAAAATGAGTGAAGGGAAGGTAATTAAGCACATTAAGCGACAAGAATAACATAAACGGAAACAGAACAAAATAACCGACAAAACATGATCAAATCACAAGACATCAAGAACGGCACAGT
This sequence comes from Hoylesella loescheii, assembly GCA_021531755.1. Lineage (GTDB taxonomy): Bacteria > Bacteroidota > Bacteroidia > Bacteroidales > Bacteroidaceae > Prevotella. The sequence goes on from JADYUK010000026.1 coordinate 11,545, forward strand.
CATTCGTCTTGACGGCAAGCTGCTCGTTGTTGTGGAGTTCCTCCACGTTAAGCCAGGTAAGGGTAACACATTCATGCGTACAAAGCTTAAGGACGTTGTCTCAGGCTATGTCATCGAGAAGCGCTTCAACATCGGTGAGGCTCTTGAGGATGTACGCGTAGAGCACCGTCCATACCAGTTCCTCTACATGGACGGCGAGGACGCTGTGTTCATGAACCAGGAGACATTTGACCAGGTGAACATAGACAAGAACATGGTTATCGGAAGCGAGTACATGAAGGAAGGCGATGTCGTGGAGGTCGTTTCTGACTCTTCGACAGAGACTATCCTCACAGCTGAGATGCCTGTCAAGACAACACTCGAGATAACATACATGGAGCCGGGCGCTAAGGGCAACACAGCCACAAACACCCTGACAAAGGCTACTGTAGAGACTGGCGGAACTGTCATGGTACCTCTCTTCTGCAAAGAGGGCGACAAGATTATCGTCGACACACGCGACGGAAGCTACGTTCAGCGCGTGAAGGAGTAATGCCACAACCACATCCCTAAAGCGGGAGAGACGGTGGCGGCTTGACCTCCATACTACTATCCAGGCTGGTTCTGCCTATAACCAGCGCCACAGCAGCACAAGGCACAAGATGCCTGCATGACCATATGCCACAACCTAGGGAGTGACGTCTCCCACACACATGGCACAAGGACGCTGGGACGCTGACGGTATATAGGCCGAGCCAGTCTTTATTCTTTTACAGGCGCAGAGACAGCCAAAGAGCCGACGATGGCATGGAACGAAGACAGCCTGAAGAGCCAAGGGGAAACCCATAAGGGCCTCGGGATACCAACCAGGGAGGCGTCTCAACCTGCCACACTGACCAAAAGAACACACCTATATATAAATATGAGATACAGCATAATAGTGCCAGTCTATAACCGTCCGGACGAGGTGGACGAGCTGCTTGACAGCCTCACACGCCAGAGCGAGCGAGGCTTTGAGGTGATTATCGTAGAGGATGGCTCGGCTGTGACATGCCAGAAGGTATGTCAGAAATATGCCACGGCATTGGACATACACTATTACCAGAAGCCCAACTCCGGGCCGGGACAAAGCCGCAACTATGGTGCAGAGCGCGCCAGTGGTGACTATCTGCTCATCCTCGACTCAGACGTTGTACTGCCTGAGACATACATCGAGGCCGTCACGAAAGAGCTCGACACGGCGCCAGCCGACGCTTTCGGAGGCCCTGACAGCTCACACCCATCGTTCACACCGACACAGAAGGCCATCTCATACTCCATGACAGCATTCTTCACGACAGGCGGTATACGCGGCGGGAAGAAGAAGCTCGACAAGTTCTTCCCACGCTCGTTCAATATGGGAGTGCGCCGCGAGGTATACCAGAAGCTGGGAGGATTCTCGAAGATGAGGTTCGGCGAGGACATAGACTTCTCATACCGCATAGTCGAGGCAGGCTACAAGACACGGCTGTTCCCGACAGCATGGGTATGGCACAAGCGCCGCACAGACTACAGGAAATTCTGGAGACAGGTATACAACAGCGGCATAGCGCGCATAAACCTGACGAAACGGCATCCCGGCACGCTGAAGCTTGTCCATCTCCTCCCTATGGTCTTCACCGTCGGTGTCGTGCTCCTGCTTGCCACAGCATTCGTCGGACGCATGCTGATGGTCTACGGCCCGGGGCCTGACGCCCTCCACCGCTGGTACTGGCTCTGTATGGGGCCACTGCTGCCTATCATCATCTACGCCCTGCTCATATTCTGCGACGCCACCATATCGACACGCTCAGCAGGCATAGGGGCACGCAGCGTAGCGGCGGCTTTCGTCCAGCTGATGGGCTACGGATGCGGATTCATATACGCATGGTGGCAGCGCTGTGTGAGAGGGAAAGACGAGTTCCACGCATTCGACAAGACATTCTACAAGTAAGCAACCCCACCCTGCCACACACAGGAGACCACAACAAAGGCAGCCGACCACAATGGACAAACTAAGCATAAACAACTGGCAGCCCGACGACAGGCCACGCGAGAAGATGATGGCAAAAGGCCCGGGGGCACTAAGCAATGCCGAACTGCTCGCCATACTCATCGGCTCGGGCTCGGCGAGAGAGAGCGCCGTGGACCTCATGCGCCGTGTCATGGCCTCAAGGGGCGACTCGCTGCGCTCATTAGGACAGATGACAATAGGCGAGCTGATGGACTTCAACGGCATCGGAGAGGCAAAGGCAATAACGCTGCTCGCAGCATGTGAGCTGGGAAAAAGGCGACAGGCAGAGGAGGCAAGGCAACGAATAGACCTGTCATCAGCACAGTCAATCTTCGAATACCTGCAACCGAAGATGCAGGACCTGCCAACAGAGGAGGCTTGGATAGTGCTGCTGAACCAGAACTTCAAGCTGATAGGCGACGCCATAAGGCTATCACAGGGCGGACTGACAGAGACTGCTGTGGATGTCAGGATAATCGTCAAGCACGCCATCCTGAACAATGCCACAGTCGTGGTGCTGGCACATAACCACCCGTCAAACAACGCCTCACCATCAGGACAGGACGACAGAATAACGAGACAGGTGGCCGACGCGCTGAAACTAATGCGCCTGCACCTTGCCGACCATATCATAGTGACCGAGGGAAAATACTACAGCTACATGGAGCACGGGAAGATTTAGGCAGACCATGCAGCAGGAAAGAAAAACGTTGAGGCTATACCCATGAAGTCACAGATGAATGGCCAGAAGCCCAAAAAGAGACAGCGCCACGCATAAAGACATGCTGCCTCACTGACCGTAGCACAAGGGACAGAGACCGGGCAAACGGCTGGCACGACATGATGGACGCTACAAAAAAAAGCGACAAAATGGCTGGACACATGGCCCAACACATAGAATACCAAACAAAGAAACATATAACAGAACACCCCAGAACATAATGGCAACAACAGAAAACAACACACATGCCCCACTGACAGCAGACGAGAAACTGAAGGTAGAGGAGCGCATCGTCGATGTGCTCAAGACAGTCTATGACCCTGAGATACCCGTAAACATATACGACCTCGGCCTCATATACAAGATAGACTTGCAGGACGACGGCACACTCGATATCGACATGACATTCACAGCACCATCATGTCCGGCAGCCGACTTTATCCTTGAGGATGTGAGGACAAAGGTGGAAGCTGTGCAGGGAGTCACATCGGCAACGATAAACATGGTCTTCGAACCGGAATGGGACAAGAGCATGATGACCGAGGAAGCGCGAGTGGAGCTCGGATTCGAATAGGCACGGCCGTAAGCATGTTGACGACAACAAACCGTAGAAGACAACCACACTCCCCATAACAAGCCAATAATGGCTGGACGACAGCTATCCACGCCTCGTGCGAGAAAGGGAGGTGGCTCAATCAAAATCTCTCATTAACAGACACCAAGGACAATGGAAAAGATATACTTCATCAGCGACGCACACCTCGGCTCATGGGGCATACCACACGCACGCATGCAGGAGCGGAGGCTGGTACGTTTCCTCGACTCTATTAAGAACCAGGCAAAAGCAGTATATCTGCTTGGCGACATGTTCGATTTCTGGTATGAGTGGAAGTATGCTGTGCCTAAGGGCTACACACGCTTCCTTGGCAAGATAAGCGAGCTGACAGACATGGGCGTGGAGGTACATTACTTCACCGGGAACCACGACATATGGATGTATGGATATCTGGAGACAGAATGCGGAGTGACACTCCACCGCAAGCCAGAGACCATAGAGCTGTATAATAAGGTGTTCTATCTCGCACACGGCGACGGACTCGGCGACCCCGACCGGCAGTTCAGGATGCTGAGAGCCATATTCCGCAACACAACATGCCAGCGGCTTTTCTCTATGCTCCACCCACGCATAAGCATGTGGCTCGGCATGACATGGGCAAAACACTCACGGATGAAACGGGTGAAGGCTATGGCACAGGGAACAATAGAGACAGAGGGAGCCGCTGGGACACAGTATAACGGAAACGTGACTACCGGACTGAACACATCGGGAGAGCCCGAATATATGGGCGAGGACCGCGAGCATCTCGTCCTATACACTAAGGAGTATATGATATCACACCCCGACATAGACTATTTCATATACGGACACCGGCACATAGAGCTCGACCTGATGCTGACAGCGACAAAGCGCATGATGATTCTCGGCGACTGGATATCACAGTTCACATACGCCGTATTCGACGGAGAGCATCTGCTGCTGTCTGAGTATGAGGAAGGCGAGACAGAGTTTTAGACCCGAAAAGAGCATAAACAGAAGACCAATACCGGCAGGCGTCATCACCGACACTCCCACAAGGATGTGAAGACAGAGACACCTGCCGGCATACTGTATATATAATCATTTACGGGCATGCCCCTACGGCTCTGCCACGAAAGACAGGCGGCAAGCGTGTCCCGCCTGCAAGACAATAGACCCGACACTGGCGATAATAACACCCTGACCGGCCATCCAGGCCCGGCTCCACTAGTCGCCAAGCCATATTTGCACGCAACAAAATGACAGGAGAAAACACGAGTCACGTGAAGCGGAAGCGCCATATCGCATATTTATACAGGCAAGCGCAAGCGTATTCATAATATTTTCAGCTTACATACAAAAAACATGAATAAATATTTGGCAGTCTGCATAAATATGATTAATTTTGCATCCCGAACAAGAATATCGACGTTAAATACTGAATAAATATACACTCCATGGCACAAAAGAACGACCGTCTCGAAACACTTAGGATGCTTTTCTCCTCACAAGAGTTATGCTCACAGGAGGATGTCCTGCGTGCATTGCGCATTGAAGGGTTCAATGTAACACAGGCGACACTGTCACGGGACATGAAGCAACTGAAGGTGGCCAAGGCGGCCATGGCTAACGGAAAGTATATTTATGTCCTGCCGACAGAGACAATGTATAAGCGCGTGCAGAAACCCATGACAGCACGCGAGATGCTCCTCTCGTCAGGCTTCGTCTCCATAACATTCTCCAGGAACATGGGCGTAATACGCACAAGGCCAGGCTACGCGTCGAGCATAGCGTACAATATCGACAACGCAAGAATAAAGACAATATTGGGGACAATAGCCGGAGACGACACAATATTCATTGTGCTGGCAGAGGATGCCGAGCATTCTGAGGTGATTGACGCACTGTCGTACGTCATTCCTGATATCAAATAAGATATTTATTTCTGATTTATCATGCACGAGGATATAAAAATAAAGGTTGCGGATGCCGATGACGAGAAATATGTAGACACCATCATCGACACCATACGTGAGGCAGCCAAGAAACGCGGAACAGGTATAGCGGAGAGAACACATGAGTATGTAGCCACAAAGATGAAGGAGTCAAAGGCTGTACTCGCACTCTGCGGAGACAGGTTCGCCGGATTCAGCTATATCGAGACATGGGGCAACAAACACTATGTCACAACATCTGGACTCATAGTACATCCTGACTACTTGGGAATGGGAGTGGCAAGGAGGATAAAGGACTATACCTTCACCCTGGCACGTGTGAGATGGCCCAATGCCAAGATTTTCTCGCTCACATCAGGCGATGCCGTAATGAAGATGAACACCCAGCTCGGGTATGTGCCAGTGTCTTTCAACCAGCTTACTGACGACGACGCATTCTGGAAAGGATGCGAGGGATGCTGCAACCATGACATACTCATGGCCAAGAACCGTAAGTTCTGCATATGCACAGGCATGCTCTACGACCCTGAGAAGCACAAGGGAGAGCCAACACCCGTCAGCGTATTTCAGGACATCGTACGCACACTGACAGTAAGGGGCATAGACTTCTGACAGGGAAATAATGCTGTCACAGCGGCGACAATGTGCCGGAGACAAGGCCATGAGCCGGTATGACAAGAACACAAAATAGAAAAAACAAATATAAATCACACTTACGATGGAGAAGAAAAAGAAAGTTGTAGTGGCCTTCAGTGGCGGACTCGACACATCATATAATGTCATGTATCTGACAAAGGAAATGGGATACGAGGTTTATGCAGCATGCGCAAATACGGGCGGATTCTCTGCTGAGCAGCTGAAACAGAACGAGGAGAACGCCTATAAGCTCGGCGCCGTGAAGTACATAACACTCGATGTCACACAGGAATACTACGAGAAGTCGCTCAAGTATATGGTCTACGGCAATGTCCTGCGTAACAACTGCTATCCTATCTCCGTCTCCTCTGAGCGTATCTTCCAGGCCATAGCCATAGCACGTTATGCCAAGGAGATAGGCGCAGACGCTATCGCACACGGCTCTACAGGTGCAGGAAACGACCAGATACGATTCGACATGACATTCCTCGTGATGGCTCCTGGAGTCGAGATAATCACTCTCACACGCGACAGGAACCTCTCAAGACAAGAGGAGGTCGACTATCTTAACGCCAATGGATACTACGCTGACTTCACCAAGCTGAAATACTCATATAACGTAGGTCTATGGGGAACATCTATATGTGGCGGAGAGATACTCGACTCGAAGCAGGGCCTGCCAGAGACAGCCTATCTGAAGCACGTCACGAAAGAGGAGCCCGAGACACTGAAGCTCGGCTTCGAGAAGGGACAGCTGGTATCTGTCAACGGTGTAAACTATGACGACAAGATAAAGGCTATACAGGAAGTGGAGCGCATCGGCTCAGCCTATGGAATAGGCAGAGACTGCCACGTGGGCGACACAATAATAGGTATAAAGGGACGAGTGGGATTTGAGGCGGCAGCGCCAATGCTCATAATCGGCGCACACAGGTTCCTCGAGAAATACACACTCTCCAAGTGGCAGCAGTACTGGAAGGACCAGGTAGCCAACTGGTATGGGATGTTCCTCCACGAGTCACAGTATCTTGAGCCTGTCATGATGGACATTGAGGCCATGCTTGAGTCATCACAGCGTAATGTCACAGGCGAGGTGACACTTCTCCTCCGCCCACTCACATTCGAGACTGTCGGAGTTGACTCGCCTAACGACCTCGTCAAGAACAAGCTCGGCGAATATGGTGAGACAGCAAAGGCATGGACATCAGAAGACGCAAAGGGCTTCATCAAGGTAACATCGACAGCACTGCGCGCATACTATCTCGCTCACCCCGACGAGCGTAAGTGATACTCACCCACCGCCTGTCAAGAAGCAGTCACAGCTGTGGACAAGACCACCAACAAGCGCAAGCGCTACCCCACCCTCTCTGTCCCGCTGTAAGACACATGTCATAACACCTCCGGAAAATGGCCGGTGACATGCAGAGACAGCCCGTTCTCTGGCTACAGAATGAAAAAAAGAGACTCTTTCGTTCAGTTTTAGGGAAAACGTTTGGTTGTTTGGAAAATTATGACTAATTTTGCGTCGCTTTAGTGAGAGGCATGATACTGGCACTCTATCGTGCTGGCTCTGCCGCTCCTAAACCCGCAATCAGGAACCATCCACGCCGTCTGGCTCAACAAACAGGGAGCTCACATGGCTGACAACAGCCACGACAAAGACTCACATCAGGAGAGCAGACGGAGAGACATAGGTTCAGGACAGGCAAAAATCGGGGTGTGGCGCAGTTGGTTAGCGTACGCGTCTGGGGGGCGTGTGGTCGCCAGTTCGAGTCTGGTCACCCCGACAACATCATCAAAGAAATCCAACAGGTCCTGATGACTATACACTGCCTAAGGCAGACATGGATGGGGAATCTCACCCACCGACGTGGTTTGACTGACGTTGTGGGACGGGAAGTCTGAGAATGACACCTGGCATTGCGGTTGACTACGTATGCAGGCATACAGAAGTCGGCATAACGTATAGGAGAGATTCTTATTAACCAGTATTGAAGGGCCGTCGCCGTACATCATGTCACGGGGTGGTCCTCTTATTGTATATAGACGTTACCGGGCGCATAATAATCCGGAAGCAGAAGCATCTCTTAAACAGTCTGATTCTGCTTGAGAGAAAGGCATTGTGAAAGCCCACTCCAGTCAACACAACAAGCAGAGAATGTCTGGAAGAAAATGCCTGTGGGCACATCCATAATGAAGAAACAAGCTATAGAAACAAGATAGAAATATGGTACGAGTAGGTATATTGGGAGCGGCAGGATATACAGGCGGTGAGCTTATACGTCTGCTGCTGAGCCATCCAGAGGTAGAGATTGTTTTTGCCAACAGCGAGTCGAATGCTGGCAACAAGGTTTATGATGTCCATGAGGGACTTATAGGAGACACCGAGCTTGAGTTCACATCAGACATGCCGTTCAACGATGTTGATGTGGTATTCTTCTGTTTCGGCCACGGTAAGAGCGAGGCATTCCTCAACCAGCATACCATCCCGGAGGGAGTGAAGATAATCGACCTTGCCCAAGACTTCCGCATCAAGGGCGGACACGATTATGTCTATGGCCTGCCAGAGATACACAGAGACGCCATCGCACAGTGCCAGCATCTTGCCAATCCTGGATGCTTCGCCACATGTATCCAGCTTGGTCTGCTCCCGTTGGCAAAGGCAGGGAAGCTCGTTCACGACATCAGCGTGAACGCCGTGACAGGCTCGACAGGGGCAGGACAGAAGCCATCGGCAACAACACACTTCTCATGGCGCAACAACAACTTCTCTGTCTACAAGCTCTTCACACACCAGCATCTGCACGAGATATGCCAGACCCTGAACGAGTTGAGACCTCAGGACGCTCCAGCCGTAGTCGACACTCTCGACAATGGGTTCGATGATATTGAGGCAAAGGGCATATCACTCGACTTTATCCCCTACCGTGGAGATTTCCCAAGAGGCATCTTCTGCACAGAGGTAGTGACACTCGACGACAAGGCCGACGCGGCAGAGATAGTCGCTCTGTACAAGTCGTTCTATGCCGACGCCGCCTTCACACACTATTCAGACAAGCCTCTTGACCTCAAGCAGGTGGTCAATACGAATAAGGCCCTCGTCCATGTTGATGTCTTCGGGAAGAAGATAGTAATCACTTCCATAATAGACAATCTGCTGAAGGGAGCCGTAGGCCAGGCTCTCCAGAACATGAACATTATGTTCAGTATGGACGAGCATACCGGACTGAACCTCAAAGCCTCAGCTTTTTAATCATTTCGACGTATGAAACTATTCGATGTTTACCCACTCCTTGATGTCACTATCGACAAAGGTCTCGGCTGTAAAGTATGGGACGACAAGGGACAAGAATACCTTGACCTCTACGGAGGCCATGCAGTCATAAGCATAGGACACTGCCATCCACACTATGTCGAGGCTATGACAAACCAGCTGAACAAGCTTGGATTCTACTCCAACTCTGTCCAGAATCCTCTCCAGAAGACATTTGCCGCACGTCTCGGACATATCTGTGGATATGAGGAATATAACCTCTTCCTCATCAACTCAGGGGCTGAGGCTAACGAGAACGCCATGAAGCTGGCAAGCTTCTATAACGGACGCACACGGATTCTCTCACTGGAGAAAGCTTTCCATGGACGCACATCGCTCGCTGTGGAGGCAACAAACAACCCCAAGATAATAGCTCCAATAAACCAGAACGGACATGTCACCTATCTCCCAATGAACGATATCGAGGCATGGGAGGCGGAACTATCAAAAGGTGACGTGTGCGCTGTACTGATAGAATGCATCCAGGGTGTCGGCGGAATACGCCTCGTCGACAAGGATTTCTATCTCGCCTTGCGACAGCTCTGCACCAAGTATGACACTGTGCTTGTATGCGACGAGATACAGTGTGGTTACGGACGCTCAGGCAGATTCTTCGCCCACCAGTGGCTGATGGATACGGATGCTGACGGCAATTACGATATGAGCCAAGCTCCTGATGTTGTCACAGTTGCCAAGGGAATATGTAATGGTTTCCCTATGGGCGGCGTACTGATATCCCCAAAGTTCAAGGCAGTCTACGGACAGCTTGGCACTACATTCGGCGGGAACCACCTCGCATGCGCCGGAGCGATAGCTGTTATCGACGTCATGAAGAGCGAGCGCCTTGTAGAGAATGCCAAGATAGTGGGCGAGTATCTCATGCAGCGCCTGCGTGAGCTGAAGAGTGAGTGCCCGCATATCGTTGATGTCCGCGGCCGCGGCCTCATGATAGGCATCGAGCTCGATATCCCTTACAAGGAGCCACGCACACGTCTCGTCAGCGAGCAGCACTGCTTCACCGGATGCTCGGGCACAAATGTCCTCCGTCTCCTCCCTCCATTGTGCATCACCAAGGCTGATGCGGATGATTTCATAGAACGTTTCAGGAAAATATTTTAAGCCATATGAAGATATCTGTTATAGGTGCGGGCAATATGGGTGGCGCCCTTATAAAGGGCTGGGCCAAGGCCGCACGCAAGAATGAGATGCCTGAAGGCTTAGAGATAACAGTGACAGCGAAGACCCAAAAGACGCTCGACAAGATGAGCGAGGAGTTTCCTGAGCTGCACACGACATTGGATAATACGGCAGCAGCGGCAGACGCTGATATCATCATCCTGGCTGTGAAGCCATGGCTGATAAACCATGTGGTCGAAGAGATCACACCAACCGTAAACTTAAACAACCAGATTATTGTCTCCGTTGCTGCCAATATCCAGACCTCAGACCTCAGGAACATGTTCCACGACGAGCATGCCCAGATATTCTATGCTATGCCGAATATAGCAGCAGAATTTGGCGAGAGCATGACATTTGTTGCTGGAGCGGATGGTGTATCAGAGTCTTCCGCCGAGTCAGTCAGGAGGCTTTTCTCTCTTGTCGGTGCTGTCAAGGTCTGCGAGGAGCGTCTCATCGCTGCCGGCATGATGATGGCTGGCTGTGGCATAGCATACGTCATGAGATTCATAAGGGCCATGATGGAAGGCGGTGTAGAGATGGGATTCTACCCCAAGGATGCACAGGACATAGCGATGCAGACCATGAAAGGGGCTGTGACGCTGCTCACAGAGACTGGCTTGCACCCAGAGGCTGCAATCGACAAGGTCACGACACCTGGCGGTGTGACTATAAAAGGACTTAACGAGCTGGACCACGCATCGTTCAACTCTGCAGTGATAAGATGCCTCAAGGCAGGCATGAAAAAGTGAGAAAGAGTATAGGACATTGATTTCATATTGTGGAAAGAATAGTAGTCAAGGTGGGCTCAAATGTGCTCACCACTCCTAAAGGGAAGCTCGATATAACCCGTCTCTCTGCCATTGTCGACCAGATAGCTTGGCTGAAGGAGCACCGTTACGAGGTGATTCTTGTCACATCGGGAGCTGTGGCCTGCGGACGTAGCGAGCTGAAAGTTGACTTCGAGCTTGACACTGTTGAGCAACGGCAGCTGTTCTCTGCCATAGGTCAGGTGAAGCTCATTAACCTCTATTACCAGCTCTTCCGCGAACATGGGCTGCATATAGGCCAGATTCTGACAATGAAGGAGAACTTCATGGCAGGCCAGCAGTATGACAACCAGAAGGCATGTATGGAGGTTATGCTCGATAATGGTGTCATTCCGGTTGTCAACGAGAACGATACAGTATGCGTGACAGAGCTGATGTTCACTGACAATGATGAGCTGTCAGGACTTATAGCAGGCATGATTGGCGCACGCACTCTCGTCCTTCTCTCCAATATCGACGGTGTTTACACAGGCAATCCGTCAGACCCTACGAGCCAGCTCATAAGGCACGTGAAGCCCTCCGACTGTCTCGACGGCTTTATCCAACAGTCAAAAAGCCCGGCAGGACGTGGAGGCATGGCCTCAAAGTATAACACAGCGCGCACAGTGGCAGCAAAAGGTATACGTGTCGTCATCGCCAACGGCACACGTGAGCATATTCTCACCGATATTCTTGAGAAGCCATCAGAAACCCCATTTACAGAATTCATACCATCATGACAGATATATTCAGAAAGACCAAGGATGCAAGCCTGTATCTCGCACAGCTGTCAGATGCAGACAAGTCGGCTGTCCTTCATGCTGTGGCCGATGCCATAAAGCATGATACAGACACGTTGCTTGCGGCTAACGCCGCTGACCTCTCGCGCATGGAGAAGTCCAATCCCTTGTATGACCGTCTGCTGCTTACGCCCTCACGTCTTGACAACATAGCGTCTGATATGCGCCATGTGGCGTGTCTTCCATCACCTCTTGGCCACATCACATGTGAGCGCACACTCGACAACGGGCTACATCTGCGCCGTGTCTCCGTGCCATTCGGGGTCATAGGTGTCATATATGAGGCACGTCCTAATGTCACGTTCGATGTCTTCGCTCTGTGTATGAAATCAGGCAATGCCTGCATACTTAAAGGCGGAAAGGATGCCGACGACTCGAACAAGGCAGCCGTGAGGCTCATAAAGGATGTGCTTGAGAAGCATGGCATATCACCCGATATCATAAACCTGATGCCTGCCACTCACGAGGCCACTCATGAGATGCTGAACGCTGTAGGGTATGTAGACCTCTGCATTCCGCGCGGAGGAAAGAGGCTTATAGAGTTTGTCAGGGACAACGCACGCATACCGGTCATAGAGACTGGCGCTGGTGTCGTACACGCCTACTTCGACAAATATGGAGACCTGGAGATGGGCAAGGCCATTGTCAATAATGCCAAGACGCGCCGTGTCTCTGTCTGCAACGCCCTCGACTGTCTGCTTATCCACAAGGACAGGCTTCCAGATTTGAAGGCACTTTGCCAACCTATGGCTGGCCGTGTGACAATCTATGCCGACAAGCGCGCCGCCGAGATGCTTGACGATGCGATACTGTGTGCCGACGACGACAAGGATGTTTACGGACGTGAGTGGATGGACTACAAGATGAGCGTGAAGACTGTCGACACTATAGACGATGCCCTGTCCCACATCAGGCGTTACAGCTCAGGCCACTCAGAGTGTATCATCACAGACGACGAGGCATCAGCCGAGCTATTCAGACAGCACGTCGACGCTGCCTGCGTCTATGTTAACGCGCCGACATCATTCACCGATGGCGCACAGTTCGGATTAGGAGCGGAGATAGGAATCTCTACACAGAAGCTTGGCCCACGCGGCCCTATGGGGCTCAATGAGATGACGACATACAAGTGGCTGATAGACGGACACGGACAGACACGCCAATAATAACGCCGCGATGTCTTCCTGACACTGCCCCATAAGCTCTGCATCACGAACAAGAAACCCTCCCCCGCACAGTCCACAGCCAGTTGTCTGGCATGGGAAGATGTGTAGGATAAAACCATTATTACCGATGAGATCATTTGTCAACCCACAAGACCTCGGCTGTCTGAAGAAGGCAATGCAGGAGGCACTCGAGATTAAGAACGACCGTTTCAAGTATCAGCATCTGGGTCATAACAAGACTCTCATGATGATATTCTTCAACAACTCACTACGCACACGTCTCTCAACACAGAAGGCAGCGATGAACCTTGGCATGAATGTCATTGTGCTTGATGTCAATGCAGGTGCCTGGAAGCTTGAGACAGAGCGTGGAGTCATCATGGACGGGGACAAGGCAGAGCATCTGCTTGAGGCCATACCGGTCATGGCATGCTATTGTGATGTCATCGGTGTTCGCTCGTTTGCTGGTCTCTCTGACCGCGATTATGACTATGCGGAGACAGTCCTCAACCAGTTCCTCAAATACAGTGGCAAACCTGTTTTCGCCATGGAGACAGCCACCGTGCATCCTCTCCAGGCTTTTGCCGACCTCATAACCATGGAGGAGTCATGGGCCAGGGACAACAACCTTCCCTTTGCTAACGGCAATCCTGAGGCCTTTGACTTCAACCACAAGAAGATGAAGGCTGTGCTGACATGGGCTCCTCACTGCAGGGCCCTGCCTCAGGCAGTGCCCAACTCATATGCCCAGTGGATGCTCGCCGCTCCTGACGTAGAGCTTGTTGTCACCCACCCTCACGGCTATGAGCTCGACCCTAAGTTCCTGGAATATACCGACCCTCGCACAGGTGAGACACGCCGTGCCACTGTAGAGTATGACCAGAAGAAGGCTCTTGAGGGTGCTGACTTCGTCTATGCCAAGAACTGGTCCTGCCCTGGTGTGACAAACCCTACGGACTACGGCAAGATTCTATCGAAGGACATGTCGTGGACAATAGACACCGAGCATATGTCATGGACAAACAACGGCAAGTTCCTCCACTGTCTTCCAGTGCGCCGTGGACTGATTGTTACAGACGATGTCATAGAGTCTCCAGCGTCTCTCGTCATCCCAGAGGCTGCCAACCGCGAGATATCATGCTCTGTTGTCTTGAAGCATATACTTGAGTCTATCTGAAAATAAAGGCTCCACAGGGCCGTAAATATATACACTTATCCCCGTCAGCTCATCATGTTCGAGCTGGCGGGGATAATCGTTTTTATGGGTTACAGCTGCTTACCATATCGATATTTATGGCTATCGCGCTGTTATGACAGAGTGACATCGGCGGATGATGAGTATCTACCGGACATATAAAAGCGGATGACGGGCAGCTCGCATATTACAGCGTGCTGCCCGTCATTCTCATGAAAACACTTTATGGGATAATTCCCCGATGTTTATTTCCTAATATATTTCTTCCCGTTGCGTATGACGATACCCTTATACGCACCGTCAACCTTCATTCCATTGATGTTATACTCAACACCAGCATCAGTCTGTTTCTCATCAGAAGAGACATTCGTGATGCCTGTCCAGCTTGAGTCTGATTCAGTCTCCAGAGCTGGCTTGCCCGAAGTGATAGTGATGATAGCCGAGTTAGAGGCATTCTCCTTGCTTCTTATCGGCTGCCACTCGGGCTGCTCAGAACACTTAGTAGCGAGGTAAACACGGTATTTTCCGTCAGGAAGAGAAGCTACGGAAACATTGCTGAAAGTTACAGAGAAGCTGTTAATCTTCAGGTCATAGCCGTAAGCCTTGCATGTCTTTGCAGTCTGTTCGAGGATTATTTCCTCTGCCTGTGGGTTGTCAATAGACTTGGCAATCATGGCTACACTGCCGCTGAAATCCCTATAGTCGAGATTAATGCAATATTCAGCCTTGGCAGTGAGCTTGCCGCCTATTGTCTTGGTGAGTGAGAGTCCGTTTCTGTCATCATATCCGAACATTGATTTTCTTATACTGTTCTCCTTTGGCATGAAGACAGGAAGCATGTCCTGATTGCTGCTATATCCATTCAGAGAAGCGACATCGAAGAATCCGTCAGACTTTCCGTTCCAGCCCCAGTTAACACTCACGAGGCCCTTCTCGTTATAGCCGTCGACAACGAACTCGTGTCCACCGCTCTTTGACTGTCCACCATAGAGTATCGGCTCGCCTGCTGACAGGTGGGTGAAGATGATATTCATCCATTCTGCCTCGTTCATGAATCTACGCGCATACATGCACAGGTTGCTGTCATAAAGGAATTTGCTGACAAGGGCGTCGGCAGCCAGGAAGGTGAAAGAGCCTGAGCCTGAGATATCATAATCCATCTTCACGCTTACTCCGCAATGGTACATAAGCTTTGCAACGGCTTCTTCCTGCGCTTCCGTCGCCGAGGCTCCGTACGTGTCGAGCATATCGTCCCACGCATAATTGCCTTTGGCAAAGTTGACCGTCAACAGCTGTGTGGTAGTTTCTCCATCAATTTTGAGGTTACAACGGTAGCTTGCAGAGCCTTGTCCGGTAGCAGGATAATTATAATATTTCATTATCTGCGCCATGCCCGTAGCCACACAACCTGTCACGAAATGCTTCTCAACATTATTCTGTTTGTATGTTGGGGTCATATTGTTATAGGGTGCGTCCTGTCCCCATTTTGTCTTCAATAAGGCGGGCACCTCTGGTTTATGGTTGGCCGATGGTGCTACTCTTGCCGGCCTTGTCCCTGTGGCGAGATATGTCTCAAGCGACTCATTCATCGCCTCTACCCACCATCTCAGTCCGGGATTCTGGAGGTCAGCGGCTGTGAATGGTGTCTCTGTGATGGCAAGGATGGCATCGAAGGCATCGTCATTAGACACGATGACAGTGTTGGCATCAGATGCCAGGACGGTCATCTGGCTTGTCTCGTAGGCCACATTGAGGTTTGAGACCTTAGCTATAGAGCCTTTTGAGTTGAGCGACTTGTCGTTCAGGGCGGTGATGGCAGCAGCCTTCATCTCGGCCACTGTGCGTTTCTTTGCCGAAACGGAAGCAGCGAAAGCGAATAGTGATATAAGGAGGAAAAAGTGAATCTTTCTCATGATAACAGACTAAAAAGTGATTAGGAAAGGAATAAAAATCGGTCTATAATAGCGAAAACAGAGAGAGAGCAAACTCTCTTGAATAGAGTCACTCTCCCTCTGGAGTATCTTTTTCAGCTAATTATTTCTGCACGAGCTGGATATTGTACATAGCCTCCCACCATCCTTTTCCTGGCTGGTAGAGATAAATCTTAGCTTCTGGATCCCACTCTATGACTGCTGGCAGGCCACCATTCTCGTCGAGCTTCCATGTAGCGACGAGAGGGTCTGTTACGTAGCTCTGGCCGTCGTCAGTAACGAATACCCACTGGTATTCGCTGCCGTATGTGGCAACATAGTTCTCATAGAGGCCGAAGCTGAGTGTACCAGTCTTTGTCTCCTTGTCGAATGTGAAGTAGAATGGCCACTCACAATCGAGAGATACACCGACATTGAAGAGACCTGGAGAAGTAGCCCATAGCTTCTTGTTGTAGTCAGGGTCTGTCTCGTCGTTAGGACCTGTGAGAACAACATTCTTCTCGAACGCCTTGCCAGTAGAGGCGTAAACGCCCTTGAGAGTCCATGTGCCATAGAACTTCTCGAAGAATGCGGCATCATTGTCGCGGAGAGTAATCACTACCTTGCTTGTCGTTACAGTAGCGCCCTGAGCCGACTTGATTGTCAGAGTGAGTTCTCTGTTGTCATTTATCTCCTTGTCGTCGATAGTCTGGAGCTGTACGTTAAGCACAGCAGCGGCAGTTGTGTCATTATCAGCGAGGAGAGAGAGAGTCTTGTCTGTGATGAGGAAGTTCTTTCCCTCTACAGCAGGATTAGCACCTGTTCCCTCTGCCACGATCTCAACAGCGACGTCGCCATTACGGTAGCCGTCGATAGCTATAGGCACGTTGTATAATCCAACGTTCTCCTTTATTGCGATGTTTTCTTGCTCAAAACCTACAGTTGTCTGCAGTGTGTTGAATGATTCGTCATCGCTGCATGATGCGAGAACCACAGCAGCAACGGTGAGCATGAATATTTTGAGGTATTTCATCTTGGTTATGTTTATTGTGCAGTGTCCTGTGTCTGCCGTCGCTATGTGCGGGACGAGTCGCACAGGACACATGCTTGTGATGATAATTAATATCCAGGATTCTGAACTATCTGAGGGTTAGCGTCGCGCTCAGCCTGTGGTATAGGCCATACGAACATTGGGTCAGAAGCGCTCTTCTTCATGTTTGTTGTGACAGCAGAGCCTGGGAAGAGGCAGAATGCAGAGTTCTGAACCTCGCCGCGTACCATGTCGTCGCCCCAGCGCTTGAGGTCGAAGATACGGAATCCCTCGCCGAGGAGCTCACGGCGGCGCTCATTCTTCAGCTCCTTGAAGATTGCATCGGCAGAAGGGAACTGAGTCTCTGTGTAATCGTAGAAACGTGAAGCCTTGAGGAGATTGAGGTACTTTGTAGCCGAGGCGAGGTCGCCCATCTTTGCATAAGCCTCAACAGCGATGAGGTACATCTCGCCGATGCGGAACACCTTAGGCTCGCTTGTGAAGCGTGCTGACTGGTCTTTGTTGAGAGCCTCCCAGAGGCCAGACTCGTCAGGGAACTTATTGAACTCGACAGCATAGCCTGACGCACCGCTTGTTGTTGTCAGCTTATCCATGACGAAGTAGATGTCAAGACGTGCGTCGCCATCCTCGAAGAGGTTGACAACCTCAGCAGTCGGGATATAGTCAGGTACGGCACCATCCTGATAAGGGAGGTATCTCACACCGTTCTGAGCAGGGAGCTCATCCTTTGATGTCACAGGAATCTGGAGGATTGTCTCTGTGCCACCGTCCATCCACCACATAGTGGCGAGCTCGTCAACATCAGCGCAGAGAGGATATGTCTGTGACTCTATGAGGCTTGATGCCTTCTGTGCTGCTGTGGCATAGTCTTTCTTTGAGAGGGCCACGCGTGCCTCAAGGGCTGTTATGACATCGTTTGAGATGTATCCATAAGATGGTGAGCCGGCTACATCGATGCGTGCCTTAGCCTCAGCGAGGTCAGCTGCAATCTGGTTGTAAGTCTCCTCGAGAGTGTAGCGTCCAGGATACTTTGTGTTGTCAGATGTTGGCTGGTAGACAGTTGAGTAAGACACACCAGTGTTTGGCTGGTTGGCGATAGAGGCGTCATAAGCCTTGCAGAAGAACTGTGAGAGCTGGTAGATGCAGTATGCTCTCATGAAGTAAGCCTCACCGATTATCTTCTTTACAGTAACCTGGTCAGCTGGCTCAAACTTTGTTGTGTCAGCCTGAGTCTGGTTAGTGATGATGAAGTTGGCGCGGCCGATGAGCCCCTGGTATCCACCATAGACGCCCTCGAAGGTGTCAGTAGTAGGAGTGTACTGCCAACGGTGCATATCACCATAAGTGTTCGAATAGCCTACCACTGCATTAAAGTTATCGGCCTGGAGCTCTGTGGCTGTCAGGTAACCACCGGCAGTGATGCCGCGGAGACCAGAATAGAGACCGACACGCATATTCTTGAAGTCGGTAATGCTCTGCAGAGCCTCTGTCTCCTCTATGGCGTTGTAAGGCTTGAGGTCCATATCGCACGATACAAGTCCCAGACTCGCAACAGCCATTATTGACAATATTATTTTTTTCATTGTTATTTTTCTTTGTTTGTTTATAGGGTGTATTCGCTAATTCTTTCCGGTCCATGTGGCACGACATTGATAATGTCCTGCCACGCCTTGCCGACTCTTAGAATGTCATCTGTATGCCGAAAGAGTACTGGCGTGTGTTAGGATAGTTGCCGAGAGAGATGTTAGAGTCAACCTCTGGGTCGAAGCCCTGGTAGTCTGTGAATGTGAGGAGGTTACGCCCAACGAAGTAAACCTTGCAGTCGTTGATGAAACCTGTAGCGTTGAGGATGCTCTTAGGCAGAGTGTAAGAGAGCTGGAGAGTCTTCAGACGCACGAAGTCGGCCTTCTCAAGGAGGTGAGTGTCGAACTGCATGTTAGCGTCGGCAGCAGGGATATCAGTTATCTGTCCAGGTGTTGTCCACATGTTGAGCATGTTGACAGTCTGGTTGCCGTCAGTAGCGAATGCTGCATTCTCTGTGAACCAGCGCTCGTTGTTTGTCATGTAGCGTCCGAACATGCCAGTGAACTGGACGTCAAGCTGGAGACCCTTCCATCCGACAGATGTAGAGAGGCCACCGCTCCAAGGAGCGTAACGGTTCTTGCCTGTCATGACCTTGTCGTCCTCTGAGTATGTCTTTGTCATGTTACCGTTCTTGTCGAGCCAGATGTTCTGTCCGTCAGCAGGGTCAACACCATACCAGCGTACCATGTAGAACTCGCCGTAAGGACGGCCTTTCTCAAGGCGCAGACCTGTTGTTGAGAGTGTGTAGTAGTCAAGGCCCTGGAAGAGCTTTGTCACCTCGTTGTGGTTGTAGTTACCATTCAGGCGGATATTCCATCTCCAGTCACGTGTGCGGACGATATCAGCAGAGATGTCGAAGTCAACACCACGGTTGCACATGCTGGCCACGTTGCCCCAGCCGCCAGAGAAACCTGTAGTATATGAATAAGGTATCTCCATGAGCATGTTGGATGTCACCTTGTTGTAGAACTCAACGTTGAAGTTGATACGGTTGAGTACACGTCCTGAGAGACCGATGTTGAAGGTCTTCACTGTCTCCCATGTGAGGTCAGGGTTAGAAGGGTTGGCAATAGCCGTACCGCTGTTCTTGTCGTACATTGGGCCCTGACCGACGAGGCCGAGGGCGAGGTAAGCACCAATGCCTGAGTTACCTGTTGAGCCGTAGCTGGCCTTGAGGCTGAGGTCCTGGAGCCAAGAGCGTGTGCCCTTCATGAAGTCCTCTGATGAGATTTTCCACATGACAGCGCCTGCGCCAAATGTAGCCCAACGGTTGTTCTCGCCGAAGAGAGAGCTGCCGTCGCGACGTATAGAGAGGTCAACGAAGTATTTGTCAAGGAGAGAGTAGTTGAGAGTTCCGAACCATGAGTTACGCACCTCCTCTGTGATAGAGTGATCAGGAACTTCGGCTGTGGCAGCTGCGCTCATGAGGAGGAGGCGGATATCTGTCTGGCCATTGGTTGCGATACCAAAGCTCTCGTCCTTGCTTGTCATTGTCTCCTGACCGGCAAGGATAGTGACATAGTGCTTGCCGAGGATATCAAACTTGTACTCGGCTGTGTTTGTCACAGTCCAGTTGGCGTAACGCTCGAATGTCTCGTTAGCACCACCGACGTCGAATGGCTCGACTGGGTAGCACTGGTAAGAGTAACGGTAGTCATACCACTGCAGACCTACGGCAGAGCGTATATTGAGGCCCTTGATAGGGTTGAGGTTGACGAATACGTTCTCGTTAATCATGGTCTGGTCACGATGGGCAGGCTGTATCTCACTGAGGTAGTAAGGGTTCCAGTAGCCGAGGAGGTCGAAGAAGTCCTTGCGCTCTCCATAGCCCTCGAATGTAGAGTTGGCATAGTCGTCACGGTTGAGGCCCTTGATGTCGTAGTAAGTCTCGATAGGGAGATAGATACGTGAGGCATACACCTTATTATATACAGAGTTACCTGTTGATCCGAAAGCCGCTGTGCCATACTTGCGGTATGCGAGGTTGGTGTTAGCGCCAATCTTCATCCAAGGAGTGATAGTGGCATTGAGGTTGACACGGAAAGACTCACGACGCATGTTAGAGTCGTCCATGATACCATCGGCGCTGTAGTGGCCGAAAGAGGCGAGGTAAGAGAGATTCTCTGTACCACCAGTAGCGCTCATGTTTATCTCGGCTGTTGGAGCAGAGCCACCGAAGAAGATGTCAGACCAGTCAGTGCTGATGCCGTTCTTCACATAGTAGTTCTTCATAGCCTGGAACTCTGCGTTGGTCTTGTTTGATGGGCTTATCATCTCCTGGAGTGTGAACCACTGCTCAGAGTTCATCATCTCGACCTTGTCGCCAGTCATCTGAGATATACCATACTGTGCGCTGACAGTGACATTAGCCTTCATGCCACGCTTTCCCTGCTTAGAAGTGAGGATAACGACACCATTGGCAGCGCGTGAACCATAGATGGCAGTAGCTGAAGCATCCTTGAGGACTGTCATGGTCTCGATATCGTTAGGGTTGAGCATGGTGAATGCAGAAGATGTTATCTCTGAACCGTCGAGGATATAGAGAGGAGTGGTGCTGGCATTGATAGATGTCACACCGCGGATACGCATGCTGACAGATGCACTTGGCTCACCAGACGATGTGTAGACCTGCATACCTGCCACCTGTCCCTGGAGGGCGTCACCGATATTGGCAACCGGACGGTGCTCGAACTTGTCAGATGTCACAGTCTCTACTGAACCGGCGATAGTTCCGAGCTTCTTTGCAGAACCATAGCCAACGACAACGACCTCATCGAGGATAGACTCGTCTGTACCGAGCTTGACAATCATGTTCTGGTGTGCTGCAGCCTCTACTGTCTGCATGCCGACATAAGAGACAACAAGAGTCTTGCCAGCCTGAACGTCGATAGTAAACTTACCGTCGATGTTTGTGACAACACCCTTAGCGGCACCTTTCACCTTTACGGTGGCTCCGATAATCGGCTCATTGTCCGTCACGGATACAACGGTACCGGTGATGGCTGTCTGCGCCCAGGCCGTGACAGTCACTGCCATGCACAGAAGCATCATTGTGAGTTTTCTTTTCATAACTAATACTATTTGTTAAACAATTTTTTATATATACTTTATGCTGTCGCACACTCCTCCCGGGCGGGAGGATAACGATAAATACGCACACTGTGGTGCAAAATTAATATTTTTTTAATAAACAAACGATAAAAGGCGTGTTAAAAATCACTTTTGATGCTATTTTTCCCGATTTTTATGAATATTTGTTCGTCACATGGGGATTATTTGTCACTTTTCATATTCAATTGTGTCATTTACTGTTAAACATGAATCCACTGGCGACGGGAATATATCCCAACTGACAATTTGCTGATTTTCATTATATGTTACATAATTCATCATTCGGGAAGGAATAACAGGACGTGCTTGTCTGAACCTGCTTATGAGACTCATCATTGTACCGATATGGTAAGCCGGTCTGAGCTATACGCCTCCGGTAGGTTTGCCGTGAGTGCTTCGTCGCATATAACACGCATCCTGAAAGGTCATCGCTTCGCGTGTCAATGATGCATGAAAGTTTATTGCTCATTATTTAATATATTTATGTGACCGTGTAATAAAGGACATTCAGCCGCATCTTGAACTCTCCGCCTATCTATACCCCGAGCATGCGACCGTGTAATAAAGGACATGCGGCCTCTCCCATAACGCTATTCCATCCGCCTACCCCATCTCCCCTTTCTGGCGCAAAAGATATAGTCATGGATAACCCTCCGTCGGCATCATACCCGTCAGCATGGTTCATATCGTCACTCTGACAGGCTCTGAGAAATACTCAGTAATTATGCCGCATATACTGTTTCATAATGTAATTACTAAGTATTTATAATAAAATTACTTAGTCTTTAGATTATAAACACTCAGTCTTTATATTATAAAGACTAACTAATTACATTCTAATTTTATAGCATCTATATCTTTACAGAGAATAAAAACACATATTACAAGCCACCCCACGCCTATTTCAAAATATTACTGTCCGCTAAACATTCCACATTGAGATTAAATTAGGGCTGATACCAGTGTTAGGTGTCAGCCCTTTT
>JADYUK010000027.1 GCA_021531755.1 Hoylesella loescheii
GGGTGTAGGCAGGGAGAGAGGTGTAGGCAGGGAGAGGGGTGTAGGCAGGGAGAGGGGTGTAGCCAGGGAGATAGTTTGACCTCAGGGGACATGACGGCTGACGCTGTCAGAATAATCAGTCATCACGTGCGGCATATCTGGCTCAGAGGACATGTGAGGCAGGTTGCAGTCCTGCTTGTCGGAGCGAATGGCAGCTCGGGGTTAAGGATATCAGCCAGCAGCCTCTGGAGCCCCTCAATGTATTCTTTGGCAATGTCCTGGGCATCGTCTATCTCCGCGCCATTGATGACGAGCGATGGCGAGAAATCCCTTGACGACATCTTCTGTACGAAGAACAACTGTGGAGTGACTGGCAGCGACATCGGATTGATACTCTTGTCTGCGGCAATGATGACAGCGTAGAGGAGGGTCTGGAGATAATAGTCGGTATGGCTTTCAATCTTCGAGGCATCGAAGATGTCATCAGTTGATTTGAGCTCCTTCTGCTGCCTGCTGCCTGTCTTGTAGTCTATCACTCTTATCTTACCGCCAGACATGTCGAGACGGTCAATATATCCGCCCATCCGTATGTCTGTTTCCTCGCCGTTGATGTTGAAGGTGAAGGTGTGCGAGACTTTCTCCTCTGTGCCGAGAATCTTTATGGGGGCAGATTCCATGTCATGTCTGAGAAGATTATGCAGGAAGCGTATGATAACCTTGCGGTTGATTATCTGCAGTCCTGAATACTTTGGGGTCATGACGTGCCCGCCCGACATGCGATCGCCGTGGGCCTCACTGCTGATATGGAACAGCTCTGTGCGGAAGGCCTCGTCGACACAGCGCTCAATGAGCGAGGGGTCGGATATGGCAGCCTCTATGGCATGTGTGGAGACGGTGTTGTTATTGTCGCTTATCTTCTTATATATATTCTCCGCAGCGGCATGGAAGATATTGCCGAAGGTGCGGTTGTCTATCTCGTCGATATCATTGTTGTCGGCCTCACGCAGATGTGCCACATGCTGGTAGTAGTAGAGCACCTGGCACCTGAGGTATGTCCCGAGAGATGTCGGCGATATCACTCTGTCGCTGAACATGTCTGTCAGCTGCTTCATGACAAGATCGTCCTTTATGACAGGGTGGGGGGAGGACAATGTCGCCGTCTGGCCTGTAGTGAGAGAGAGACGGCGGACAGGACGGTCGCGCTCGACCATCACCTGAAGCATGAAGCGCGACATCTCACCTGTATTCATCCCTTCGGTCGATGAGTTGTATGTTATGGTGGCGTCACCGGCACGCTGCAGCAGGCGGTGGAAATAGTATGAGTATATGCCCACCTTATGCTCTATGGTCGTGAGGCCATGGGCGCGGCGCACACTGTGTGGCAAGAACGATGCCTCGCCGACACCCTTAGGCATATTGCCCTCGTTGGAGGAGAGGAGCAGGACATGCTCGAAATCAAGGCATCGGGTCTCAAGCACTCCCATTATCTGTATACCCTCAATAGGCTCACCATGGTATGGGACCGTCGATGATGATATTATCTGGAACAGAAGCCTTGTGAATGTTGTCGTGTCTACAGTGAGGATATTGTCAGAGACAAGGGCATAGAGGCGCTCAAGAATCTGGTATATACGGTATAGCGACTCTATGTCAAGGGGGGAGAATGCCTCTTTCTGGCGTGACACAATGATGATGACACTCTCAATCCATAATGCCAGGCGGGCGTTGAACGGCATGGGGCTCTCACTGCCTGCCGATGGAGGGAACGAGCTGAGGTCAGAGAAAATGACACGAAGGTCGTTGTCGGCTGATAATGTCTCCCGCGAGGGGTAATAGTTGTTAGAGGCATTGAGGCCGCTGATAAGTGTGGGGACAGCGTCGGACAACGACGCGATATACGGATGGCGCAGAACATTGCGGACATACCGCAGACGGTAATTGCTCGTGCCGGACACAAGGCCCGCAGTCTGCAGGTCTATGAGATACTGGAGGAGAGATACACCTGGCGACTGTGATAGGGGGTAGCCCGTCGTTATGTTAACTGATTTGACCTCGTCAGGAAGAGAGTGGATGATGGATTGGAGGAGAGTCTCGTCGGCCATGACGATGGCTGTGCGTGGCCCGTCCTTCCATCGCTCTTTCTCGAGAAGCCAGTCATGGACATAACGGGCCTGAAGATTCTCCGTCGGCGAGGATATGTATGTTATGTCTGTAGTCCTGAAGTTATTGTGTATGGTGTCTCCACACTCTGAGAGAGCGTCTGGGAAACGTGTCAGATAGGATGATATGAAATGGCCAGCCTCATGCTCTGAGGTCATGTAATAATCGTCATAGTCCCAGTAGAACAGGGCATGCGGATGGCCGCCTGGCTCTTCGCCGTACATGTTGCGCAGACGTGAGAATATGCGCTGCTCAACAGCATGCAGCATGTTGAATCCTACGAAGCAGTATGTGTCGTCGCCGAAATCCAGATCATTGTCCTCTGCCACATCACGGTATAGCATACCCTCATATGCAAGGCCATCATTGCGCAGAGACTCGCGGAAAGTGGTGTATATTTCATACAGACGTTTCCAGAGCCTCATGAATTTCTCACGCATCTCTGAGGGCTTGTTGTCGCTGAATGCCGAGAAGAAATGTTTGAGAGCCTCACGCTGTGTGTCATCAAGATAGCTTATATCGTCAAGCTCATGAAGGTCAGTGACAATCTTGAAGACTTTCTCCGCATCTGCCATGTTCTTGTCTATGTCGTCGAAGTCAGATAGCAGAATCACTCCCCAGTTGTAGAACTTGTCCAAGGTCTCGCCTGTATAGCCCGTGATATCAACATAGACATGGTAAAGACGGCAGACAAGAAGTATCTGGTCTGCTACGGTGAGCGTAGAATGACGGCGGAAAAGGTCGCTTATGGTTATGTACGAAGGACTCCAGATTGTTCCCCCTGACTGTCTCGCCAGCTCCTGGTTGAGGAATAAAGAGGCGCGCTTATTAGGGAAAACAACCGATACACGGGAAAGGTCATGGCCGAAACGGCGAAGCAAATCAGCGGCTACAAGGCTTATATATGATTCCAAAGTGTGGGGGGAGGGTATTTAGTGTGTCTTATAATTGTCTGTCAGGATATCAGCGGGGCAGGGGGCAAAAGCCTCTCGTGTTCCATGGATATACAGATATCAGCGGATGTACGGATAATCGAAGGCAGGGGGGAGAGTCAAGCGCTAATCCTTGAACCTTTCTCCCCAACAGTTCACCATATTATTATACAGTTTCTCCTCAGCAGGAGAGTGCTGCGCATGCCATATACGGTGGGATTCCAGTTCGTCGGGCATGAACTGCTGTCGTACGAAATGGCCTGGATAGTCATGCGAGTATTTGTACCCATCGGCATACCCAAGCTCAGCCATCAGCTTTGTCGGAGCATTGCGGAGATGGAGAGGCACGGGGAGATTCCCTGTGTTCCTCACGAGCGAGAGCGCCTCGTTTATGCCATTGTAGGCCGAGTTGCTCTTAGGAGATGTAGCCAGGTAGACAGCAGCCTCTGCCAGTGGGATACGTCCCTCGGGCCATCCTATCTTCATGACAGCGTCAAAGGCGGCGTTGGCCAGCAGCAATGCGTTAGGGTTGGCAAGGCCGATATCCTCGCTTGCCGATATGACAAGGCGGCGGGCGATGAACTGAGGATCCTCGCCGCCCTCTATCATCCTCGCCATCCAGTAAAGGGCTGCGTCAGGGTCAGATCCACGAATCGACTTGATGAATGCGGAGATGATGTCGTAGTGCATCTCACCATCCTTGTCGTAGGCGAGAGGGTTCTGCTGCAGACGTGCTGTGACAACATCGTCAGTGATGACGACATCACCATCCTGAGACGCCTCTACCACAAGCTCCAGAATATTAAGAAGCTTCCGGGCGTCGCCTCCTGAGTATCTCAGTATCGCACCATTCTCCCGTATCTCGATATTACGCTTTGAGAGGACACTGTCCTTCTCGATGGCACGGGCGAGAAGAAGCATGAGGTCCTCTTTCTCTAACGACTTCAGCACGTAGAGCTGGCATCGGGACAATAATGGACGTATGACCTCGAATGATGGATTCTCCGTTGTCGCCCCTATCAGAGTGACGGTGCCTTTCTCCACTGCCCCTAACAGAGAGTCCTGCTGTGACTTGGAGAAACGGTGTATCTCGTCGATGAAGAGTATCGGGCTTGCCTGTGAGAAGAAGCGGCTGCCCTCTGCCTTCTGTATGACTTCCCTGACATCCTTCACTCCGCTTGTCACTGCCGACAGCGTGTAGAAAGGAACCTTCATCGTGTGTGCGATAATCTGTGCGAGCGTAGTCTTCCCTACCCCAGGAGGCCCCCAGAGTATGAACGATGTGATTCTGCCTGATAGAATCATGTTCCTCAATACAGCACCTTCTCCGACAAGGTGACGCTGGCCGATATACTCGTCAAGAGTCGTGGGGCGCATGCGCTCGGCTAATGGTTGTGACATGGCTTCTTGTGTTTGTCTTTATTGCTTTAGCAAATGCAAATCTATGAAAAAAAAATGACTTGGGCAAAAAAAAGGCTCTTTTTCTCTTGCTATATAAAGATAAAGTCTTAACTTTGCACCCAGTTTTGAATTCATGGGATAAAATGTGACCTATCCCATGCCTCCGGTTCATGATAACAAAATACGGGAAGGTAGGATAAGAAACGATATCTGACGAACGAAGCGAGAGCAGGGAGAGTTTGCTCGCTTTGGTTTGGCGAGAAAACGAAGACAAAGTCAACTGACGACAAGTCGAGAGGAATATTCAAGCTCGCTTGAATAATGCCGAGGCGCGAAGGAAGAAGGCAAAGCCAAAATGCATATTTAAGAACGATAGACAATAAAAATAATACGATATACATTTATATGAAGACAAAGAATAAACTTTCTGCCGATGGTGCATTCTCTATCTCAAGTATAACCAAGAGTTCTGTATGGGACTTGCAGGAAAATGATATCATACGCCTTTGGCAGGCAGCAGAGAAAGAAGGGGATACCCTCGTCAACGCACGGCATTACATGGATATTGTCCGTATCGCTTTCGAGATGGAGGAGCTCAAGGTCGACAAGCCAGAGATAATAAAGAAATACGAGCAGAGGGGCATGAAGGTAGCAACACTGCCTTATGGCACAATGACACAGAAGTGGGGAATAAAGAAGCGCCCAATAGCCAGAGTGACCGACCTCACATACGAGAACATCCGGCACATATCAGCCGCAAAACTGCTTGAGGTTATAGAGCGTAACTTCGGTGGAGGATGGGACTCCCTCTCACAGTCAATAAGAGACATAATTGAGTCAGGATTCAACATAAGCACCACGATACTCCCTGCAGACAGGCTGAAGATGCCCGGAGGGATGTACGAGATGAAAGTCGCTGACGGATTCGAGGTGCTTGAGATAGAGAAAGGCAAATGGATTGAGGCCATTTTCGCCAAGGCGAAGCCCGCTGCCTTGAAAGCCTCTGACGGTTATGACGACGATGACTTCGGTCACAGGGGCGACGACGAGGAAGATGAGGACATGGACATCATAGACGATAACTACAACAAGGACGACGATGACGATATCCCTGACGACGACGAGCTGACAGAGGAGAGCTATCGTACCACAATAGACGAGAATCCTGAGGATCTCGATATAACCGTCGATGACCTCGACGACGATGAGTATTGACGCTTACCTAGAACACACACATACATATCCCCCTGTGTCTCATATCAACTGGGACGCAGGGGGATTCTTGGTCTTGTATGCCATATTGAGGTGCTCAGCTGACCCTCAATTATGGGTGAGTAAACATTTGAATATGCGTGCGGTCTGTGGAGACTTCTACGTGCATAAACATCAAACGCCCAGAGCTTTAGCCTCTGGGCGTTTGTTCTAAACCTGAAAAACAATCTTCTTTTCTTTGTGATACCTTTTACAAAATATATTAACTAACTAATCTACTCTTGTTCCTTGTTTGCGATGCAAAGTTACGCATAAAATATATTGCATGAAAGAATAATACACGAAAACAGCATTTTTTCTTATGCAAACGATTGCACAGCGTCGTGCATCACGCTCTCGTCGAGAGTGTTCATCTCTATGTGTATCGCTTTTATGCCGAGCTCTTTTGCTGCCAAGACATTCTGCAAGGTATCGTCGATGAATATTGTATCGTGTGGCTTGCTACCCATCTCGCTCATCACCGCCTCGTATATGGCATGGTCTGGTTTTGCCATCTGCATCTCGTATGAGAGGAAGAGGCGATGGAAACAGTCGTCGGGTGAGAATCCCATGACGGCCATTCTACCTACTATTATATCCCATGCCCTGCGGTATATGTTTGTCAGAAGACAGACGTTGTATCTGTCTTTCAGTCCCGCTATCATCCTGAGGCGTGCCTCGGGGATAGTGTCGAGATGCTCGTCCATAGCTTGAAGGATATCCTCGTCGGGCGTTCCGGGCTGGCAATATGGGCGTATGAGTTTGCAGAATGTCTCCTCGGATGTCAGTCCGTTGAGGTATTCCAGGAGTATCGGGCGCAGGCTGTCGTTGTGCATGCATGAGTGGAAATCTGGCAGTCCGATGGCACGGAGCGCCTTGTCGTCGCGTTCCAGATTGATGTTCACGACGACGCCTACAAGGTCAAGGATTATTGTCTTCTGTCTTTTGTCCTGCATATGGAATGTTGATAGTGGGGGGATGGTGTAAGACTTTCTGGGGGAGGGGGATGTGTCATAGCCACTCGGGCTGTACTGGAGTTTCACCAGACATATACTTATACAATCTCAGTTCACTTTATGAAGAAACAGCCCCCATCTCACGATGAGAGCTGTCAACAACACAAACACAAAATAAACCTTTGCTATAAAAAGCATAAGGTCTTTTTTTCTTATATTGAGAGGTGAGGCCTTGAGTTGTCTCACCTTCGCTCAAAAAAAGTCGTTATCTTCACTCTATGCCGAAGAGAGCCTTCAGTCCGCCGTCCACTCCTGAGAATCCCATGAATGCGAGTGCGAGGAGTGACGCTGTGACGAGAGTTATGCTGACGCCTCTCATGCCCTTGGGGACATTGGCGAGCGCAAGCTGCTCTCTTAGTCCTGCGAAGAGGACGAGCGCGAGGCCGAATCCTATTGCCGACGCTATGGCATAGTCGAGGGACATGAGGAGTGAATAGTCTTTCTGCACGACTGTTATAGCGACACCGAGCACAGCACAGTTTGTCGTGATGAGCGGCAGGAAGACTCCAAGAGCCTGGTAGAGTGGGGGAGACACTTTCTTAAGGATTATCTCCACCATCTGCACGAGGGCGGCGATGACGAGGATGAAGGAGAGTGTCTGCAGATATCCCAGATTGAGAGGTGTCAGGATGAGGTTCTGTATGAGCCATGTCACCAATGTGGCGAGAAGCATCACGAACGCTACAGCGGCAGACATACCCAGAGAGGTGTTCACCTTCTGGCTCACACCGAGGAACGGGCAGATGCCCAGGAATTGTGACAGGACGATATTATTGACGAATATCGCTGCGATGAATATCAATATGTACTCCATAGTGGGTTATGCCTTTTTGAAACGATTAATGATAGCGATGATATATCCCAATGTCAGGAATGCTCCCGGAGGCAGGATGAATATCAAGAGGTTATAGTCTGCTGGCAGCAGTGTAGCGCCGAATATCGTGCCGGCTCCGAGAAGCTCTCGGCATATGCCGAGGAGTGTCAGCCCGATGGTGAAGCCGAGACCTATGCCTATGCCGTCGAGAGCTGAGTCGAGGACATTGTTCTTACATGCGAAAGACTCTGCTCTGCCGAGGATGATACAGTTGACGACAATGAGCGGGATAAAGAGGCCGAGTGACTTGTTCACATCTGGTAGATAGGCCGCAAGAAGGAACTGTACTATCGTCACGAGAGTGGCGATGACAACGATGTAGACAGGTATGTGTACCATGTCTGGCGTTATCTTCTTTATCAGCGATATCACGATGTTGGAACAGATGAGTACGGCCATAGTGGCAAGACCCATCATGAGGCCGTTCATGGCGCTTGTCGTTGTGGCAAGCGTAGGACACATGCCGAGCATCAGGACGAATGTCGGGTTCTCCTTTATGATGCCGTTAAGTATGATTCCGAGTTTACTCATGATCTGTGGCGTGGCCATATGGTTCCACGCTGTTGTTATGGTTAATGATTACGGGTTTGGATTACGGTGTGGTCTCCTCCTCCCTTGCTCCCCCCTCTCCCTCATATCCAGCCCTATGGCTGTTGTCTGTGTATGGGCAGGCGTTGGGGGTACGAATCAGGTTATGGAGGCTCCTTTTTCTCTCAGTCAGCCAGAGGGTATCTCCGTTAGGGGCTTTGGCATGAGCCTTTAGGTCTCGCTGGGGGGCTGTGAGGTTTATGTCCGTCCGTCCGTTCCCGTCTTGTTTGTTCTATTTTGCGTGCTGTGTGGCTCCTGTTGTGCTGTCAGCTCCGTTCTTGGCATATATGTCGTAAGCCTGCTGTACAGCTCTGAGGAATGAGCGTGATGTTATTGTCGAGGCTGTTATGGCATCGATGTCACCACCGTCTTTTGATACGGTCAGGTTGACATCCTTAGGATTCAGTCCGACGATACATCCCGGCTGTCCTTTCTGGAACCATTCTGGCGCTTTCGCTCCGAGTCCCGGTGTCTCAGCGTGCTGTAGCACAGTGTAGCCCTTGATTGTCCCCTCGGCGTCGAATCCGACAAGAACTGTCAGGTTACCTCCGAATCCGTTAGGGTCTGTCGAGCGCACTGCTGTGCCTTGGTCTGTGACATAGACTACAAAGTCAAGGTCTTTCCCGTTGATGTTCTCTTTCAGATTTTTTGTCTCCTTGACGTTGACATTCTCAGCGTCGAGTACAGCCTTTATACCGTCAGCGAGAGCTTTCTCGGCCTGTGCCTTTATTGATGGCTCTGTCATCTGGTTAACGTATGCGAGGAGGCCGCCGCAGATGAGTGCCACGCCCACCAGGACGAGCACCATATTCTGTAGATTTGATTTAAGCTTTTCCATAGTTATTTCTTTACGACCTCGCCAAAACGTTTTGGCTTGATATACATGTTGATGAGTGGTGTGAAGGCGTTCATGATGAGGATGGCGAATGACATACCCTCTGGATATGCTCCCCAGTTACGTATGACGATTGTCAGGAAGCCTATCGCGACACCATATATTATCTGCCCTTTCGCACACATTGGCGATGTCACATAGTCTGTCGCCATGAATATGGCTCCAAGCATTAGGCCGCCTGAGAATATCACTGTGAGAGGGTCGGCGTATGTTGTGCTGTCGCAGAGCCAAAGCAGTCCGGCGATGACGAATACTGTCGATATGATGCTGACAGGTATATGCCATGTGATGATTCTCTTCCAGAGCATGTAGGCGAGACCGATGAGCAGTGCCAGCGCACATACCTCTCCGATTGTGCCTGCTGCCATTTCCCCGGCGTTGCCGAGGAGCATGTCGAATGCTGAGGGCAGTTTGTCGAGAGCCTCAGTGTCGCCCTTTATTGCCATTTTCATGAGGGCGAGAGGTGTCGCGGCAGTTGTCGCGTCGGTATATGCTGCAAATTGTCCGGCGACAGGCCATGATGTCATGGCTGTAGGGCAGCTGACGAGGAGGAAGCATCGGCCTACGAGGGCTGGGTTGAAGGGGTTCTGACCGAGTCCGCCGAAGGTCATCTTGCCGACACCTATGGCTACGAGGGCTCCGACGACAATCATCCATATGGGCAGATTGCTCGGGAGGTTCATTCCAAGCAGCAGACCTGTGACGGCTGCCGAGCCGTCAAGGATTGTCAGGCGCTGCTGTCCGAGTATATAACGTGTTATGGCCCACTCGAAGAAGAGGCAGGAGATAACACTTGTGGCACACACGATGGCAGAGCCGATGCCGAAGAAGTAGAAGCTGACGAGCAGCGCTGGGAGTAGGGCGATGATGACGCCGTACATATTCTTCTCTACAGAGTCAGTGCCATGGGCGTGTGGTGATAGAGATACTACAAGTTTTCCCATTTTTATTATTAAATAGGTGGGTTCATGTCTCCAAGTCTGTGTTGTGGCTGTTTGCTGTCAGCCCCATACAGTCGATGGCTGGACATGAGGATTATTATTTCTTTGCGTTGCGGGCACGTATGATGCCCATTACTGTCTGTTTGCCGAGGCGTATGTTGTCGAGGATTGGCCTGTGTGACGGGCAGGTGAACTGGCATGAGCCACACTCTATGCAGCTTGTGATATCCTCTGCCTCCACCTTGTCCCACATGTGCTTGGCAGAGCATGTGGCGAGGAGGAACGGTTCGAGGCCCATCGGGCATGCGCTGACACACTTGGCACATCTGATGCAGGGGTCGGCAGGTTTGCGGTGGGCGTCGCTGTCGGTCAGTACGGTTATTGAGTTCTGGCCTTTTCCGACAGGGACATCGAGCGAGTTGACCGCCTTGCCCATCATAGGGCCGCCGGCAAGAATCTTGTTGTCGCCCTCGGGAAGCCCGCCACAGAGGTCGATGAGCTCGCCGAATGTTGTTCCCATCCTGACGAGGAAGTTTGACGGCTTGGCTATCTTCTTGCCTGTCACAGTCGTGTAACGCTCGAAGAGGGGCTTGTTCTTCATGACTGCCTCATAGACAGCCACGGCTGTTCCGGCGTTCTGCACTATAGCGCCTACATTGACGGGGATGGCTGGAGGTGCTGGCACCTGGCGTCCGATGACAGCGTCGACGAGCTGTTTCTCACCACCTTGTGGATATTTCTTTGCGAGAGGCACCACCTCTATCTTGTCGTTGCCGGCAAGTTTCTCTGCGAGCAGCTTTATGGCAGCAGGCTTGTTATCCTCTATGCCGATGTATCCGCGCTCAACCTTAGCTCCCTTCATGAGGATTTTCACGCCTTCTATGAGTTCGTCGGCTTTCTCCATCATGAGGCGGTAGTCTGATGTTATGTATGGCTCACACTCCACGCCGTTTATTATGACACACTCTGCCTTTGCTCCTGGAGGAGGGCATAGCTTTATGAATGTGGGGAAGCAAGCTCCGCCCATGCCGACGACGCCGGCCTTCTTTATTCTCTCTACTATCTCCTCTGGTGTCAGCTCAGGATGGTCCTCGAGTTTCTCGAGCTTTGTAGAGCGGTCAATTGTCTCCTCCCATTCGTCGCCCTCGACGGCCACGATGACAGCAGGTCTCATGTATCCTGATGCGTCTATGGCGTTGTCGACCTTTGTCACTGTGCCGGAGACGGATGAGAATATTGGTGCGCTGACGAATCCTCCTGCCTCGGCAATCATTGTGCCTACCTTCACCTTGTCGCCTCTCTTGACGATAGGTTTGGCGGGTGCGCCGATGTGCTGGCTCATTGGGAATATCGCCTGTTTGGGCAGTGGGGCAGGCTGTGTGGCGCTCTCATGGCTGAGTTTGTTCTCCTCAGGGTGTATGCCGCCTATTTTGAATGTGCGTACTTTCATTGCTTGCCTCCTTCCGTATTGTTATTGTTAGGTGTGTTCTCTGCCTGTGGCTTTGCTGCTGGTGCTGGTTTTGGCTCTGCGGCCTTCTGTGTCTTGTCGTCGGCAGCCTTAGGCTTTATGACAGGCAATGGCCATGTTGTCGTTATGGCTCCTGTAGGACACTCGCGTGCGCAGAGGCCGCAAGCCTTACATTTCTCAGGGTTGATGTATGCTACATTGCCCTCGACGGTGATGGCGTCGAACTTGCAGACTTTCTGACACTTGCCGCATCCGATGCAAGCAGCCTGGCAGTTCTTCTTCGCTACTGCGCCCTTGTCCTTGTTCACGCATGCCACATAGACTCTGTGTGGCACTTCCTTTATGACGCGTCCCTTAGGGCGTATCTCGATGATGTGGCGTGGACAGGCCTTGGCGCATGCTCCGCATGATGTGCATTTTGTCTCATCAACCTCTGGCAGTCCGGTGGACGGGTTGATGGCTATGGCTCCGAAAGAGCATGCTGCTACACAGTCTCCACAACCGAGACATCCGAATCCGCAGCCTGTCTCGCCCGATCCTGTGGCGTTCACTGCGGTACATGTGCGTAGTCCGTCATACTCTATTGTCCGCGGACGCTTCTCAAAGCATCCTGCACAGCGCACGACAGCTACCTTGGGCTCAGAGGCTGCTACAGCCATGCCGAGGAGGTCTGCCACCTTTGCCATGCATTCTTGTCCGCCGACAGGGCAGAGCAATCCGTCGATAGAACCGGCATTGGCTCCCTTGATGAGGGCGTCGGCCATGCCTGAGCATCCTGGATAGCCACAACCACCACAGTTGGCGCCGGGGAGGGCGTCAAGGACAGCTGGGAGACGAGGATCTTCTTTGACAGCAAACTTCTTGGAGCAGAGGTATAGCACCACAGAAGCGAGGAGCGCTATGATGCCAAGAAAGATTACTGCTGTTAGAATGACATTCATAATTTTTTATAGTTTAGTTAATTGTAAGGTTAACAGTGTTTCTGCTTGTGTTCTTATTTAAGTTTCGCAAGTGCATACTTGCGTATAGTTTAGGAGTTGGCAGGTTGACGGATTAATGGGTTATTACTCATGCTGCCAGTCAACTTGTCAACTTGTATACCGGTCAACTTGTATACTTGTTTACTTGTCAGCGTGTCAACACGTTAACTACCCTGGACTTGTCCACTTGTCGATATCGTTGTGGCTCCCATGCCATGGGTAGATTTGTCAGGCTCTTTCCCTCCCTGTCACTCTCCTCATGTGGCATCAGCCTTGGGGCTTATGCTGAACATGAACCGCTGTCTGAGTTTCTGGCGCATGCAGAAGATTATGGTGAAATAGGGGATTAGGGACACTATACCAACAAGGGCTGCCGTCATCTCGCTGTATGGGGCTGCCAGCGGCCAGGGACCTCCCGACGATGTCAACCATAGGACAGCCACGATAACAGCCAGGATAATCAATGAGGGGTAGACAAAAGACAGGAGTACGGCTCCGCGTGCCATGCCTGTTGTCAGCGATACGTTGACCTCCTGGCCCACTGTGTATTGTGAGGCGGCTGATGTCCATACGTCTATCACCTTCACCTTGCTCTCGGAGGCTGTACACTGTTTGGAGATGCTGCATGAGGCGCACGCGGCTTTCTGGACGATACGCACACTGATGTGCTTGCCGTCTATGCGCTCTATGATTCCCCCATGAATAAGTCCTTGTTCCATGTGTTGTCTGGTATGCCTTCTCTCCTGTTCATCTTGAAGGTCATAACTGTAATAGTTATAAGGTGATGCAAAATTAATATATTTTTTTTAATTGAGCGGAATGTTTTAACTAATTTTTATGTTTCACACCTGCTATTTTGCTTAATCACCATGTTTTCAGTATGATGTTCATACGGATGAGCCTTTTATCTCCGTTTATATTCAGAGGGTTTGCGTTTGTCATGAATCCCGTCTGCCCATCTGTTCTGCCGGTATTGGCCAGATATGGGCGGAGAGGTCAGAAACGCTGCAGCTCGTCGTATATCCTCTGGACAGGGAGCCCCATGACATTGTAGTATGAGCCTTCGAGACGTGTCACTCCGACATATCCTATCCACTCCTGCACGCCGTATGCGCCAGCCTTGTCGAGAGGGTGGAAATTGTCCACATAGTAATCAATCTGCGAGTCGGTGAGCGTGGCGAATGTGACATCGGTGACAACGCTGAAGTGGCGTTGCTTTGTGCGTGATGTCAGGCATACTCCTGTGACTACCTGGTGTGTCCGTCCCGATAGTCTGCGGAGCATGTCCCGCGCTTCCTGCTCATCGACAGGCTTGCCTATGACATCCCCGTCGAGGATGACGGTCGTGTCTGCTGTCATCACTATGTCTTCCTCGCCCACTTTTTCTATGTTCTCCTCTGTGAAGTATGGCTCGGCCTTCTTGCGGGCTATATACTCGGCCACCTGCATTGCTGGCAGCGATGCGGGGTATGTCTCGTCAATGTCGGGTATGACCCACACGCGGTGGTCAAGGCGCAGGCCGCTGACGAGCTCACGGCGGCGGGGCGAGTTGCTTGCTAATATTATCATTTTTTTGTTGCTATTTTCTGTTGCCTGATGGGGTGGGGCGTAGCGAGGTGTCCGGCGACGTTCTCCCAGGCTTTTATTTACCGGTTCCCACTCCATGGGTTCCCACTTGTGTGGTGTTGCACACTGTGCCCCGAAGCCTCTTAGAATCGCGTCAGAGTCGGCATGACTTCATTCACGGTCAAATTCCTTGGAATTTCTTTGTTTATGCTAATATATTGTGAGTCAGAGCTTTATGGTTGTTATCTGATTCTGTGCGGCTGTTTTGGGCGGTTATATGTGCTGTATGAGGCAGCAAGAGGTATTGTATGAGGCGACAAGAGGTATTGGATGAGGCTGCTATTCAGTGTCCCCAGTATGCTGTCAGCTGTCATTTTGCGAGTGCTCATGCCGGCTTGTATCTTCTTCTGCCTTGTCATTCGTAGCCTTTGGGGCCGCATGATATGCTGCGCGATGCAGCGTGCGGGAGTCCCTCCCATGGTTGGTGGCATCAAAACCCCTATTGCACACTGTAAAGATTTAGTCACACATATAATCCTTCATGCACCCGTTTCTCAGAATTTCCCTATGTGTACGTTTTCCCATTTCAGCTTTTCCTCGTCCTGAGGTTTCCTCTCGTCCGCCGGATGTCCTATTCCTATGACACAGAGCACCCTTTGTCCCTCAGGCAGTCCGACGACTCCCGATATGACCTCGTTGGCTGTTGTGCCGTCCGTCAGTCCGCGTTTGTCCATCTGTGCCCAGCACGACCCGAGTCCGAGTTCCTCGGCCTGGTACTGCATGGATATGGCAGCTATCGATGCGTCCTCCACCCAGCAGTCGTTCTCGTCAGGGTCTCCAGTCACGACGATGGCTATCGGTGCGCCTTTCAGGAACTGGCTTCCGAGGTTTTTGGCATC
Source organism: Hoylesella loescheii (assembly GCA_021531755.1). Taxonomy (GTDB): domain Bacteria; phylum Bacteroidota; class Bacteroidia; order Bacteroidales; family Bacteroidaceae; genus Prevotella. The sequence goes on from JADYUK010000027.1 coordinate 14,951, forward strand.
TGCTATCTTCTCTATGTCCGTCTTGTCCTCGACGACGATGAAGTGCCATGCCCGGCATGACTTGCTTGTCGGCGACATGAGGGCGGCACGAAGTATTAGGCGTACATCCTCCCCGTCTATCTCCTCGTCAGTGAACTTGCGGTGTGAGCGGCGCGTCTGCACCAGAGTCTTGAAGTCTGTCATTTTCTTATCTTTTGGGTATGTGGTGTGTTATGGGGGCTGTCGCTTATGTGTGTCAAAGCCACGCCCTGTTGTGTTGTCAAGCTGGATTGTTGCCAGCCAGTCCATAGCAGGCTGTCGCATAGCGTGCGGGCCTCGGTATGTTGCTGACACCTATAAATTTAATGCAAAGTTATAAAATAATATGAATAAAAGCCTATGTTTCACTATTTTTTATTACCTTTGCAAAGTTTTTCTGAACCATTATATATATTAAGGTGTAAATTAGGGATAATGAAAAAGCAGAAGCATGGCGGCAGACTGTTGACCGCCCTCGTTCTTGGCCTTGTGGCATCAGGTGCCATCATGGCTTATTTTCTTTTCATGCCGATGTCAAAGACAGGAGATACAGAATACGTGTATATCGACACCGACGATGATATTGACTCTGTGATGGTGAAGGTCGGGCGTGTCAGCCGTGGCACATCGATGACCATCTTCCGCCTCCTCTCCAGCTATACAGGCTATGGCGACCACATACGCACAGGCCGTTACGCTGTCGATGCCAAGACGGGTGGGCTACAGACATTCCGCCATTTCCGCAACGGCCAGCAGGCGCCAGTCTCGCTGACGATACCGTCTGTAAGGACCAAGGAGCGTCTCGCTGAGGAGATTGCCCGTCACCTTATGTTATCAGCCAGCGACCTTACGGCGCTCCTTGATGACGAGGCCGTGTGTGGGGACTATGGTCTCGACACACTCACGATACAGACACTCTTCATACCCAATACATACGATGTCTACTGGAATATCTCGCCGAAGAATCTCCTTGACCGTATGAAGAAGGAAAGCGACCGCTTCTGGACTCCAGAGCGCAAGGGCAAGGCCGAGACGGCAGGTATGACCCCCGTAGAGGTCATAACCATGGCGAGCATTGTCGACGAGGAGACAGCCAACGACGCAGAGAAGCCCATGGTGGCCGGCATGTATGTCAACAGGCTGAAGGCAGGCATGCCTCTCCAGGCCGACCCCACGATAAAGTACGCATGGCGGAGGTTCGACCTCAGGCGCATATACAACAAGCTGCTCTTCATCGACTCGCCATACAACACATACCGTAACACCGGGCTGCCACCGGGCCCTATACGCATACCCTCTGTGGCAGGCATAGACGCTGTGCTCAACCATATCCACCACAACTACATGTACATGTGTGCCAAGGAAGACTTCTCGGGGACACATAATTTCGCCGTCACATACGACGAACACCTGAAGAATGCAGCCAAATATTCAGAGGCACTCAACAGGCGAGGCATAAAGTGACACCCCCGCAAACAATGCAGCCAGCGTGGGCGCACCAACAAACAGGACAATAAACGACCATACAGACCAATGATATCAATAGAGAACCTACATGTAGAATTCAGCGCGCGTCCGCTGTATGATAACGTCTCGTTTGTCATCAACGACCGTGACCGTATCGCACTCGTAGGAAAGAACGGAGCGGGAAAATCGACACTGCTGAAAATCATCAGCGGCATGCAGCAGCCGACAAGCGGCACAGTCTCCATACCCAACGAGACAAAGGTGGGATACCTGCCACAGGTCATGAAGCTGCAGGATGACACCACCGTCCGCGAGGAGACACGCAAGGCATTCTCAGACACCATAAGGATAGGGGCGATGCTTGAGAGCATGCAGGGCGAGATGGCTGAGCGGACAGACTATGAGTCGGAAGAGTATATGCAGCTCGTGGAGCGCTTCACATCGCTCCACGACAGATATCTGATGATGGGAGGAGAGCAGTATGAGGCCGAGATGGAGCGCACGCTGCAGGGTCTCGGATTCACACGTGACGACCTCGACCGCCCCACCTCAGAGTTCTCGGGAGGCTGGCGCATGCGTATAGAGCTGGCAAAGATACTGCTCGAGAAGCCAGGAGTGCTGCTCCTCGACGAGCCCACCAACCACCTCGACATTGAGTCAATACAATGGCTGGAGCAGTATCTCGCCCAGGCATCATGCGCTGTCGTGCTCGTATCGCATGACAGGGCGTTCATCAACAATGTGACAAACCGCACCATAGAGATAGTCTGCGGGCATATCGAGGACTATAAGGTGAAGTATGACGAGTATGTCGTGCTGAGGAAAGAACGCCGCGAGCAGCAGATACGTGCCTACGAGAACCAGCAGAAGGAGATAGCCGACACGAAGGCCTTCATAGAGCGGTTCAGATACCAGGCGACAAAGGCTGTGCAGGTACAGCAGCGCATAAGGCAGCTCGAGAAGATTGTGCCTATCGAGATTGACGAGATAGACACATCGGCCCTCAGGCTGAAATTCCCGCCATGCCTCCGCTCGGGTGACTATCCCGTGATATGCGACGAGGTTGAGAAAAGCTATAACCATCTCGTCTTCGAGCATGTCAACCTCATCATCAAACGAGGCGAGAAAGTGGCTTTCGTCGGCAAGAACGGCGAGGGAAAGTCGACACTCGTCAAGTGTATAATGAACGAGATACCATACGGAGGCACACTGAAGATAGGGCATAATGTGCAGATTGGCTATTTCGCACAGAACCAGGCACAGATGCTCGACGACGAGCTGACAGTCTTCGAGACTATCGACCGTGTGGCGAAAGGCGAGATACGCCTGCGCATAAACGATATCCTCGGAGCCTTCATGTTCGGCGGTGAGGCGTCAGAGAAGAAAGTGAAATTCCTCTCTGGAGGAGAGCGCTCACGCCTCGCCATGATACGCCTCCTGCTCGAGCCTGTCAATCTGCTCATCCTCGACGAGCCGACAAACCATCTCGACATGCAGTCAAAGGATGTGCTGAAAGAGGCTATAAAGGCGTTCGACGGCACAGCGATAATCGTGTCGCACGACCGTGAGTTCCTCGACGGACTCGCTGAGAAGGTCTACGAGTTTGGAGGAGGAAAGGTAAGAGAGTATCTCGGAGGCATATATGACTGGATTAGAAGCCACGAGCGCAATGATGTCCAGACACTCGCACAGCCGAGGAAAGGTGGCGAGCAGCCTGCCGAGCCACGTAAGGCCGATAGCCCAAAGGCCGACATGAAGGCCGAAGAGCCCTCACAGACAGAGGTCATGACATACGCACAGCGCAAGGAAAGGCAGAAGATGGTATCGCGCATACAGAAGAAGATAAACGAGACAGAGAAGAGGATTGAGACCCTTGAGACACGTCTCGGAGAGCTCGACACCATGCTATGCGACCCCAAGAATGCGGCTGATATGGCTCTCGTGAACGAATACACAGATATACAGCAGAGACTCGACAAGGAAATGGCCGACTGGGAGAAACTCTCCGAGCAGCTTGAGACAGTCTGACAACCAGCCCCCTCAGACAGTCCATCACCCCCCGCTCCGATGACATGGCGCCTCCCTCCCCGCTCCGATGACACGCCGCCAAATGTCGGGGGTGAGCAGGGACAAGGCCCATAGTGAAAGAAAAAACATTAACCCCATTACACATACAGCATCAATTATGAACATAAAGAACATGACAATGATTGCAGCAATAGCAGCAATGCCCCTCTCAGCCTCTGCCCAGCAGAAACTTGGCGCAGGCATCAAGGCCGAGAACATGAACCTCGCCGTGAAGCCCGGACAGGACTTCTACGAGTATGCCTGTGGCGGGTGGATGAAGAACAATCCCCTCCCCGCCGCCTATTCACGTTATGGCAGCTTCGACAAGCTCGCCGAGGACAACAACAAGCAGATAAACAGCATCCTCAACGAGCTGTCATCAAAGAAATACGCCACCGGCACCCTCGAGCAGAAGATAGGCGACCTATACAACCTCGCCATGGACTCTGTGCGCAGGAACAAAGACGGCGTCCAGCCACTCATGCCGTATATAAACGCCATTGAGAAGGCAAAGGGAATGAAAGGCCTCATGGACTTCGTTTATGCCCAGGGACCCTACGGGACATCATTCTTCGCACAGTATGGCTTCGGTATCGACGACAAGGACTCCAAGCGCAATATCCTCAATATCTACCAGGGCGGCCTGTCTCTCGGACAGCGTGACTACTACGTTAATACCGACAAGGATACAAAGGAGATAATGGAGGCCTACCGTAAGCACATCGTGAATATGTTCAAGCTCTTCGGCTTCAAGGAGAAAGTGGCAGAGAAGAAGATGAGCCGTGTGCTTGACCTCGAGACACGCCTCGCACAGTTCTCACTCTCACAGACAGAGCTGCGCGATGTTGAGAAGAACTATAACAAGATGACCCTCACACAGTTCCACAACGCCTATCCTAACTTCCCCCTTGTCCGTCTCCTCCAGGCAGAGGGCATAGACAAGGAGCACTTCGGAGAGCTCATCGTGGGGCAGCCACGCTTCATGGAAGGTCTCAACAGCCTGCTTGCCAATATCGACCCTGAGGACCTCCGTGCCAAACTCGAGTGGGACATGATACGCAGCGCGGCAGGACAGCTAAGCGATGATGTGGCAGAGGAGAGCTTCAGCTTCAATGGATCTGTACTCACAGGACGCAAGACAGACTATCCGAAATGGCGGAAGGCTACAAACCTCGTGCAGGCAGTGCTCGGAGAGCCACTCGGAAAGATATATACCGAGCGTTACTTCCCAGCATCAAGCAAGGAGCGCATGAAGAATCTCGTGGCAAACCTGCAGAAAGCCCTCGGAGAGAGAATACAGGCACAGGACTGGATGACAGACGAGACAAAGGCAAAGGCCCTCGAGAAACTGTCAACATTCTATGTGAAGATTGGATATCCTGACAAGTGGAAAGATTTCTCGCAGTATGTCATCGACCCACAGAAGTCACTCTATGAGAATCTCCGTGAGGCACGCCGTGTGCGTGTGAGACAGGAGAACGAGGAGACTGTAGGCAAACCTGTCGACCGTGACAAGTGGTACATGACCCCACAGACTGTCAACGCATACTACAACCCTACAACAAACGAGATATGCTTCCCCGCCGGAATACTCCAGTACCCATTCTTCGACGCACAGGCCGACGATGCGTTCAACTATGGAGCCATCGGTGTCGTCATAGGACATGAGATGACACACGGATTCGACGACCAGGGCTCACATTACGACAAGGACGGCAACATGTCCAACTGGTGGAAGGAAGAGGACGTGAAGAACTTCAAGAAACTCGGAGACTTCTTCGCTGACTTCTTCTCTAACATAGAGCTCCTGCCAGGACTTATGGCCAACGGACGCATGACACTCGGAGAGAATCTCGCTGACCATGGCGGACTTGAGGTGGCATACCACGCATTCAAGAACGCACAGAAGGCTGAGAAGGCAAGGATAGAGGCTATGGCTGAGGGAGAAGAGAAGGCACAGGCCGAGGAGGCACGGGCTTATAACGACGGAGAGAAACTCGGACTTACAGCCGACCAGAGATTCTTCGTCGCCTATGCCGGCGTTTGGGGACAGAACATCACCGAGAAGGAGATAAGGAACAGACAGCTCAATGATGTCCACTCAACAGGAGAGTGGCGTGTGAAAGGTGCGCTGCCTCACATCAACGCATGGTACGAGGCATTCAACATATCAAAGGACGACAAACTCTATATCGCACCTGAGAATCGTCTGAAACTCTGGTGATAAAAATATCACGATAACAGGGGAACATACTCTGCTCTCCCCGCTGCCATCCCGAGGCCATGGCCCCATAACCCTGAACATTTGGGGGCATGACAATGGACAGCGCATACAGAGTATGTCCCCCTGTATTCAACAACATTGACAACACACGGGGGGAGAGGGCTTTGGCTCCTTCCAGCCCCTCTTGAAATAAAGAGGTTTACTGGGCTTGACACATACAGCCCAGCTGTATTCAGGGCACAGTGCCGTCATATGGGGGAATCATCAGATTCCGCAAAACAAGAAAGATAACGACAGAAAACAATTTATCGATGGAAATAAAGTATTCAGAATTTGTGATAAGCTCACCGACAGTGTCCACCTGTCCGAAGGATACGAAGAACGAGTATGCCTTCATAGGGCGGAGTAATGTCGGCAAGTCATCGCTCATAAATATGCTCTGCCGCCGCAAGAATCTGGCAAAGACATCGGCAACGCCAGGCAAGACACTCCTGATAAACCATTTCATCATCAACAAGGAGTGGTATCTTGTCGACCTTCCCGGCTATGGCTTTGCCAAACGTTCCAAGACTGTACAGAAGAAGCTGGAGCAGATGATATCCGGCTATCTGCTGCAGAGGGAGCAGCTTATGTGCACATTTGTGCTCATTGATGTACGCCATGACCCACAGCTGATAGACCGTGAGTTCATCGACTGGATGGGCGAGTCTGGCTTACCCTTCGCCATCGTCTTCACCAAGGCCGACAAGCTCGGGGAGCTGAAGGCGAGGAAAGCTGCCAAGGAATGGATGGAGAAGATGCGTGACAGATGGGAGGAACTGCCGCCCTACTTCGTGACATCATCAGAGAAAGCCCTCGGGCGTGACGAGCTGCTTGGATATATCGAGAGCATCAATAAGCAGCTCGCAGAGGAGACCGTGGGCTGAGACCAGCCTTATAGATGTATGGAGAGCAAAAGCCCCAGTTCGCCTGGGCTATGCCTTGCGAGGAGGAAGAAGACGAATGAATAATATCAACAGCAAACATTAATATGCCCACACCAATTCTTGACGTACAGAACCTTACGAAATCATTCGGTGAGAGAGTGTTGTTCCGCGACATCAGCTTCTCTATCGCCGAGGGACAGCATGTTGGGCTCATAGCACAGAATGGTACAGGGAAATCGACTCTTCTCTCTATCCTTACAGGCATAGAGAATTATGATGCTGGCTCTATCATCTACCGTAAGGATATAAAGACAGGATTCTTATACCAGACACCCAGTTTCGACCCGGCAAAGTCTGTCATAGAGACATGCACAGAGAACCAGACCGAACACGAGCATCATCTTAACGCCAGACAGATACTCACACAGCTGAAGATACACGATCTTGACCAGCCTATGGGACAGCTCTCTGGCGGACAGCAAAAACGTGTGGCTCTCGCCGCAGTGCTCATGACAGAGCCAGACTTCATCATCCTTGACGAGCCGACCAACCATCTTGACCTCGAGATGATAGAATGGCTTGAGGGGTTCCTGTCAAGAGGAAGGAAATCCATCCTCATGGTCACACACGATAGATTCTTCCTTGACAGGATATGCAGCGTCATTCTTGAGCTCGACGACCAGACACTCTATACCTACCGCGGCAATTACAGCTACTATCTTGAGAAACGACAGGAACGCATCGACAACCAGCGTGCTGTCATACAGACAGCTAACAACCTCTACCGCAGGGAACTTGAGTGGATGAGACGCCAGCCGCAGGCACGCGGACACAAGGCACGCTATAGGGAAGAGGCTTTCTACGAACTCGAGGCTGTAGCCAAACGGCGCATAGAGGAGAGGCAGATACGCCTCAAGGCATCGACAGTATATATCGGCTCAAAAATCTTCGAGTGCCAGTATGTCTCAAAGGCATGGCAGCGCCCCGACGGCTCAAAGCTCGTCATACTCGACAATTTCTACTATAACTTCGCACGCTTCGAGAAGATGGGCATAGTAGGCAGCAATGGAGCGGGCAAGTCAACATTCATCAAACTGCTACTCGGACTTGAGCAACCTGACTCAGGAAGGTTTGATATCGGAGAGACCGTCCGCTTCGGATATTTCTCACAGGAAGGGATGAAGATACGCGACGACCAGAAAGTCATTGATGTCATACGTGAGATAGCCGACTATATCGACCTGGGAAACGGGAAGTCACTCTCGGCTTCACAGTTCCTGCAGCATTTCCTCTTCACACCCGACCAGCAGCATAACTATGTCTACAAACTCTCAGGAGGGGAGAAGCGCAAGCTGTACCTGTGTACCGTCCTCATGCGCAATCCCAACTTCCTTGTCCTTGACGAGCCTACAAATGATCTCGATATAAAGACCCTGCAAATCCTTGAGGAGTATCTGCAGGATTTCAGGGGATGTGTCATCGTCGTCTCACATGACAGATACTTCACAGACAAGGTCGTAGACCACCTCCTCGTCTTCCACGGTGGAGGAGAGATACAGGACTTCCCCGGGAACTACTCTCAATACCGTGAGTATATGAGCATGAAGCCAAAGGCTGAGGTGGAGAGGAAGAAACCGAAAGAGAAAACAGACTATCGCAATGACACACGCAGGCGCATGTCGTACAAGGAACGCCGCGAGTTTGAGCAGATAGAGAAGGAACTGGAAACGCTCAACGCCGAGAAGGAGGCCATAGAGCAGGCTCTGTCATCAGGGAACATCTCTGTCGAGCAGATTACAGAGATGTCAAAGAGGCTTCCCGTCATCAACGACACTATCGACGAGAAAGAGATGAGATGGCTCGAACTGAGCGAGCTGGAGGCATGAGGAGAAGTGACCACATGCTTGTAGGATGAGCGGACTCATACAACAAGTATCCCATACGTCCCCCTCTCTCACTCCCGCTCATATCATCCCGTCTGTACACCCCCCTTGCCCGTCACTCATAATCAGGTATGAGTGCGGACAATACCCCTGAAGCCTCCGTCACGGTTAATATCGTGATAAGAGGGCCACAACCACTGCCCCCGCCAATGGCATGCCAGAGATGGTCCCCAACAGCGACCCCTCCCCCGCATACATACCCTCAAAAACGTATCGATGACCACATGGCAGGAGGCAGGCAATAATTATTTTTTTAAACAAAACATGAATTTCAAAGCAGCATTATTTGATCTTGACGGCACTCTGTTCGATACCGAAGGCCAATACTCAATATTCTGGAGCAGGATAGGACGCAAATATCGTCCGGATATCCCTACACTGGCCGAGGACATCAAGGGAACGACGTTAGTGCAGATATTCTCACGCTATTTCCCCGACCCCGAGGTACAGTCCGAGATAACCAAGGGCCTGGACGAGTGGGAGCGGAATATGAGCTACGACTTCATCCCAGGAGCTCTTGAGTTTCTGCATGATATACGTCGGAATGGTGTGAGATGTGCTGTCGTGACAAGCTCTAACAGACAGAAGATGAAGGCTGTGGCAGCCAAGATGCCAGAGTTCCACTCTCTGTTCGACAGAATCCTTACGAGCGAGGATTTCGCAGCGTCAAAGCCTGCACCTGACTGTTATTTAAGGGGTGCCGAGGCGTTAGGATGTGATAAGGATAGCTGTGTCGTCTTTGAGGACGCCTTTACCGGACTGGCGGCAGGAATGTCAGCTGGAATCTTCACCATAGGGCTTGCGACATATAATCCTCGCGAGGCTATACAAGATAAATGTGACTATGTGATAGACAATTTTACATCTCTGACATACGGTATGGTCGACGATATGCTGCTTGACAACCCACACAATGTGGATTAATCAGCTTTTTATGGAACAAGAAAACAACGAGAAAACAGCCATCATTGCCGACGTGCAGCCAGTTAAGCAAGAGAAAAAGACAACACGCAAGCCACGGCAGACAAGAAAGAAGGCTGAGACAAAAAAGACAGAAAACCCCACCGACGACAAGCCGAGAGCAGAGTCAACCGAGGCGCGAAGGAGGAAGACGAAGTCAACCGACGCACATGCCGCAGAGAGTGTCGACGATAGCAGCAAAGCACCAGCAATCGAGCTGACAGAGAATGTCGACGATAGCAGCAGAACGCCAGCAATCGAACCGACAGAGAATGTCGATGATAACAGCAAAGCGCCAGCAAGTGAGCCAACAGAAACCCCAGCCACAGATACCGCTGTACCAGCTGAAGGCTCTGGTCAAACCTCAGATAGTGACACATCATCTCCTGTTGCCAGTAGAGACCAGGCCGCAGATGACGTAGTGGTACAGTCACCATCGCAGAATGGCCGCCAGCAATCTACATCACAGACGGCCAAGCCACTGCCCCCATGCCCGACACTCGTCATACACAACATAGTGGAACTTGTCAATGCCCCGTCGAGACAGCTTCTACTAACCGACCAGCAGATACAGCAGCTCTCGGCCGAAGAGGCGGCGCGCCGGTTCCGCTGGATAGAAGGGACTCTCGCCCTCGTCCTCGACTATGACATAGTCATCAGCGACACTAATATATGGCTTGAGTTGCTGACTGGCCATACCTCCAGCCATTCTGACCCACGCTTCAACTGCCGCCTGCAGTTTGAGCGCCAGTTGGAGTTCATATCCAAACTTACACGCCATCGCAGCGGACGTTTCATGATGATGTCTGAGACATATGAGGAGATAGACCGCTTCGCGTCGCAGATGGAGCCCCAGAGCCATTCTGACTCTGACTTCTCTGACGATGATGTGTGCCGCAATATCGCCGCACGCCTTGCCAAGCGACTCATACTCTCACAGCAGCGCGAGAACCGTCTCCGCATAGAGGGCATTGGGGCAGAGAGCCACCATAGCGCCTTTGCCGACCCTGCAATCATACGCCGCTGTGTAGAGCTCTTCGCGCAGGGTCGCCGTGTACTGCTCCTTACCAACGATGCGTCGGTAGCCATACGCTCTATGGGCATGTGCGACGACCTACAGCGGACAAATGGTATAGACGATGAGACATGGGACAACATCTATGCTCCCTTGCGCCCTATGGTCATGACAATGGACGACCTCAAGGCTATCGACGCCTATACACGCCAGTATCATTTCTTACAGATGGCTACAGGGAAAGCGTGGATGGAGGATGTGCCACGACAGATGAGAAAGAACGATGTCGCGCCGCTGACACTCTGGATGGAGGGATTCCGCCCTGGAGACAGACATTCTGAGCGTAAGCAGACCGCACAACAGCGTAAACAGAACTCCCAGCCCAAGCAGGAGCAGAAGCCACAGCCTAAGCAGGAGCAGAAGCCACAGCCCAAGCAGGAGCAGAAGCCGCAGCCTGAGCAGGAGCAACAATCTTTACAGCCTACCGATGTGCAGCTTGCCCCACAAGAGCAGGAGAACCAGAAACTTCAGACAGAGGCCAAGCCTGCACGCAGGTCATCGAGAAAGAAGAAGACCACTGATTCTGCTATACAGACATCCGCTGAATCTGTGCACGATACAGCTGCTAATGAGACCATAGCCGTAACTGCAGATATCCAGGATGCCGCAACAGCCAGCAAACCAAAGCGGCAGGGACGTGGCAGGCAGACACGCAGCCGCCAGAAACAAGGCGGAGAAATGTCTTCTGCCAGTTGATGCCCTCATACCTTCCACTCTCCCCGCGTTCTTCACCGAGAGCGTTGGGGAGGGAAGAAGGAGAGCATATCATACTCAGCAGAGATTATAACCCCCTAAAAAACAGACGATATGGGACGAAACAAATACTCACAGCATGAGATAGACATCATCAGCATGCTTCTCAGGAAGAAGAATGCCGGGACAAGGTTCCAGCAGAAGATGATACGCCACCAACTGCGCACCAACTTTGAGTTCAACATCTCTGACTTCAATACTCCAGGCAAAGCCTTCGGCCCAGAGGAACTGGAGGAGGCTATACAGCGTCGTGCCATAATTATTCTTGACGACGCCACCATAGAGGCGATGAAACAGAAAAGACAGCGTGACCGTGAGAGGGATGCGGAGCGGGAGACACAGGAGGCTGTCGCCAATGGAGAGCAGACCGACTGGAAGGAGGCTCTCAAGGAGTGGGAGAAGTATGAGAATGAGAGGGCTGGCGAGTCGTGAAGCCTGGTATTCAAGGCTTACTGGCTGACACCTCGGGCTTCAAAAAAAACTATCCCCATGAAACTCAAGGGGAAAAAGAAAAATATTACAACAAAAATATTAATATCATGAGAATCATCGGGAACTTAATTTGGTGGATATGCGGAGGCCTGGAGTCCGCTATCTGTTATTTCACAGGGAGTCTTGCCGTCGCCCTTACCATCATCGGCATCCCTGTCGCCCTTCAGACATTCAAGATAGGGCTGCTATGCCTCTGGCCTTTTGGTGCGGAGGTCAATGACACTGCGTCGCCATCAGGGTGTATCACTATACCCCTGAATATCATCTGGATAGTCTTCGGTGGATTGTGGGCATGGCTGACACACATATTCTTCGGCATACTGCTGTTCGTCACGATTATCGGCATACCTTTCGCCCGGCAGCACTTCAAGATGGCGCGTCTGTCGCTCGCCCCTTTCGGCAAAGACGTGACTCTACATTTCTGATGGCTCTGACAGAGCTTCAATGTCTGGGACTTAAAAAAATATAGCCGCGTCCTTAGAATAAGCGACCATGGCCCTGTGGCAGCCATCGTCTCCTCCCCACCTCGGCATGGCGTTGGTCTGAGATAGCCGTCTCTCTTCCAGCGCGCCCCCTGCTACCCCTGCCTGATGGTGGGGGCAGGTTTTACACGATAATGATCTGACCGCATGTTTGAATAATCACAGACGTTTTATCGCCATGGCATAGCCCAAGTAAGCTTGACTTCGTCTTCCTCTGTCACGACTCGGCATAATCCAAACAAGTTTGGCTTCTGCTCTCGCTGCTCCATCGGTTGGTCTCTGCTCATTTGGCTTAACGAAAACGTTTTTTTTGAGATTACCATGAGAGAAACAACAACAGACACTATGGACGAGCGAAGAAGATGCTCATGGTGTAATACGGCTAATGAGCTATACGTTAAGTATCATGATGAGGAGTGGGGTGTCGCAGTACATGACGATGCCCACCTCTTTGAGATGCTCGTGCTCGAGATGTTCCAGGCAGGACTCTCGTGGGAGTGTGTGCTGAACAAGCGCGAGGCATTCAGGCGTGCCTTTGACGGTTTCGACTGTCAGATGATGGCCTCGTACGACGAGGAACGCATAGAGGCTCTCGCTAAGGACATGACAATAATCCGCAACAGGCGTAAGATACGTGCAGCTGTCGCCAATGCCCGGATATTCATCGATATCCAGCGTGAGTATGGGACATTCGACGCATATATATGGGGATGGACTGGGGGAAGGACTGTCTATGAGCGTGGACTCTCGTCCTCGTCGTTGTCTGATGCCGTATCGGCTGATTTGAGAAGGAGAGGCATGACATTCGTGGGGACAACGATAGTCTACTCTTACTTGCAGGCTGTCGGCATCATCTACTCTCACGACAAGGAATGTTTTCTTTGTGCCAAATGAGCAGAGACCAACCGATGGAGCAGCGAGAGCAGAAGCCAAACTTGTTTGGATTATGCCGAGTCGTGACAGAGGAAGACGAAGTCAAGCTTGCTCTTGGGTTATGCCATGGCGATAAAACGTCTGTATTTATACAAATGTTTCCTCGCACATGACTGTTAAACCGCGCGATAGGCGCGATAGGGGAGGGTGCGGAGGAAATATCTCCCGCTAAGCGTAGGAGTGCATGCCTGGAAGAAAATAGCTGACCCCGAAATATGTGGCGAGAACAACGAGGAAAGCCACAAGGACATAAATATGGTAAAGACGAGGTGAGCTGTCGCTGTCAAGGCTGTGGATATGGAACGGTGCGAGATATACCATAAGAGTCAGCAGTGCCCATGTCTCCTTTGCATCCCACGACCAGTATGTACCCCATGATATATTTGCCCACACCGCACCGACGATTATGCCCGAGGCAAGGAATGAGATGGCTGGATAGAGGAGCAGACGGGACAGAGCTGTGAGCCGTGTGAGAGTGGCTGGGGTACAACCATGGAGCAGGCAGCGGACTGAGAGGAGGGCGATACAGAAGAGAAGCGTGTAGGATACCATGATAAGGACAACATGGACAGAGAGAAGCGGAGAGTGCAGGATGGGGGGCAGAGACGGTAGGGGGAAGACACTGTCGGAGAGAACACTGCCAAGCATGCACACTGAAGATACAACAGGACACAGGAGACCAAGGACAGGGACACGGCGTGACGACGCAACGAGAGAGAGGGAGGATGAGAGCCACGACATGAGGAGAAGCGTCTCAGGGATATTGCTGACAGGGGCGTGGCCTGTCACTATCCATCTCAGCAGGACATGGAGAGAGACGAAGCAGAAAAGCACAAAGGGGAACAGACGTTGAAAAAGATGCTTAGTCAACCGATGTTTGAAACGATGAGCGCAAAGCAGGAGGCTGAGTGCCAGACAGATGTATGCAGGCCATGTCTCTGCTCGCAGCGTGTTGTATAGCGTCTCTGCAATAGCGGCAGAGGACAACGCCCCCGATTCTACACTCTCATAAACGACTACGGACAAGCGACCCGTGAGGTCGGGGATGGAGGCTACAGGTGTCAAAGACAGACCTGGGCTATAGCCATCGACGACGCTTCCTGATGCCGTGGCTGCCATACAGGGCAGACTGTGAGATGTAAAGGGAAATATGAACAGAATGATGACTGCGGGGCGCATGGCCGTGTGATAGAGATGGTGCAGGCGTGAGCGGCGTGAGAAGACGGACCACGCCATACCGACAAGAAAAAGCAGAAATCCTATGTATGTGATGGCTGTCCCGTAAGGGTCATAGGAAACAAGGAGAATGACGCCTCTGCCATCAGCGTCGAATGAGGACATGTACAGGCGATAGCCATAGACATGCCCAATATTGTTCATGGATATGGATTGGCTGGAGAGGCCAGAGGTGGTGTGGACCGTAATACAGGCACGGTAATCCAACGCTGCGCCTGTTGCAGGAGAGGTGATGATGGAGAAACTGTCAAGCTCTGTTATGAATGGGAGGTTGTGTGTCGTCCCATCATCTGTAGTGAAGTATGATACGGGGAAGCCAGTATGCAACCGCAGATGACCGCTGACTGATGTCAGGCGTGTGACTGATGCCCCCAATAGGATAACAGTGAGAGAGAGATGAAGCAGGACAAGTCCGCGACGCTGGCGCAGACGCTTCTTGAAAAGGTAAGTCAGGGATGACAGGACGAGCACGCCCCATAGCACCATGAACCACCATGAGCCGTAAATCGTCCCCCATGCACAGTCGCGGCCATAGAGACGCTCTATCACAGTGGCCGAAGCCATGCTGAGCATAAGGAGAGCCGCAACAGTGATGATGATGGGGCTGGGCTTGCTGGCTATGGAGAATCTCATATGATAAAAAGGGGGGGAGATGACAGAAAGATAGATGCCTACGGGGCGGATAACGTCATGAGCCACTGACAGTCATGCGCACAAGCTCTATCTTTGTCATCGTCTTCTTCACAATCTTGAAGGAATAGGGCGGGACATCGACCACTTCATTAAGTTTCGGGAAATTCTGATATTTGTGAAGTATCAGTCCGCCAATAGTCTTGTACTCATCGCTCTCTGGCAGTTCGAGCCCGAACATCTCATTGACCTGCTCTATCTCAAGGCGTGCAGAGAGCATATACTCATGCTCAGAGATTTTCTGGGCAGTATAGCGGCTACTGTCGTGCTCGTCCTCTATCTCGCCGAATATCTCCTCTACTATGTCCTCAAGGCATACGATACCCGCAGTGCCTCCGAACTCGTCGACAACGACTCCGATGCTCTTCTTCTGCTGTAGGAATACCTGCATCAGCCTCTGGGCAGCCATAGTCTCCGGCACAAACGGCATCTGGCGGACATGCTCCTGCCAGCCAGACGGTGAGCGGAACATCTCAGACGAGTGGATATAGCCCGTTATATGGTCTATGTCGCCCTCATAGACAATAATCTTCGACTTGCCGCTCTCTACAAACTTCTGCATCAGCTCTTCTGTCCCACATGACCGCTCTACAGCCACAATCTCTGTGCGTGGAACCATACAGTCTCTCACCTTGGTGTCCTGGAACTCAAGGGCATTCTGGAATATCTTCACCTCTGCATCGAGCTGCGCCGGGTCAGAAGCGTTGTCTATTGTCGCCTGTACAAGATAGTCGAGGTCGACACGTGAGAAAGCGTCGTCGCGAGAGCTGGCATCGTCCTTATTGCCTGACAGCTTCAGGACAAGATGGCTGAGAAGCGACGCAAAACGCGAGACAGGCCATAGGACAATATAGCATATCATGGCAGGATAGGCAAAGAGGCGAAGGAGATAGTTGGGGCTGCTCTTGAATATTGTCTTGGGAAGGAACTCGCCAGTGAAAAGGACAATCACTGTGGAGATGATGGTGTCGAGAGGGACTGACACACTCTCTGGCATACCCGCGAATATGGTCTGGTCGAACAGACGCGCAATGAGAATACCATAAATGACGAGTGCTATATTGTTGCCGACAAGCATCGTCGAGACAAAGTTGTTAGGGTGGGAGAAGAATATCTGGAGCGGACGGCTGGAGAGGGTATAACGGTCACGCTCCATCTCGACAAGCATCCTGTTGGACGAGACAAAGGCTATCTCCATGCCTGAGAAGAAGGCGGAGAAGAGCATTGTGACAATGATTGATAATATCAGCGTTGTGTACATTGGATGAAAGGGGGATATATATAGGAAGAGTAGGGGTATATGGATGGGGATGGTGTATTCATGTTTGACCGAATACATGCCATCAAACGGGGAACGGCAGAATCCGGGGGATGGTGGAGACTCGCAGATGGCGAAGAGAGGGGTGTGGCTCAGCTAGCTGGAGTGGATATGCGTGCTGGCGCAGTGGGCTGACGCTTCGGGGGAGCCATGACAGTTGAGTCAGAAGGCTGCTGTGGTGTCTCCTCTTTAGGAGAGAAGTCTGCACTCTCGAACGAGCCGCGGGAGTTTGTCACAAGATAGCGTGTCATCTGCTCGTCGCTCCTGAAGTATGTGCCCTGCAGTGTGCGCTCGGGTGTTACGAGATGTGAGTACATGTGGGAGTAGAACTCACGGCGCTGCTGGTCCCAGAAGAGTTCCTGGCTTGTGAAGCGCAGACCGTCTACTGTGCGGATGCTGACATTGCCACGGAGTTCCCAGAGACGCTGCTGGTCATAATAGAAAGCAGTGTCTGACTGGACGTAAGCCTCGATATGGAATTTTTGGTCGAACTGTTCCATGAAAAGTCCTTTGTTGAATATCCAGCGTGATGGGACACGGACTGTGTTCACTTCCCACTCCTCGGCTACAATGCGGTATTTCATGACTCCAGAGTCAGAGATAAGGGTGTTGACGCCGTATGTTACCATCATAGATACCGAGTCTCGGTCGTTTATGGCAGGGGCGATATGCTCTTTCTCCTTCTTGCATGACGACATGGTTATAGCCGTGAAGGCCATAAACACTGACAGGAGGGATAAAAGATGGCTTTGTGTCTTCATTCTTTTCGCTTTTGTTTTCGGGGGGGGGGGGATCGCTTTGAAATTTGTGCTGTTTTTTTTATTTAAAGGCTGTGGGGCTGTATCTTATACAAATAT
>JADYUK010000028.1 GCA_021531755.1 Hoylesella loescheii
CAATAATCCCCCTTCAACCTTCTCATAAGCTTCAATCCCCCCCATCTATACACATGCTGACCGTTTACAATGCCTCTGCCGGTTCAGGAAAGACATTCCGTCTCACGGTAGAATACATAAAGCATCTCATCATCTCCCCCGCCCGCTACGAGTCGATACTTGCAGTAACATTCACCAACAAGGCGACTGAGGAGATGAAGATGCGCATTATGTCACAGCTTTACGGCATCGCCTACGGACTACCGTCGTCACGCATATACCTTGACATAATCATCCAGGAGCTCGTTTCGATGAACGATGCCTCGCCTTTCACATCCTCCGCCATAAGCGAGGACTTCGTGCGGCAGCGTGCCAAAGAGGCTCTCCGCCTGCTCCTTCATAACTACTCATTCTTCCGCGTGGAGACAATCGACCGTTTCTTCCAATCAGTCTTGCGCAATCTCGCCCGTGAGCTCGACCTCACTCCCAACCTGCGTGTCGAGCTAGCAGACAAGGAGATAGAGCATGAGGCTGTAGACAAATGGATAGAGGGTCTGGAGGAGAACGACCGCCAGCTCGGATGGATTATCGACTATATACGCTCCACGATGGACGACGGGAAGGCATGGAATATCATAGGGAGGATAAAGACTTTCGGCGAGCAACTCCTCACTGACCGCTACAAGGAGCATAGCGACCGTATCACCGCCTCGCTCAACGACAAGGGTTACGAAGCTTTCATAGAGACTCTCCGCAATATCATCAATGACGCCGACAAGATATACAAGAAACTCACAGGCGGGATATGGCAGGTCATCGAGGAAAACAACATCCTGTCTTCCGACCTCAAGGGTGGCACCCGGGGGATATACGGCCTCATGCAGAAGATGGTGACGATGAATATTCTTGAGATAGACTTGTCGTCAAAGACTCTTGCCAACGCCACCGACCCTGACGACACCGATGCCGGCAACTGGGTGAAGAAGACATCCCCCGCGCCGTTGCGGCAGCTCTGTGCCAGCAAGCTGCGCCCCATGCTCATCGATGCCGTGCAGACAATACGCGAGAAGAGGCTCATGGCCGCCACTGCCCGCGAGACACTCAGGTATCTCTCACGTCTGCGGATGTTCGGAGCCATAAAGGAGAAGATAGACAGCAGCAACAGGGAGCAGAACCGCTTCCTGCTCTCTGACACACAGATGCTCCTGAGGCGCATGATAAGCACGTCAGACGCTCCTTTCATATATGAGAAAGTGGGTGTCCGCATCAAGAACATCATGATTGATGAGTTCCAGGACACATCGTCCACCCAATGGGACAATTTCCGCATCCTGCTCGACGATTCCCTGTCCCACGGATTCAACAGTCTCATTGTCGGCGATGTGAAGCAGAGCATATACCGCTGGCGCTCAGGCGACTGGCGCCTGCTTAACAATATCGACAACCTTTTCAGGCCTGAGACAACGCGCACCATCCCCCTCAGTGTCAACCGCCGCTCCGCAGTCAATGTCATACGCTTCAACAACGAGTTCTTCAGCGCTGCCGCCGACACCATGATATCCAGTCTTGCCGACACATCGTCAGCCGGGGAGATAGCATCGCTGCGCAAGGCATATGCCGGCACCAAACAGGAGTATCCCGATGACAAGGCTGTCAGCGGGACTGTCTCCGTCACCCTCCACCCCTCCGACGGATATACCGATGCCGCGCTGGAGTTTGTCGTCGGCCGCATCACTGACCTTGTCACCTCGGGCGTCAGCCCCGACGATATAGCCATCCTTGTGCGCAACAACCGCGAGATACCTCTCATCGTCCATCATGCCATGCCGATTCTCGCAGCCTCAGTTGACGCCCGTCTGCGCTCCGTCACTTTCGTCTCCGACGAGGCTTACCAGCTTGACAGCTCGCCCGCCGTGAATATCATCATCGATGCGCTGAGACTCATCGACAACCCTGACGATATCATTGTCCGCGCACGTCTCTCCACAGCATGGCAGCGCCATGTCCTCGGAGACACATCCCCCGTCGCCCATCTTCTCGCCGTCGCCCCCCGCACAGGTGAGAGTATCCCCCTCCAGAAAGCACATCTGCCCGAGGCTTTCGACTGCGCCATTGACACCCTGCGCGCCATGCCGCTCTACCAGCTCTGCGAGGAGATATGCCATCTGTTCTCCATCACCTCCCTCGATAGCCAGAGCGCATATGTCTGCTGCCTGTTCGATGTCCTTACTGAGTTCATCAGCCGCCACACACCAGACATACCATCATTCATAGCGGCGTTCGACGACACACTCGGACAGAAGAAGACAGAGGACAACGGTGGCCATGGCATAAGGATCATGTCCATACACAAGAGCAAGGGACTGGAGTTCGGCCACGTCATCCTGCCATTCTGCAACTGGAGGTTCACATCGCCCCAAGCCCCCACGACACTGTGGTGTGAGCCACCATGCGCGCCGTTCGACACACTTCCCGTCATCCCACTCGAGTACAGCAAGAAAGCCATGTGCGGGACACTCTATGAGCCTTTCTACCATGAAGAGCGCCGGCAGGTCCATGTCGACAACCTCAATCTCCTGTATGTTGCATTCACACGTGCCATCGACGGACTTTACGTCATGTCAGAGACAGGACAGAGCACAGAGCTGCGAGGATGGCTCGTCGAGGCTGTCATGCCAAACGTAGCAAAGGAGCTGTCCATGGAGACACTCCAAGCCTCGCCCCACGGTTCCACATCGAACTCTGGCGGAGCAGGGCAGGGGCAGTGTACGACATATCTTCTCTCTACCCCCGCCCACAGGGATGAGGCAGGCATGGAGAGTCTTGATGTTGCTCCCGTTGCCACCATCGGCAGCACTATGACTGACGCCCGTCCCGTTGACAATCATGACCCAGGGCTGCAATCCTGTAATGACATGACGCCCCGTTCCAATCCTTTCACAACGCCCGCGTCGCCATACAATGTCCACATCGTACAGGGCACACAAAGCCCAATCTTCCGTGAGAGCAATGACAGCCGCAACTTCTTTGAGACTCTCCCCCACCCCAATGCCGTGGCTGCCTCCCCCAATGCCAGCCCACGCCTCAACATGCTCGCCGGAGAGGCAGTCCATACCATCCTGTCGGGGATAAGGACAGCCGACGATGTGGAGAGCGCTGTCGCCCGTTGTGTGATGGAGGGCACCCTGCCTGTCTCGCTCGTCGAGCCCGCCCGTGTAGTCACACTCCTCAGGGAGGCCATGTCTGTCGCCCCTGTCTCCCGATGGTTCCAGCCCGGATGGAAGCTATACAACGAGCGCTCCATCCTTGAGTACGACGCCTCTGAGGGCTGCTGCCATGAGTACAGGCCTGACCGCGTCATGATGTCTGCCGATGAGACCATCGTCGTTGATTTCAAGCTCTCTGTCCTCCTGCCCCGCTATCACAGACAGGTGGCGGGATATATGCGGCTGCTGCGCCAGATGGGGTATGCCAATGTCCGCGGATTCCTCTGGGCGGTGACGACAGGAGACGTTGTTGAGGTAGAGTGAGAGATACCCACCCCCTCGCTCTCCCTCCCATAGTTCTCCATCCCCCCTACACACTTTCATTACCCCACACCTGTGGACATCAGGGCGGCGGCACACCATCCCCCCAGACGTATTTTTCTACTCCCCACCGCCACCACTCACACATTTATACGATAGATACACCCCGCACCCCCACCAGAAATCCAATACCTATACAATTATATATGGAACACGTAATAACCATTCTCGACGCTTACACCACAACCCATGGATCTATATCATGGGACGGACTTGAGGGCCTTGGCCGTGTCGTGGCTTATGACCGCACCTCTCCCTCAGACGTTGTCGCCCGCTGCATCGACAGCGACATTGTCCTTACTAACAAGGTTGTCATAGACAGCAGCATCATGTCCCAGCTGCCCAAGCTGGCATATATCGGTGTGCTCGCCACAGGCTACAACGTCGTTGACACCGCCTACGCCGCCGCCCATGGCATCGTCGTCTCCAATGTTCCAGCCTACAGCAGCGCCAGCGTCGCCCAGATGGTCATCGCCCATCTGCTCAATGTGACTAACAACATCGCCCACTACGCCGACGAATGCCGCCGGGGACGGTGGGCCTCGTCGCCCGATTTCTGTTTTCTCGACACTCAGACGAGAGAGCTTGAGGGGCAGACTATGGGCATTGTCGGAATGGGGAATATAGGGAGCCGTGTCGCCACTGCCGCCAACGCTCTCGGCATGAGGGTCTTGGCTGTCACGAGCAAGCGTCCCTCTGAACTGCCGCCCTATGTCACGCCCGTATCGCCCGACACGCTCTTCAAGACAGCAGATGTCATATCGCTCCATTGTCCGCTGACCAGTTCCACACGCCACATGGTCAACGCCACCACGCTCGCCATGGTCCGTCCGGGGGCAATAATCATAAACACAGGCCGTGGAGACCTTGTCGACGAGGAGGCTGTCGCCCAGGCGCTCACCGCAGGGACGCTCTCGGCGTATTGTGCCGACGTTCTCTCTGCCGAGCCTCCAGCCGCCGACAATCCTCTCGTACGCCATCCGCGGGCTTTCCTTACTCCCCACATAGCATGGGCATCGCTCGAGGCGAGGCAGAGGCTCGTCGCCGTGGCGACAGAGAACGTGAGGGCGTTCATAGAGGGGAGACCACAGAACAATGTCGCCCTGTGAGCTGTCTCCGCCAGCCCTCCAATCCAGCTTTACCCCCAGCTGACAATCATATCAGCTTCAGGAGACCACCGCTTAGCTTGATACCATGCCAGAGAGTGAGGGCACCCTTCTGTTATAATATAAGCGACACCTTATAGTAAGGTATCGTCCATCAATCCGTTATAGCCATCAGACAGCATGAATGAAGTCCAAACGGCGCGGATTCCATAAATGTGAAAGGCCAGCCCTGCCCAAACAGGCATGACGGACATTCTCCCCATAACATAACGCCATAAAATTCAACCGGTTAGACTCGTTATTCATAAAGATACTCAATGAGAGGCTCATCAGTACTGAATGAGCCGCTCATCAGCACTGCATGATTAATCAACAAGCACTGAATGATGAACAGCACCGAAATCCATCCACAGACCTCGCCCTTTTTTTGTTCTTGAACCAGGGCATATCAATGTTATGCCGGACGATAGGGAACACGATGTCATAAAGACCAAGATATACTTCTCCCCCCCACAAAGCCGCCATCCCCTCCCAAGGACGACATCAAGAGCAAAAGCTGTACCTGACACACGGATTATCTCACCGCCCGGACGTCCCCCAAAACACACATATAGGTTTGTAGGACCTGAATGGAAGCCTACAGCAGTGAAAAGACGTTATTTCTATTCAAAAGCCATGTTTTTTTGCTCTATATCAAAAAAACACGGCTTTTTTCTTTGTCCTCTATCATTTTTTTACTAACTTTGCTGCATAATCATAATACCTCACACCCCTTCGCTCCCAGAGCAACCATATAATCTGGAAGCCACCATTTTTCCATACATAGACCGCATTATAATCAACAATCACCAAATAAACCCAACTGCTTTTACTTGACATGAATCCGTCATAGCATCATGTTTAAATCTTTCCGGGGGGGAAGAGGCAAAGCCTCCATCTGGCCATATCCACACATGGCTTCAGGCATAAGGAGAGGAGACGGCCGCCCGCAGACCACCGAGGCATGACGGCACCATGTCAGCCGAAGGCATACAAACCAAATATATACGATATGAGTTATCTGAAGTTTGAAAGGGCCACGATGACCAACCTGCAGACTGTGATGCAGAAGGAGCTGTTGCGCACAAACCGCTCTGGAGCATACAGCTGCTCGACTCTCGTGGACTGTAACACACGCAAGTATCACGGTCTGCTCGTGATTCCTGTGCCCGGACTCGACGATGACAACCATGTGCTGCTGTCGTCGCTGGACTGTAGCGTGGTCCAGCACGGAGTACAGTTCAACCTTGGTCTGCATAAATACCAAGGCAACTCATACTCTCCCAACGGACACAAGTACATCCGTGAGTTCAACTGTGACATCGTCCCCACAACAATCTACCGTGTCGGAGCTGTCGAGCTGAAGAAGGAACTGATATTCCAGCACTATGAGGACCGCATCCTCATCCGCTACACCATGACAGAGGGGCCTGCCTCGACGACACTTCGCCTAAGCCCGTTCCTCGCATTCAGGAATGTCAACGACCTCGCACAGGAGAACGGTGTCGCCTCACGTGAGTACCAGGAGGTGGAGAACGGCATCAAGACATCGATGTACGAGGGATACCCAGAGCTGTATATGCAGCTGTCGAAGAAGAACACCTTCGTCTTCATGCCCGACTGGTACCGTGGCATAGAATACCCAAAGGAGCAGGAACGCGGATACGCCTTCCAGGAAGACCTGTATGTACCGGGATATTTCGAGGTCCAGCTGAAGAAGGGCGAGAGTGTCGTCTTCGCCGCTTCGACATCGAAGGCCAAGACCTCAGGACTGAAGAAACTCTTCGACGAGGAAGTGGGATTCCGCCCGCCACGCGACAATTTCTACCACACCCTCGTATCCTCCGCCCACCAGTTCTTCATCCACAAGCCTGACGGAGACTATATCATAGCCGGATACCCATGGTTCAAATGCAGAGCCCGCGACACATTCATCTCCCTCCCAGGCCTTACGCTCGCCATAGGGGAGAAGGAGAAATTCGAGACCATCATGGCCACTGCCGGCAAAGCCCTCAATGAATTCCTCATAGGGAAACCTATACAGCACGACATAGCAGAGATAGACCAGCCCGACGTCCCACTATGGGCAGTATGGGCTATCCAGCAGTATGCCCATACAACAGGGCGCATGACATGCCACGAGAAGTACGGGAAGCTGCTCGATATCATCATAACGACAATATCTGAGGGACGGCATCCCAATATCCACGTGGCGGAGAATGGTCTTCTCGCCATCAACGGCCGCGACCGCGCCATGACATGGATGAACTCGAGCGTCTACGGCCGTCCCGTCGTGCCGCGCTCAGGTTTTGTTGTCGAGATAAACGCGCTGTGGTACAACGCACTGAGATTCGCCGCCCATATCGCCGAGAAGCTTGGCGACACAGAGAGGATGGAAGATCTCGATGCAAAGGCAGCAAGAGTGAGGGAGGCCTTCCAGCAAGTCTTCGTGAACGAAAGCGGATACCTCTGGGACTATGTCGACGATGGGAAGCCTAATGTAGAGGTGCGCCCTAACATGATAATCCCTGTGGCGCTCGACTTCTCTCCTCTCGATCAGGAGCAGAAGAAGTCGGTCATAGACTTCTGCACACGCGAGCTGCTGACAACAAAGGGCCTGCGCACACTCTCACCCAAGAGCGGACAGTACAACCCGATGTATGTAGGCACACAGAACCAGCGCGACTGGGCGTACCACCAGGGCACAGCATGGCCATGGCTGGAGTGTTTCTACCTGAAGGGCATACTGAATGTCTTCAAGCGCTCACGTGTATCATTCATACTGCGCCAGATGGTCGGCTTCGAGGACGAGATGTTCTACCACGCCATTGGAACAATGCCAGAGCTATTCGACGGCAACCCTCCGTTCCACGGACGAGGCGGCAGCGCCTTCGCCATGAATGTCGCCGCCCTGCTGCGTATGTCGAAACTCCTTGAGTCCTACACCTATTAATAAATAACTCCCGCTCAGATGTCCGCTCCCCCAGCTTGAGGTTCAAGCGTGAGGGGGGAAAGGGACATCTGTCAGAAAACAATACATACTATGAAAGTACTAATGTTCGGTTGGGAGTTCCCTCCCAAGATATACGGCGGCCTCGCTGTAGCGTCATACGGCATAACGAAAGGTCTCTCCCTGCAGGGAGATGTGGAGACAACATTCTGTATGCCAAAGCCATGCGGAGAGGAAGAACGCTTCCTGAAAATCATCAACATGTCACAAGTGCCAGTAGCATGGCGCGATGTGAAATACGAGAATATCAAGGACCGCTTCGTCGGGCACACGGCTGAGGACTACTACCGGTTCCGTGACCACATATATGCCGATTTCAACTATATGCAGGGACTTGACGACCTTGGATGCATCGGCTTTGCAGGCGGATACCCACAGAACCTCCATGAGGAAATCAACAACTTCTCCATCATAGCAGGTATTCTCGCACGCTCAGAGCAGTTTGACATGATACATGCCCACGACTGGCTGACATTCCCCGCTGGTGTCCACGCGAAGATGATCAGCGGCAAACCACTCTGCATACACGTACACGCCACAGACTTTGACCGCTCACGCGGAAAGGTCAACCCGACAGTCTACTCGATAGAGAAGAACGGCATGGACCATGCTGACTGTATCATGTGTGTCTCAGAGCTGACACGCCAGACTGTTATCAACCACTACCATCAGGACCCACGCAAGTGTGTCGCCATGCACAATGCCGTATACCCACTCTCAGAGGAGTATCGCAGCATAGAGCCACACAAGATTCCAGACGAGAAGGTAGTGACATACCTTGGACGCATCACGATGCAGAAAGGCCCCGAATACTTCATCGAGGCGGCACGCCTTGTGCTACAACGCACAGACAATGTGAGATTCTGTTTTGCAGGTTCAGGCGATATGATGAACGCCATGATAGAGCTCGCCGCACAGTACGGTATAGCAGACAAGTGTCACTTCCCAGGTTTCCAGCGCGGCAAGCAGGTCTACGAGTGCTATAAGAACTCTGACGTGTTCGTCATGCCTTCAGTCAGCGAGCCGTTCGGCATAGCCCCTCTTGAGGCCATGCAGTGCGGATGCCCCAGCATCATATCAAAGCAGTCAGGATGCGGGGAGATTCTTGAGAATGTCATCAAGGTCGACTATTGGGACACATACGCCATGGCCGACGCCATCTACTCGCTGTGTACGAACCAGAGCCTGCACGACTATATAGCAGAAGAGGGCATCAAGGAGGTGGACCGCATAACATGGCAGACCGTAGGACTCAGGATAAGGCAGTGTTACGACCAGCTCCTGCAGAACCACCACTTCGACAACGACCTCTATCTCCGCAACTACATCAAATGGTGAGCATGGCGGCGCCAGCATACAGGCAGGCTGCTCTCCTCAACTAATTGGAGCAGCATACCAGCCCAGACAGCCTGCGCCAAGACATGTGTAACATAACCCATACAGACAACAACCCCACAAACATACCAAAAGGACTTACAATCATGAAAACAATATGCCTATACTTTGAGATACACCAGATAACACATCTCAAACGCTACCGCTTCTTCGACATCGGTACAGACCACTACTACTATGACGACTATGAGAACGAGCGCTCCATCACACATATAGCACAGAACTCATACATCCCAGCCCTCGACACTCTCGACGAGATGCTGAAGACATATCCAGGCTTCAAAGTCGCATTCTCCATCTCCGGTGTCGGTATGGAACAGCTTGAGATGCACGCCCCCGAGGTCATAGAGCGTCTCCAGCAACTGAACAAGACCGGCCGTGTCGAATTCCTCACAGAGCCATACTCCCACGGCCTTGCAGGTCTGGCCAATGAGGAGAGCTTCCGTCTTGATGTTGAGAAGATGTCGCGCAAGATAGAGGAGGTCTTCGGCCGCCGTCCTACCGTCATGCGCAACTCCTCTCTCATCTATACAGACGATATAGGCGCTGTCATTGCCGACATGGGCTACAAAGGAATGCTGACAGAGGGAGCGAAACATGTCCTCGCATGGAAATCACCCCACTATGTATATAACTGTAACCAGGCACCATCGCTCAAGCTTCTCCTGCGCGATGTAAACCTCTCTGACGATATCTCACTGCGCTTCAACAATCCTGAGTGGCCAGGCTATCCACTCATGGCAGACAAATACATCAACGATATCGCCTCTTGCCCAGACGAGGAGCAGGTGGTCAACATATTCATGGAGCTGTCGGCTCTCGGCATCGCACAGCCTCTCTCCAGCCATATCCTCGACTTCATGAAGGCTCTGCCATACTTCGCAGAGCAGCGTGGGCTGCAGTGGGCCACACCGACAGAGGTGTGCGACATGTTCCCATCTGTCGGAGCCCTCGATGTGCCTGACACACTTTCATGGGTCGACGAGGAGCGTGACTGCTCAGTATGGCTCGGCAACCAGATGCAGCGCGAGGCATTCAACAAGCTATACAGCGTAGCCGACCGTCTGCATATCGCAAAGGACCCCCGTCTGCTGCAGGACTGGGATTATCTCCAGGCATCAAACAATTTCCGCTTCATGACGACAAAGCCGTCAAACGCCAATATAGACCGCGGAATATATGACGGACCGTTCGACGCATTCACCAACTATATGAATATCCTCGGTGACTTCATCTCACGTGTCCGCGCCCTCTACGGAGGTATAGACAATGAGGAGCTCGACAATATGCTCACAACTATCCGCAACCAGACGAAGGAGATAGACAAGCAGCAGAAGGAGATAGAGCGCCTGAAGATGAAGCTCGCAAAGTTCGCACCGAAGGACGAGGACATGACTGCCGAGACCAAGCCTAAGGCAAAGAAAGCTCCTGCTAAGAAGGCCGAGGCTGCCACAGCAGAGAAAGCGCCTGCAAAGAAGGCGGCTGCAAAGAAAGCACCTGCAAAGAAGGCTGAGGCAGAGAAGTAACAGACATCGCTGACACTCGCCTGCAACAGAAGGTAGCAGGCTGAGAAGAATCAGACAATACGTATTGGGGGGCAAGGGATACACTGACATATCTCCTTGCCCCCCAATACGTATTGTCCGATATTACAGTCCATATACCGGCTGTCCGAAAAAAATGTGTGTACCTTTGTCCAGGTTATCAGAGTCTTTCCTGATGAGAGGAAAGATTACAAGAAAGAGCTGAATCCACCAGATGGAATCAGCCCTTTCTTGTTTATTCTTGAATAAATGTTTGGCGGAGAAAAAGAATACATATCTGTCAATAACCAGGGGCAACGGTATATTCTCGACAAGTCCTCCCATCAGCCTTTCATTCTCAGCTGTGGAAAGCGGAGGCTATCACTCTGCCACCTCCCAGCAGAATACAGGCCCGTTCTTCCTGTCAGGGTCAGCTCCCCTGATATCTGCGGCGTATGGTGCCCCTGTACGGGGATAGATGCCTATCATGCGTTCCGTATTGAGAGAGAGGAGCATACACTGTCCTCTCAACATATCCTGCCATAGCAGCAGGCTCCCAGGATGCTCCTCTTTCGTGAGCCGGACATCGGCAGAGAGTCCCTCACCGACGACAGTGACATAGCCAGCACCGTTCATCGCCTCGAGCACGACACGTCCGTTGCCACGGTCGTGGACACGGAACATCGAAGCTTTGCCCTTATAGTCTGCCGAGCCTTTACCACATGTGTGGAGCACTCCCTGAGGATGTGCATAGGCATAGGAGTCATCGGCAAGATTACGCAGGCGTATCACCTTGCCAAGGGGGATATTGTCCGAGCGGTCAGCCATAGGCTCGAGGACAGTGAAATTGTCGAAGCGTGCCGTACCTCCCTGTTTGCCCTTAGTGTTGTAGGCAAAGAGCCCAAGGCGCACACCCTGGAAAGTCTTCAGCTGGTAAGGGAGGAGGATGGTATCACCCATCCCGCTGAAGTTTGTGCCGTCTGTGCTGTAGGAGAGTGTCGCAGTGCCTTCGTCATAGTCTCCATTGGCCTGCAGCCAGACACGTGGTGTCGTTATGGCAGCCTCTATCTTCTTGTTGCGGTTCTGGTCATACCACACTATGAAATACTCCCCTCTCCTTTTCTCTACCGCTACCCATGCGTATGGGATATTCAGCAGTCCGAGTCCAGCGATATCTCCATCCCTCAGTCGTGATGCGTCGAGCGAGACTGTGGTACAGGAGACAGGGCCTATGGCACGCTGTGTCAATGTGTTGCGTGCCCACAGGAAATCTTTGGCAGGCATGGCTGTGATAGAGAGTTGTCCGCCACCCAGTTTCCACCGTCCGGCAAGAGGCTCATGATTCCACTGCCATACTGGATTCAGGGTCTTCCCGTCGAAGGAGTCAGAACGCTGATATGGTGCCGCAGGCTTGACATCAGCCGCAACATCAGGTTTGAACCATGTCCTTGGGCATCGTCCGGGGTTACCCTCAAGGCCGAAATATGGATAGCCGTCTTTCCATGTGACAGGAACAAGACATACTGTGCGGCCGACGGACTGGAAATCTAGCATGGATATTGCCCACCATTGTCCGCTGGGGGTATCGACAATACCGCCCTGGTGGATTGTGGCACATCCCATATAATTTCCTCCACGTTCTGATACATCAAACTTGTATCCTTCCTCAGGCAATGCCGACCCGAGCCCGACATTCCTGACCATCCTGCCCACTTGTGTGCCAAGAGTCTCCATAGCCGTTATGGTCCGTGTCTCGTATGGCCCCCATATATTGTCGGCGACAGCACACTGCTGTCTGCCCATTGGCGAGTAGTCTGTGCTTATGATATAGTACCGCCCGTTTAACTTGTACGCATGGTGACCCTCTCCCATGGCCGAACCCGCTGGGATTATCTCCCTGTCGCTACCTTCGACGAACCCGCTGAAGTCTGGCTTTATCTCTGTACAGCGTACTGCTCCATACTTATGTATGGCATAGATCTTACCATCGTCGTCAAAGAGGACAGAGAGGTCATATATGTCACCCTTCATGTTGATGTGTCTCCATGGTCCCTCGGCCTTGTCTGCGATAAAGACCTGCATGCCGTGGCCATTGATGTTAGAGAAGACATAGAACTTCCCGTTGTGGTATCTTATGCACGGAGCCCATATACCTTGTCCGTATGCCTCACGCCCGTTCATCAGTTGGAACTCGTCGCCGAGACCAAAGAAGTCTTGCATGGCATAGCTACAGAACTCCCAATTGACGAGGTCACGGGAATGGAGAATGACGAGCCCGGGAATGCAGTGCATGGTTGTCCCTGCAAGATAGTAGTCGTCGCCTACGCGTATGACATCAGGATCAGAGAACTCGTCGTAGAATAAAGGGTTGGTGTATGTACCGTTGCCGTTGTCGGCTGTCCACGACTGTGCGCCAAGGGTAGCTGCTACTGTGAGGTTGATAATCAGTAGAGATAGTCGTTTAAGATAGATTTTCATTGTCAGGTTGTTAGTTGGTTAAGGTGTTTGCTGTGTATTTGGAAAGGAAGGGCTGTTACCATTCTTACCATACGGTAGGATTTTGTATTCCTCCTCGCTCGGGATAGCAGGAGCAAGTTCCGTTCTCCTCTCACTCGTTCGTCGGTTGAGCTGTCGCCTTCCTCCTCCTCGCTCGGGATAGCAGGGGCAAGTTCCGCTCTCCTCTCACTCGTTCGTCGGATGAGCATCAATGGGTTTCCCTGCCTCAAGCCATGCGTTGTATCCTTTGTCGAGCTCTATGACACGATACCCATTTCTGACGAGTATCACCGCTGCTTTCTTGCTACGTTTCCCGCTGCGGCAGTTCACAGCTATCGTCTTATCATGTGGCAACAAGGCGACAGCCTTTTCCTCAAAATCGGGCTGTGTCACATCGATGTTCACCGCTCCTGTTATACATCCTTCGGCATACTCTGCTGCTGTACGGACATCGAGTCTGATAACTGTGGTATCCGCTATGGCCTTCTCAAAATCATCAACGCTGAGACTTGTGAAGCCATTGTCCTGTGCGCTGCATCCAAAGATGGAGCACATCATCGTAAGGAGACTTATGATTCTTGTCATGTTATTTCTTAATATGTAGGTTTCTTTCTTAGTTTATGCTTTACCATTGCCAACAAGGACAACAGTGCTGTTCTCTGAGCTCCTTGTCATGAGTGGACCTATCGTCACATGAGCGGAGGCTGTGTCTGTCCATGCGTTGGCTTCTGAATATGATTGTGTGAGCGACTCTGACATGGGGAGATGTCCATTTGTGTTCCCATCCCCATAGACAGGCAAGACACTATCCGAATAGCAGGCGCAGCGCCTCCTCAACCTTTCTGACAGGATGTATGTTTATCTTGAAGCGTTTAGAATCGAGCCCCGCCATATTGCTACGTGGGATGATGATGTCTGTGAATCCGAGTTTCTCTGCCTCTGCAATGCGCTGTTCTATACGTCCGACAGGGCGCACCTCTCCTGACAGTCCCACCTCTCCACAGACACACCACTGTGAGTCGACAGGTATGTCTGTATTGCTCGATATGACCGCCACGATTATGCTGATATCCATGGCCATATCCGTCACTCTCAGTCCACCGGCAATATTAACGAAGACGTCTTTCTGTGCGAGACGGAATCCCACCCTCTTCTCCAGCACAGCGAGCAGCATATTGAGGCGTCTCTGGTCGAATCCTGTCGCTGAGCGTTGTGGTGTGCCGTATGCTGCAGTGGAGACGAGTGCCTGTGTCTCTACGAGGAAAGGCCTCACTCCCTCTATAGCGGCAGACACTGTCAGGCCGGACATGCCATCACGGTCGCGCGTCAGGAGTAGTTCTGATGGGTTGGTGACCTGACGTAACCCTGTCTGCATCATCTCGTAGATGCCCAGCTCGGAGGTGGAGCCGAATCGGTTCTTTATGGAGCGGAGTATCCGGTAGACATGGTGCTGGTCTCCCTCGAACTGTATCACGGTGTCAACGATGTGTTCCAGTATCTTCGGTCCGGCTATGGCTCCATCCTTTGTTATATGTCCGATAAGTATCACAGGCACTCCACTCGACTTGGCGAATCTCAGCAGAGCCGCCGCACACTCCCTCACCTGTGACAGCGAGCCTGGAGCCGAGTCAACATCTTCTGTCGCGATGGTCTGTATCGAATCGACTACGATAAGCTCTGGCATGATGTCCCTGACACAGGCGAAGATATTTTCAAGAGAGTTCTCGCATAATATCGCGACATTGTCTTCATCGGATGACATGTCGCGCTGTGGGTCTATGCGCTGTGCTCTCATCTTCAATTGATTAGCGCTCTCCTCTCCACTGACGTACAGTATGCGCAGGTCTTTGATATTGAGTATTGTCTGCAGCGTCAGTGTCGACTTTCCTATGCCGGGCTCTCCTCCTAATAGAACTATGGAGCCCCGCACGAGTCCTCCTCCAAGAACGCGGTTCAGCTCAGCATCGTGCATATCAAGCCGTGGCTCGTCTGATGCTTTTATCTCGCGCAGCTTCTGTACCCTGTGCGAGTGTTTACCCTCCATCAGTCCTGTCTTCCCCGCTCCGTGTCTTATTGCTCCGGCGGCGTTCTTGGCAGCCTGCTGTCCTGTATCGTTGGCTATTCGTATCTCCTTGAAGGTGTTCCATTGTCCACACCCGGGACAGCGGCCTATCCACTTGGCCGATTCCTGCCCACAGTTGGAGCATACGTACATTATCTTGTCTTTTGCCATTATCGTGGTATTGGATGATGATTATGGATGGATGAATAATGGATTATGGAAGGATGATTGTGGAGGCCGAGGCATGGGGAAGTGCATGTGACTACTCCCCCCCCAGCTGTCCGTCTCTCACTTGCGGCGGGAATTGCCCTTCGGTTTATCGGCTTTCCCTGCTGATGGGCACAGCGATGCTATCTCACAACGCTCACAGTGTGCTCTGCGCGATGTGCAGACATAGCGTCCATGTAGCAGCAGCCAATGGTGTGCCCTTGAGAGGTAAGATGCAGGTATGAGGCGTGTCAGCTGCCGCTCTACCTTCTCGGGCGTGTCAGCAGTCCCCGTGGCGAGGCCAAGACGGTGACTGACACGGAAGACATGGGTGTCAACTGGCATGGCGGCCTTGTCGAATGCCACGGCGAGCATGACATTGGCTGTCTTGCGCCCTACGCCGGGCAACGAGGTGAGACTGTCCATATCCTTGGGTACCTCTCCACCATAATCTGCAACAATCTTCCGTGCCAACCCCACAAGATGCTGTGCCTTGGCATTGGGGTAGCTAACACTGGAGATATACTCATATATATCTTCCGGCTCAGCCTCTGCCATACGTTCTGCCGACGGATATCGGCTGAAAAGTGATGGTGTGACCATATTGACACGACGGTCTGTACACTGTGCACTCAATACGACAGCGCACAGCAGCTGGAAGACCGTACCGAACTCAAGCTCAGTGGTTATCTCCGGCTGCTGTGCGCTGAAGTGTTGAAGAATGAGGTCTACGCGCTCTTTCTTTGTCATTATTTTTTCTTTTCCTCTTTCTTTATCGCTGCTGGCTTGTATGCTTTGTTCAGGCCGGCGATAATCTCTGCTGTGATGTCGTATGCCTTGTCAGCATAAAGGAGGTTGTCGCCTGACTTTGAGAAGATGATAGAGTACTTCTTGTCTTTGTTGTAACGTGCGAGATAGTTCTGGATAGAGTCATGCAGGGCTACATTGAACTTGTCCTGCTCTGTCTGGAACTCAACGGAGAGGCGCTGCTGCAGAGCCTGGAGGTCCTGGTCCTGCTTCTGGAGATTCAGCTGTATGGCCTGTGCCTGCTCGCGTGTGTATGCGTTCTGCTGTACTTTCTGCTGGAAGTTTGCGGCAGCTGTCTGCAGGGCCTGTCCCTTCTTCTCTATCGTAGCCTGGATATTCTGGCCTTTCTTTGTCAGTATCTGCTTGTAGTCTTTGCAGAACTGGTATTGTGTCATGATAGAGTCAACCTCGACGTATGCTATCTTGAGCTCTGCCGGCACAGCAGGCTTTGACTCTGAAGGCTGCTCGTCGGCCTTCTGTGATTTGTCACAGGCTGTCAGGGCGACAGCTGTCATGGCAGCCACCATGGCTACACGGAAAATGCTTTTCTTCATTTTTTCTATATGTTTATTTTATCTTGTTTTCCTTTATTCTACGGCTGACACGCTCTCCTCTCGTCCTGTCCTCACGGTCCTGGTCCATCACACAGTGTATGCCACGGTCCTTCATCGCCTTGCTGTCATGTATATGCATCGACGTCATCCCGCTGCCGGGCTTTAGGATTATCTTCACCGCAAGAAAAGCGATGGCGATAGCAATTATTAACACCGAAAGGAGTAATGTCTCAATCATTTTGCTTAACTTTGCAACTGTTAATGGTTCACCCTGACAATCAGGGCCGATAAGGCTTTAGGGCAAATCATGCTGCAAAATTATAAAAAAAAAACCGTATAACCTTATAAATATATCTAAATAATGACTAAAAAAGAATTAAAACCAGCAATCGTCTTCGAAGAGTTTGCCAAAATAAACCAAATCCCACGTCCTTCCAAGCATGAGGAGAAAATCATTGCCTATCTGAAAGGTGTCGGCGAGGAGCTCGGTCTGGAGACTGATGTCGACGAGACAGGTAACGTCGTAATACGCAAACCGGCCACTCCGGGCATGGAGAACAAGCCGACGGTCATCATACAGTCGCACATGGATATGGTCTGCGAGAGCCTCCACGGGAAGGAGATAGACTTCATGAACGACCCCATCGAGACATACATTGACGGCGAGTGGCTTTGTGCTGACAGGACAACCCTCGGCGCTGACGACGGTATAGGATGCGCCATGGAGCTCGCCCTCCTGCGCTCCAACGACATAGAGCACGGCCCTATAGAGTGTGTCTTCACACGCGACGAGGAGACTGGGCTGACAGGCGCCATGGGGCTCAAGGCAGGTTTCATGAACGGTGACTATCTCATCAACCTCGACTCTGAGGACGAGGGACAGTTCTTCATATCATGTGCGGGAGGTGTGAACACGACAGCCACATTCTCATTCAAGCGTGAGGAGGCTCCCGCTGACATGTTCTTCATGGAGGCCAATGTCAAGGGTCTGACAGGCGGACACTCTGGCGACGATATAAACAAGAAGCGGGCAAACGCCATAAAGCTCATGGCACGCTTCCTATATATGGAGATGAAGAAGATACCTCTCGCCCTGGCACAGATTGATTGTGGCAAGGCTCATAACGCCATACCGCGTGAGGGAAGCATGACATTCGCTGTGCCCGCGGCACGCAAAGAGGAGGTCAAGGCTGACTGGAACATCTTCGTTTCAGATGTGGCAGAGGAGTACCACGCCACTGAGGGGCGTCAGGATATGACACTGGGCTCGGCAGAGCGCCAGCCAGTCATTGAGGCCGATGCCGCCCGACGCATCATCCTCACCCTCCAGGCCATAGACAACGGTGTCTTCAACATGTGCCAGGACGAGGAGCTGGCATGGCTCGTGGAGACATCAAGCAATCTCGCCAGCATACACACATCTGACGACAAGGCCACAGTAGTGACATCGCAGCGCTCAAACGTCATGTCACAGCGGCAGAACATGGCAGCGACGGTGGCGGCATGTTTCGAGCTGGCTGGAGCACAGGTGGAGCAGGGCGACGGATACCCGGCATGGCAGCCACGCAAGGACAGCCACCTCGTCGACATAACAGCACAGACATACAGAGAGTTATTCGGCAGAGAGCCGAAAGTGCTCGGCATACACGCCGGACTGGAGTGCGGCCTCTTCTCTGAGCGCTATCCTAATCTTGACATGGTCAGCTTCGGCCCCACACTCCGTGGCGTACACACACCAGAGGAGCGGCTCCACATACCGACAGTGCAGATAGTATGGGACCACCTGCTCGAGATATTGAAGCGAATCTAACTCCCCACGACAGACATTGAAGACAAGACTATTAATCATACAGGCGCTGGCCCTCATCGCATGTGTCAGCGCCTTTTCACGTACTACATACCCGAAGCACGAGGAGCGTGCCGTATGGCTGACCACAATAGGAGGGCTCGACTGGCCATCGCGTTACGCCCAATCGCCGTCAAGCATAGAGAGGCAGCAGAAAGAGCTGACCGATATGCTCGACCGTCTCAGACAGGCGAATATAAACACCGTCATGCTCCAGACACGAGTGAGGGCCACGACGATATTCCCGTCGACAGCAGAGACTGGGATGGAGCCATGGGACGGATGCCTGTCAGGCCGCCCGGGTGTCTCTCCCGGGTATGACGCCCTCGCTTTCGCCATCGACGAGTGTCACCGCCGCGGCATGGCGCTCCATGCGTGGATAGTGACAATACCTGTGGGGAAATGGAACGGGACGGGATGCATGGCGCTGAGGAAACGTCATCCTGACATCGTCATGAAGATTGGCGACGAGGGATACATGAACCCCGCCAAGGCCGAGACAGCCGATTACCTCGCACGCTACTGTGCAGACATCACCCGCCGCTACGATATCGACGGCATCCATCTCGACTACATACGCTATCCGGAGACAATGCGCCGCCTCCCTCCCCAGGACGAGGGACGCCGGAATATCACACACATTGTCAAGGAGATAAGTCAGAGCGTGAGAGACGTGAAGCCATGGGTGAGGATAAGCTGCTCGCCCATAGGCAAGCACGATGACACACGACGCTTCTGGAGCCACGGATGGAACGCGCGCCAGCGTGTCATGCAGGACGCCAAGGCATGGATGAGGGACGGACTCATGGACGCGCTCTACCCCATGATGTATTTCCGTGGAGAGAACTTCTATCCCTTCGCTGTCGACTGGCAGGAGGGGGCATACGGACGGACCATCTCGCCAGGCTTGGGCATATACTTCCTCGACCCTAAGGAGGGACGCTGGCAGCTGGACGATGTGACACGCGAGATGTATGTGCTGAGAGAGTTAGGAATGGGGTTCTGCATGTTCCGCACGAAGTTCTTCCTCAACGACGTGAAAGGGATATACTCTTTCGTCAGGGAGACATTCGCCCCCTACCCCGCGCTGGTCCCATCGTTGCCGTCAGCTCATGGCGACGCCCCGCGACAGCCCGCAGAGCTGACCATCACTCCCAGCCCGACACGCCTGACGATATCCTGGAGGTATGGCTACATGCAGCCCGAGGGTGGCATACGGTATAATGTGTATGGCTCAGACACCTACCCTGTCGATACAGACAACCCCGAGAACATCATCGCCACTGGTCTCAGCGCCACACATCTCTCTGTGCCACGGACAAGGACTGTGGCATACTACGCCATCACCGCCGCCGACCGTTACGGCCGCGAGAGCCATCCAAGACAGATGGAGAAGCCTCAGCGCACGACACGGAAGGTTATGCCCGCATGGTGGTATGTGACCCATCCTAACGGCTAAGCGCCGGACACGCATGCGGCGGCTCGGCAAAATAAAAAACGGGAAAAGCAGTAGCTAACCACTCTTATCTTCATAGAAAAACCACGAGGAGGACAACACAGTCCTCCTCTTTTTTTTCTTGATGCAGCAGGCCTGTTGTCATTGCCGCTGAATGGGCTTGCTAAACACACAGAATGAGGCTCCCATAAATACTGAATGAGGGGCTCATCCAGTGCTTCTCACAGCAAGCATGGTAACCGCCTGGTTATCAGCAACTCACAAACACACATGCGATATTATCTGTCCACACCTTGAATGGGCTCATATACGTTTTCAAGACACCGTGATGCTCTGATGTCTGCTCCGGAATATTGCCGAGTCGCGAAGGAAGAAGGCGAAGCAAGCTCGGTCTCTCCTCTCGCTGCCCCATCGGTTTCTAACAGTCTCGAAGAGACGCAACTGTTAGAAACCCCACCTGAAAACGATGGAACGAAGTGACAGAGTGGTAAGGTGGGGGATAAAAAGAGCAAGTATAGTCAAGCCTCGAAGAGGCGACACACGCCGATAGACTCAGGAAACACTATGGTTTGCCAATGTTAGTGGACGTGTGTCGCCTCTCCGAGGCTTGACATAGATGACATATCGTTTACCCCACCTTGTGCTCAGTCGTAGGCTTCGCCTCCTCCCTCACTTCAGGTGGGGTTCCTAACAGTTGCGCCCCTCCGGGGCTTATCTCTCGGGCATGCTCATAACCATTGATTATTCTATTGCAACATCGGATGTCCGGTAAACCTTCGTTTCTCACCATAAAGGTTTACCGGACAGTAATAATTATTTATAGTTCACCTTCTCCTTCGTGGGGTGCTTCATGCGTGCCATGATGCTGAACGCACCTGTGCCCTTGCCTCCGTAGACACCCTCTTTGAGCACCCAGTGATATACGAAGTAGTTGTCGCCCTCCTTGACGATGAAATCGACATCCATGCTGCGATGCATCACCTGATAAGGATACTTCGGATTCTTGAACTGCGACCACTGCGAGGTGAGGAAGATGGACTTCACGAAGCCTGCGCCCCACTGCTTGCGTGCCTCTGCATCGGCCTTGCTCTTCACGTTTGCCGGCACGCTCACGCCCTTCGCCATCTCCGCGGCAGGTGCCGATGCGTCATGGTTAGACTGTAGCAGCTCGCGATATTTATCTCTGATAGGCTCATACTGGCGCATGAGGTCGGTGTGGTCGCTCTTGTGTTCCTTGTATTCATCACGCGATTCGAAGTCGTCCATGATATACTGCAGGTCACGACTTGTGATAATCATCTGTTGTACGTCGCCTTTCGCCTCGTGTTGCTTGTAGCGTTTGATGGCGTTGAGGGCAGACGCGCCGATGATGTTGAACGGCGTTACGCTGAGTACCAGTCTTTCTGCCATGCTGTTCACATTGCGCCAGCGTGCTATGCGGTCGAACTCTTTCTCGTAGAGATTGACAGAGGTGCCGTCGCCCATTGTGGCAACATATTTCATAGGGTCTTTCACGTTCATCTTAATGTTGTAGCTATCAAACGCCTTTTGTGCAATACGAGCTCGGTTGAAATGGTTGTATGCCACGTAGCTCTCCGGGTCGGCGAAAAACTCTGCATAGTATGAGCTGAGCAGGACATCGACGATAGGCACGTTGGTGTCGTCCTTATATTGGAAGAACTCCGCCATCAGTCCCTTCTTTCCGAAAGGTCTGTCAGCCTCTTCGAGCAGACGGCATATCTTTGCGTAGATGAGAACGGGTGCGTCGGCATCGGGGTTGTAGTAGTCCTTGTTCATGTCAGTGTAGTAAGGCTGATACGGGAAGAGTTCCGGGCTGAGATGCTCCCACACACCGCGCATCTGTGCCGGCGACTTGGTGTAGTTCTTCTCTACAGTGGTGACGCTTGCCTTCGGGTCGGCTTTCACTGCCTCTGCCGACGGTTTGTAGCCTTTCTTGTAAAGGTCCTCTATGCCGCCGTATCGTCCTTCATTGCTGTTGGACATTTCAGACACTCCCATGCTCGCCGCCGCTTTGCCGGTGGTGTTTCCGACAGCATCAGAGGCGGTGCTCTGTGCCTTCTTCTTTGTGTCTGTCATGCTTTTCTCTACTTTCTCCTTCACGGCTTTCTTCGCCTTGTTCAGGATGTTGCCAAACTGCGCGTTGGCGGGCGTTGTGATCGCGAATGCCAGCGTCAGGGCTGCCGACAATGCAAGGATTCTGTTGTGTGTCATAAAGAATATTCTGATGATTTGAGTCTTGTCTATGATTTATGAGTTTTTCCCCCGACAACGGGGAGAACGTTCATTTATAAGATGCTGTCACAGTTGTCTCTGTTGTCGTGAAACGCCAGTGCAACCTGTGGCTGGTACGAAAGACAAAAACCCGGATAAACATTATGTCAAGAGTGAGTGCAACATCATTCTTTGACTATGACATTGCTGAACGCCTGTTGACAGAAGGGGTTTATACAGGTTTTTGTCTTACGGTGCGGGACGTGATTAGCATCGTGTCCCGCTTTATTTATCTCTTCACCACCTTACGTCCGTCAATCACGTAGATGCCGGCGGGCAGGTTGTCTGGCGAGGTGTTGAGACGCACGCCGTTGAGCGTGTAGATGCCGCGCCGTGCAGCAGGTGTGTCAACGGTCGCAGCGTCGATGCCCGTCGTGTTCTTACTTGTGAAGTAGCCCGTTGTGGGGTTCGCCATTGTCACGTCCGTCCTGTTAGCGTCGTATGCCACAGCACCCTTGAGCTTTGTGCAGTCTGCGAACATATTCTCGCTTACTGTCACTACACCCTTAGTCCAGTCATCATCACAGTAGATAGTGGTCAGGGCTTCGCACGCCCAGAACATAGACATCATGTAGGTCACATTCGCCGTGTTGAAGTTCGAGACGTCAAGTGAGGTCAGAGATTTGCAGCCACTGAACATCTCGCTCATGTTGGTCACATTCGCCGTGTTTAAGCTTGACAGGTTAAGTGATTTCAGGGATGAGCAGCCACTGAACATCTCACTCATGTCGGTCACATTCGCCGTGTTTAACTTCGAGACGTTAAGTGAGGTCAGGGATGAGCATTCTAAGAACATATAGTTCATGTTGGTCACCTTAGCAGTGTTGAAATTCGAGACATCCAATGCTTCCAGGCCTGAGCAGCAACAGAACATCCCGCTCATGTCGGTCACATTCGCCGTGTTGAAATTCGAGACGTCAAGTGAGGTCAGAGATTCGCAGCCCCAGAACATCTCGCTCATGTCGGTCACCTTCTCCGTGTTTAAGCTTGACAGATTAAGTGATTTCAGGGATGAGCAGCCGCTGAACATACCGTTCATGTTAGTCACGTTTGCCGTGTTGAACTTCGAGACGTCAAGTGAGGTCAGGGATGAGCAGTCGTAGAACATACCGTACATATTCGTCACATTCCCAGTGTTGAAGTTCGAGACGTCAAGTGAGGTCAGGGCTGAGCAGTCGGAGAACATATATATCATGTTAGTCACGTTTGCCGTGTTGAACTTCGACACATCTAATGAGGTCAGGGATGAGCAGCCGTCGAACATAGACCACATGTTAGTTACCTTCGCCGTGTTGAACTTCGAGACATCCAATGCTTTCAGGGATTCACAGTATTCGAACATACCGCCCATGTCGGTCACTTCCTCAGTGTTCAGGTTTTCCATGCCCTCTATGGTTTCGAGCTTCTTGCAACAATAGAACCAGGAAGCTGTAGTAGTCGGTCTGTAGTTCTTGAACGAACTGTCGAAGACAGCCTTCGTTGTCCGTACATTCTCGTTACTGGATTTTCCCGCCCATGCAGGAATGTCGGTATTGTCTGTCCGCTTCTCGTCGATGCCATAAATGGTGATGCCAGTGCCCGCGCGCGTTGCCTTGTTTGTGTCGTAGTAGAAGGTCAGCGTGCTGCCGTTCTCGACCACATAGGCTACAGGAGTGATTTCACCTTTCTTTGTGAAGTAGCCCGTTGTGGGGTTCGCCATTGTCACGTCCGTCCTGTTAGCGTCGTATGCCACAGCACCCTTGAGCTTTGTGCAGTCTGCGAACATATTCTCGCTGTTTTGCACTACATCACTCTTCCAGTCGTCATTGCAGTAGATAGTGGTCAGTGCGGAGCAGTCTCTGAACATAGAATACATTTTGGTCACCTTCTCCGTGTTGAACTTTGACACGTCAAGTGAGGTCAGGTTTTTGCAGCCACTGAACATCTCATGCATGTCGGTCACATTCGCCGTGTTGAACTTCGAGACGTCAAGTGAGGTCAGTGATTTGCAGTAGAAGAACATATATCTCATGTTAGTCACGTTCTCCGTGTTGAACTTCGACACATCTAATGAGGTCAGGGATGAGCAGTAGTCGAACATAGACCACATGTCAGTCACCTTCGCCGTGTTGAACTTCGACACATCTAATGAGGTCAGGGATGAGCAGTCACTGAACATACGGCCCATGTCGGTCACTTCCTCGGTGTTCAGGTTTTCCATGCCCTCTATGGTTTCGAGCTTCGTGCAAAAACAGAACCAGCTTCTCGTCGTAGTAGGCTTGTAGTCCTTGAACGAGCTGTCGAAGACAGCCTTCGTTGTCCGTACATTATTGTTATTGAAGGCTCCCGCCCATGCAGGAATGTCGGTATTGTCTGTCCACTTCTCGTCGATGCCATAAATGGTGATGCCAGTGCCCGTGCGCGTTGCCTTTTCAGTGTCGTAGTAGAAGGTCAGCGTGCTGCCGTTCTCGACCACATAGGCTACGGGAGTGATTTCACCTTTCTTTGTGAAGTAGCCCGTTGTGGGGTTCGCCATTGTCACGTCCGTCCTGTTAGCGTCGTATGCCACAGCACCCTTGAGCTTTGTGCAGTCTGCGAACATATTCTCGCTTTCTGTCACTACGCCCTTAGTCCAGTCATCATCACAGTAGATAGTGGTCAGGGCTTCGCACGCCCAGAACATAGACATCATGTTAGTCACCTTCTCCGTGTTGAACTTCGACAGATCCAGCGAAGTCAGCTTATCGCAGAAAGCGAACATCTCGCTCATGTCTGTCACGTTAGCCGTGTTGAAGCTTGTCAAGTCTAATGTGGTCAGGGCAGATCCGGCAAACATACCGCTCATGTTGGTCACCTTAGCAGTGTTGAAGCTCGATACGTTAAGTGAGGTCAGGGATGAGCATTC
Source organism: Hoylesella loescheii (assembly GCA_021531755.1). GTDB lineage: Bacteria > Bacteroidota > Bacteroidia > Bacteroidales > Bacteroidaceae > Prevotella. The sequence continues at coordinate 25,244 of JADYUK010000028.1, forward strand.
TAAGAACATATAGCTCATGTCGGTCACCTTAGCAGTGTTGAATTTTGAGACATCTAATGCGGTAAGGGCGTTGCATCCGGCAAACATACGGCTCATGTCGGTCACTTCCTCTGTGTTCAGGTATTCAATACCCTCAACGGTTTCGAGATTCTTGCAAGAATAGAACCAGGAAGCAGTAGTAGTCGGTCTGTAGTCCTTGAATAATTTGTCGAAGACCACCTTTGTGATGATATCCTTTCCTGCCCAGATTGGAACACTGCCATCCTTCTTCTGGTTGATGTCATATATGTAGCCGATGCGTGTATATTTTTCAGTGTCGTAGTAGAACGTCAGTGTGCCGTCGTACTCGACCACATAGGCTACGGGAGTGATTCCACCTTTCTTTGTGAAGTAGCCCGTTGTGGGGTTCGCCATTGTCACGTCCGTCTTGGTCGCATCGAAAGGCACAGCGCCCTTGAGCTTTGTGCAGTCATAGAACATATCCTCGCTTTGTTTCACTACACCCTTAGTCCAGTCATAATTGCAGTAGATAGTGGTCAGTGCGAAGCAGCAGTAGAACATACCGCTCATGTCGGTCACGTTTGCCGTGTTGAAGTTCGAGATGTCCAAGGAGGTCAGGGCTTGGCAGCCGGTGAACATATAGAGCATGCAGGTCACGTTGGCCGTGTTGAACTTCGAGACGTCAAGTGAGGTCAGGGCTGAGCACCTATTGAACATACGGTCCATGTCGGTCACCTTCGCCGTGTTGAACTTCGAGAAATCCAATGCTTTCAGGGATTTGCAGTATTCGAACATATTGCTCATGTCGGTCACTTCCTCAGTGTTCAGGTTTTCCATACCCTCTATGGTTTCGAGATACGTGCAAAAATCGAACCAGGAAGCAGTAGTAGTCGGTCTGTAGTTCTTGAACGAGCTGTCGAAGACAGCCTTCGTTGTCCGTTCATTCTCGTTACGGTATTTTCCCGCCCATGCAGGTATTTCGGTATCGTCTGTCCGCTTCTCGTCGATGCCATAAATGGTGATGCCAGTGCCCGTGTGCGTCGCCTTGTTGGTGTCGTAGTAGAACGTCAGCGTGCTGCCGTTATCTACTACATAAGCTACGGGCTTCCTTGTGAAATAGCCCGACATGGGGTTCGCCATTGACACGTCCGTCCTGGTATCATCGTAATTCGCAAAGCCCTTGAGCTTTGAGCTGCCTCTGAACATACCCGTGCTTTCTTTCACTACATCGCTCTTCCAGTTGTCATTGCAGTAGATAGTGGTCAGGGCTGAGCAGGCGGAGAACATACCGCTCATGTTGGTCACCTTCGCCGTGTTGAACTTCGTGACATCTATTGAGGTCATGGCTGAGCAGCCCAAGAACATATTGCTCATGTCGGTCACTTCCTCTGTGTTCAGGTTTTCAATGCCCTCAATGGTTGCGAGCGTCTTACAAATACAGAACCAGCAAGAAGTAGTAGCCGGTCTGTAGTCCTTGAACGAGCTGTCGAAGACCGCCTTCGTTGTCCGTTCATTTTTGTCTAATCTGCTTCCCGCCCATGCAGGAACTTTGGTATCGTCTGTCCGCATATCGTCGATGCCATATACGGTGCCCGTGCGCGTTGCCTTGTTGGCATCGTAGTAGAACGTCAGCGTGCTGCCGTCCTCCACCACATAAGCTTCCTTGCTCTGCGCCTGCGCCGTTTGTGGCAGGGCAAGCAGGGCGATGAACAGTGCTGCTATCGACGCTGTCATGTTTTTGAGTAGGTTTCTCTTCATGATTGTGTTTAGTGATGAAATGATTGTGTCTAGTGAATGAGATTTTGCAATTGTTGTGGTTGTAAAATCATGTTTCCGACAACAGGGACAACGTTACTTTTTGAAAGATGCTGTCACAGTTGTCTCTGCTGTCGTGAAATGTCAGTACAGCCAGTGTCTGTTGTCTGTCATAGGGTTTTACAATGCCCCGCTAACTTGCGGGGCTTGGCAACTAAAGCTAATAACTTGTCAACAATAAGTAGGTGTGCAAAATTCTTTTTATAATGATTGTATTGATTAGTGATGCATAATCAGTATGTGACATAAAGGAGTGTAGTGAATCCTACTCGACTGTTGTCACTTGGCTTCGCCTTCCTCCTCCTCGCTCAGGATAGCTGGAGCAAGCTCCGCTCTCCGCTCGCTCGTTCGTCGGTTGACTGATAATGCGCAGTAGGCGGTGCAAGGATTATATAAATAATTTTGCACACCTACTTATACATTATTTATAGTTCACCTTCTCTTTCGTGGGGCGCTTCATGCGTGCCATGATGCTGAACGCACCTGTGCCCTTGCCTCCGTAGACACCCTCTTTGAACACCCAGTGATATACGAAGTAGTTGTCGCCCTCCTTGACGATGAAATCGACATCCATGCTGCGATGCATCACCTGATAAGGATACTTCGGATTCGTGAACTCAGTCCACTGCGAGGTGAGGAAGATGGACTTCACGAAGCCTGCGCCCCACTGCTTGCGTGCCTCGGCATCGGCCTTGCTCTTCAGGTTTGCCGGCACGTTCACGCCCTTCGCCATCTCCGTGGCAGGTTCCGAGGCGTCATGATTCCCGTTGGACATTTCAGACACTCCCATGCTGGTCGCCGCCTTGCCGGTGGTATTGTCCACAGCGTCGGTGGCGGTGCTCTGTGCCTTCTTCTTTGTGTCTGTCACGCTTTTCTCTACCTTCTCCTTCACGGCTTTCTTCGCCTTGTTCAGGATGTTGCCAAACTGCGCGTTGGCGGGCGTTGTGATTGCGAATGCCAGCGCCAAGGCTGCCGACAGCGCGAGAGTTCTGTTGCCTTTCATATTAACTGTGTTTTTGGGTTATTTCTTCACTATTTTCTTTCCGTCCACGATGTACACGCCGGCGGGCAGCAGTTCAAGCGAGCCTTGCATCTTCACGCCTTGCAGGTTGTATATGCCCTGCCGCTTCAGAGGCACGGCTGCTGTCGGATGGGTGATGCCGGTTGCACTCTTCTTTGTGAAGTAGCCCGTTGTGGGGTTCGCCATTGTCACGTCCACCTTGGTCTGGTTGTATGCTACAGCGCCCTTGAGCTTTGTGCAATTCATGAACATATTCGGGCTGTTTTGCACTACATCACTCTTCCAATCGTCATTGCAGTAGATAGTGGTCAGGGTTGAGCAGCCGTAGAACATATAGCTCATGTTGGTCACGTTTGCCGTGTTGAAGTTTGAGAGGTCCAAGGAGGTAAGGGATGAGCAGCCGGAGAACATACTTCTCATGCCGGTCACCTTCGCCGTGTTGAAGTTTGAGAGGTCCAAGGAGGTCAGTGCGGAGCAGCCGTAGAACATATCGCCCATGTAGGTCACGTTGGCCGTGTTGAACTTCGAGACGTCAAGTGAGGTCAGGGATGAGCAACCGCGGAACATCTTGCCCATGTCGGTCACGTTGGCCGTGTTGAAGTTCGAGACGTCCAAGGAGGTCAGGGATGAGCAACCGCCGAACATATAGGACATGAAGGTCACGTTGGCCGTGTTGAACTTCGAGACGTCAAGTGAGGTCAGGGATGAGCAACCGCCGAACATATAGCCGATGGAGGTCACGTTGGCCGTGTTGAAGTTCGAGACGTCCAAGGAGGTCAGGGCTGAGCAGTTGTAGAACATATAGTGCA
>JADYUK010000029.1 GCA_021531755.1 Hoylesella loescheii
GTGATGGTTTAGAGGGATAGGGATGATGGTCTTAATGGGTGGAGGGGCGGTTGCTGAGGGGTAGGGGTGGATATGCTGTGTGCGATTGGTTACATCATCTGGTATGGGAGCTGTGCGAGCATGTCGGCGAAGTTGTCTATGCCTTTCTCAAGCTTCTTGCCTATCATCATCTTCAGCATCATGTTCAGCTCAGCCTTCAGTGTGCATCTTATCTTTGCTCCTCCGGCAGAGACGGGCAGCATCTGTATCCAGAGTGTGGCCTGGAGTGGTGAGTCGGTTGTCTCCATCTTCACACATCTGTTCTCCTCCCTGTCGACAATTGTCAGAGTCAAACTGCCAATCATGGGCGCTGGGATAGAGACAGAGTCGTTGGTCAGCTGCACATCCTTCAGCTTGTCGAGCTGTGAGGGGTCCTGTCCGGCCTCCTGCAGCTTCTGCTTTATGACAGGGTTGTCGGCAGCGCTCTCGAGCACCGGTCTGAATGTCTCAAGGTTTGCCAGCTTCTGGTATATCTGCTCACATGTGGCCTGTGGCACCATCTTCACTTCGCTTTCGTATTTTGCCATTTTGTTAATGTAATTTTTCTTTGTCCTGGCAAGCCTTCGCCCGCTGTCAGAAGACAGTGTGGGGATTGCCTGCCAGTCAGTTATTAATCCTGTCGGTCAGTTATTAATCCTGTCGGTCAGTTATAATAAGGGACGGCGGGCATTGTACTGTCCCGCCATCCCTCATGTCTCTATGTGTGGAACCTTCGTGTGGAAGGATGCTTATTTCATCCATGTGGAAGGGCTCTTCCTCCACTCGGCGAGCACCTCAAGGTCTGACTCCTTTATATATCCCGTCTTGGCTGCTATCGCTGTAGTGTGTGCGTAGTCGGATATTGTCACGAGCCTGACACCAGCTTCCTTGAATGCCTCCTCAGCCTGTGGGAATCCGTATGTGTAGCTTGCTACCATACCCACGACATTGAATCCGGCGTTGCGGAGAGCCTCGACAGCTTTGAGCGATGAACCACCAGTAGAGATGAGGTCCTCGATGACAACGACATCTGCGCCCTCAGGCAGTGTACCCTCTATGAGGTTGCCCATACCGTGGTCCTTCGGTTTAGAGCGTACATAGCAGAAAGGCATCCCGAGCTCCTCTGCCACGAGTGCTCCCTGTGCTATTGCTCCTGTTGCCACTCCCGCCACGGCATTAGCCTCTGGGAACTCGCTGTTGACTATATGGCACAGCTCCTGCTTCACGAAGCGTCTCACGTCAGGGTATGCGAGAGTCTTGCGGTTGTCTGTATAGATAGGCGATTTCCATCCTGAGGCCCATGTGAAAGGCTCCTGTGGCTGAAGCTTTATTGCTTTGATGGCGAGCAGCTTTGCTGCGAAAGCGTTCTTTATTGATTCCATGATGTTATGTTTGGGTATAGTTCTTATGTTTTCTGCAAAGGTACGCTTTTTTCTTCAATTCTGCTTTCCTTTTGCTTGTTTCATGACATATTTATAGCCTTTTTAACTCTTTTGATGCATGATGCGTGGGGCTGGAAGGTCTTTTCCTTGCTGGTATATGATACTCGGCAGGTATCTGGGGACAGGAAAGCATGGAGGGCTGTACCTTGTGTCAGGATGTGTGCTGAGTGTCAAGGTGCAGCCCTCCGGGCTATTGCAGGAATTGTCATGGCTTATGCTTGCCCACCCCTGTTTCCTGTCAAGTATGTCTTGCGGTGAGGGCTTCTCTCCGTAAATGGTGTCTCACGGTGAGGCACTCCGGAAAACTGCATGGGTGAAGGGTGGCGAGCTTGCCCGAATATGGTCATTTCTTCTTCTGCTTCGGCATGTCTTGTACAATCTCGAAGTCGAGCTGGCGTTTCTCCACGTTAGCTCTCGCTACCTTTATGCGTACAGAATCGCCGAGCGAGTAAATGTTGTGCCTTCTCCTTCCGCGCAGGCAGTAGTTGCGCTCGTCGAAGTCATAGTAGTCATCGTTGAGGTCGCGCATAGGCACCATTCCCTCACAGTGGTTCTCGTCAATCTCACAGTATATGCCGTAGGCAGTTATGCCAGATATATGGGCGTCGTACTCCTGCCCGAGGAACTTGCCCATGAACTCAACCATCTTATACTTTATCGAGTCACGCTCAGCCTGCTGTGCCAGTATCTCCATGTCGCTTGAGTGCTCACAGAGCTCCTCGTATTTCTTCTCGTTTGCCGAGCGTCCTCCCTTCTGGTAGCGTGTCAGCAGCCTGTGTACCATGGTGTCGGGGTAACGGCGTATAGGCGATGTGAAGTGGGTGTAATAGTCGAATGCGAGGCCGTAGTGTCCGATGTTGTGTGTGGTATATTTCGCCTTCATCATGGCTCTCAGTGCGACGGTCTCTATGAGTTTCTGCTCTTTCTTCCCGTTACAGTCGGCGAGGAGCTTGTTCAGCGATTTTGTCACGGCGCCCTTTGTCCCGGCTGTCTTCAGCTTGTAGCCGAATCTGACGATGAAGTCGCGCAGTGTCTCGAGCTTTGTCGGGTCGGGCACATCGTGCACACGGTATGGCAGCACCTTCGCCTTCTGTCCCTTCTTCACCTTCCCGACACTCTCCGCGACGGTCCTGTTGGCGAGGAGCATGAATTCCTCGACGAGCTTGTTGGCTTCTTTCGAGACTTTGAAGTAGCATCTCACAGGTTTCCCCTCGCTGTCTATCTCGAAGCGCATCTCCTCCCGGTCGAAGTTCACGGCGCCGTTCTGGAACCGTTTCTCACGCAGTTGCTTCGCCAGCGCCCATAGCGTGTTTATCTCGTCCTTATAGTCGCCGTCCTCTCCTTCTATGCGTGCCTGCGCCTCCTCGTATGTGAATCTGCGGCTGCTCTTTATGACAGTATGCACGAGCCGCCAGTCTGTTATGTCGGCCTCTGGTGTCATCTTAAAGATGACGGAGTAGGCCAGCTTCTCCTCATCAGGTCTCAGTGAGCAGATGAAATTGCAGAGTCTCTCAGGGAGCATCGGTATGGTGCGGTCGACGAGATATATGCTTGTCGCCCTTTTCTGCGCCTCTTTGTCTATGACGCTTCCCTCCTTGACATAGTGGCTGACATCGGCTATATGCACTCCGACCTCGTATGCCCCATCGTCGAGTTTCCTCAGCGAGAGCGCGTCGTCAAAGTCCTTGGCGTCGTGAGGGTCTATCGTGCATGTGAAGACATCCCTGAAATCCTCCCTCTCGGCGTAGTCCTCGGCTGTTATCTCTGCCGGTATACGGTTGGCAGCGTCCTCGACATTCTTCGGATAAGAGTATGGCAGGCCGTACTGTGCGAGTATGGCGTGCATCTCGGTGTTGTTGTCGCCTGTCTGTCCGAGGACAGCTATTATCTCTCCGATGATGTGCCCACGGCCCTCCTTAGGCCATTCAGTCACTCTCACCACGACCTTGTCGTTAGGCTTAGCCTTGTGTACGAGCCTCTTGGGGACAATGATGTCCTTATATACATTCTCCCCCTCTGGTGTCACGTATGTCACATCGTGCTCCACGCTGACCTTTCCGACGAACTGCTGCTTGCGTCTCTCCAGTATCTGTGTCACGACAGCCTCTTTTATGTGATGGTCACGGCGTGCCACCATAGTCACCTGCACGCGGTCGCCATCAAGTGCGAACATGGAGTTGCGCTCGGCTATGAAAACAGGCGGTTGGTCTGTCCCGTCGGGCTGGAAAGAGTTCTTTCCGTTGCTCTTGCGTATGAATGTACCCTCCAGCACTTGTCCCTGGAGATTCAGCCTGTATGATGTGTCAGTGACACGGATGAGGAAGTCGTCCCATGCCATCTCCTCCATCGTGTCGACGGCGAGAAGCTTCAGTGGATGAGTATCGAGATGCAGCTTGCGGAATATGTCCTTGAACGTGAATGTGGTATTGGGCTCATTCTGGAAAAAATCAGCCAATAGTTCAGCTAATTGTTTCTTTGTTATGCGTTTCTTTCCTTTTTTTCCTTTTCCCATGGTTTTTGTGTTTAGTTTTTGCAAAGTAACGAAATATTTTGTACCTTTGCAAGCACTTATCGTGAAAATTATGTTAAAGTTATATCCTCATGGATATTCCTTGACGTTTTTTCTTGACTGTCATGACCTTACGCCCGGATGCTGCCGTGGTGTGTCATGGCACCTTTTGGCGTGCTGAATAATGCGGAGCCACCTCATTGCCCGCAGCACGTCGCTGCCTCTGGGACAAGGCGTGGCCTTCAAGCATGCTGTGACGGCAACTGTCTCCGTGTATGCTCCACCCCTTTCCCCTTATAACCAATTTCAACGACATAAGAACGATGAAGATACTTATAACTGGAGCGTCAGGCTTCATAGGCTCGCACATAGCTGAGGAAGCCCTCTGCAGAGGGTGGGAGGTGTGGTGTGCCATGCGCCGCAGCTCGTCGCGCCGATACCTCACCGACCCTCGTCTCCATTTCATAGAGCTTGACCTCTCGTCAGAGACCCAACTGGAGGAGGCGCTGAGGCCGCATCGGTTTGATGTCGTCATCCACGCCGCAGGAGCCACGAAATGCCTGCACCGTGAGGAGTTCTTCAAGACCAACACCGAGGGAACACGCCATCTTGTAGCAGCCCTCAAGAAGACAGGTGTAGGGCGGCTCGTCATGATGAGCTCGCTCTCTGTCATCAATTCCATCCCCGCCGAGGCCCGTGGAGCGGCTACAGCCTACGGAGACTCAAAGCTTGAGGCAGAGAAGATAGTGCAGGCATCAGGCTTAGAGTATGTCATACTGAGGCCTACGGGAGTCTATGGCCCGCGTGAGACAGACTATTTCCTCATGGTGAAGAGCATCATGGGACATACGGACTTCATGGTTGGATATGAGCCGCAGACACTTACATTCGTCTATGTTGACGATATCGTCAGGGCAGCCATGAACGCCTCTACGCTGCCAGCCGCTGATGTCGCAGGCAATACCTACGCCATATCAGACGGAGAGGAATACTCCACACGCGACTTCTCCGACTTTATCATTGACAACATAACGCGCATCAAGGGACGCCGGCAGAGAGTCGTGAGGCTTACCGTGCCGCTGTTCATCCTCAAGGCTGTGTGTGCCGCGGGAGAGATGCTCTCCAAACTGACCAACAAGCCTACGGCGCTCAACAGAGACAAGTATAACATCCTGTCGCAGAGAGACTGGCGATGTGACATCACCCCAGCAAGGACATCACTGAGATATAAGCCACAAGTGAAGCTGGCAGAAGGTGTGCGGCGAACAGTAGAATGGTATTTTGAGAACAAATGGATTTGACACCATACCAGATTCTTATCCACTGTAAGCATCAACATACTTAACATCAATAGAATACATAACATACGGCATATCCCATGTGCCACCCTCTCCAGATGCCGCTATCCTCGTGCTCGGCTGAGGCTGGTGGCTCCTCATCAGGCGCATTATGGGATATCCACCCAGCCACCCCGCTGTGAAGCAATAAATGAAAGATAAATTATTGAAAATAACCCATTCCCCCATCCGCGGCCTTCTTCCACATGAGTGGGCAGTCATATTCTACGCCATTATGACGCTTGCTATGGTCGTGTTCTGCTCTACGAGCTATGCCGACCCCTCTGCCCTTGTGTGGACACGCGTAAAGCTTATCGCTGCCATGCTGGCCTTCTGGGGGCTCTACCGCCTTCTTCCATGCCCGCTGATGATGCTCGTCAGAGTGTTGTCGCAGATATTGCTCCTCGGCGAGTGGTATCCCGACACATACACCCTAAACAGCATCCTGACGAATCTTGACCCTGTCGTCGCCACATGGGAGCAGGAAATCTTCCATTGCCAGCCGTCGCTCCTCTTCTCTGAGCAGATGCCGTGGTGGTGGTTCTCTGAGCTGATGCACTTCGGCTATGGATCCTATTATTTCCTCCTGCTCATCGTCCCGCTGATGTATTTCGCGAGATACAGGGCCGATTTCCTGCGTGCGTCGTTCATACTCATCACATCGTTCTTCCTTTTCTACATCATATTTGACTTCCTCCCTGTCGCAGGGCCACAGTATTATTTCCATGCCATAGGGACAGATAGCGCCATGAAAGGTGTATTCCCTGATGTCGGGACATACTTCGCCACACACAGGGAGTGTCTCCCGATGCCTGGGAGCGACGGGCCATGCCATATCTTCGTGCAGACCATGCACGATGCCGGCGAGCGCCCGACGGCCGCTTTCCCCTCCAGCCATGTCGGCGTAGCGACAGTCCTGCTACTACTCTTGGGGCGGTACTGCAAGAAGCTCAAGACGCTGGAGCCGCTCGTGTATTATATCCCCGTATATATCCTCCTGTCGCTATCAACAGTATATATCAAGGCACACTATGCCATCGACGCCATTGCTGGCCTTGTCTTCGGAGTGATATTCTACTTTGCGCTGAACACAATATTCAATGCCGGTAGTTACAGAGGAATCAAGGTCGAATAGAAAGCCTGCAGGGAAGAGAGACACCACTATAATAGAAAATTGAAAGAACTTATCATAAACCGCTGCCATCAGACATACATGCCAGGCATGGCAGGGTGGGGCACAACCCACTGATAAAAGACAATAAACCACGATACGATGTCAAAAGTAAACATTATCGAGGTCAGCACGTCGCGTGACATGGACCGTTTCATAAACTTCAATTACGACCTGTATAAGGGAAATCCCTATGCTGTCCCGGAACTTTACAGCAGCCTGAAAGATACATTCAACCCAAAGAAGAATGCCGCGCTTGAGTTCTGCGACTTCAAGCTCTTCCTGGCCGAGAGGGACGGAGAAATTGTCGGACGAGTGGTCGGAATCATCAACAACAGGGCCAACGAGACATGGAACAGGCAGACAGTACGCTTCGGGTGGATTGACTTCATCGACGACTACAGTGTCAGCGAGGCCCTCCTGAAGTCTGTCGCCGACTGGGGGCGCCGTCATAACATGGAGGATATGGAAGGCCCGCTCGGATTCACCGACCTTGACCGCGAGGGCATGCTCGTCGAGGGTTTTGACCATGTCGGCACCATGTCCACCCACTATAACTACCCATACTACCCGAAACACATGATTCGCCATGGCCTTGTAAAGGAGATTGACTGGGTGGAGCGGCGTGTCATGGTGCCTGAGGGAGGCGTCCCGGAGAAGTTCAAGAGAGTGGCTGAGATAGCCACACGACGCTCAAACCTGCATATCAAGAAGCTGAAGAACATGAAGGAGGTCTTCGAGGAGGGATACGGCAAGGCCATCTTCGACCTCATAAACGAGAGCTACGCCAAGCTTTTCGGATACTCTCGTCTGACAGACAAGCAGATAGACCAGATATTACACAACTATCTGCCGCTGCTCGACCTCAACATGCAGACACTGATAATGAATGAGAAGGAAGAACTGGTAGGTGTGGGCCTCTGCATGCCAAGTATCGTGAGGGCATTACAGAAGTCGGGCGGGAAGATGCTGCCTCTCGGATGGTACCATCTCCTGCGCTCGCTGAAGTTCAAGCACGAGGACGGTGTGGAGCTGCTGCTCATAGCCGTACGTCCTGACTATCAGGGACGCGGTGTCAACGCCCTGCTCTTCAATGATCTCATCCCAATATTCAATAAGATGGGATTCAAATGGGCAGAGACTAACCCTGAGATGGACACGAACATACAGGTAGGCTCACAGTGGGAATATTTCGACTATATAACCCACAAGCGCCGCCGCTGCTACTCTATGCCGCTCTGACAACCATAGCCACCATCCCCTAATGGCGGGGACCGAGAGACAGACTCGACAAGAAAACGTGAAAGTCCGCAGAAGACATGGGCATTATTGATACCCATCCTTCTGCGGACTTTCACGTTATGGTGTCACTCAAGCCATATCTTCAGCCAATCTCCTGTGGCTGCCAGTCACACGGCTCTTTCTTGAGATTTGGCAGAATATATCGGCTCTTCCTTGAGAGCTGCAGGAGATATCAGTTTTTTTCTGGAGACGTGGCAGACGACATCGGTCTTGCCATTGCGCTCCATGTCTGCCCCATCGCCATTCTGGGACGGTGTGGGCAGTCATATATGGAGCGTGCAGCGAGGTTTAGTAACCCTTGTTCTGATACTCGGCAGCGTTGTCGAGGAGCAGAATCTCGCTGCTTGATATCGGGCGCACATAGTGTATGTCTCTCACGAACGACCCGCTCTTCACCTGAGGATTGCAGCGTGCGAGGCGGCTCTCGAAGGCGCGGAAGCGCTTCAGAGTCATCCAGCGGTTCCACTCACCTATCATCTCACGTGCATACTCGTCGAGCAGGAAATCATCTGTTATGTCCGCTGCTGAGACATTGAGGCTTCCGTCATGGTTATAGCATGCACGGTTACGCAGAGTGTTCAGACGCGCTGCTGCTGAAGCCTTGTCGCCGAGGCGGTAGTCTATCTCTGCCGCAACGAGGTATGTCTCGCCGAGACGGTAGATGAACTGGTCGGCGGCAACGTATGCCTTGTTAGGATTGGCGAGATAGTCTGGAATCATGCAGTATCCCTTTATGAGTGTCGGGAAGAAGCGTTTCGGATTGGCCTCGTCGGCATAGTTGTCGTCGATGTTGTATATCGCATAGTTTGTAGCGTTGCGCTCGGCGGCCGACTTATAGTCGCGTGAGAGAAGAATGATTGTGTCTCCCAATGCGACATCGAATGCTGTGTTGCCGGCACGTGACCCATCGAGATTGTAGCGTGCGGCGTCGGTAGCGTTCCATGTGTAGGCTGTCTTGGCTGCGTTTGTCGCCTTGTTACAGTAGTAGACTGTCTGGAAGAAAGCGTCGAAGCGGCTGTCGCGGCGGTCGGCGTAGAGATTGTACATATACTTGTTAGGCTCGAAGACACAGTCGCCCTTCAGCACCTTCGGTGTAGACTTGACGCTTGGCTCCAGTCCCTCGATATATATGCCCTCCTTGTTGTTGTTGTAAGCGCAGTACTTCTTCCATGTGCGGTTAGGATAGTTGCCGCGTGGGTTGAGGCTAAGGTCAGTCTCTGAGCGTGATATGACAAAGAGCGCCTCCTTGTTGTCCTTGTTGTTAGCCTCGGCGAAGATGTCCTTCGCGTCGGCATACAGTCCTGTGTTGAACATCTCGGCGTTGTTCAGCAGCTCGTCGGCGGCAGCCTTTCCTTTCCTCAGCAGCTCCTGTGCCTCGGCCTGTGAGATAGGCTCGGCGTTCCAGTTGCGGCACAAGTCGTCAGTATATGTGGCGTATGTCAGGCATGCCTTGGCATAGAGGTGGTATGCGGCAGCACGGCGCACATGACCCTGGTTAGACTGTTTCAGGGGGAGATGCTTCATGGCGAACTCGAGGTCGCTGAGGATGACGTCGTAGAACTCGCTGACCTTGCTCATAGGGAGCGACTTCATCTCTGTCGCTGTCGGCTCTGTGCTGAGATACTTGCCTCCCCAGTACTCTACGATGTTGAACAGGGCATGGGCGCGTATGAAGTGTGCCTCGGCTGCCAGCGCGTTCACCTTCTCCTGTGGGGCGTCGGTCACGAGGCTCTCATATTTTATCGCTCCGTTGCAGGCATTCAGCGTGCCGTAGAATCCCTGGTAGCCCTCGTTCATGAGGTTGCAGTTTGCACCGAAGTCCTCATATCTCATGAGCTTGCTGTAGTTGCCGTTCGTGCCGGGGTTGACATCGGCCCATATGTCTGTGCCACCCTCAGCCTCGAAGAGGAAGCTGTCCTCTGCCTGGCCGTATATGACACGTATCATGTCGAAGTAGCAGTCGTTGATTTTCTTCTCGAATCCCGCTATTTTCGTCCATTCAGCCTCAGTAGCGCCAGATGGGTTTGTCTCGTCAAGGCTGCAGCTCGCCAGCGAGAGGGTCATCACTGCAGCTGTTATTATCAGTTTATATGTTTTCATCTTTGTCGTTGGTTATACAGGGTTAGAATGTAAGGTTGATACCGAATACGAACTGCTTTGACAATGGTGTGTCGTCGTCGTTGCCGCCCTTCTCAGGGTCATAGTCCTTGAGGTAAGAGCATTTCGTGAAGACGAATGGGTTGTTCGCGGTGAAGTATATTCTGGCACGCTCTACATTGAGCTTCTTCAGCCACTGCTGTGGAACGGTGTAGCCGAGTGTTATGGTCTTGATCTTGAAGTATGAGCCGTCGAAGTAGTTGGCCCAGTCCATATAGTTCGGGTTGCCGTTGTTGGCGTCAGGCATAGCGTAGCGTGCGCTCTGGTTGTCCTCTGTCCAGTAGTCGCAGATGACTGGTGACGGAGAGACACCGTCGCCACGGTACCATCCTGTCATGCCGTAGTGGATAGTGTACTTCCAGCGCATGAGCATGAGTACAGTGAGGTCGAATCCCTTGTATGTGAATGTGTTCTGCATGCTTGCTGTCCATTTCGGAGTGGCATTGCCCAGGACATAGTAGTCGTCAGTGTTCAGCTTGTAGTTCGCCTCTCCCTTCTCTGCTATATGCACCTGTCCTGGCTTCTGGCCGTACTTGGCGGCCTCCTCAGCCTCTGCTGTGCCCCAGATGCCGAGATACTTGTAGCCGTAGTATGTCTTCACTGCCTCGCCTGGGATGAGATAGTAGTCGCCGAACTGTAGTGGCCCCTCTGATGTTGTCTTCACCACTTCCTCGTCGTTGGTCGACCAGTTGAGCGTTGTTGTCCACGAGAAGTCGCGCGACTGGATGTTGCGGCTTGTGATGCCAATCTCCCATCCCATGTTGCGTGTCTCGCCGACATTGGCCCATGTCTTGAATGCCGACTGTCCGAATCCGCCTGCTCCGTAAGGGAGGCTCTTCTGGTAAAGCACATCCTTTGTCACTGTGCGGTACCAGTCGACATTCAGCACGAGGCGGCTCTTGAAGAGAGAGAGGTCGATACCGGCGTCAAACTGATATGACTTCTCCCAGCCGAGGTCCTTGTTGGCTATGAGCGAGCTGAAGCCAGAATAGTTCTGCACGTCAGAGCCGAAACCGAATCTTCCTGTGCGCACATTGTTTATCGTGGCATACTCTGCTGCGCCGGCATTGCCCGTCACACCATAGCTGGCACGTATCTTCATGTCAGAGATGGCTGTCAGAGACTGCATGAAAGGCTCGTCACTGATGCGCCAGCCGATAGCCGCAGCGGGGAATATATCCCACTTGTTGCCGTCGGCAAGGACAGAACAACCGTCCCAGCGGGCTGACACGCTTGCGAGATACTTGCCCTTGTATGAATAGTTGGCGCGTGCCACGTATGACATCTTCTGGTTGCCGACGTATGAGGATGATACGGTCGGTGTGCCTGTTCCGGCGCCAAGGTTGTGGTAGCCGAAAGAGTCAGAGTCAAATCCTGTCGCCGTAGCGGTGACACGCTCTGTGCGGTTCTTTGACCACTCGGACACGGCTGTCAGCGCGAAGTCATGGTCGTCGTTTATGGTGAAGTTGTATGAGAGGACATTCTCCCATTTGAAACGGTAGCTGAGAGTGTTAGGTATGGATGCCGAGATAGGGTCTTTCTCCATGTGCTCATATGATTTGCTTCCTATGTACAGACCCTCCTTGCGGGCGTTGAAGTATCCGCTCACTGTCGACTTGAAGCGCAGACCCTTCAGTGGGGTCAGCTCAAGGTATGCCTGGGGTGTCAGCGAGAGGTTCTTCACGTTGCTGACATACTGTCCCTCTGCCTGGTCGGCGATAGGGTTGAGAGTGTTGCCGCCGTCGCCGAATGGGTCAAGGTTTATGCTTCCGTCCTCGTTGTATGGCACGCCGAGAGGCGCTGTGCTCATCATACGGTTCCAGATGCGGCTTGAGCGGCGGTCGTTGTTCGAGTACATGGCATAGAGGTTGACACCATATTTCAGGATGCTGTTTGCCTTAAAGTCAATCTTCGCGCGTGCTGAGTAGCGGTCAAGATGCTCGCCCTCAAGCGTTCCCTCCTGGTTGTAGTAGTTCAGGGAGAAGAATGAGCTGACCTTGTCGTTGGCGAATGATGTGCTGAGGTTATAGCTCTGTGTGATGCCGGTCTGTGTTCCCTCGTCGAACCAGTTGACCCAGTTGCCGTTGTCTATGAGCGTCTGGTAGGCTGTCGAGAAGAGGTTCTCCTCGCCGGCGTATGTGCCTGCATTCTGCTGTGCCAGACGGCGGAAGTTGACATAGTCCTCACCTGTGCGCACAGCGGGATAGGATGGTATGGTGTTCCAGCCATAGTATGCGTCGAAGTTCACCTGGCGCTTGCCCTCCTTTGCCGATTTCGTGGTTATGATGATGACACCGTTCGCACCTGCCGAGCCATAAACAGCTGTCGATGAGGCATCCTTCAACACCTCTATCGACTCTATATCGCTCGGGTTGAGCTCAGAGTATGAGCCCTGCACACCGTCGATGATGAAGAGAGGGGTGTTGTCACCGTTTATGGAGCGTGTGCCGCGCAGCGAGATGTTCAGACCCGCATCAGTGTCGCCCGATGTGCGTGTGATGTCAAGACCTGCCACCTGGCCCTGTATGGCCTCAATAGGGTTGCTGACAGGGACACGGGCTATATCGTCGCTCTTTACCGAGCTGACGGCTCCCGTGAGGTCGCGTTTCTTTATAGTGCCGTAGCCGATGACCACGACATCGTCAAGACCTACAAGGTCTGACTCCATCTTTATCACTATGCCGTCTTTCAGACTGACACTCTGTGTCTTGAATCCTGCATAGCTCACTGTCACAGTGTTGCCATTGCGGGCATCGAATGTGAAGTTGCCATCGATATCTGTTATCGTGGCGCCATTTCCCTTCTCGGCACGCACCGTTACACCAATCAGAGGCTCTCCGTTAGCGTCTACGACACGTCCCTTCACTGTCTTTGTCTGAGTGACACCCTGCTGCTCTCCTGCCTTCGAACCAGCTGCATACGACTGCTGCGATAGACAGAATGAAGCCGAACCTGCTATCAGCACGGCCACAAGGCGTGTGCTAATGCTCATCCTTCTTTTTTTCATGAATGTTTGTTTTTGGATTAGTAAAGTTTTTAATGCAATAATTAATGCGCCGAATAATTTCATGTTGCTTATGCAGGCACACATTTTCTCTAATAGTTAGATTTGGCGACAAAGATAGGGAAATAATTCCAATCTGCAAAATATAATCAACGAAAATTCACGCTGCCTGCATGAAAAAAGTCTTCGCGACATGTGCCAACGTATAAAGTGGAGTCGTAAAGAACACTTGCCTTTTGCCGTGGGGCTGGAGCGATAACCCCCACCTTATGAGTATATACAGAATGCGCTGTACTGTCCCGACATCCTCACCCTCCCCCCCTCCGCTACGATTGTGTTCATCATGGCTGACAGCCTATATGCCCCGCATGTGTATGCCATGCAAGCGCCTGAACTGTCTATAAGGAGATAAAAAACGGAGCAGAGATGGTGTGTGAAACAGAAAAAATGATTACCTTTGCCGTATGGGAAAATATACTGACGGCATGCTGCGGCGTGCCACTCGCCTGCTCGGCGAGGAAACAATGGGCATGATAGCCCACAAGAGCGTCATACTCTTCGGGGTAGGGGGTGTCGGGAGCTGGTGCGCAGAGGCTCTCGTCCGCTCTGGCATACTGCGTCTGACAATTGTCGACTGTGACCGTGTCTGTGTCACGAACATCAACCGCCAGCTCCTTGCCACATCGTCGACAGTGGGCGAGGTAAAGGTCGAGGCCATGAGGCGCAGACTCCTCGACATAAACCCCGAGGCTGAGATAACCGCCATATACAGAGCGTTCACCGAGGAAACAGCCGGAACCTTTGGTCTGGAGACCTATGACTATATCATCGACTGTATCGACTCGCTGAAGGACAAGGTGCTGCTGATAAAGATGGCGACAGACACAGACGCGACATTCTTCTCGTCGATGGGAGCCGCGCTAAAGCTCGACCCCTCGCGCATACGCACAGCCGACTTCTGGAAAGTCCGCGGCTGTCCCCTCGGCGCTGCCCTCAGGAAACGCATCAAACAGTCAGGCATAACCCTCCGGCGCCATTTCACATGCGTATATAGCGAGGAACTTGTCGACAACCGCGGTGCCTCCGCCCCTGACGGAAGTATGCCCTGTGGGACAGAACAATGCTCATGCAGGCAGCAGCACGATGATAGCCCCGTGAAGAAGAAACGCGTGAATGGCTCCTTGGTTCATATAACAGCCATCTTCGGCATGATGATTGCCGGGCTGGTAATACAGGACTGTGCGAAAGACAGCAACGCTCCTGCCCCAGAAAGCTGATACCCACAAGCAATATCCTCACCACGCCTCTGGCTTCGGGGATACCGCTTGTCACTATAAAGCCATATCGGGTGCGAATAAATAAGAAAGAAGACAGCCTGACGTCTGCTGCTATCAGCAAATCGTCAGGCTGTCTTCATGTTGTCCCACTAGGACTCGAACCTAGTCAAACAGAACCAAAACCTGTTGTGCTACCATTACACCATGGGACAAACTGTGAAACTTAATGTCGCTGCAAAGGTAATAAAAATTTACCTTCTGTGCAAATATTTCAGCTTAATATTAAATTTATTTGGCGATGATGAGGAAGTATTTCTTCTTTCCCTGCTGTGCGAGAAGGTATTTCCCATCAAGAAGGTCAGCTTCTGTGATGACATGGTTGGCGTCAGATAGTTTCTCCTTGTTCAGCGATACGCCTCCACCCTGTGTGAGCTTGCGCATCTCTCCCTTCGACGGGAATACCTTGGCGTCCTGTGTCAGCAGCTCTATGGCAGGCTTGCCTATGATGGCGTCGCGTGGTATCTCGTAGTGTGGTACACCAGCGAAGACATCAAGCAGTGTCTGCTCGTCAAGCTTCAGCAGCGATTCCTTGGTCGATTTCCCGAAGAGTATGTTTGAAGCCTCTATGGCCATATCAAGGTCCTCACGTGAGTGGACCATCACTGTCACCTCCTCAGCAAGGCGCTTCTGCAGCGTTCGGCGGCCTGGGTCCTGACGGTGCTCGTCGATGATGGCGTCAATCTCTTCCTTGTCGAGCGATGTGAATATCTTTATGTAGCGCTCTGCGTCCTCGTCTGGAACATTAAGCCAGAACTGGTAGAACTGGTATGGTGAGGTGCGGGTGCGGTCGAGCCATATGTTGCCTGACTCTGTCTTGCCGAACTTGCGTCCGTCAGACTTTGTCACGAGAGGGCAGGTAAGGGCATAGCACTCGTTGCCGTTAGTGCGGCGTATAAGCTCTGAGCCTGTTGTGATATTGCCCCACTGGTCTGCTCCGCCCAGCTGCAGCTTGCAGTTCTTGTGCTCGTTGAGATAGAGGAAATCATATCCCTGGAGGAGCTGGTAGGTGAACTCGGTGAATGACAGGCCGTCGCGTGCCTCGCCGTTGAGACGCTTCTGCACAGACTCCTTCGCCATCATGTAGTTGACGGTGATATGCTTGCCGATGTCACGGGCGAAAGCGAGGAATGTGAAGTCCTTCATCCAATCGTAGTTGTTGACAAGCTCTGCACGGTTTGGCGCATCGCTGTCGAAATCGAGGAAGCGTGACAGCTGCTCCTTTATGCACTTAACGTTGTGTGCGAGGGTTGCCTCGTCGAGGAGATTGCGTTCCTGCGACTTGCCTGAGGGATCGCCTATCATGCCCGTGGCACCTCCGATGAGGGCGAGCGGCTTATGTCCGCAGCGCTGGAAGTGGCGCAGCATCATGACGCCACAGAGATGGCCTATGTGGAGAGAGTCGGCTGTCGGGTCGATGCCGAGATATGCTGTCACCTGCTCTTTCTGCAGCAGCTCTTCTGTTCCTGGCATCATCTGGTGTATCATACCGCGCCAGGTAAGTTCTTCAACAAAGTTTTTCATTGATTGGATGTATAATGGCAGATGTCGTCGATATGGTGGCGGCTCACATCAGATGCAGGCTCTGTACATGTGTCTCCCGCTTGTGTGCATGCCGTTGTTATCTGCCGGGGTTATTGTCTGCTAATTGTTGTTGGGGCGTAGTGTGGGGGGATAGTGTGGGCTTGTGCGCTACGGACGTTGTGTGGTTGCCGCCTCATGTCAGGGGACAGGGTCGTAGCCTGAGCCTCCCCATGGATGGCATCTCATGAGCCTCTTTATACCAAGCCATAGCCCACGCAAGGGGCCGTGCTTTATGATGGCTTGGCGCATATACTCTGAGCATGTCGGTGTGAACCGGCATGACGCTGGCGTGTAGGGCGATATGGCGTGCTGGTATATCCATATCGGCGCGAGGAGTATGGCTTTCAGTATGCGGCTCGGGGTGGTCATGGTGGTTGTGGTTGTTTGCTATCTCTCTGCCACTGTGGGTTCGGCGTCTGTCTTCGCCTCTTGCGGTGATGTTATTTTCTCCACTAAGCGTGACATGCGCCGTGAGAGGTCGGCCGTTGTGTAGTGTCTGTCGGCAAGCCATACGAGGGCCAGTGTCAGATGTTTATGCTCCCTCGTGAGGTGTGATTCCAGGGCCGGGGCTATGTTGAGCCTGTATATCTCGCGCATCTGGCGTTTCACTCGGTTGCGCTGCACAGCGCGTTTGAAGTGGCGTTTTGATACGCTGAAGAGCACCTGCAGCGGCGGTGTGCTGTCTGTGGCGTCGTCCACTTCCCTGATGATGGCTCTGACAGGATATGCTGTTATGTTCCTTGTGTCCTTCCCGCTGAAGAGTTTTTCTATGAGAATCTTGCTCTTCAGTCGTGGAGACAGTGTGTTAGTCTTCTTGGTCACGTAGGTATGCGCGTAGTGCGGTTATCATTGATGGGTTCTTGGGAGTTGGTGCCTGTACTGCAAGCTCATACCCGTAGTCTTCTGCCGCCTTGGCTGTCGATGGGCCGAATGTTGCCACTTTCAGCGACCCGTCCTTCACATTGGCGTCAAGATTGTCATGGAGGGTCTTCACTCCTGTGGGGCTGAAGAGGACGACGAGGTCATAGTCGAATGCCGCTATCTCCTCCTCGGAGAAGTCATCGTTGACAGTCTGATACATGACACACTCTGTATGGTCAAGATTGTTCTCGTCGAGGATGTCCCTTATGTCATCATTGTGTACAGAGCTTAATGGGACGAGGAACTTCTCCTCGCTATGTTTCAGCATCGCCGGGATGAGGTCGTTTATCTTTCCTGTCTCACCGAAGAAGACCTTGCGTTTGCGGTAGTGGGCGTATTTCTGTATATAGAGGGCTATCGTCTCTGTGGTACAGAAATATTTCATTGTCTCTGGAATGTTTACTCTCAGCTCCTTGGCGAGCGAGAAGAAATTGTCTATTGCATACTTTGAGGTGAACACCACAGCAGTGTAATCGGACAGGGAGACGTGCTGCTGGCGGAAATCTTTTGAGCTGATACCTTCTACCTTTATGAACGGACGGAATACGAGTTCGACATCATAGTCACGCTCAATGGCAAAATAGGGAGACTTGTCACTTGTTGGCTTTGGCTGAGAAACAAGTATTTTCTTGATCATTTTCTTATTAGTAATTTACTGTCAGGATATTGGCTATGGTGACTAAAACGCCCCACGCTAACAGGGGTGGTATTATTTCAAGGGTGCAAAAGTACAAAAAAAACTGCAGAAAAGCGCCTCTTTTGCTGAAAAAGATTTGATAACACTTATAAAATAGCAATAATTTGACCAATATGATTACTATCAGCGTGTATAACAGCGCGTTTTCTATTGACATGCCGAAGTAGGCGAGCAGCAGCAGCATGGGTGTGAGCAGCACTCCACCGAGGCATGTCACTGTCATCTTTGTTGATGTCCACAGACTGCTCTCACGTGGCGTGAAGAAAATCTTGTTGACGGCAGCCTCGGCTAAATGCTCGAAGGCAAGGAACCCAATGATGACTCCAAGGAACATACCCATAAGCGAGTATTCGCTGTATGTGATGTATGTCTCGGCGATATATGTCTTGGCGTAGTAGAAGAAGAGCAGAGCAAGGATGATGGTCGTGTATATCTCTGTGAAGAGGAGGTAGCGCACATCGGCCGACGACTCGCGCTCCCTGACGCTTCCTGTGCGCACAACATGGAAGAAGTTTCTCAGCTGGAAAAGGAGGAAACGTGACGAGCGGCGCACACTGAGCATCAGCATGAGTATGCTCAACAGCAGCAGGGGGGTCAGAACATCGTCATTACGCAGGGTGTAGGGGACAGGGTCGCCTGCAACGCCGTAGCGCCCGCCCTGGAGCTCGCTGTGGAGCAGGGAGTCCTTTGCGAAGAATGTCTCCTTGTAGTATTTTGGCATAGGGTTGACTGTCGCCTTGAGCTCCTTGCCTTGGTCGGGCATGAGAAGTGAGTCTATCTTCACTGGCCAGTGGTTTGTCTTGGTCGTGAAGATAGACTGGGAGGTGGAGTCTTCATTCACCTGTAACACGTTCTGCGACGTGTTCTCGGCTGTCTCCTGCCCCTCGCCTGTTATGGTGGTTGTGGCTTTATGTAGAGAGTCTGGCTGTTGGGTCATTGTCTTGCCATGCCGCATGTCGTGCAGCGTTGTTCTTCCTTGGGTGATTCTGTTGGGGCGGGTTTGTCTTCGCCTTGGTTATTGTTCGTGGCTGTTCATGGCTGTTCGTGGCCATGCATGGCGGCATGGTGGCATTGCTTGCTGCCCGTCATGATGCCTTGCGGTAGCTGTCCGGCCTCTGTTAGCATTCACTTTCCTGCCATGTGTGCCTCCTTCTCGCCGTTATGCTCCTGCCATGATATCAGTGCGGGCACTGTGAGACAGTCAGTTAAAAGGGAGATTCCGGCAACCCTGGAAGACGGGGATACCGGAATCGTTCCTTTTTCTGTGTATACCGCCGGCAACCGCTTCCCTTGGGCTGATGTCCCCTTCTTGTGTGCCGTTTGGTGGTGTGTGCCGTCTGGTATGTGTGCCGTCTGGTGGTGTGTGCCGCCTTGCGGGCATGTCGTCAGAGGCCGAAAGTCTTCTTTATCTCTTCTACACGGTCGAGTTTCTCCCATGTGAAGAGCTCCACCTCCACCTCGCGTGTAGGATGATAGAGCGATGTGAAGACTTTCTTCACGGTGTGTGGCTCGCGTCCCATGTGTCCGTAGGCTGCTGTCTCGAGGTATATCGGGTTGCGCAGCTTGAGTGCTTCCTCTATGCCCTTTGGAGTGAGGTCGAACATCTCTCCGATTTTCTCCGCTATCTCCCCGTCGGTCATGTTGACGTGTCCTCGTCCGTATGTGTTCACGTATATGCTGACAGGCTTTGCCACGCCGATGGCATATGATAGCTGCACGAGCATCTCGTCTGCCACTCCGGCTGCCACCATGTTCTTCGCTATGTGTCGTGCGGCGTATGCGGCTGAGCGGTCAACCTTTGATGGGTCTTTGCCTGAGAAGGCTCCTCCGCCGTGTGCGCCCTTGCCTCCGTAGGTGTCGACGATAATCTTGCGCCCTGTCAGTCCTGTGTCGCCATGAGGGCCGCCGATGACAAACTTGCCGGTGGGGTTGACAAAGTATATGATATCATCGTTGAAGAGGCGGAGCATGTTGGGGTCTTTCAGCTGGCTCTTCACACGTGGTATGAGGATATTCTTCACGTCCTGGCGTATTGTCTCGAGCATGGTGTTGTCGTCGGCGAACTCGTCGTGCTGTGTAGACACCACGATGGTGTGTATGCGCTGTGGGATGTTGTTGTCGTCATACTCTATTGTCACCTGCGATTTTGAGTCTGGCCTGAGGTATGTCATGACACGTCCCTCGCGGCGTATGTCGGCCAGTGTCTTCATGATGAGGTGGGCTATGTCGAGCGAGACGGGGATGTAGCGGTCTGTCTCGTTAGTGGCGTAGCCGAACATCATACCCTGGTCGCCAGCTCCCTGCACAGCGCCTGATACACCTATGTTGATATCGCTTGACTGCTCGTGTATCGCGGTCATGATGCCACAGGAGTTGCCGTCGAACTGGTATTCTGACTTCGTGTAGCCAATCTTGTTTATTGTCTTGCGGGCTATTGTCTGCAGGTCTATGTATGCGTTTGATGTCACTTCGCCCATGATGACAACCTGTCCTGTTGTCACAAATGATTCTATGGCGCAATGGGCCGTGGGGTCGTATGCCAGGAACTGGTCGAGAAGGGCGTCGCTTATCTGGTCGGCCACCTTGTCAGGATGGCCTTCTGAAACTGATTCTGAGGTGAATAGGTACATAATATATTGAGTTTTTTTGTATGTTTCTTTTTTTTTTATGGCAGCCGTTGTCCGCCATTGCTGTGTATGGATTGTCTGCCTGCTCCAGTGTGCTCCACTGTATGCTGGGCTATGCTTTTGTTGTCTTTGTCGCCTTGACGAGATATACCATAAGGAGTATGTACATCACGAGAGCGAGAGCCTCTGACAGGGGGTTCTCCAGCCATGCCTCGTTGACATAGTCACATCCCATGAATCTCATGAGTGCAGATATGACTCCCATGAGTGCTCCGCCGGCTATGAATCCGCTTGCTATGAGTGTGCCTTTCTCTCCGCGCAGCCTGTTGATGGCCTCGTCCTTCGAGCGCGTTGTGACAAACCAGTTCAACGCTCCGCCTATCAGTATCGGTGTGTTCAGCTCGAGAGGGATGAACATGCCGAGGGCGAAGGCGAGTGCCGGGACTTTCATCATTGTCAGCCCTATGGCTATCAG
Source organism: Hoylesella loescheii (assembly GCA_021531755.1). Classification (GTDB taxonomy): domain Bacteria; phylum Bacteroidota; class Bacteroidia; order Bacteroidales; family Bacteroidaceae; genus Prevotella. Next base: position 20,579 of record JADYUK010000029.1, read on the forward strand.
CGCTCCTATGGCGTAGAGGAGCCATGGCGCTCCGGCACCGTTCATGAGTGGCTCTATGACTGCTGCCATGGCATTGGCCTGTGGAGCCGCGAGCTTCCCTGAGTCGAAACCGTAGGTCTCATTGAGCAGCATCATCACGCCTGCCACTGTCGCCGCTGAGACGAGGGTTCCAAGGAATTTCCACTGCTCCTGCTTCTTTGGTGTCGTTCCTATCCAGTAGCCTATCTTCAAGTCGGTTATGAAACAGCCTGCCATGCTCAGCGCTGTACATGCGACAGAGCCCATAAGCAGGGCTGCGAGCATTCCTGTCGTGCCGCTGAGCCCCATCGACGCCATGACGACCGATGCGAGAATCAGTGTCATGAGTGTCATGCCTGAGACGGGGTTTGTGCCAACAATCGCTGTGGCGTTGGCCGCCACTGTCGTGAAGAGGAACGCTATGCCTACGATGAGCACCAGGGCGACTGTCGCGAATATCCAGTTATGGCCCATCACCCCGAGGTATAGGAAAGCGCCTATCGCTGCCACTGTCACTATGACTCCGGCTATGACAACACGGAATGATATATCGCGCTGTGTGCGTGGTGTCTCTCCTGCGTCTGAGCCTTTCCCCCTAAGCTCGCGTGAGGCGAGGCTGACGGCGTTGGTTATTATGCCCCATGACTTTATTATGCCTATTATGCCGGCCATGGCGATGCCTCCAATGCCTATCGACTTTCCGTAGGCCTTGAATATCATCTCTGGCGACATCTGCCCTACTGTCTGTGTTATGGAAGGGTCCCACTGGTTCAGGACGGTATCTCCGAAGAACAGCGACATGAGTGGTACAATGACCCACCATACGGCGAACGACCCAAGGCAGATGATGAAAGCGTACTTGAGACCGATGATATAGCCCAGTCCGACGACGGCGGCACTGGTGTTCACCTTGAAGACAAGCTTCGCCTTCTCTGCCAGCATGTCGCCGTATGGGAGGATGCGTGTTGTGAACAACTCGTTCCACCACCCGAAAGAGCTCACCAGGAAATCATACAGTCCGCCTATGAGCCCTGCCATAACGAGAGTCTTGGCCTGTCCGCCACCTTCCTCTCCGCTGACAAGGACCTGTGTCGTCGCTGTCGCCTCAGGGAAGGGGTACTTGCCGTGCTGCTCCTTAACGAAGTATTTCCGGAATGGTATCAGGAAGAGCATGCCGAGCGCTCCGCCCAGAAGTGACGATATGAATATCTGCCAGAAAGAGGCTGTCATCTCCGGATACTTGGCCTCAAGGATATATATGGCAGGCAGGGTGAAGATGGCTCCTGCCACGATAGCGCCAGAGCATTCTCCTATACACTGTATGATGACATTCTCGCCAATGGCACCCTTGCGCTTTGTCGCTGCCGAGATGCCCACGGCTATAATCGAGATAGGTATGGCAGCCTCGAACACCTGTCCCACCTTCAGGCCGAGATAGGCCGCTGCCGCCGAGAATATTATTGCCATCAATATGCCCCATCCTACTGACCATGGGGTAATCTCCTTATGCTCTCCAGAGGGGGACAGGAGAGGCTCGTATTCCTCACCTTCCTTGAGCTCGCGGAAGGCGTTGTCTGGTAATTTGGCCATTCAATAATGATGATTGGTATATTATATATGTGAAAATTCCGTGCAAAATTAATCATTTTTTTTAACTTGGGCGAATATTATATCATTATATTTTGAAATACGAATAAAAATGCCTACCTTTGCATAAATATCAAACCTCAATACTATATATATGGCATTCGTAGAAACAGCCCTGAAGATATTCAACCAGGCAATAGCAGATTACCATATCAAAGACGATGTGGATACCCCGATAAACAATCCATACAAGCGTGACGAGATAGAGAACCGCCTCTACCTCAAATGCTGGATTGACACCGTGCAGTGGCATTATGAGGATATCATACGTGACCCTCATATCGACCCCTCTGAGGCTCTCTCGCTGAAGCGGCGCATAGACCAGTCTAACCAGGACCGCACAGACCTTGTCGAGCAGATTGACACATACTTCCGCCAGCTCTACAGCGATGTCAACGTCCTCCCTGACGCTACCATCAACACTGAGTCTCCCGCATGGGCTGTCGACCGCCTCAGCATCCTCCAGCTGAAGATATACCACATGCGTGAGCAGGTGGAGCGTGCCGATGCCTCTCCTGAGCACATAGCACGCTGCAGGGCTAAGCTTGATGTCCTCCTTGAGCAGAATGTTGACCTCTCCACGGCTATCTCGCAGCTTCTTGAGGATATACAGGCTGGAAAGAAATACATGAAGGTTTACAGGCAGATGAAGATGTACAACGACCCTGCCACTAATCCCGTTCTCTATAAGAAATAACACTGTGCCGGCCGACAGCCAGAGGGTTTGTCCTTCGTTCAGTCCCCCTCCTGTATCAGTCGCCGGCATGCCCTTTATACGATGACAAATACCCGCCGTAAGGCCAGCGCATCATCCCCGGCTCCCCATGACGGCCATGGGCGCATCCTTGTCATGCGCTTCTCTGCCATTGGTGATGTCGCCATGACGGTGCCTGTAGTCAAGGCTCTTGCCGCTGCCTATCCCCAGATGAGGATAATCGTTGCGAGCCGTCCTTTCGCCAAGGCTTTCTATGAAGGCCTTGCTGATAATGTGGAGTTCCACGCCTTTGACCTCAAAGCGAGACGCTACAAGGGGCTGATGGGCATGGAGCACCTTTATCGTGACCTCGCATCGCTGCAGCCAGACCGTGTGGCCGACCTGCATGATGTGCTACGCACCAAATATGCCCGCCTGCGTTTCTGCATGGCGGGCATTCCTGTTTACCATCTCGACAAGCACCGCAAAGGACGCCGCGGGCTGACGAGACGCCACTCGAAGATTCTCGTGCAGCAGCCGACAAGCTTCGAGAAGTATCATGCTGTCTTTGAGCGGATGGGGCTGGAGTTCTCTCTCTCGCCCGAGGGAGGGCATGACTTCCCCACTGTCGATGTCTCCTCGCACGAGCTCGCGCCATCCGCCCAGCGTCTCTACGACGAGATAACGTCCAATCCCGCCGGAGCCATAGGCATAGCCCCCTTTGCGGCCCATGAGGGGAAGATATACCCGATACACAAGATGGAGCAGGTCATGGCCATGCTCATCGCTGTCCATCCCCGCATGCGTATTCTCCTCTTCGGAGGAGGAAAGCGTGAGGAGGAAATCTTCATGCAGTGGGAGCGACGCTACGCCACTGTCGTCTACGCCTCGTCGCTATGTGGAGGCATGCGTGACGAGCTGAAGCTCATGGGGCGTCTTCACTGCCTGCTCAGCATGGACTCAGGCAATATGCACCTCGCGTCGCTCGTAGGCATCCCTGTCATCAGCGTCTGGGGAGCGACACATCCCCTGGCCGGTTTCATGGGATGGGGCCAGAGCGAGGACGATATCGTCGGCATAGACATGGAGTGCAGACCATGCAGCATATACGGCAACAAGCCCTGTTACAAGGGCGGCTATCCATGCATGAAGAATATCACACCGGAGCAGGTGGCGCAGAAAGTGGAGCGATACATATTCTCTGACTACTGACAGCGCCACAATGTATTGACCCAAACCGATTAACTTACAACCATACCATATACCATGTCTTCCGGCCCCGCAGTCCGTGGGCCGCATGGTACAGTAACATAAAAACGAGCTAACAACATGAACAAGATTATCCGTAAGGAGAGTTTCTCTGAGAATGTCTTCCTCTTTGAAGTCGAGGCACCGCTAATAGCAAAGAGCCGCAAGGCCGGCCATTTTGTCATTGTCCGAGTTGACAAGCAGGGCGAGCGCATACCGCTGACAATAGCCGACGCAGACACACAGCGCGGCACGATATCACTTGTCGTGCAGAAGGTGGGCCTGTCAAGCAGGAAGATATGCGACCTTGAGCCTGGCGACTATATCCTCGATATAGTAGGCCCTCTCGGCAATGCCACACATATAGAGAACTATGGCACAGTGCTATGCGCCTCGGGAGGTGTCGGCACAGCGCCCCTGCTCCCTATCGTCAAGGCCCTGAAGGCTGCTGGCAACCGTGTCCTCTCGGTTATTGCCGGACGCACGGCTGACCTCGTCATCCTTGAAGATGAGATACGGCAGAATTCTGACGAGGTAATCGTCATGACCGACGACGGCTCACGCGGAGAGAAAGGTGTCGTGACTGTCGGCATGGAGAAGTTCATAGAGCAGGAGCACATTGACAAGGCCTTCGCCATCGGTCCGGCGATAATGATGAAGTTTGCCTGCCTTACGACACAGAAGCACGGCATCCCTACCGATGTCTCCCTCAACACCATCATGGTCGATGGCACCGGCATGTGCGGAGCCTGCCGTCTGACAATAGGCGGGAAGACAAAGTTCGTCTGCATAGACGGGCCGGAGTTTGACGGGGCGCTTGTTGACTGGGATGAGATGTTCAAGCGCATGCGCACCTTCAAGCGTGAGGAGCTCTACGAGGTTGAGCACTTCGACCAGCATATCCATGAGCACGCCCGCCCCGATGAGGACAGCAACTCAGATGTATGCCGTGCCATGGCCGCTGCCGGCAGCCAGCAAGAGGCTGGGGACAATGATGCCGCATCAGACGATGCCGCAAGCCTCACTGACCGTAACGCGCCGTGGCGTGAGGCGCTCCGCAAGAGCATGCGCCCGAAAGAGCGCACGGCGATACCACGTGTCGTGATGCCCGAGCTTGACCCGGAATACCGTTCCAGGACAAGGCTTGAGGAGGTGAACATCGGCCTGTCCCCTGAGCAGGCTGTCATAGAGGCGAAGCGATGCCTTGACTGTCCCAAGCCACAGTGTGTCGAGGGATGCCCCGTGAATATCAACATACCATCGTTCGTCAAGAACATAGAGCGCGGAGAGTTCCTCAAGGCCGCCCAGGTACTGAAGCAGACATCAGCCCTCCCCGCTGTCTGTGGCCGCGTCTGTCCGCAGGAGAAACAGTGTGAGAGCCGTTGCGTGCATCTGAAGATGAACGAGCCTGCCGTGGCGATAGGATACCTTGAGCGCTTCGCTGCCGATTATGAGCGTGAGTCAGGCATGGCGACACTCCCCGAGTGCAAGCCTAAGAACGGCATAAAGGTGGCAGTGGTAGGCTCCGGCCCCTCGGGACTGAGCTTTGCCGGCGATATGGTCAAGAAGGGATATGATGTCCATGTCTTCGAGGCGCTGCACGAGATAGGCGGCGTGCTGAAATACGGCATTCCGGAGTTCCGTCTCCCCAACCGCATCGTTGAGGCTGAGATTGACAGCCTGCGTGCTCTTGGCGTACACTTCTATACAGACACCATCATCGGCAAGACAATCACCATCGACGAGCTCGAGCAGCAGGGATTCCGCGGCGTCTTTGTAGGCTCAGGAGCCGGACTGCCCAATTTCATGAACATACCAGGAGAGAACCTCATAAACATCATGTCGTCAAATGAGTATCTCACACGTGTGAATCTCATGGACGCAGCCAACGCCGAGACAGACACCCCGCTGAACCCAGCAAGCCATGTCCTCGTCGTAGGTGGTGGCAATACCGCTATGGACTCATGCCGCACAGCCAAGCGTCTTGGCGCACAGGTGACACTCGTCTACCGCCGCTCGGAGGCAGAGATGCCAGCACGCCTTGAGGAGGTGAAGCACGCCAAGGAAGAGGGCATAGACTTCCTGACGCTTCATAACCCTGTCGAGTATATCGCCGATGAGGATGGCGCTGTCAAGCAGGCCGTGCTCGCTGTCATGACTCTCGGAGAGCCTGACGCCTCAGGCCGCCGCTCGCCAGTCGACACAGGAGAGCGCGTCATTCTCGATGTTGACCAGGTCATTGTCGCTGTCGGCGTATCGCCCAATCCTCTCGTGCCGAAGTCGGTGGCAGGTCTGCACCTCGGGCGCAAGAACACTATCGCTGTCGACGATACTATGCAGTCGTCACACGCAGGGCTCTATGCCGGAGGAGACATCGTGCGCGGCGGTGCCACAGTCATCCTCGCCATGGGCGACGGACGGCGTGCGGCAGAGAATATGGACCGTAAGCTCTCAGCCACTCAAGCCTGATATGGCCTCCTCCCTCTCTCCCTTTCGCCCATAATCTTTGCCACAGGCTGTCTCTCTCTCCATCATCTCGTGTGCGTTATGTCTCATACTGATGGCTGAGTGATGATGTCTGAGTGATGATGGCGGCAAGGGGAGGGGCTTGCAGTGGATTGAAGGTCATCTACGACTCGTGTCATTATATTATTATATACACGTAAATTTGTATCAAGGAAAAACCCGTGGGCTGCAGAGCTGATGCAAGACAATCCAATTATGAAAAAATTATTCTTACTCTTTTCCCTCCTTTTGGGAGTCCTCTCCGCTTGGGCGTACAATGTGGAATTGGAAGGCATTTTCTACAATCTTGACAAGGAAAACAAAACTGCCAGCGTGGCTTCTCATAGTTATAAAGGAGCGGTTGTAATACCTGAGACCATCTCAGTGGACGGAAAAGCTTATACAGTCACCAGCTTGGGAGATAAGTGCTTCTATGAATGCTCGGGCTTGACGAGCATCACGATTCCCAGCTCCGTCACCAGAATTGGAGAATATTGCTTCTCTTCTTGTGGCGGTTTGGAAAGTATTGTAGTAGAATCAGGAAACACGGTTTATGATTCGCGCGAAAATTGCAATGCCATCATCGAGACTGCCACAAATACGATGTTGAGTGGCTGTAGAAACACCACGATTCCCAACTCCGTCACCAGTTTGGGAGATGGTTGCTTCTCTGGTTGCTCGGGATTGACCAGCATCACAATTCCCAGCTCCGTCACCAGTTTGGGAGTTTGTTGCTTCTCTGGTTGCTCGCGCTTGACGAGCATCACGATTCCCAACTCTGTCACCAGTTTGGGAGAATATTGCTTCGGTGAATGCTCGCGCTTGACGAGCATCACGATTCCCAACTCCGTCACCAGTTTGGGAGAATATTGCTTCAGTGACTGCTCGGGCTTGACGAGCATCACGATTCCCAACTCCGTCACCAGTTTGGGAAATGGGTGCTTCTGGTTTTGCTCGGGCTTGACGAGCATCACGATTCCCAACTCCGTCACCAGTTTGGGAAATCAGTGCTTCAGTTTCTGCTCGGGCTTGACGAGCATCACAATTCCCAACTCCGTCACCAGTTTGGGAGATTGGTGCTTCTATGAATGC
>JADYUK010000002.1 GCA_021531755.1 Hoylesella loescheii
CCTTCGGCCTTCTTCCTCGTCTCTCGGGATAGCCGGAGCAAGCTCCGCTCTCCTCTCGCTCCTTCGTCAGTTGTGCCTTCGGCCTTCTTCCTCGTCTCTCGGGATAGCCGGAGCAAGCTCCGCTCTCCTCTCGTTCGTCTTCGTCAGTTGAGCCTTCGGCCTTCTTCCTCGTCTCTCGGGATAGCCGGAGCAAGCTCCGCTCTCCTCTCGCTCCTTCGTCAGTTGGCCATCTCAGACATGAACTTTATGCGCACGAGGCGTATCTCGTCGTCAGAGAAGTCGCCGTCAAACTCATCGACAGCCTTGTCTATGTTGTCCGTGTCAGATGTGAGGAAATAGTCGTATATCTCCTCTACATTCTCCTCGTCGAGCACCTCGTCGATGAAGTAGTCTATATTCAGCTTTGTCCCGCTGTAGACTATTGTCTCCACCTCGGTAAGGAATTCAGAGAAGTCCATCTTCAGCTCGATGGCCAGGTCGTCGAGAGGTATGCGCTTGTCGATGCTCTGTATTATCTTCACTTTCCACATTGACTTCTTCGGTACGGTGCGCACTCTCAGCTCAGCCGGTCTCTCTATCTCGTTCTCCTCACAGTAAGCCTTTATCAGCTGGCAGAAAGATTTCCCGAACTTGCGTGCCTTTCCAGCCCCGACGCCCTGTATCTGCTGCAACTCCTCGATGGTGACAGGATATGTCGTTGCCATCTGCTCGAGCGATGCGTCCATGAAGACCACGTACGGAGGCACATGGTGTTTCTTCGCCACTTTGAGTCTCTCGTCGTGGAGCATCTTCTGCAGGACGGGGTCGAGAGCCGCTGTCCCCTCGTTCACTTCTGTCTCTCCGAAGTTGTGGAAGTCAGTATCCTTGACGACAGGGAATGGCAGTGGGTCTTTCAGGTATCTCTTTCCTGCCGCTGTCACCTTCAGCAGTCCGTAGCTCTCAACATCCTTACGTATGAAACCAGCCAGCATGGCGTGGCGTATGACGGGGTTCCAGAGCTTGTCGTCCATATCCTCTCCTGAGCCGAACTCCTCAAGCGTGTCGTGGTGGTGGGATACGATATCGTCGGTCCCGCGTCCCTTCACGAAGTCTATGACATACTGTGTGCGGAAGTTCTCCTTGATGGCGAGTATGGCATTCAGCACTACTACGAGCGCCTCACGTCCCTCAACCTTCTCCTTCGGGTGCAGGCAGTTGTCACAGTTCTGGCAGTTATCCTTCTTGTATTCCTCGCCGAAGTAGTGGAGCAGCAGCTTTCTGCGGCATACCGACGACTCGGCGTAGGCTGCTGTCTCCTGCAGCAGCTGCCGTCCGATGTCCTGCTCTGCCACTGGTTTCCCCTCCATGAACTTCTCCAGCTTCTGCAGGTCCTTGTATGTGTAGAAGGCTATGCATACGCCCTCGCCTCCGTCGCGTCCTGCGCGCCCGGTCTCCTGGTAGTATCCCTCAAGCGATTTTGGTATGTCATAGTGTATGACGAACCTCACGTCGGGCTTGTCGATGCCCATACCGAAGGCTATTGTCGCCACGATGATATCCACCTCCTCCATGAGGAAACGGTCCTGTGTCTCGTTGCGGGTCACAGTGTCCAGTCCGGCGTGGTATGCCTCCGCGCGTATGTCGTTTGTCTTGAGAATGGCTGTCAGCTCCTCGACCTTCTTCCTCGACAGGCAGTATATTATGCCGCTCTTGCCCTTGTTCTGGCGTATGAAGCGTATTATCTGCTTGTCTATGTCGTTAGTCTTGGGCCTTACCTCGTAGTAGAGGTTGGGGCGGTTGAATGAGCTGCGGAACTCGCAGGCGTCTGTTATGCCGAGCGATTTCTTTATGTCCATCCTCACCTTGTCTGTCGCTGTTGCCGTCAGGGCTATCACGGGCGCCTGGCCTATCTCGTTTATTATAGGCCTTATGCGGCGGTACTCGGGTCTGAAGTCGTGTCCCCATTCTGAGATGCAGTGTGCCTCGTCGACAGCGTAGAAGGATATCTTCACGTTCGACGATTTGAGGAAGTCGACGTTATCATCCTTCGTCAGCGACTCTGGTGCGACATAGAGGAGCTTTGTCCTTCCGGCTATGACATCGCGTTTCACCTGGTCTATGGCGCCCTTGTTGAGCGACGAGTTGAGGTAGTGGGCCAGTCCTGTCTCCTCCGTTATGCCGTTTATGACATCAACCTGGTTCTTCATGAGTGCGATAAGGGGTGATATCACTATTGCCATGCCATCCATGATGAGCGCCGGGAGCTGGTAGCAGAGGCTCTTGCCTCCTCCCGTGGGCATCAGCACGAATATGTCATTGCCGTCCATGAGAGAGCGTATGACACGCTCCTGATCCCCTTTGAACTTGTCGAATCCAAAGTACTGTTTCAGTTTTTCTGTCAGGTTGATATCCATAGCTGTTTGGGTTGGGTGGGGTTGGTTGGTTTGTTCTCCTTCCGGGGATGGCTGTAGGGCTGTCAACTATTGCATTGCGATGTGGGCTTTTCCCCTGCAGCCATCGCCATTTGTCTCCGTTTTCCGGGCAGACGCTCTTATGGGGTGTTCTCTCAGAAGTGTGCCTTCTCTATCTGCTTTTTGGCATAGTCGAGAGTCACGTTGAATGTCTTTGTGCGCTTTGAGGGCAGCTCGAACATGGCATCGTTCATGACAGCCTCGACGATAGAGCGCAGTCCGCGTGCGCCGAGCTTGTACTCGACAGCCTTGTCGACGATATACTCGAGGGCCTCTTCGCTGAACAGGAGGTTCACACCGTCCATCTTCATCAGTTTCTCGTACTGCTTCACGATAGAGTTCTTCGGCTCTATGAGGATGCGGCGCAGTGCGGGGCGGTCGAGTGGGTGGAGGAATGTCAGCACCGGGAGGCGCCCGATAATCTCCGGTATTAGTCCGAATGACTTCAGGTCTTGTGGGACGATATACTGCATGATGTCCTCGCGGTCGATGTTCTTGTTGTTCTCGACAGAGTTGAAGCCTACGACATGTGTGTTCAGCCGTTGCGCTATCTTCCTCTCTATGCCGTCGAACGCTCCGCCGCAGACAAAGAGTATGTTGCGTGTGTCGACGTGTATATAGTCCTGGTCGGGGTGTTTTCGCCCGCCTTTTGGTGGGACATTGACTGTTGTTCCCTCAAGCAGTTTCAGCAGTCCCTGCTGCACGCCCTCGCCCGACACGTCGCGTGTGATGCTCGGGTTGTCGCTCTTGCGTGCTATCTTGTCTATCTCGTCGATGAAGACTATTCCCCTCTGTGCTGCCTCAAGGTTATAGTCGGCCACCTGCAGCAGGCGTGAGAGGATGCTCTCGACATCCTCACCGACATATCCCGCCTCAGTGAACACTGTCGCGTCGACTATCGTGAAGGGCACATTAAGCAGCTTTGCTATCGTGCGTGCGAGGAGAGTCTTGCCTGTTCCGGTAGAGCCTACCATGATGACGTTTGACTTCTCTATCTCCACTCCGTCGTCTGTGGCAGGCTGTTGCAGCCTTTTGTAATGGTTGTAGACAGCGACGGCGAGGAATCGTTTTGCCTCGTCCTGCCCTATGACATACTGGTCGAGATGTTTCTTTATCTCAAGAGGCTTGGGCACCTTCTTCATCTCGAATGGCTTGTCTGTGACACTGTTGTTGGCTTTCGCTGCCAGGTCGTCGGATGTCAAGCCCATTGTCTCGTCAAGTATCTTGTATGCCTGGCGCACACAGTCAGAGCATATATATCCGTCCATGCCCGTCAGGAGCACCGGTACTTCCTCGTCTGTCCTACCGCAGAAGCTGCAGCGGTTCTTTTTCTTTACCATTTATTCTTCTTTCTTTCGTCTTCTTTTGGTTGTTGCCTGTCTTTCCAATTGGTGCCAGGCGTTCTGTCGCCTTGTCGCCCTTGTGCGCCTCACATCATATGCAGGCGGTGCAAGGGTTGGGTGGATGTTCTGCACGCCTGCCTATTATATATTAATGTGTGGCAGGGTCTCCGGCACCTCTCATTTCTTCTCGTAGACTGTGTCTATCATGCCATACTCCTTTGCCTCGGCTGCTGTCATCCAGTAGTTGCGGTCAGCGTCGGCCCATACCTTGTCAAAGTCGGTGTGTGAGTGGCGTGCTATGATGTCGTAGAGCTCCTTCTTGAACTTCATTATCTCGCGGGCCTCTATCTCTATATCCGACGCCTGTCCCTGCACTCCGCCGAGCGGCTGGTGAATCATCACGCGGCTGTGGGGTAGGGCGGAGCGTTTCCCCTCCTGTCCTGCCACGAGGAGCACGGCGCCCATAGAGGCTGCCATGCCTGTGCATATCGTGGCCACGTCAGACTGTATGAACTGCATCGTGTCGTAAATCCCGAGGCCTGCTGTCACGCTTCCGCCTGGCGAGTTGATGTATATGGAGATATCCTTGCCAGGGTCGCACGAGTCGAGGTATAGCAGCTGTGCCTGCAGCGTGTTGGCTGTATAGTCGTCAATCTGTGTCCCGAGGAATATGATGCGGTCCATCATGAGGCGTGAGAATACGTCCATCTGTGTCACATTGAGCTGTCGCTCCTCAAGGATATAGGGGTTGAGGTATTGGCTTTGAAGATTGAAAGCCGCACGGCTCTGATAGCGCATGACATCGTCGAGGGCCATGCCGTTCATGCCCAGATGTCCTGTTGCGAATTTTCTGAAATCGTTGTTCATATATTGTTTTACTGTTTTTCCTTTATGGTGTCAGTTGTTGTCCAGCAGCTCCTCCCGGAGGCTCAGCGTCCCCTCTTGTTCTGCTCAGCAGCTTCTCTTGGTGGCTCAGCTGTTCCCTATTGTTATGCTCAGCAGCTTCTCTTGGTGGCTCAGCTGTTCCCTATTGTTATGCTCGGCTGCTTCTCTTGGTGGCTCAGCGTCGCCTATTGTTATGCTCGGCTGCTTCTCTTGGTGGCTCAGCTGTTCCCTATTGTTATGCTCAGCTGCTTCTCTTGGTGGTTCAGCTGTTCCCTCTTGTTATTCTCGGCTGCTTCTCTTAGTGGCTTAGCTGTTCCCTATTGTTATGCTCGGCTGCCTCTTATGGTGGCTAAGTTGTTCCTCCCGTTATGCTTGGCGGCTGGTAGCCTCACCCACATATAGAAGAAAAGAGGTGGTTTCTTGATGTCGTGCATCATGCAATGTACGTACAAAGTTACATAATTTTCCGTAATTATTCACTTTGGCGAATGAATTTTTTTGCTAAAAATATTTAATTCTTTTGTTTCTCTTGCTGTCCCTGTGCTTTTAGTATGAGAGTCCAGGATATTATCCTTATATAATATGCCCCTCTATTCAGTATATACTATACCCCTCTATTCAGCAGATACTATACCCCTCTATTCAGCCATTCCTCCCTACGCCTCCCCATTCAGTCTTATTCCGTTTTTCCTTCCCCCGCCCCTCTTTCTCCAGCCCTCCTTCTCCTACCCTCCTTTTCCCGCTAGTCCGTCACCTCCCTGTCCGCCCCTCCGCCATCCCCTCGGTCCCCCGTTCAGTGGGCGTCAGCCCTCTGCTTTCCCCCTCCGTCCCTCGTTCCCGTTCCCTCCATCCGCATCATGATAATATGTAGGGAAATAAACATCATACTATCATAAGCGTGAAATAACAATGTAAAGACACAGTAATTACAATATAAAGACTAAGTAACTACATAGTAAAGACTGAGTAACTACAACACAAAGACACAGTAATCATACCATTATTTTCACTTCCTGGCATCATAACACGCTGCCTATGGTCACGTCCCCCATAACCCTTGCCGTCATCTCTGCCCGCCTGCCCGCCCATACCACAGCATCACCGGCATACCATGATCATCAGCCCGCCGAAGGCTTCTCATGCGGCAGAAACCATGTCTCCTGCTGCCCCCAAGAACCTGCCGGCTGCATCATGCTGCGCCATAAACCACACCATGGCATATACCCACCCCTGCCCACGATTCTAAGCCATAAGGGCGGGGACTGGCACAGATTTTATCTGAAAGAGGCTTCTATGTCAGGAAAAATCCCTACCTTTGTCCCGAATAATATCCACAGCCATGACAATAGCCATCATACAGACAGCTCCAGTATGGGGCGATATAGCCCACAACCACCTCCAGGCAGAGCGTATGATACTCTCTGCCCCACAAGCCGACCTCTATGTCCTGCCCGAGATGTGGGCCACGGGGTTCTGGACATCACCTGACGATGTGGCTGAGCATATCACCGCGTCACCAACCTTGGCATGGATGAGAGAGATGGCCGCCAGGCGCGACGCTGCAATAGCGGGGTCAGTGGCCATTCGAGCGGCCGACGAGACATACCGCAACAGGATGTTCTTCGTGTGCCCCGACGGGACCTTTGACCATTATGACAAGCGCCACCTCTTCTCGTACGGCGGAGAGGACAGGCGGTACACCGCCGGAGGCAGACGCAAGGTGGTAGAGTGGAGAGGCGTTAGATTCCTCCTGCAGATATGCTATGACCTCCGCTTCCCCGTCTTCTCGCGCAACGACTCAGACTATGATGTCGCGCTGTATGTCGCCTCGTGGCCAGAGAGCCGTATAGATGTCTGGCGCACTCTCCTCAAGGCGAGGGCGATAGAGAACCAGTGCTACGCCGTCGGAGTAAACCGCTGTGGCGACGACCCCGTGGCCCACTATTGCGGCGCGACCATGGCCTTCGACGCCTATGGCAATGTCGTGGCGTCGTGTGAGGACAATACGGAGAGCGTCGGGGTCATGACAGTCGACATGGAGAGACTCACGCGGTTCAGGGAACGCTTCCCCGTGCTCGCCGATGCTGACCATATCATCACAGAAGACAACACGCCATGGAGATAGAGAAGACAGAACGCAAGATACAGCGGATGTTCAGCCGCGCATGCTCAGAGTATTCACTGCTTGAGGATGGTGACCGTGTGCTCGTCGCGTTGTCAGGAGGCAAGGACTCGCTCGAGCTTGTGCGCCTCATGGCGAGGCAGCAGCATATACTGAAACCGCGCATAACAGTCGAGGCGGCACATGTCGTCATGGACAACATACCATACGAGACCGACCTCAGGTTCATAACGTCGTTCTGCGAGCGGCAGGGCGTCCGCCTTAACGTCATACACACATCGTTCGACGAGGAGAGACCCGACACGAACGCGAGGAAGCGCAAGACAAGATGCTTCCTGTGCTCCTGGCAGAGACGCAAGTCGCTCTTCACATACGCCGAGGAGAACGGATTCACGAAGGTGGCGTTAGGCCACCACCAGGACGACATACTCGTCACGATGCTCATGAACATGACATTCGAGGGCTCCATGTCGACAATACGCCCCATGATGAGGATGGAGCACTACCCCATAGCCGTCATACGCCCCCTGTGCCTCGTGCCAGAGAGGCTCATAGCCACTGTCGCTGAGGGACTTGGATTTGAGCGGCAGAAGACACCATGCCCGTACGAGGAGGTCACCATGAGACAGCGCATGACAGAGGTCTTCAGGACTCTCGAGAACCTTAACCCCGAGGCACGATACAGCATGTGGAGGGCTATGGAGCGGATGAGGGGAGAGGCTGGGACGGCAGAGAACACCTGAATCGCTTAGCGTGGCTGCCATGACAGCATACAGACGATAACTGAAAACCATACATGAGACTATGACCATAACCATCATCACATGCACATACAACGCCGCCGGAGTGCTGAGGCCAACACTCGACAGCGTCATCAGCCAGACATACGGGAAAATAGAGCATATCATCATCGACGGCAACAGCACAGACAACACCGTCAGCATGGCGGGCCAGTATATGGAGGAGAGCCGGCAGAGAAATACAGGCCACACCGTGAGAATAGTCAGCGAGCCCGACAAGGGGCTCTATGACGCCATGAACAAAGGGCTCGCCATGGCCAGCGGGACATACCTCTGCTTCCTCAACGCAGGCGACACCCTGGCATGCGCGGACACCATAAAGCACATAGCCGGCAGCGCCATGCAGGCCACAAAGCCATATAGCGTCATATACGGCGAGACGGATGTCGTCGACAGCGGCGGCAGATTCATCAGGCACAGAAGGCTCCGTGTGCCCGAGAGGCTCACATGGCGGTCATTCAGGCATGGCATGCTCGTATGCCACCAGGCGTTCTATGCCAACACAGAGATAGCGCGGCAGACACCCTACGACCTCAGATACCGCATCTCGGCCGATGTTGACTGGTGCATAAGGATTATGCGTGAGGGGGAGAGACGTGGCATGCAGACACACAACATGGAGAGAGTCGTGTGCCATTATCTCGCAGGAGGAATGAGCATAAAGAACCACAGGGCGTCGCTCCTCGACCGTTTCAATATCATGAGAAGACACTATGGCACACCCGATACAATCATGATGCACGCATGGTTCGTCCTGAGAGGTGTCCTGAAGAGATAATCGGCAGGGAGAATGAAAAATTAATGCCGTTCCTTTTTGCAACTTGGAATTTATTTTGTATCTTTGCCCCAAGAATTATCCTTGCGGGGATTCATGACCCCATTCCCATGTCCCTGATGTCTTGTCTTTATGGCCGTCTGCCGCATCCTCCCGGGTTATGGTGGACGATGACATGCCCATGATAGCGGTATGGATAGAAGATGACGGACATGACGGCGGGATGAGAGTGCCCCGCACATTATATTAACCTAACCGGAGGCTGATGCCAGCCACCGCCTTAAATCAAGCTATACACATAAGCATCATGCGTAAGAAATCCACAACAGCAGTGGCTATGACAGCCATAACCATATCTATGCTCCTCATGACAGCGGCACAGGCCGTTGCCCAGGACGGTGTGCGCTATACCGGAAAGACACTAAGCAACCCTAACAGACATGACGGCGGGTTGTCGCCAGTGGTCGGAGTGCACAACATACAGATAATGAGGGCCAACCGTGAGCATCCATCTGAGAGCAACGGACAGGGCTGGACATACAACCACCAGCCGATGATGGCATACTGGAACGGACAGTTCTATGTACACTACCTGTGCGACCCGAAGGATGAGCAGGTGCCGCCAAGCCACACTCTCTTACAGACATCGGCCGATGGATACAAATGGTCAACACCCGTCATGCTCTTTCCGG
Organism: Hoylesella loescheii; assembly: GCA_021531755.1. Taxonomy (GTDB): domain Bacteria; phylum Bacteroidota; class Bacteroidia; order Bacteroidales; family Bacteroidaceae; genus Prevotella. The sequence continues at coordinate 9,068 of JADYUK010000002.1, forward strand.
AATACTCTGTCCCTGACGGATTCACGAAGAAAGGTGTCGAGGGAGTGGCCCATAACATGAAGGCCGTAATGCACCAGCGCATGGGATTCTACATCTCAAAGGACAACCGCCTCTACGCCCTTGGCTCTTACGGTGTGTGTCTCTCAAAGAAAGACCATAACAATGACGGCAACGGAATAGGACGTGTCATAAGGGAGATACACCGCGACGGGACGCTCGGGAAGATTTATTTCATCTACTACAACCATGACTTCAACGAGAAGAACACCGACTTCCCCAACTACCGCAAGGGAGACAAGTATCTGCGCCGTGCTGTCGCTGAGATATACGCCAATCCAAGGATAAGGATGCAATGGGTAGAGGAGGCCGACAGGGGAGACGAGATAATCCCGCTGAAGAAGGAGTATAAGGCTTACAACGACTATACACTGCCTGACGGACGCCTCGTGGCCCTATGGAAACATGCGCTGACAAGCATCTCGGCCGACGGAGGAAACACTTGGAGCGAGCCCATCAGCCGGGCACCGGGATTCGTCAACAGCAACGCCAAGATATGGGGGCAGAGACTCTCAGACGGTACTTACGCCACTGTCTACAACCCTTCTGAGTTCAGATGGCCGCTCGCTATATCCCTCTCGGCCGACGGACTGGAGTATACGACGCTGAACCTCATCAACGGTGAGGTGCCACCAATGAGATACGGAGGCAACTATAAGTCGTTCGGGCCACAGTATGTCCGTGGTATACAGGAGGGAAACGGCGAGCCTGCCGACGGCGACATGTGGCTGACATACTCCATGAACAAGGAGGATATGTGGGTCGCACATATACCTGTGCCTGTACGCCTGGAGGCTACAGCACACGCCGACGATGACTTCAGCAAGGTGACATCGCTCGACAAACTGACCGAATGGAACATCTACTCGCCCCTGGAAGCACCGGTAAGCATCGACGGGAAGTGGCTCACACTGAGCGATAAGGACCGCCATGACTACTGCCGCGTGGAGAGAAAGATTCCGGAGACAACGGAGCTGGCTGTCGAGTTTGACATCGTTGCAGCACAGAACAACCACGGATGGCTCCAGATAGAGCTCCTCGACAACGAGGGGACAGCATGCTCAAGGCTCGAGATGACCGACGAGGGACTCATGAGATGCAAGGGAGGAGCACGCTATGCGAAAGTCATGGACTACAAGCCAGGGCAGACGTACCACATAAGATGGGAGGTCAGCCTCAAGAACCGCATGGCCACAGTCTACGTCGACGGAAAGAAATCTGCGACAAGAATGCTCTTCGCACCCGTCGAGAGCATCGAGAGGGTCATGTTCAGAACAGGGACTATGAGACTCTATCCTACTGTCGACACTCCTGCCGACTGGGACGGTATGCTCCCTGACGCCGGAGAGAGCGACACGTTGGCTGTCTACAAAATTGCCGGACTGAAGACTATGACTCTCGAGAATGCAGCTGCCGACGGCGGAGCTGTGCTGAGATACAACGACTATAAGCACTATGTGACGCTCTTCAACAATATGGAGGACGAGAACATCGTACAGGAGATACCTAACAGCAAGGCATGGGAGTGGATGCAGGATAATGTGCCGCTCTTCGACTGCCCACAGCAGTCGTTCGAGGAAATGTACTGGTACAGATGGTGGACTCTAAGGAAACACATAGAGAAAACCCCTGTCGGATGGGCCATGACTGAATTCCTCGTGCAGCGTAACTATGCTGACAAATGGAAACTCATATCCTCCGGAGTGGGACACCACATACGGGAGAGCCGATGGATACGTAACCCCGAATACCTCGACCAGATAATCAACACATGGTATCATGGCAACGAGGGGAAACCAATGACAAAGTTCCTCAAATACTCCTCGTGGGTTCCCGCCTCTATATGGGAGCGGTATCTCGTCGACGGACGTAAGGATTGGGTCATACGTATGCTGCCTGATATGGAGTGGGACTATAAATACTGGGTCGACACACACCGCCTGCCATCCGGACTGATATGGCAGGAGGATGTGCGCGACGCTATGGAGGAGACCATCTCCGGCGGAAGGAAGAAGAAATATGCACGCCCTTCAATCAACAGCTACGTATACGGAGCCGCCAAGGCTATAGCCGATGTCGCGGAGCTCGCAGGTGATAACAAGAAGGCCGCCGACTACAAGATGAGGGCCGACACGCTCATGACACTCATCGAGAATATGCTGTGGAACGACAAACACCAGTTCTTCGAGACACACAGGGGAGACTCCAGCGCCAATGTGCGCGAGGCTATCGGGTTCATGCCATGGTATATGAAGATGCCTGTTGACAATAAGAAATACGGCGTGGCATGGCAGCAGATAACCGACGAGAAGGGATTCAACGCCCCTTACGGACTGACAACTGCCGAGCGCAGACACCCTGAGTTCCGCACGCATGGAGTAGGACAGTGTGAGTGGGACGGTGCCGTGTGGCCATTCGCTACATCACAGACACTGACAGGTTTCATAAACTACATAAACTCAAAGGATGAGGCTGACACTACTCTCGTCAGCGACAAGGAGACATTCTTCATGCATATGGAGAAGTATGTCCAGTCACAACACATGAGAGGAAAACCTTATATCGGTGAGTATCTGGACGAGACAACAGGCTACTGGCTCAAGGGCGACCAGGAGAGATCGCGCTACTACAACCACTCGACATTCAATGACCTCGTAATAACCGGAATATGCGGACTCCAGCCACAGCCCGACGGAACACTGACAGTGAACCCTCTCATACCTGAGACGACATGGAAATACTTCTGCCTCGACAGAGTCCGCTATCACGGACATGACATAACTGTCATATATGACGCCGACGGACAGAGGTATCACCAGGGCTCCGGACTGACTGTCCTCGTAGATGGAGTGGTGAAGGCCCATGCTCCTAAACTGCAGAGAATATCCTGCAAACTGTAATCCTTATAGCATGACACCATACCCCGGCATGCATCACGTCGGCCAGCAGACCACGCCATAGCCAGGAAATGCCTGAGGATGACGGGTCGCAAGCGCGCGTGGTATGACACATGCACCTGCCATACACAATACGGGGCAATAAGCCCGACAACCAAGGATATGGCGGGAGAGGATGGGACAGGTGCATTCTATGGTCCTGTAAAACGCGAGAAAGCGATGAGAAACATACTTGTATTTGTAATGTGTCTGTCGATGACCGCTGCCAGCGCATCACTAAGAGTGACACGTCAGACATGCAACATGAACGACGGACTGGTGGTCACAGACAGCTCTCCGAAGCTCGGGTGGCAGATGGAATGTGCTGACGGGAAAGACTCCCAGACGGCATACCAGATACAGATTGTCAATAATGAGAATAACAAGAATGTCGTCGACACAAAGAAAACAGTGTCCTCGACATCGCAACTCGTGGCCTTCGACCTGCCTGACGGCGACTACTCGTGGAGCGTCAGAGTCTGGGGAAAGGACGGGAAACCATCACCATGGAGCAGGAATGGACGCTTCATCGTGCAGAATGAAAGGAGTGCGTTCGCCAACGCAGCATGGATAGGGGCGATAACAAAGGTCGACGCAAAGACCCCGGAAGGACGCATGTTCACAGGAAAAGCACTCAAGGAGAACATCAAACGCTGGGACGAGGCCGACACCCTGTCACGACGCTCTATATATATCGCCAAGGATATCAGCCTGAGGAAAAAGGTAAAGAGCGCACTGATGAATATCTGCGGACTCGGATTCTACGAGCTCAGAATCAACGGAAAGAAGGTGGGCGACTATGAGTTCGCACCGACATGGAGTGACTATGACCGCACCGTGTTCTATAATACGTACGATGTGACGGATATAATGAACAGCGGGACAGCGCGCGAGAGGATGCATATGATAGAGGTGCTGCTCGGAAATGGATTCTACAACGAGCAGGGCGGACGGTACCATAAGCTGCGTATCAGCTTCGGACCCCCTACGCTGAAGATGTGCTTGCACATCGCATACACTGACGGCACATCAGAGAATATTGTCACAGACAACACATGGAGATACTCCATCTCTGAGCTGACGCTTAACAGCCTGTACGGGGGAGAGGACTATGACGCACGCATCAGACGCTCATGGAAACCTGTCGTATTGCAGGAAGGGCCAAAAGGAATGCTGAGACCACAGATGGCCCAGCCAGTGAAAATCATGAGACGATACGCTCCAGTACAATGCCACGTGATGACAGAAGCAGAGAGAAAGGGGGCGGAGAACATCGCAAAGCATGTCATACCAGAGGGAACATTCGTGCTCGATATGGGACAGAACCTTGCCGGAGTGCCTGAGATAAAGGTCAGGGGAAAGGCAGGACAGAAAGTGACAATATATCTTTCTGAGACAATAACACCTGAGGGAGCATGCAACCAAAGGCAGACGGGAAGACCATACTGCCACACCTACACACTGAAAGGTGACGGACTGGAGACCTACAGGCCACGATTCTCTTATTATGGCTATAGGTATATGCAGGTCGAAGGGGCTGAGCTGTCACAACATCTCATAGACAGCCTCGGAGTGAAAGACATGGATTCAAACACAGGGAAACCTGTCATAGAGGGCATAATGTCATGCTTCGTACACAACTCGGCAAGGAAAGTCTCGACATTCGAGTGCAGCAATCCGCTCATAAACAAGACTCATGAGATTATCAATATGGCCGTACGCTCTAATATGCAGAGCGTTTTCACTGACTGTCCACACCGTGAGAAACTCGGATGGCTGGAGCAAGACTGGCTCAATGGTGACGCCCTGTTCATGAATTATGACCTCACGGGATTCGCTAAGCAGACAGTGCGCAACATAGCTGATGCCCAACGGCCGAATGGCTCTATACCTACTACGGCACCAGAATACGTCGTTTTCAGCGGTCCTGGTATGGATGTGTTCGCCGAGTCGCCAGAGTGGGCCGGCACATTCATTATGATGCCCATGATGTATAAGCAGTATTATGGAGACGACTCTTTGCTGAAAGAATATTATCCACAGATGGTCAGATATGTCGACTACCTGGCTTCTGTCGACTCATGTGGCATTCTCAAGCAAGGACTCGGAGACTGGTACGACTACGGGGACTTCCGTTCCGGATTCTCACGGAATACATCTGTTCCACTCGTCTCTACTGCCCATTACTACCGGTGGGTGAGGACAGTAGGAGAGATTGCTGCCATCCTCGGGAAGAAAGACGACGCTGCAGCTCTCCAGAAGAGGGCTGAGATTATACGGAAGGCATGGAGAAAGGAGTTCGCAAAGACTTTGTATGACTCACAGACAGGCATGGCAATAGCATTGTGCCTAAGTCTTGTCGATGATAATGAGCGCAGCGCAGTGCTCGACTCCCTGATAGCTGATATACAGAAGCATAACAACAGGCTCACAACAGGTGATGTCGGGAACCGCTATCTCTTTGAGGCGCTGACATCATCCGGCAGACAGGACATACTCTATGCTATGCTGAACCATTATGATGTGCCAGGGTATGGATACCAGATTAAACAGGGTATGACAACGCTCACCGAGCAGTGGGACCCCGCACACGGCTCGTCAATGAACCATTTCATGATGGGACAGATAGACTCTTTCCACTTCACATCATTGGCGGGAATAAACATTGATGGCAGCCATGTGACATTCCGTCCGCAGCCTGCTGGCGACTTGGAGTGGTGTAATGCTTCCACTGAAACCCCCTATGGCAAGGTGTCTGTGTCTTGGAAGAAGGACGATAAAGGGAAAATCAATCTCTCTTACAACATCCCAGTAGGCATGACAGCCGATGTCATAATGCCATGACGCTCCACACTTGGTTTTGATGATATGATGTAACTTATCATGACGGCCGATGTCATAATGCCATGATGCTCCACACTTGGTTTTGATGATATGATGTAACTTATCATGACAGCCGATGCCATAATGCCATGATGCTCCACATACAATGGCTCTGGACAAATCATAAAGCCCATTAACGACAAACCTCCGGTGGGATTCATCCTCCCCCGCATAACTATAACCATACTATGAAGAAGATATTTGTTGCCGCATTGTTGACACTTTCCGCCCCTGTTGTCGCCCAGAACAACTACGAGGGGCATTATGAGCGGCCTTTGAGCGATGTCATGCGTGATGTGGAACGCCGTTTCCATGTCCGTTTCAAGTATAATGTCGATACGGTAGGACGACGTTTGCCATATGCCGACTTCCGCATACGCCCTTACTCAATAGAGGAGACGCTCGACAATATATGTAAATATTTCGACTTCAACTGGTGGGACCAAGGCAAGGGTCTATATAAGATAAAGCCTTATGAGTATCCGCGCAGGCATGTCTCTGATGGCGAGAAGATGCTCGCATGGCTCTCGAAACTCTATTCTGACCGCACACAATGGGAGGCACGGCGTGACACTTTGAGACGTGAGATACGCCAGCGTCTCGGCATAGACAGCTACCTTGACTCGTGTGTCGTGGGCAAGAAGGCCATACTCTCCAAGGTAAGACGATATGATGGGTATACTGTCCAGAATATTTGTATAGAGACTCTTCCTGGCGAACATATATACGGAAGCATATACACTCCGTCAAAGAAAGGCAAGCATGCGCTCATAATATGCCCTAATGGACACTTCGCTGACGGCCGTTACCGTAAGGACCAGCAGCAGCGTATGGCAACTCTCGCACGCATGGGTGCTATCTGTGTCGACTACGATATATACGGCTGGGGACAGTCGGCAGATGAGCATCCGTCACATCACACAGACCGTGCGCATGTCATACAGGCCCTTGACGGGCTGAAACTCCTGGACTGGATGCTGCAGAATCGTGCCAAGGAGATTGATACCAAGCGCATTGGAGCCAATGGAGGGTCAGGAGGTGGAACAGTGACAATACTGCTCACCGCACTCGACGAGCGTTTCACAGCTGCCGCGCCGACAGTAAACCTTGCCTCACACTTTGATGGTGGATGCCCGTGTGAGAGCGGTAAACCGGTCCAGTTGTCAGCTGGTGGCACCTGCAATCCTGAGATTCTTGCCATGATGGCGCCACGTCCGGTACTCGTTGTCAGTGACGATGGCGACTGGACAGCTTCTGTCCCAAAGCTCGAATACCCTTATCTGCAGCGCATATGGGGATTCTATGGGGCACAGCAGAATGTACGGAATGTCCATCTCCCAGGAGAGCGTCATGATTACGGACCTAACAAGCGTAAGGCCAACTATGAGTTCTTTGCAGATGTCTTCGGGCTGAACCGCACCATGATTGACGAGGACAAGGTCACTATAGAGCCTTATGACAATCTCCGCACTGTGCTCAAATAATCCGTGACGCATGTCTGCTGGCATTGGCAGGCAGTGTCTGCGAGAATCAGAAACAACAACAGCCGTGCGGAGCGTACCCTCCATTCAGTCGGTTTTCCCTTCCGCATGAGTCTGTATCAAATAACCGATGAACAGAAAAGAACAATATGAAAGCACTACTTAACCTTATGGCTGCCATCGGCGTCGCCACATTATTCCCCCTCTCGGCAGCAGCCCAGAGCGACATAGAGACACAGCGTGTCTATCTTTCCGGACGCGGTTGTGACGATAAGGTGCAATGGGATTTCTATTGCACTGATGGCCTTAACTCAGGAAAATGGACAAAGATAGGAGTCCCGTCGTGTTGGGAGACACAGGGATTCGGTACATTCCAGTATGGCATGCGCTTCTACGGGAAGCCTCGTCCGGAGGGCATAGCCTCAGAGACAGGCAAGTATAAGTATGAGTTCACCCTCCCCCAGTCGTGGCAGGGGCGTCAGGTGCTGCTCTGTTTTGAGGCGAGCATGACCGATACATATTGCGATATCAACGGCCGCAAGGCAGGTTCGAAACACAAGGGAGGCTTCACGCCGTTCTCATATGATGTCTCTGACCGTGTCTTCTTCGGCAGCAAGAAGAACAGGATAGAGGTGACGGTCAACAAAGAGTCGGAGGAAGACGCTGTCAATATGGCCGAGCGTCGTGCTGACTACTGGAATTTCGGTGGAATAATCCGTCCCGTCTATGTTGTCTCCAAGCCATCACAGAATATCAGCCGTGTAGCTATCGATGCCCGTCATGATGGACATTTCGTGTGTGACGCCTACCTTAACCGCCCTGTCGCGGGAGGGTCTGTCAGCGTTGAGATAAAGGATATCTCTACGGGAAAGGTTGTCGGGAAGAGCACCTCGTCACTCCGTGGCAGCGACAAGACACGTTTTGACTTCACCGTCAAGGGCGTTAAGATGTGGTCGTCAGAGACTCCCGCACGTTATGAGGCAGTATTCACGCTTACCGATGGCAGCGGCAAGGCTCTCCATCGAGAGCGTCAGAAGTTCGGATTCCGTACCATTGAGGTGAGGCAGAATGACGGTGTCTATGTCAACGGGCAGAAGGTCATGTTCAAGGGAGTAAACCGTCACTCGTTCCGTCCTGAGACAGGCCGCACACTCTCTTACGCCAAGAACCTTGAGGATGCAGAGCTCATACGCTCGATGAATATGAATGCTGTGCGTCTGTCCCATTATCCGGCCGACCCAGAGTTCCTTGATATCTGTGATTCCATCGGACTCTACGTCCTCGACGAGATGCCCGGATGGCATTGGGCGCACAATACTATCAACGGGAAGCAGCTTGTCCGCGACATCGTTGTCCGTGACCAGAACCATCCTTCAGTCATTTTCTGGGACAACGGCAATGAGGGAGGCTTCAATATGGAGCTTGACCCAGTCTTCCATGAATGGGATTTGCAGAAGCGCACCGTGCTTTATCCATGGGCCAACGAGCATGGCATGGAGACCAAGCACTACCGCTCTTGGGGCGAGACACAGGTGCTGTTGCGCAAGCCGGAGATAACGATGCCGACAGAGTTCCTGCATGGTCTCTATGACGGAGGCCACGGCGCAGGACTCTATGACTACTGGGTCATGATGCGCAAGGCACCACGCTGTGCCGGAGGATTCCTTTGGGACCTTCAGGATGAAGGCGTCAAGCGTGTCGATATGGGAGGCATTATTGACAATGTCGGCAACTTCGGAGCAGACGGAATAGTAGGCCCACACCTTGAGAAAGAAGGTTCTTTCTTCACCATCAAGGAGATATGGTGCCCCGTACAGATAACCAACCTTGCCGAGGCGTATGACTGTGCGCTCCTTGAGCTTGACAACCGCTATGACTTCCTCAACCTGAAAGACTGCAAGTTCAGCTATTCATATAAGAATATGCCTCTGCCAGGCGAGAAGAAACCTGTTGTCGTGAAGTCTGGGACACTATCAGGCCCTGACGTCGCCCCTCACGCTCATGGCACCCTCGCCATTCCTCGCCATGACAATGCGGACATCCTTGAGGTGACAGTCATAGACAACCGTGGCTCAGAGCTGTTCACATGGGCTCTCCATCCGTCACGCCGCACGACAGCTCTCGCTCCCTCTTCATCGGCAGCGTCGATATCTATAGAGAAGACAGCGGCTCAGACCATCGTTGTCTCTGCGGGCAAACGCTATGCTTTCTCCAACGCTGATGGCCGCCTTGTCAGCGTCACCACAGGGCGTGGAACTACTGAGCTGAACGGCCCCAAGTTCGTAGCGGCACGCCGTAGCGACCGTTCCATGGACCAGTTCTACAACCATGACGACAAGGAGGCAGAGAAGAAGAAGACCGAGTATACCACGTATGACGACCAGGGCCAGTTCTCAGGCTTCACCATAGATGAGGCATCCGCCACTCTCACCGCTACCTATCGTCTTGGCCAGCTTGACAGCGCCCGATGGACATTCCTTGCCGACGGCAGCGTCGACCTTGACTATCGCTACACCTTCGGCGGTGTTGTTGACGAGATGGGCGTTATGTTCACATACCCTGAGGAGCGTGTGAAATCAAAGGAATGGGTAGGCGATGGCCCATACCGTGTATGGCAGAACCGTCTCCACGGCCCGCAATATGGATACTGGGCCAATGACTATAACGACCCAATCCCGGGCGAGTCGTTCGAGTATCCAGAGTTCAAGGGCTATTTCTCCAACTGCTCTTGGATGACTCTCCACACAGCCGACGGCTCCATAACCCTCCAGCCGCGCGGCAGTTTCGGCCAGGCAGCTGTAGCCAATGCCGAGCGTAGGGATGGTGTCGTAGACTATATCGGAGTCTACCAGCCACGTGATGGCCGCGACCACATACTCTATACCCTCCCAGAGACAGGCATCTCTCTGCTGAAAGTCATACCAGCAGTGAGGAACAAGGTTAACACCACCGACCTCAACGGCCCTTCAGCCCAGCCTTTCTGGGCACATCTCGACCAGTATGGCGGCACGGTGAACATCAAGTTCGAGTGATTCCTTGCTGTCCTGATGGCAGCATCCTGCATCCAGCATGGCCACTATTTGCGGCAAGGTCATTATAGACACGGCCTCCGAGCCAGAGGGTCTTCCCTATTCCAGCCGTGTCTCCCTACCCGCCTTGCATGATATGATGGTATAATGATGAGGACACACATGGTGTACAATATGTTACGCCTTGTGTGTCCTCTTTATGTTTGTCATTACCGTCCGGCAAGCATTCTAAAGACCTTGGCATAGTGGTCTAAATGATTATCAAGCGCTCTTCTCTGAAACAAGCTTATTCCCTCAGGCACATAGTGGCATGCTAATACTGCGGTAAAACTTATCCTTCGGTTTCTTTCCTTATTATTACTGTCCGGTATAATTTTCAAGGTTATAAACAATAGGTTTTACCGGACAGTAATATTTCCTTATACAATCAGTGCTGGCGATGCCCTCCCGGGCTGTCGTCAGCACTGATTCTTTTTCCCTCCATGCCCGCAACAGCAGCCATTGTCAGTCGACGGTTGGCCTTGCGGGCATTATGTTATGGGGTGTCAGGATAGTATGTCTATTCAGATCTCAGCTTTACGGTAGTGGTCTTGAGGCCCTTGCCTTTCACTGTTACTGCCACGTCTCCAGGGGTCTTCTTGGCGCGTATGGCAATGACAAGCTTTCCGTGGAAGAGCTTCATTCTTGGGCAGACGAATGACTGCAGGGATGTCGCGTCGCCATTGCACATAGCCACGAACTCCGCTGCACCCTTCACCGTGACCCTTATGTCGTTATCAGCGTCAGGCACAGTGGTCCCCTCCTTGTCGAGTGCTGTCACTGTCAGGAAGACCATGTCGTCGCCATCGGCCTTCAGCGTCAGGGGCTGTGGCTCGGCGTATGGTGGGAGCAGTGTCTCGTCGGCAGTCACGGCGAGCTGTGTGGCCTTTCCTGCTGTGCGTATTGTCTGCTCTGCCGCCGCTTTCCCGTCAGCATCGTAGCATACGACTTTCACTGTCCCTGGCTCATAGCGGACATCGTTCCAGCGCAGGCGGTAGCGGTCGATTATAGCGTCGTTGATGTCTGTTATGCGGTGGTCGCGTGGCTCTGTGATGTGCAAGTCGGTGCGTTTTGCGCGCCGTCCCTGTGACACACCGTTGACGAACAGCTCAGCCTCAGGATAGCTTGTGTAGCAATAGACAGGTGTCACCTCGCCCTCTCTTCCCGGCCATGTCCAGTGGGGGAGCAGATGCACTGTCGGCTTCTCTGTGTTCCATCGTGAGCGGTATAGCCAGTAGCGGTCCTTGGGTAGTCCGGCGAGGTCGAATATTCCGAAGTATGAGGAGCGTGAAGGCCAGTACTCATCGTATGGTGTCGGCTCGCCGAGATAGTCGAATCCGGTCCACACGAACTCACCGATGACCCATGGCATATCGTCCTGTAGCATCCAGTCATCCTCTGGTATGTTCGACCACCAGCAGGCCTCCATGTCGTAGCTTGAGCATTGTCCGTCGCCGTATGCCTTTCCGTCGGCCCTCTCGACAGGGAACTTGTATACACCGCGTGATGATACCGTGGAGGCTGTCTCGCTGCCGAGGAGGAATCCCTGCCCTGTCGCTTTGTAGACATTATTATATATATGGGTGCGGTAGTTCATACCGATGACCTCCGAGACGTGTGCGAATCCCGTCTTTACGGGTGCCATGCCACGGTCCATGCCGTTAGTTATGGGCCGTGTTGTGTCGTATTTATGTATGAGGTCCTGCAGGTGTCTTAGCATCGCGGGTCCGTTCTCCGAGCTTTGCTCCGGTATCTCGTTGCCGACGCTCCACATGACAATTGACGGGTGATGGCGGTTGGCGAGGACGAGGTTTGTTATGTCCCTGTCGGCCCATTCCTTGAAGAAGCGTGCGTATCCGTTCTTGCATTTAGGATATATCCACATGTCGAACGACTCAGCCATGACCATCATGCCGATAGAGTCGCACAGGTCCATCTGCATCTGCGACGGCATGTTGTGAGCTGTCCTTATGGCGTCGCATCCCATACCCTTCAGCAGTTCCAGCTGTCTCAGCAGCGCCGCGCGGTTTATGGCAGCCCCCAGCATGCCGAGGTCGTGATGCAGGCAGACACCCTTTATCTTCCGCTTGTTTCCGTTGAGGCGGAATCCGTCGGCAGTGCAGCTTATGGTGCGGTATCCCACACGTCTTGTCACAGAGTCCACCTTCCTCTTCCCGTTGCTGTCAGATGCATAGAGAGTGGCGGTGATATTGTATAGTGCGGGCATCTCGGGCGACCAAGGTGTGATGCGTCCGTATGTTGATATGACGCTTGCGTGGCCGTTGTTGTCGACGGGAGCCTCTATGACAGTCCGCTGGCGTGAGTCGGTCTGCACGTCAAACTCCACAGAGTATCTCACATTCTTCCCATTCCGCGCTGCTGCCATGTCAGCCGTCAGCTTGGCGGTCACTGTCCCGTCGGCGTTCAGCTGCAGAGTCTCAGCGTTCACTCCCCACTGGCTCAGCGCCTCGGCCCCAGTCTCTATGATAGTCACAGGGCGGTACAGGCCTGCTCCGGGGTACCATCTGCTCGACTCCTCAATATTCTCCAGTCTTACGGCAATGGTGTTCTTCTGTCCCTCGCGGTTGATGAATGGTGTTATGTCGATGTTGAATGTGTTGTATCCATATTTCCACTCGCCCGCCATCTTCCCGTTGACGAAGACCTTAGGCTCTGCCATCGCGCCGTCGAAGTTCAGCAGCACACGCTCCGCCTTTGGGCTGATGTCCACCGTTGTCCTGTACCATCCTGTCCCTATCCATGGCAGCGATCCCGAGCGTCCCGTCTTCTCCGTAGGCACAGTCTCTCCGTTCTGCTCTATCGCCACCACCTGCTTGTCTATCTCCTTGTCGAAGGGTCCGGCGATGGCCCAGTCATGTGGAATGCGCACTGTCTGCCATTTGCTCTCGTTGAGAGTGGTGTTGCTGTAGGCAGTGTTGTCGCCAAGAGTGAAGCGCCATGTCGTCAGCTGACGCTCCTGGCGTTGTCCGAAGAGCGACGTGGCTGCCATGAGTAGCACGGCTGTGAGCGCCATGCGTGGGATTCTTAGTTTTCTCATAAAGTTTTTTTTATAGTTGTTGTTAGTTGTTCCGGTTGGATAGTCGCGTCGTCTCCTGACGGACAGATTGCCTGTGGCGGCATGGCAGATTCTGCCTCTTGCCCCCTGTGTGTGCAGATGCAAAATTAATAATAATTCTGTTATTATCAAAGGAAAAATCGTCAGAAAATAAAAAAACAGTCAGCCGGACAGGCTGAAACCCAGCGAGCGGACATTCAGCCCTCCGCATTACGCCATGCCCCCATCGCGCTATGACATGGTGCATGGTAGGGTAGGGCACACCCCTCGCTCTTCACCCGCAGCCCCTTGTTCTTCACCCGCAGCCCCTTGAGTCCCCGCCAGAGACATCTCCCCGCCCGCTGTGCTCCCGTCAGCTTCCCCTGCCGTACAGGTTAAGAATCGTAAGCAGTATCTTTCACGCCGTCATCCAGTACTTCTGGGAGGCTCATCCAGCACAAATGAGAGGCTCATCCAGTACCTTTCCCGATATTGAAGTCACAGCATGAAAACTGTAAGCAGAATGCCCTGTGAAGTTATAATCTGTAATATTGCTGTCCGGTAAACATCCTAAAGACCGTGACATATTGGTCTTTGTAATGGACAATCACCTTCTTTTGGCAAATAAGCGGGTCTGTTGACAAGAGTCAATGGCCAAGAGACATTCTATCGTCCCCTCCCTTGCGCTTCCGCCTCCTCATTTCCACCTCCCTGATATTCTGTTCCATAGCCGTAAGAGATTAATCCAGCAAGGAGCGAAAGAATATTTATAAGTGTTAAATCCCCTACTTATTTGGTATTCTCATAAAAAAACGCTACCTTTGTACCGAGTTAACCTAATAAAAGCAACATACAAATAAAAATAATGAAACGCAAATTATTGACAACCGCCTTTATGGCGGCTACTATCAGTGTATATGCACAATACCCTACAATCCCTGACTCTGTTAAACAGCGCGGAGCAGAGGAAGAACAGCGCTGGGATGCCCTTAACGCCGCATCATGGCGCAAAGCCCTGCCCGATGTCATAGATGGCATGCTGACAGGCAAGCCTTTCGTGCCACAGGCATCCCGCCCCTCCGACCTCAAGCAGGCCTCCATACCAGCCTTCCCCGGTGCAGAGGGAGGCGGCATGTACTCATTCGGCGGCCGTGGAGTGAACTATCTCGGCGCGCCAGTCAAGTCGAGAGTGTATGTTGTAACATCGCTTGCCGACAGCGGTCCCGGCACGCTCCGTGAGGCGTGTGAGGCAGGCGGCCCGCGTGTCGTCGTGTTCAATGTGGCAGGCGAGATAAAGCTCAAGAGGCCGATAAACATCCTCGCCCCATACATCACGATAGCCGGACAGACAGCCCCGGGCGACGGTGTCGTAGTGACAGGCGAGACAATGCTTGTCGACACACACGATGTCATCATACGATACATGCGCTTCCGCCGTGGAGCAATGGATGTAGCCCACCGTGATGACGCATGCGGAGGCAACGGCGTAGGCAACATCATCTACGACCACTGCTCGGCCTCATGGGGCCTCGACGAGGTCATGTCGATGTACCGCCATGTCTATGCGCGCCATGAAGGCAAGCAGGACAAGCTCCCGACAGTCAACATAACAATCCAGGACTGCATCTTCGCCCACGGCCTCGACCTCTACAACCATGCCTTCGGAGCCTCTATCGGCGGATACAACTCGCTCTTCACCCGCAACCTCTTCGCCAACAACATCTCGCGCAACCCCTCAATAGCGATGAATGGCGACTTCAACTTCGTCAACAACGTCATATTCAACTGGTGGAACCGTTCTATCGACGGAGGCGACAACCTGTCAGAATACAACATCATAAACAACTATTTCAAGCCGGGTCCCATCACAGGATTCGACCAGACAAAGGATGTCTCAAAGACCATCGCCGCCTACCGCAAAGCCCTCAAGCGCGGACGCATGCACGAGTATTACACATCGGAAGCCGGCAGCGGCCATGACGGCAAGGCACCATCAATCTGCTACCGCATACTCAAACCCGAGCACGGACGCGACAAGGCAAACAAGGACCTCTGGGGCAAGGCATACGTCAGCGGGAACACAGTAGAATACTTTGACGACGTCACTGCCGACAACTGGAACGGCGGAGTGCAGCCAGCAGGCATAGAAGGCAATGACGAGGTGGCAAGAGTCTTGAGAGTCACAGAGCCCTTCAAATACAACGCCCCAGCCAGGGTAATGACCGCTCAGGAGACCTACAGCCATGTCCTCGACAACGTCGGAGCGACACTGCCCGTGCGCGATGCTGTCGACGAGATGATTATCCGTGGCGTGAGAGCCGGAGTGCCAGAGTATGCCAAGGACGCCAAGATACACGTCTCGCCATACTCCAAGCGCCGCCTCCCGGCCGATACATACAAGCTCGGCATCATAACCGACCCGCAGCAGACCGGCGGGCTGCCACAATACACAGGCACACCACGCCAGGACACAGACCTCGACGGCATGCCCGACGAGTGGGAGAAAGCACACGGACTGAACCCTGCCGACCCCTCTGACGCCACGAAGCTGACACAGTCAGGCTATATGAATATCGAGCTGTATATCAACGACCTCGGAAACTTCGCAAAATAACCGTAGAGATGATGCGAGATTTCAGACGATACATCATTATATACATATCAGCATTCCTCCTCGTCTCACCAGACATCCACGCACAGATAGCAGGCATCAGCTGCTGTGACTGGATGATGCTCAAGCGCCAGAAACTCGGGCAGTTCCAGCTCATGAAGGACATCGGAGGCGACGGAGTGGAGATGGACATGGGCCCTCTCGGGCGCCGTGTGATGTTCGAGAACCGTTTCCGCGACAATGACAAGGAGACAACGCAGTTCCGCCAGACAGCAGAGCGGCTCGGCATAAGAGTCTCCTCGATAGCCATGTCGGGATTCTTCGCCCAGACACTCATAGACCGCAAGTTTGACGAGCAGACCCTCGCCGACGGCACAAAAGTCTGCAAGGAACACACCGCCTCAGAGAGCGACGCCAACTATCGCAGCCTCATAGCCGACTGTCTCAACACGATGGAGGCCTTCGGCGCCAAGGTCGCCTTCCTCCCCCTCGGCGGCTCAGGGCGCGAGTGGCAGAGTGGCGAGGGGCCAGAGTATGAGGCCCTCTGCTCACGCCTGCACACATTCGGCGAGATGGCCCACAAGCGCGGCCTCACAATAGGCATCCGTACAGCCATGCCAGCCGCCTTCTCGAAGAGGATGCTCGACGATATCAACTCCAGCGGCATAAAGATATACTACAACTTCCAGGACGCATGTGACCGCTTCAAGGCAGGCCATGCCCCGGAGGCGAAGACCTCAACACAGCTCATATGCGACGAGCTGAGAGCCCTCGGCACACGCCGCGTCTGCCAGATACATGTCTCCAACACCGACAGCGTCACCCTGCGCCACGACCCATACATAGACATGCCGGCGGTAAAGAAGACGCTGAAGAAGATGAGATACCGCGGATGGCTCACCGTGGAACGCTCGCGAGACGCAAAGAATGTCCGCAATGTCCGCGCAAACTATGGTGACAATGTAGCCTACCTGAAAGAAATCTTCGGGCGGTAGAATGTAGCGGCCAGCCCCCGGGCCAACCGCCATCCACCCCCAAGCCCCACGCGGGACACACACGACAGACATAACTGAGACCCCACAGAGAGCCAGATGCCAGACATGGCATAGGGTACAGCACAGCGGGACAAACCGGCCGGACTCCATGACAGTACCAGCAGGCCGGACCTGACTATACGAAAGAAAACAAAAAACAAACGAAAAAAAACATAGAACTAAAACCGTATGAGAAAAACATTTTATCTCCTTGCCGGACTCGTATTCTGTCTCCCGGCAACGATGTTAGTCTCTTGTGTCGATGGCTATGATGACGAGCCGCTCTTCGAGAGCGATGTCCGCAATACGCAGTTGTCATCACCCAGTCTCGACAAGAGCTGTTTCGCTACTATCAGCACCTCGTCTGGAGAGAAAGTCCAGATGACATGGCCGCTCGTCCATGGCGCTGGAGGATATCTCGTCAATGTGGCCATACAGAGTGGTGACACACAGACACCAGTCATCACAGACAGCGTGGTGGATGGTGTCAGCGTGACATTCGACAAGTATGAGGACACGAAATACGTCACATCCGTCAGGACACTCGGCAACGAGAAGTATAACAACACCGACGCCACTGATGCGACAAGCTTCGTCTTCTCAACCATGGTAGAGGGTGTCAGCATCCCTGCTGGCGCAGACGTGGCACAGTTCGTCAACTCATATATCGCCCAGCATAAGGCAGAGATGGACGAGGCCATGGCGGCAGACCCTAACAACTATGAGATGGCATTCGAGATGGAGGCCGGCCAGAAATACACACTCAATGAGCCAGTCGATTTCGGGCTGTACCCCATCACATTCCGCAGCGCGGACAAGGTGAACCGCGCCACACTCACACTCGGGGAGAACGGCTACATAACCACACAGGCCGGACTGAAGGTGAAGTTCATAAACTTCGACTGCACCATGATGCCAAAGGCCATGGGCCTCATAACCCTCGGAGCCACACCCGACGCGTCAATCTCGACAGAAACCCTCGGGTATAAAGCCCTCGGCGCCAACCAGGACGGTTTCGTCATACAGAAACCTGTCGTACTGCAGGAGTGCTGGGTAAAGAACCTCCCCGCCACACTCATCTATGGCAACGCCAAACCATGGTCAATATCCGACCTCAGGATAAAAGACTGTATCATCCAGGCCGCCAACGCCGCCAACACTACACCGTGGATAAACCTCACCGGCAGCACAAACGGACTGATACAGAAGCTGACAATGGAGAACACCACATTCCTCAACACAGAGAAGAACGAGAAGGAACAGTACTTCATGCGCTACAGCAACTCCTCCAACGCACAGCCAAGGAAAATCTACGGCAACACCAACAACTTCCTTGAGTACACTATCTCAAACTGCTCTTTCCTCAAGACCAACCCAAAGAAGGACTTCGCCAACAACATGCCGAACACCCAGAATGGGAAGCTGCTGTGGATAAAGGTCGAGAATTCCGTCTTCTATGATGTCTACAGGCTCTACCAGCTCATACAGTCACAGTGGATAAAGACAACGACGAACAACTTCATGTCATACTCTGCCGACTGCTCACCGCAGACGACCGACTTCGGCCCCAGCGGACGCACAGACCAGTATGGCAACTTCTACACGACAAGAGATGAGGCTGTTGAGTTCAACGACGCAGACCTCAAGCCACTCGACTTCTCCAAACCAAACGCCGGACTGAGCCTCGCACCAGCCGGACTCGCAGCCGCAGCCAAAGCCGGCGACCCACGCTGGTACTAAACCTAAACAACAAGAAACACAGCATATACTATGAGCAATAAACATAATAACAGCTGCATGGCCAAACTCTTCACACTCGTGATGCTTGCCATGCTTCTCGCCCCCTCAGCGCTCCTCGCACAGACACAGCAGGTGAAGGGCACTGTGCTCGATGAGAACGGAGAACCAGTCATTGGCGCCTCTGTCATCATCGTAGGCTCAAAAGGACAAGGTACAGTGACCGACCTAGACGGAAACTATACCGTCAGCGTACCTAAGGGAGCAAAAGTGAAAATAACATACATCGGTTACAAACCACAGGAGGTGGAGGCCGGACAGACCATAAAGCTGCTCCCAGCTGACACTTCTCTCAACGAGGTCGTTGTCGTCGGCTACGGCTCACAGAAGAAGGCACACCTCACAGGCTCCATCGCCACAGTGCCGATGGACGAGATTCAGGACCTCGCAAGTGGCGGACTCGCGTCCACTCTCTCAGGTCTTGTCAATGGTGTCTCTGTCTCTGGAGGCGAGAGCCGCCCGGGAGAGAACGCCACAATAAAGATTCGTGACACCAACTCCCTCGGAGATGTCGGTGTGACATCACAGGAACCGCTCTACGTCATCGACGGATATATCTATCCTAACGACGTGAAGACAGGCAACACATCAGAGAACCTCGGCGCCACAGCCTTCAACAACCTCGACCCCTCAGAGGTGGAGTCAATCTCTGTACTGAAGGATGCCGCAGCCGCCGTCTATGGCGCACGTGCCGCCAACGGCGTCATCCTCGTCACCACGAAGAAAGGAAAGATGGGAGCACCACGCATATCCTACAGCGGAACATTCGGCCTGACAGACGAGGTGGCACGCCCCAAGATGCTCAGCTCCTATGACTATGGACGCCTCTACAACGCCGTGGCGACAGCCAACAACCAGAAGAGCGGCACCGTCCTGAAAGTCTCTGACCTCTTCCAGAATGACGAGCTGCAGAAAATGCGCTCGCTCAATTATGACCTCCTCGACGAGAACTGGAAGACAGCCTTCACAATGAAACACAGCGCCAACATCTCAGGAGCCACTGAGCGCGCCAACTATTTCGCCGGGATATCATACTTCACACAGGACGGTAACCTCGGGAAACTCGACTACAGCCGCTGGAACTACCGCGCCGGAGTTGACGTGAAGGTGACAAAATGGCTGAAGGCGAACATCACCGTCAGCGGAGACAACGGCAAGAAGAACACCCCGCTCGTTAAGGTCGGAGGCTCGTCAAACGAGAAAGACTACAACCTCCTGCTGACACGCCCACGCTATATACCAGAGTATGTCAACGGCATGCCTATCGCTGCCTACGGCATCACAAACAACCAGATTGCCACTGACCAGCTCTACTCCTTCTCAACACTCAGGGAGAACGGCGACTACAGCCGCACCGTAAACTCCAACCTCAATGTCAACGGAAGCATCGATGTCGACTTCGGAGCTATATGGGAGCCTCTCAAGGGCCTCTCTGGACGTGTGACATACGCCAAGAGCATCAACACCGACAAGACAAACCAGTACGGCACAGACTATACGGTCTACTCGATGAAGACACGGTATGGCAGCGGCTCACACCTCTATGATGATACCGGCATGTACTATGAGGGCGTCACTCTCGACGATATCCTCCTTGACAGCAACTATGTGCCGCTCAGCGTCTCAAACGGTTCACCATCTTTCCTCAGCCGTAACTCAACACGCACAGACAACTATCAGATAAACTTCACACTCAACTACTCACGCGACTTCGGCCAGCACCATATCGGCGGACTCTTCTCGATAGAGAAGTCAGAGGCAGAGTCAGAGTATCTCTACGGCATGGTCAGCGACCCTTACCCCTTCACAACAGGACAGTCAAACTCTGCCGAGGGAAACACAAAGACCGTGACATTCACACGCTCAGAGTCAGGCACACTCTCTTACATCGGACGTATCAACTATGCCTACTCCAACAAGTACCTCTTCGAGTTCCTCATGCGTGCCGATGCCTCTACCAAGTTCGCACCTGAGAACATGTGGGGCTACTTCCCATCAGCCAGCGCAGGATGGGTCATCAGCGAGGAGCCTTGGATGCGCGATGTCAAGTGGGTTGACTATCTGAAGCTACGCGCGTCATTCGGTCTGACCGGACGTGACAACACCGCCGCATGGCAGTGGATGCAGGTATATGCACAGGATGCCAACCGTGGTCCCGTCTTCGGTGAGGGCACAAACAACGAGACCGACAACCGTATCACAATCAACAAGACCAACTCGGCTGTCAACCGTGGTGTCCACTGGGACAAGTCATACAAGTCAAACCTCGGTATCGACTTCAACACCCTCAACAGCCGCCTCTCTGTCAATATCGACGCATACTACACATGGAACCGTGAGATGCTCCTGAATATCCAGAACTCTACCCCTACAACAATAGGCTCGCAGACAGCGGCGCTCAATGTAGGCGAGATGGACAACTACGGTATAGAGCTCGGCCTGACATGGAAGGACAAGATAGGCAAGGACTTCAAGTACCGCGTAGGCATCAATACCGGCTACTCAGACAACAAGGTCCACTTCATGGACTTCGAGAACGAGTATCTCTACCGCCAGATACGCCCTGGCCACCGCTCTGATGTTGGTATATGGGGTATGGAATGTCTCGGCATGTTCCGCACATACCAGGACATAGAGGAGTACTTCGACAAGTATGGCATAACATCATACATGGGAATGACCAAGGACAAGGTGCGTCCGGGAATGCTCATATACAAGGATGTACGCGGCTCACAGCAGGAAGACGGCACATATGCCGGTCCTGACGGCATCGTGGATAATGATAATGACCAGGTGCAGCTCTCCAAGCGCTCAAGCAATCCTTATGGCTTCACCATGAACCTCGGAGCCGACTATAAGGGATTCTCCATCACAGCACAGCTCTCCGCAAGCTGGGGCGCCTACAGCTTCGTGCCATCGTCGGCCCTCAAGGCCGGGACATATGGCATAGAGATGACAAACATGCCTTCTTTCTGGAATGTCGACAATATGTACTCTTACGAGACAGTCTATGACGAGGCAGGCAATGTGCTCACACAGGCTAACCGCGGTGCGAAGTATCCTAACCTCGCTTACTCATCAGTGAACGCTGTGACATCTTCTTTCTGGCGCATAAGTGGCACACGCGTGCAGCTCAACCGCCTCACACTCGCATATACCATCCCGTCAGAGATAGTGAAGAAGATAGGAATACAGTCTTGCCGCATCAATGTGACAGGACAGAACCTCATAAGCTTCTATAATCCTTACCCAGACCATTTCATAAGCACCATGACAGGATACGGAAGCTATCCTACACTGCGCAAGTGGACTATCGGTATCAATCTCGGATTCTAATAAGACCAAGGAAAAAATGAATATGAATATAATGAATAAAGTGGGACTCGCCGCCATGGCTGTGCTCACAATGGCTTCTTGCAGCGACACCTTCCTTGAGGAAAAGAAAAACTATGACAACGTCAACACCGGCATCTACGACTACTATGAGGGAGCCAGCCGGCGTGTCAGCGATGTCTATTCATGGTGCCTGCCAGACCCTACTTCTAACGCCAACTGGAAGTATAACTGTACAGGAAACGCCGACGACCAGTCAAAGTCGACTGAGGAATACGCAGGTTTCTCGCTCTTCGTGCATCCTGATAATGAGATGATGGTTGTCAACGGAGCCGCTGCTGTGCCTGACTATTTCCATAACCAGTCAAACAATATACAGGCAAGCGTATGGGGACGCATACGCAATATCAACGATGTCATCAAGGGCATAACAAACGGAAGCCTGTCACAGGACGAGAAGGACGAGCTGCTCGGACAGGTATACTTCTTCCGCGCATGGTGTTATTACCAGATGGTGAAATGGTATGGCGGTGTGCCTATCGTCGATGATGTGCTTGAGCCGATAGCCGAGAACTCAACGCCACGCTCGTCGGCAAAGGCAAGCGTGGATTTCATCATCAACGACCTCAACACATCGGCTGAGCTCCTGAAGAAGGCTACAGCAAACGGCGGATGGAGCGCAAGCAACTGGGGACGTGTCACATCAGGCACCGCTCTCGCACTGAAGGGACGTGTGCTGCTCCTCTGGGCATCACCTCTCTTCAACCGTGCCAACGATGAGAGCCGCTGGAAGAATGCCTATGACGAGATGAAACGTGACCTCAGCGTCATCAACAGCTGCGGACACAGCCTCTATATGGGCGAAGGCAACGAGATGAATGGCTCGGCATTCGCAAAGGTGTTCACACAGACACGATGCTGTGAGGATGTCTTCGTCACGCTCTACAATACCATACAGAGCGGCGACAGCCAGAAGAATAACCCATGGGAGCGTGGCATACGCCCGAAGAACGCTACGGGCAGCGGACTGAACGCATCGGCGATGATTGTCGACCTCTTCCCTATGGCCGACGGAAAGATACCCGCATCATGCGAGGCTTACTCTTCTCTGCCTAAATCGTCTGTCAACTATGAGGCTGACTTCCCCTTCATGAACCGTGACCCACGATTCTATCGCACATTCGCATTCCCTGGAGTGCGCTGGGCTTTCGATGGCGACGCGACAATGCAGAACCCTGAGAACCCTTCATACAACAGCGGAAAAGACTATGAGCTATGGAACTACGCATGGTACCAGACAACAGAGGAGCGCGACAATATCAAGAACGGAGGATTCGGAGCTGACAACCTCGGCTCGAACAACAAGGGCATATATGTCCGCAAACGCTCTGACGACCTCGACCTCAACGCCTCTCCTCTCTACCAGAACTGGGCTGCCAGTGCTAACCAGAGCGGATTCCTCTATTCTGCTGCACCATACGTCGAGATACGCTATGCAGAGGTCCTGCTCAACCTTGCTGAGGCCGCTGCAGGTGCAGGACAGCTCGAAGAGGCCAAGAGCCTACTCATGCAGATACGACAGAGAGCGGGCTACACAGGCGACTGTGGTCTCGATGGCATCACAGCAAGCCAGCAGACATGTATGGCCGCTGTACTCTACGAGCGACAGATAGAGCTGGCTTACGAGGGAAAACGCTTCGACGATATGCGCCGCTGGCTCCTCTTCGATGGCGGTGCCAACTTCTCAGAGATAGAGGGCGCGCCCGCATCATGGAAACTCACAGGATGGGGTGGCAACACATGTACATGGCTTGGATTCAAACCTTTCAACGGACAGAGACGTGAGAATATGGAGTTCCGCGTCAGCAACGACTGGAACGACGGTCTCGGATACGGCACAGGAACGACCGTCGCCTCTGACCCTATAACAGGCGACGGAGAGGAACGCTGCAAAGCCATCGACCTGAGGAAAGACCTCGCTGAGCAGCAGGAGACTCTTAAGGCATGGTATCAGGACCACCTCGTGCGCAAGACACGTGCCGGAGACTCTTATGACTCTAACCAGGCACAGATGTATATGCACTTCTGGGCTAAGTACTACTTCCTGGGATTGAGCTCTGGAGCCCTGAACTCAGACCCTAACCTGCAGCAGACCATTGGCTGGCAGGATACTAACCGCAGCAATGCAAACGGAACATTCGACCCGCTTGCCGAGTGATGAGCCCTCCACATCATGATAGGACGGATAATGCCCCGTCATGATGTGGAAACCTAAAGGTAAAGACATGAGATGTACAGCGGTGCAATTATCTGGGATGACTTTTCTGAATACTCGGATACTGCACAGCTGTACTTCTTTTTTATGATGCACACCTGCTTATTAAGATTATTTATACCATAGTTCTTGTTTTTTCTGCCGTAAATCATTATCTTTGCAACAGATTTTATAATGATTGTACAGCGAACAAGTACTTACAACTAATAACAAAAAACATTCTACGTCTATGAAGAAAATTCTACTCTCTGCGGTTATGCTGCTTGCAGCAGTGACATCTGCCTTTGCAGACAAGACCGTGACATTGGATTTGACAAAACCTGCCAATTTCGGCTATGCTGTCCCTGAAGCTGGTAGTGCAACACCTCTTGAGGTGGGACAGAAAGTCACTCAGGACGAAGTGACTATCACAGTAGCAAAGAACGGTGATACTCCAGTACGATTCTGGAGTACCGATGGCGCTATTACATTCCGTCTCGCATCTGGCTGCTCGGTCGATATCGAGGCTGGTGGTGCAAACATCAAGAAGATTGAGCTTACGGGAAACTATATCGGGGCAACCAATATCGACGCTGCTCCAGGCACTTTCACAGACGCTCTTTGGGAAGGCTCTGCCCCAAAGGTCACATTCACACGTAAGGCAAAGACAGTGCAGATTACCACTATGACAGTCACATATGAGGCTGCGGAGACTGGTGGTGGCTCAGTAGAGTCATATAAAGCCTGCTCTACAGAGATTACTGACTGGAAGGCAGAGGTAAACGATGAGGGAAAGACGGTATATTCTTGCACTCCTGTCACAACAGCTGCTGATGTCTTCGCCAGCGCTACTATAGCCGACGGAAAGTCTATCGTCAACTTCAGCACTACGAATATGGACGTTGTCGCTGTAGGTGGTGCCAATCCTGATGACGTACAGGGAGAGCCTGGAGGTACATTCCCTGGATGGAAGGGATGGAAAGAGGTGAAGTGGGAAGTGAAGAACCAGAACCTCGACGACAAGAAGACTGAATATTTCGACTATATCCTCGGAACCGGTAACCCATACGTTGCTCTCGATGCGGAGGAAGTGACTACTGACGGTGTTGGTACAGGCATGTGGCGCGGTCTCTACACATTCTATGAGGCTGACGGCAGCAATGGAATGCCTATCAACGGTCTCTACTACAAGTTCTCACCAAAGGCTGACGGAACAGTGAAGGTGCGTGTATTCTCTAACAAGGGCAACCGTAACACTTACGTTGTCGACGAGGCTACAAAGACTCCTATCGCTTACAAGGTAGAGGGCTACATAAACGGTCAGAACGAGACTCTTGACGATGGCACATCACGCAAGAAATATCTCTCTGCAGAGGAGATACAGGAGATACACAACTCTACGAAGGTTGTCGACGGTGTTGACACTGCTCCTTATGTCATAGCAGATGGCAACCAGAACTTCTGGGGCTATCTCACATTCAATGTGAAGGCAGGCGGATGCTACTGGCTCTTCCAGCACTCTTCACAGATTGGTTTCGGCGGTTATGAGTTCACAACAGGCGGCTCAACAGGCATTGAGGAGATTCCTGCCGCTATAATCCAGAAGAATGACAACCGCATCTACAACATCTCTGGCCAGCAGGTGAACGGTAGCTATCGTGGCATCGTCATCAAGAATGGCAAGAAGTATGTGAAATAAAGGCTGCTTGATTATTGTTTGTTATGGTGGGAGGAGGTGTTCTCCTTCCACCATAATATTATAGATAAGTTTCCAGCCATGCCACTTTATGGTGTCTCTTTCTATTGTCTAACAGAGTCTCCGTAGCTCTATCATCATTTGTTTTCCCGCATGCATTACATTGTTCTAATACTATTGGCATTGTCTCTCCCATGCTGTGCCTATGCACAAGATGTAAACACTCTTATGCCTAAGGACATTGAACCCATTACCGCTCCGTTTGACATGCCACGGCTTCAGCGTCCGGTCTTCCCGCAACGTTCGCTCACTATACGCCGCAGCAGCGACATACAGAAGCAGATTGACCGCCTCGCAAAGCGCGGAGGAGGAACTGTCGTCATACCCAAAGGAAAATGGCTCACCGGCCGCATCACCCTGAAGAGCAATATCTGCCTTCAGATTGACGAGGGTGCTGAGCTGCATTTCTCGGGCGATGTCAAAGACTATCTCCCAGCTGTTGCCTGCCGTAATGAGGGCGTGGATATCTATGGCCCAGGTGCGATGATATATGCTGACGGGGCGGAGAATATCGCTGTCACAGGAAAAGGGAAGCTTGTAGCACCACAACGTGATTGCGAGATGCTCGATATAACAATGGCGGGCATCCCTGATGCAGTACAGGATATCCCTCTTGCCAGCCGTCTCTTCGACGGGAGCAAGCCTCGCGAGGCTTTCGGTTTCCCGCTGATGGAGGGAAAACCTAAGCAGAACAGCAACGGACGCTATTATGGCACGTTATGCCTGCCTGTCTTCTTCGGCCCGATAAACTGCCGCAATGTCCTCGTTGAGGGTGTGACGTTCGAGGGCTCGATATTCTGGAACATCGTGCCGGTATATTGTGAGAACATCATCATACGTGGTGTCACAGTCGCAAGCCACGGTATAGCACGCACCGATGGTATAGACATAGACTCCTCGCGCAATGCCTTGATAGAGTATACCACACTCGACTGTGGGGATGACTGCTTCACGCTGAAGGCCGGACGAGGTGTGGACGGACTGGCTAAGGCCCGCCCGACGGAGAATGTCGTCATACGCCATTGCCATGCGAAACGTGGAGCCGGCGGACTGACCGTGGGCTCTGAGACGGCCGCCGGAATAAGGAATGTCTATATGCATGATGTCTCTATCGACGAGTCGTCGTATGGCATATACTTCAAGACACGACGCCCAAGAGGTGGCGGAGGCGAGAATCTATACTTCGAACGTATCACTATGAAGAATCCTAAACGCCGTGCCGTTTATTGGGATATGCTCGGCTCAGCGACATATGTAGGCAAACTTGCCGAGAGATACAATCGTGACAATGACCCGAGACTGACACCTTACTTCCGGAATATCCACTTCAAGGATATTACTGTCGAGCACACCAAGGAGTTTGTCAAGGCTATCGGACTGCCTGAGTCTCCGATAGAGGATGTCACATTTGAGGGAGTCTCTTCTCCCGACAGCCACAGCGTCACGCTGCAGGATGTCGGCCGGTTCTCCGTCAGCTGGCGTTAAGCCTTCTTCCTCCTTGCAAGGCATAGCCCAAGCAAGCTCGGTCTCTGCTCTTGCTTCGTTCGTCAGTTGGCGTTAAGCCTTCTTCCTCCTTGCAAGGCATAGCCCAAGCAAGCTCGGTCTCTGCTCTTGCTTCGTTCGTCAGTTGATTCTCGTCTTCTTCCGTCACGACTCGGGATAGTCTGGGCAAGCTCAGCCTCTCCTCTCGCTGTTCCGTCAGTTGAAGTTAAGTAGCTACGTGACACTAAGGCTCGGCAGAGTAGTCTCAGAGCTTTGTGTCTGCTGGACGGTACAGCGGACAACACATGGACTGAATCTTAGAATCATTAATAATAGTATATTACAATACCAAACCACATACTATGAACATACTTAAGAAAACTGTATTTTTACTACCCCTGACTCTCACAATGCTCCCCTGCCATGCGCAGTATCCACAGCTGAGCAAGGAGGCAAAGGCAAAGATTGACTCTATGCAGGCAGCCTGGGCGAAACATCAGGCAGAGGTGTGGGCTAAGTGTGAGCCTATCGTGAAGAAAGAACATGCTGAGGGAAGACCATACGTGCCATGGGCCGGCCGGCCTACTGATCTCCCACAGGCAAAGATTCCCGCTTTCCCTGGTGCTGAGGGTGGCGGCATGTACTCTTTTGGCGGACGTGGCGGAAAGGTTTATGTTGTCACATCGCTCGCTGACAGCGGACCAGGCACTCTGCGTGAGGCTTGTGAGGCTGGTGGAGCACGTATCGTAGTCTTCAATGTCTCGGGAATAATACGGCTTGAGAGCCCACTCATAATACAGGCTCCATATATAACGATAGCAGGACAGACAGCACCTGGCGACGGTGTCTGCGTGGCAGGACAGACATTCGGCGTTGACACTCACGATGTCGTGATACGCCATATGAGATTCCGCCGTGGTGAGACATACGCTCACCATCGTGAGGACTCATTCGGTGGAAACCCTGTCGGCAATATCATGCTCGACCATATCTCAGCGGAGTGGGGACTCGACGAGAACATCTCCTTCTACCGCCACATGTGGGACCCTGGAGCTGACTATACCCACGAGAAACGTGGCACTGTCAATGTGACAATACAGAACTCTATCTCGGCCAAGGCGCTCGACACATATAACCATGCTTTCGGTTCAACTCTTGGAGGTGAGAACTGCAGCTTCATGCGCAACCTGTGGGCTGACAACTCAGGACGTAACCCATCGGTAGGATGGAACGGTATCTTCAATTTCGTCAACAATGTGGTCTTCAACTGGGTACACCGCTCGTCAGATGGTGGTGACTATCAGGCCATGTATAACTTCATCAACAACTACTACAAGCCAGGTCCGCTGACTCCGAAAGACTCGCCTGTAGGCCACCGTATACTCAAACCAGAGTCCGGACGCTCAAAGCTGTCTTATAAACAGTATGGACGAGTGTACGCCACAGGAAACATAATGGAGGGTAACGAGCGTGTGACCCGCGACAACTGGGATGGTGGCATACAAGTGGAGAGCCAGCCTGACACCAAGGGATATACTGAGCAGATGAAGGCCAATGAGCCCTTCGCCATGCCTTATATGCAGATAATGGGCGCACAGAAAGCCTACAACTTCGTCTTGGATAATGCAGGAGCGATGTTCCCGACACGTGACATTGTCGACCAGCGCATAATCGAGGAGGTGCGTACTGGTAAGGTCTATTATGAGAAGAAACTGCCGAAGGTCAATCCTTACGGCGACACCAGCGGCCTCGCACAGAAGTCAATGGCAGAGGACGGCTCGTTCAAATACCGCCGTCTCCCTAAGGATTCATATAAGCTCGGCATCATAACCGACCCACGCCAGATGGGTGGATACCCTGAATATAACGGAACACCACGCCTCGACTCAGACAACGACGGCATGCCCGATGAGTGGGAGACAAGATACGGACTTAACCCTAACGACCCTTCTGACGCCCAGAAGGACTGCAATGGGGATGGATATACCAATATAGAGAAGTATATCAACGGCATTGACCCACGTGTGAAAGTCGATTGGCGTGACCTCTCCAACAACTATGACACACTCGCTGCCAATGGCGGTGTGGGCAAGTGATAGCATGATTCTATAAAC
Organism: Hoylesella loescheii; assembly: GCA_021531755.1. Classification (GTDB taxonomy): domain Bacteria; phylum Bacteroidota; class Bacteroidia; order Bacteroidales; family Bacteroidaceae; genus Prevotella. Next base: position 38,929 of record JADYUK010000002.1, read on the forward strand.
AACACACATTATGGCAGGTTGCTCCTGTGCCATGTCAGCAGGCCAGGCCACCTGCCATAACATATTTCCTAATACAATGAGACATATATTGAATCTTTTCCTCCTTCTGCTTCTTCCATTATCAGCGACAGCCCAGACTGTGGCTTTGAACAGTGCAGGCAGGGACACTTCTTATGTGAATACAATCTTAGCGAGAACGACAAAGAACATATCATCACTCAATCTGCAAGGGGAGAAGGCGGAGGCTGTGCGCAATATCGTGGCCAACCGCTATTTCGAGCTTAACGACATTTATGCAGAGCGTGACCAGAGCATTAAGTTTGCTAAGGATTCTCTCACAGGCTCGCAGAAGAATGATGCCATAGATATGGCACGTGCCAAATGTGACTCACGCCTCTATCGCACACACTTCGCTCTCGAATCGCAGCTGTCCATTTTTGTATCAGAGAAAGATATCATCGCGATAAAAGATGCCATGACCTATAACAAGGTCAAGGTGACGTATGACGCTTATCTCGACGAGATACCATCGCTCAAGGATGAAGAGAAAGCACAGATATACGCATGGATGGTCGAGGCGCGTGAACTGGCAATCGACGCTGAGGGCAGCAAGCAGAAACACGAGGTGTTCAATAAGTACAAAGGCCGTGTGAACAACTATCTCTCAAAGCGAGGATATGACCTTAACAAAGAGCGCGAGGCTTGGTTCAAACGCCTGAAAGAACGCGAGAAATCAAAGGGGGGGAAATGACAATGACCAGAAAAACAATTTCGATAAGCCAAAAGAACAAAGGGAGCTTGCTCACTTTGGCTTGGTTAAGAACATTCTTCTTCGTGACCCTATTCCTGTCCGCTTTATACACATACGGGCAGAAACCCCAAGCACCGATAGCCATATCAAAGGGAGGGGAGGTCAATATTACACCCGACGAGCGTGGCAATCGCATACTCGACTTCTCGTATTGCGGTTACCGCCAGCAGGGCGCATCAATACCTGACGCTCCTGTCAAAGTGTTTGTGCCATACAAGACTGGCGACCAGAGCCGTCGCATACAGCGTGCCATCGATTATGTCTCAGCGTTGAAACCTGACAAGGCGACAGGCTTGAGGGGAGCTGTCCTCATAGGTGAGGGCGTTCATGAGCTGTCCGCGCCTTTGCGCATATCTACATCAGGAGTCGTCATCAGAGGCGTGTCGAAACACAAGACAATACTTCATAAGACAGGTGTCGACCGTGGAGCGGTGGTCTATATAGAGGGAAAGAACGACCTCACTGTCACAGACACCCTGCGCGTTACTGACGATTACGTCCCTGTTGGCTCACACACTCTTGCCCTCTCAGGCGGTGTCCGTCTGGCTGAGGGTAGCCGTCTCATTATTGTGCGCCCTTCCACCAAGGAGTGGATAGAGAGCATTGGCTGTAAGGTGTTCGGTGGGAATCTGTCTTATTGGGGATGGAAAGCTGGGGAGATGGATGTCAGATGGCAGCGTACCGTAACGTCTGTCACCTCTTCCACACCGTCTTCCGCTAATATTGTCATCGACGCTCCGCTCTCTGTCAGCCTTGACAAAGAGTGGGGTGGGGCATACGCTCTGGCTTATTCTTGGCCGGGACTCATACACGATTGTGGTGTGGAGAACATCACCATAGAGGCCGGCTCTCTCTCTCCGGTGGATGAGAATCATGCCTGGGAGGGCGTATATATCGATGCGGCAGAAGACTGTTGGGTGCGTATGGCTGACTTCCGGCAGCTTGCAGGCTCCGCAGTCATTGTCCAGCGTATGGCTCAGCAAGTGACAGTAGAGGACTGCCGCTCGTTCTCTCCATCGTCAGAGATAGGTGGATGGCGCCGCCGTACATTCCTGACTCTCGGTGGCAAGACCCTCTTCCAGCGCTGTTATTCAGAGGAAGGCATAAATGATTTCTCTGCTGGCTACTGTGCCCCAGGCCCCAATGCTTTCGTCCAGTGTGAGGCTTTCGCATCTCATGGCATGAGCGGCTCATCGTCATCATGGGCCACAGGAATCCTCCTTGACAATATGAATATCGAGGGAGGCAGCCTCTCCTTCAAGAATCTTGAGCTTGACTGCTGGGGCGGTGGATGGAATACCGCCAATTCTGTGCTGTGGGAGTGTGCCGCCTCTAAGGTTGACTGTTATGATGTCTCGGCAGACGCACGCTGCTACGCAGTCGGCTGTTGGGGATATTGTCAGGGCGATGGCTTCTGGATGGAGACAAACAACCATATATCCAACCCACGCTCCCTGTTCGCCTATCAGCTATCACAGCGCATTGGTGCTGAGGCAGCCTCAGAGCGTTGCCGTGTGCTCATGCGCAATCTCGACGGCTCCTCTTCGCCCTCCATCCAGCGTGCGGCAGAGATGGCCGAGGAGGCTTTGAGTCCTCGTGTCACTATGAGCCAGTGGGCTGATGAGGCTGTCATGACAGCACAGACATCACCCGACGGTGTGCGCCAGCTGCCCGAGCCCGCTGTTTGCGAGTCTTCCGCAGGCCATAATGCTGAGGCGTTGCGTATTATTGACAGTCGTCTCTCTGTCGGCAATCGTCTCATGTCAGGCAACCTCCACCGCACACCCTGGTGGAATGGCCGCCCACGTTACTCATACATGGACAAATCCACTTATGCTGTCACACGTTTCTTCCCAGGCACAGAACAGCGTGGCGGGACAGACCGTATTGACTCTCTCGTAGCCAATATAAGCCGTCAGCATGTGGCAGTATGGAATCAGAACTACGGTCTGTGGTACGACCGCAGGCGTGATGACCATGAGCGTGTCAGCCGCACTGATGGCGATGTGTGGCCTCCGTTCTACGAGCAGTCCATAGCACGTTCCGGCCAAGGGACATCATGCGACGGCCTCTCACTCTATGACCTGTCACGGCTGAACACATGGTATTACCATCGCATCAACCAGCTTGCAGCCGCTGTCCCGTCGATGCTTGTCATAAACCAGAATTTCTTCCAGCATAACATCCTTGAGGCTGGTGCACATTGGGTTGACTCTCCATGGCGCTCAGCTAATAACATACAGTCTACAGGGAAGAACAAGGGTAGGGGGACACAGTTCCTTGAGCCTGTACCGTTCACTGGCGATAAGCGCATCTTCACCGCCGACCTCTTCTATGACACCCAGAACAAGGAGCGTGCTGATATCTATCGCCAGTATATCTGGAATGTCCTTGACGCCACGGCCGACGCCCCCAATGTTTACCAGTCTGTCAGCGAGGAGTATACAGGTCCGGCACATTTCGTGGAGTTCTGGCTCGACTGTATAGCCTCTTGGCAGCAGAAGACAGGGCGCAAGGCGCGTGTCGTGCTCAATACTACGCGTGATGTGGCTCTCTCTGTCATGTCAAAGCCAAGCTACGCAGCTCTTGTCGATATCGTAGAGATAGAGCAGTGGTACTATCATGGCCGCAAGCTTTATGCGCCGGAGGGTGGCAAGAACCTTGCTCCGCGCCAGCATCTGCGCCTTACACGCACCACAAATCCAGACTTTGCCGATATATACCAGACTGTCAGCGAGGCTGTAGCAGCGTTCCCCGGAAAGGCTGTGCTATATTATGCCAAAGCCTTCGACCGTGCCCCTTGGGCTGTCGTTATGGCTGGTGGCTCCTGTCCGTCGCTATCTGTCGCTGACTCACGCCTCTCCCAGTCGCTCCTTGCCATGCGTCCCACAGTCCCCTCGGCAGATATCTACCGTATGGAGGGGGCTTCTTCGTCCCTCATCATGAATCTTTCAGATAGCTCCATACCGCTTGAGAAGAAGGGCAAGGCATACCTCGTAAACCAGAAGGACGGCTCTCTCTCGCCATTAAGGACAGGTGAGGTATCGAAAGGACAACTCGTTTTCATCATGAGATAAAGCCCGTTCAATCCATCCTCCCATTTTTAGATAATTATTACTGCCCGGCAAACTGTCTCAAGACAACTATGTCCAAGGTCTTGAGACAGTTTACCGGGCAGTAATTTGTATAGATACAGACGTTTTATAACAGTCTCATGCAGGCGTAGCTCTTGATGTTTGTAGCCCTCTGCTTGCTGACATTCGTCAGGACAGCAATCTCTGATGTGGTTAATCTTTCTATTACCTTACCCCAGTCCGTGGATTATCATTCCGTTGGGTATGACATTGAAGATGGGTTTGCCTGATGGAGTGTACCGTGTGTTCTCACACTCCATGAGGTCGGCAATGATGCGTTCCATCTCGTCGTTTGAGAGTGCCTGTCCGTGAGGTATAGCCGCCTTGCGTGCCATAGAGCGTGCGAGCGAGGTGTATACGTCCTTTGTCACAGCCTCTCCGTTGTCAGCCGCCGAGTGAATCATATCGCTGACGATACGCTTTATGTCCATCCCCTCCAGCTCAGCCGGAATGGCGTTTATGGCGTATGTCCCTCCTCCGAGGTTTGTCAGTTCGAATCCGAGCGACTGCATATCGGGCATTATCTCGGGCATTATCATCATCTCTGCGACATTCAGCTCCACTGTCTCCGGGAACAGCATCTTCTGTGATACAGAGCCTCTTGTGTCCATCTCTCTGAGATATCTCTCGTAGAGGATGCGCTCGTGGGCCCTCTCCTGGTCGGTCACCATCAGTCCGTCGGATACAGATGTTAGGATATACGCTCCCCGGTATTGGTAGTGCTCGCTGCTTCTCTGCAGGGTGTTCCCTGCTGTTGTCTTTGTTTCCTTTATGAGGTCACGTGCTTTTGTTGTCTCCTCCGGTGTTGTCACTCTGTCAGCAAACTCGTTGAGGGTGTCATTGTCGAACAGTGTCAGCGTCTCCTCTTGTGTCGTCTTGCTTGTCTCTATCCCATCGTATAGCTGCGCCCAGTCCTTCTGTACCTTTCCTCCTCCTAATCCCAATGATGACTCCCTGACTGCCTGTCCGCCTTGCTGTGGTCTGGCCTGCGTCTGTTTGAAGGGGTTATACAGCGGGTCAATGTCAATCGTTGGCATGACGATATTCTCCGTGCCGTCGAATACAGGGATGTCAGGCCTTCCCTCTGTGTCGAACTCTATGGCCGGAATGGCGTTGTATCTTCCTATTGTCTCCCTCACTGCCGCTGCCAGAATCTGCCATACGGCGCTCTCGTCCTGGAATTTTATCTCTGTCTTAGTGGGGTGAATGTTGACGTCTATGAGGTCGGGCTTGACATCGAAGTATATGAAGTATGGCACCTGCTCGCCCTGCGGCACAAGTCTCTCGTATGCCGACATGACAGCCTTGTGGAACGCGGCATGGCGCATATAGCGTCCGTTGACGAAGAAGTATTGCTGTACGTTCTTCTTATGAGCTGACTCCGGTTTGCCCACGAATCCGCTGATATTGCCCAGTGATGTCTCCACCTCGACAGGCAGGAGCATGGGGTTGAGCTTCTTCCCGAAGATGTCTATTATGCGCCGGCGTGTGTTTGATGCCGGCAGGGCGTAGAGTGTCTGCCCGTTGTTGGCGAGCGTGAAGTCTATCGCCGGGTATACCAGTGCTATGCGCTGGAATGCGGTGACGATATTGCTCATCTCTGTCGCGTTAGACTTCAGGAAACGTCTTCGTGCGGGTACGTTGAAGAAGAGGTTCTCGACAAGGAAGTTACATCCCTGTTGGCAGACAGTGGCCTCCTGCGATATGACCTTGCTTCCCTCTATGCGCAGCTGTGTCCCGACGCTGTCGTCGGCCATGCGTGTCTTCAGTGTCACCTGTGCTACAGACGCTATTGATGGCAGAGCCTCGCCACGGAATCCCATGGTATGCAGCGAGAAGAGGTCTTCGGCCTTGCGTATCTTTGATGTCGCATGGCGCTCGAAAGCCAGGCGGGCGTCAGTCACAGACATGCCCATACCGTTGTCAATGACCTGTACCGATGCCTTCCCCGCATCCGTCACAAGCACCTGTATCTTGTCTGCTCCGGCATCTACGGCGTTCTCGACAAGTTCCTTGATGACCGATGCCGGCCGCTGTATTACCTCTCCGGCAGCTATCTGGTTGGCCACTGAGTCTGGCAGAAGTTGTATCTTGTCCATTGTCTGATTGTTTTTCTTTTCTTGTTGGTGGGGTGATGCCCCGCTCGCTTGTATTGTCAAATATATGCCCCATGGGATTGCTGATGCGTCTCTCATGGGGCATTGTCGTTGTTGTGAGGCAGGTTTTCAGGGTGTTTCACTCTGTGGTTTCTATCCTCTTCTCCTTGCTCACCCCAGCCTTGTCCTCGGCTTCCTTATTTTTGTCCTCGGCCTCCTTTGTGGCGTTCTTGGCCTCCTTAACTGCGTTCAAAGCCTCCTTAGCGGTGTTCTCAGTCTCAGGCTTTTCGGCTGTTGGGGTGTCAGTCACGTCCTGTTTCTTCTCCTCCTCAGTTGTCACCTCTGCCAGCCCGGGCTCTCCGGTGGACGTCGCCTCCTTCACGACGGGCATTTCTACGGCCATTGGTTTCTGTTCGAGATGCTGTAGCGGAGCCTCTCTGCGCCTCTCTTTCTTCAGTTCGCTGCCACCCTTCTTCGGTCTCCATTCGTATATGTCGTCCTTTGACAGCGGCCTTACATAGTCAAACCACGCGAAAGCCGGCAGCTTATATTTGTCTGGCGGAATCTGCGATATGGGGTACATTGTGCCCTTCGACTTGCACGCCCATATCTTCTCGAGTTTCCTCTCCGGTGTCAGGAACATGCGCATGGTGTCCGTCTCGAGATAGTTGAGCGATATCAGTGTGCTGTCAGCATCGTCCTGCTCGTAGTATATGGACTGCACATTGCCCTGTGCCTGGTTCAGTCTTAGCTTCCCGTCGGTGAACCATGACTTCATCTCTTTGGATGATATCTGGTTGAAATGAGTCGAGTCAGGAAGCATCTCCACGCTGAACGCCTGCCCTATGATATGCGCCATGCGTATCGTCGAGTCGGCCATATAAGCCCTTATCTCCTCTCCGAGAATCTGCCGTCCACCCTCGTTCCATAGTATAGGGTCCTTGTACATGATGAGGACAGAGTCACGTGAGTCCATGACGAGCGAGTCACAGACCCCCTGCACATCTGTGCGGAAGAATCTCGCGTGCGGGTATCCGAACACCTTCCTGTAGACAGAGTCAGTCTCTATATTGTATGTCAGCATCTTCAGCGTGTCGGCGTGGGCATAGAGCGTGTCTCCCTGTGAGTAGTCTATTGCTGTCGCACGGTGTGTGGCGTATCCGTATCCGTCGTTCTCGCTGTAGTAGACATAGTCGCCCTTGAACTGTGTCTTGTTCACCGTGTCGTTGAAGAAGACGTTTGAGAACCCCTCGCTTATCCCAGTCTTCGAGTTATGGAAGAGTGAGTCGGCCGTTATTGTCTTGCCGTCCTTCCGCTTTACTGTTGAGCGGCTGTAAAGCTCTGTGCGGTCGGTCTTGCTGTTATAGTATCCGTTGTCGGTGATGATGATATCATCGTCCATTGTTATGCGAGAGGGTCCGACGACGTGAGCCCTTGACGTCCGTGTGTCGTAGTATAGCGTGTCGCCCTCTGTCAGCGATTTCTTGTTCTTCAGCTTGACATTATAGTAGAATATGGCTTGCCTGTCGGCGGTAGAGTATTCGCCCCAGTCGCTTGTCAGCCTCATATCCCCGTCGACCAGCTTTCCGCCCTCGAAGAAGTATCCCTTTGAGTACAGGCGGTCATAGTTGAGCGAGTCACAGTATAGCTTTGTCTTGCGGTGGGTGAGCACGACGTTGCGCCTGACCTCGCACATCTCGTCGTTTCCGTCATAGTATGCGTATTCTGATGTCAGCGTCAGCGTGTCTCCCTGGCGCATCTTGACATGCCCGAAAGCCTCGAACGAGTTAGTCTGCTGGTAGTATAGTGCGCTGTCGCATGTCAGGTGAGCCCCTTTGTGCAGGAACGCCACCTTCCCTTTGACGAACTGTGCGTCGGGGTGTTTGCCGTATATGTCATACGAGAGCTCATTGGCGTGTTGCAGGTAGACCTTTGTGTCGGTAGCCTTCTTCTTTGCCCTTCCGCGTTTCTGTGGCCCCTGTGCGCCTGATATCCAGCCTACGACAAAGAGGCATAGAGCTGTCGCGATGACTGCCCTATGCCATAGAGTGTTGTCAGATATGTTCTGTTTCATTCTCATTCACATGGTGTTGGTATGATGTGTCGTGGAGAGTGATGCGGCGGCTGTGGTGTCGTTGTCTGCCTGGTGTCATGGCCAGCCGTTACGTCCTGTCCGTCAGCATGGTCTTCCGTCCGTTACTCCTGCACCCATCCGTCGTACTCATAGTCGCCGTTCTTGTAGCGGCTCTTCATAGATATGTACGTGTTCTTTATCTTGTTCTTCACCCATTCGTGTATGAATTCAGCCTTCCGCTTGCTCAGCACGACATCCTTCATGACCTGGAAGTCCTCGGTTATTGTGGCGCGGTGTCCCTCGACACGTGACTTCAGCTTCACGACGGCGCATACAGTCTTGCCGCGGTTGTTTGTCATTGTGAATGCTGGCGACACGTCGCCGACCTTCATTTTCTCTATTACCCTTGCCACCTCGGTAGGGAGGTCCTGCATGCGGAACTTCGATGTGCGGCCGTCCTCGGTAGAGTTGAACATGAGTCCCTTATTGCTGCGTGTGTCCTTGTCGTCAGAGACGTATGTCGCAGCCTCCTCGAATGTGAACTTCCCGTTAGCCATCTCTGTTGTCAGGGAGTCGAGCATATTGATGCCCTCGTCAATCGCTTCCTGGCTTACACGTGGTTTGCGCAGGATATGGCGCACCTTTATCTTGTCGCCACGTTTGTCTATGAGCTGTATGATATGGAATCCGAACTCTGACTCCACTATCTTTGATATCTTCCTTGAGTCAGTAAGGTTGAACGCCACGGCCGCGAAGGCAGGGTCGAGCATGCCGCGTCCGGTATAGTCGAGCTCACCGCCGTTGCGTGCTGTTCCCGGGTCCTCTGAGTAGAAGCGGGCGAGGGTCTGGAATGTTGTCTCGCCTTTCTGTATGCGCTCGGTGTATCCGCGCAGCTCGTCCTTCACGCGGTTTATCTCCTCGATAGGAATCTTCGGTGTGCGTGTGATAATCTCCACCTCCACCTCTGTCGGCACATATGGTATGCTGTCCTCCGGCATATTGCGGAAATACTGTCTCACCTCAGACGGGGTCACCTTTATATCCTCCACGAGTTTCTCCCTCATCCTCTGTGCCAGCTGGCTGTTCTTGTAGTCGTCGTGCAGTGACTGGCGTATCTTCGTCAGTGGCATCTTGCGGTATTCCTCAAGCTTCTCTTTCGAGCCTATCATTGATATCCAGTAGTTTATCTGCTGCTCCACGCCCTGTGATATCTCAGCCTCTGTCACCTCGATACTGTCGAGAGCGGCCTGGTGGAGGAAGAGTTTCTGCACAGCTATCTGCTCTGGCAGACGGCAGTCCGGGTTTCCGGGCAGTGTCATTCCCTCCGCCTCATACTGTGCTCTCAGCTGCTCGACATCAGAGAGGAGTATCGCCTCGTCTCCGACGACCCATATCACCTCGTCGGCGACAGTCTTCTGTGGCACAACAGTCTCTGCGTCCTTCTTCTCCACAGTCTTCGCTGTGTCTGTTGTCTCGTCGTCGGCTGTCCTCGCCATGCTATGGTGTGAGACGCCTGCTGTTATCGCTGCCACGTTGGCTATAGCAGCAGTCAGTATGATGAAAAGTGTTTTCTTCATTTACGATGTGTTCTGCGTGATGTGCCACGGCGTGTCCTGTGTGTTGCCGGCACGTTATTATGCTTATGTGGTGGGTTAGTGCTTGTTTACTGTCGCCACAACCTCTGGGTAGACCTCTACGGTGTATTTCTTCCTGAGAGCCTCCACCCATGCTTTCTCGAGAGCGTTCTGGTAGTCGGTTGTCACGGCGCTCCTGACATCGGCCATCTCCTTCGGAGCCTTCAGCTTCTTTCCGTGGATGGCGTCGAATGGATAGTCCTTTACAGGCTTCACCTTGACATCCTTGGCCTTGAACACGAGGCTGTCGACCAATGCGTTGTCGCCTTTCTTGAACAGTCCCTTCTCTACACGTATGCGTATTATGGAGTCGCCGTTGAATGTCTTGCGCAGCGTCTCGTTCCAGTCCTCAAAGGCGAGTCCCTTGACGCTTTTTGCCACAGCCTTTATGTCAGCCTTGTCCTTTACATGGTATACCATGCCTTTGAATCGCGGCTCGTCCCATTTGTATTGTTTCTTGTTCTTCTTGAAGAAGGCTTTCAGTCCCTCCTCGTCCTTCGAGCCTTTCTCCCACACCTCTCTGTTGCTTATCTCGTAGAGCAGCAGTCCGTCGTGGTATTCCCTTATGAGATTCTTCAGTTCGGGGTCCTTTGCCTCCATCTCGGCAGCCTGCTCGTCCATTATCTGCTGTGCGGTCTTTGTGTTTCCGCTCTCCTTAACCATCTCCTCGACCTTGCGGTTGGCTATGGCGTCGCGCAGGTTGCGTCGCTCGATGAATTTCATTATTGCGGGGCGCAGGGTGTCGTACGGGTCTATCTGCTTCCTCTCCATGACCTTTATGATATGCCATCCGACGGGTGAGAGCACCGGCTTTGATGTCTCGCCGTCCTTGAGGGCGTAAGCAGCCTTGTCAAACTCCTCGAATGTCTGTCCGTGGGATATCCATCCTATCACGCCTCCCTGTTTCGCTGCCCCGGGGTCCTCTGATTTCTTAGAGGCCAGCTCAGTGAAGTCGGCACCGTTCATGAGGGCGTTGTAGAGCGAGTCTATGCGTGCCTTCTTTGCCTTCTCGGTCTCTTTGTCGGCGTCGGGTGACAGGCGCACGAAGATATGAGCCGGCTTTATCAGTCCGTCGGGGCCTATGCGTTTCGCCTCGTTGTCATAAAGAGTGTGTGCCTCGGCCTCCACATCAGCCTCTGTGACGAGAGCCGGGCGTATCTGCATGTCGCGGTACTGGCGGAACTCGTTTTTGTATGACGTCAGCGTGTCCATCCTCTCGTCGAGAGCGGCCTGCACCTTCAGCTTGTAGTTGACGAATAGCTCGACGTACTCCTCGACATTCTTTTTGTCGATGACGCCCTCCGAGTTGTTCTTGTTGTATGAGTATTCGAATTCAGAGCGTGTTATGTCTTTCCCGGCAATCTTCATTATGACGGGGTCGTCGGTCTGTGCTGTCGCTGTCGTGCAGCATAGTAGAAAAGCTGCGATGAGAGATTTTGCGTTCATTCTGCTGTCGTTTGGTATTGTTCCTTTTGCTTTGGGCTGTCTGCCGTCCCTATGCCCATGGTGTGGCGCGGCAGCTTCCATGGCTGTGCTGGGGGCGGTGTCGTATCGGTCAGCCCGGCGGTTAATGTTGTCGGGGGCATGGTGTGTGTCCCCTCCAGGGTTATTGTGTAGATACGGACAACTTGACAGAAAGAGTCGCCATTGTCCCTTCCGGGGCTATGGACTCCAGTCTGTCAAGTTGTCCATGAGTGTATTATTCGTGGCGGCTGTAGTTAGGCGCCTCCGATGTTATGGTGATGTCATGAGGGTGTGACTCCATCACTCCGGCGTTTGTGATGCGTGTGAACTTGGCTTCGTGCAGCTTCTCTATTGTAGCCGCTCCGCAGTATCCCATGCCTGAGCGCAGACCGCCCACGAGCTGGTAGATAACCTCCTGTACTGTTCCCTTGTATGGCACACGTCCGGCGATGCCCTCCGGCACGAGTTTCTTCGCGTCGACTGTTCCTGACTGGAAGTAGCGGTCCTTCGAGCCGTTCTTCTGGTCCATGGCCTCGAGCGAGCCCATGCCACGGTACGACTTGAACTTACGTCCATTATATATTATGGTGTCGCCAGGGCTCTCCTCTGTTCCGGCCACGAGCGAGCCTATCATTACTGACGAGCCGCCGGCGGCTATCGCCTTGACGATATCGCCCGAGTAACGCAGTCCGCCGTCAGCGATGAGAGGCACGTCTGTGCCCTGCAGCGCCTGGTAAACGTCATATACGGCAGAGAGCTGTGGCACTCCGACACCTGCCACGACACGTGTTGTGCATATAGAGCCTGGTCCGATGCCCACCTTTATGGCGTCGGCACCGTTCTCGACGAGCATTCTTGCGGCAGCCCCTGTCGCTACGTTGCCCACGACGATGTCTATTCCGCTGAATGCCTTCTTTGCCTCCACGAGCTTGTCGATGACACCCTTAGAGTGTCCGTGGGCGGTATCGATGATGATAGCGTCGGCTCCGGCGTCGACAAGAGCCTGCATGCGGTCGAGCGTGTCGACTGTGACACCGACACCGGCAGCCACGCGGAGGCGTCCCTTCTCGTCCTTGCAAGCCATCGGCTTGTCCTTGGCCTTTGTGATATCCTTGTATGTTATGAGCCCGACGAGGCGGTTGCTGGCGTCGACAACAGGCAGTTTCTCAATCTTGTTCTCCTGGAGTATCTCAGCCGCTGCTGCGAGGTCAGTCTGCTGGTGGGTCGTCACGAGGTTCTCAGAGGTCATGACCTCGTCGATAGCCTTATCCATGCGGCGCTCGAAACGCAGGTCGCGGTTTGTCACGATGCCTACGAGATGGCCCTCGTCGTCGACCACGGGGATGCCTCCGATGTGATACTCGGCCATGATGGCGAGAGCGTCAGCGACAGTCTTTCCGCGGCGTATGGTGACAGGGTCGTAAATCATGCCGTTCTCGGCACGCTTCACGATAGCCACCTGGCGGGCCTGCTCCTCGATTGACATGTTCTTGTGTATCACGCCGATACCACCCTCACGAGCGATGGCGATGGCCATCGACGACTCTGTGACGGTATCCATGGCGGCCGTCACGAATGGGATGTTCAACTCGATGTTTCGTGAAAACTTCGTCTTCAGCTCTACTGTGCGGGGCAGTACTTCTGAATACGCTGGGATAAGAAGGACGTCGTCGAAGGTCAGACCGTCCATTACAATTTTATCTGCAACAAAAGATGACATAGTGCTAAAATTTTAATTGCGTGCAAAGTTACCAAAAATTCTCCACATATTTAATTATTATTCCCGAAAATAAATATATATGAAGAATAATTAACTTTTCTCCATTCCTCTCCGCGCCCCTCCCCATAGCCGCCGCCCTCACTGCCGGCCGCTGTCACGCCAGCTCCTCATGGCGGTGTGGGAGCGGGCAAAAGTTGACGGGAAGCACAGAGACTCCGCTGCCCGCCTCCCGCCACAGAGGCGTTCTCCCAGCCTCCACAGCCCTCGCTTCCCTTCTCTCTCCTGAGCTCAGGGATATTGCCTAAATGATGCTATAATGCCGCTTTATTATATCATTGCCTATAAATTACATAATAAAGACCAAGTAATTATAATATAAAGACTAAGTAATTACAATACAAAGACTGAGTAATTGCAATATAAATACTCTGTAATCACACATTAATATGCAATATTCCGCATCGTGATATGCTACCTCTGGGCTCGCTATGATATATGCTCTGCATGCCGGAAAGCCGAGATGTCTTTGGCGTGTAATGGTGGGAGAAAGGGCGAATGGAGGAGTGTTGCCCTCCTCAACATGGTAGATGAGTCTGGCGATGCGGGTGGGAGGCAGGGCGAATCAGGGTGTGTTGCCCTCAGCTTAATCCCGTTCTGCCCGCCTTCTCCTCTCGCATTGTCTTCTTCTGTCCTGCTGCTGGCTGGCATGTTCTTATTGCATAGTCAGGTCTCGCTGCCAGTTGCCGTTCCAGAATGGGTGTTTCCCGTTGCGCTCTCCTGTTGTTTTGTATGCGCTTGTGCCATTGTTATTGGCATGATAATGGTGCTGGGGATGCCTTTTAGATTGATATATATCATTTTTACAAGCAAAAAAGAGAGATATTCAGTCAGAATATTTTGCAGTCTCATGATAAAGCAGTACCTTTGCAACCGCTTTTGAAGAAAAGCTTCGATCATTGTAACGACAGTTACGGGCGCTTAGCTCAGTTGGTTCAGAGCGTCTGCCTTACAAGCAGAGGGTCGGGGGTTCGAATCCCTCAGCGCCCACCAGGGGTGTCCCCCGTAGTTCCTCAGGGAATTGCGGGGGAATTTGTTTTTAGATAACGAATCACAGTATGGAGCAATCGGCGGCAACTGTTGGCCCACCCGGCCATGGTCTCACGCGACGGCCGATGCGTAAGGAGCAAGGGCAAACCCTCTGCCACCCCTCACCAATGAAAGGTATGACAGGTGTTGTATGCAGGATACAACGACCACCCACCCGGGCTTCATTTTGGTATGGAAAGGAGCCGGGACAGTATGACACAATATAGGCACAGGCATGAGAATGCCGGCAGCCGAATCACAGGAAACATGCAGGTATGCTATGTTGACTTATTAAATATATATAAATTAAGGTAGAAAAGAGCCAAGGAAAAGAATTATTGTATTAACTTTGCATAGGATAGGCTGCGGCTCGGCAATATTGAGCAAGCTCTATTGCACTCACCTTGCACTCTCCTTGCATAGGATAGGCTGCGGCTCGGCAATACAGAGCGAGCTCTATTGCGCTCACCTTGCACTCTCCTTGCATAGGATAGGCTGCGGCTCGGCAATATTGAGCAAGCTCTATTGCACTCACCTTGCACTCTCCTTGCATAGGATAGGCTGCGGCTCGGCAATATTGAGCAAGCTCTATTGCACTCACCTTGCACTATCTTCGCAAAATAATATCGTATCTGTTTTTAAGGACCATGACACTTGAAGCATTAACAGCCATATCGCCGATTGACGGGCGATACCGTGGCAAGACAGAGACTCTTGCCGACTATTTCTCAGAGTACGCCCTTGTCCGTTACCGTGTGCGTGTTGAGATAGAGTATTTCATCACGCTATGTGAGCTCCCCCTCCCACAGCTCGCATCGTTCGACCATGCCCTCTTCCCTATGCTGCGCTCCATCTACGAGACATTCACCGTAGCCGACGCACAGCGTGTCAAGGACATCGAGAAGGTGACAAACCATGATGTGAAGGCTGTCGAATACTTCATTAAGGAGCAGCTCGACGCCTTCGATGCAGAAGGCAAGGTTGCACATGGCTATTTCGAGCCGTTCAAGGAGTTTATACACTTCGGCCTCACATCCCAGGATATAAACAACACAAGCGTGCCACTCTCCATCAAGGAAGCCCTTGAGCAAGTCTATTATCCACAGGTGGAGGAGCTCATACAGCAGCTCCGTGACTATGCTGAGGAGTGGAAGGATGTGCCCATGCTCGCCAAGACCCACGGCCAGCCAGCCTCTCCGACACGTCTCGGCAAAGAGATAATGGTCTTCGCATACCGTCTCGACGAGCAGCTCCAGCTGCTGAAGCAATGCAAGCATACAGCAAAGTTCGGAGGCGCGACAGGCAACTACAACGCCCACCATGTGGCATATCCCGACTATGACTGGCGTGCCTTCGGCAACCGTTTCGTCAGCGAGAAGCTCGGTCTCGAGCGTGAGCAGTTCACGACACAGATATCCAACTATGACCATCTCGGCAGCATCTTCGATGCCATACGCCGCATAAACACTATCATCATCGACCTCGACCGCGATTTCTGGATGTATATCTCCATGGAATACTTCAAGCAGAAAATCAAGGCAGGCGAGGTGGGGTCGTCGGCCATGCCACACAAGGTCAACCCGATAGACTTTGAGAACTCAGAGGGCAACCTCGGCATAGCCAACGCCATACTGCAGTTCCTCGCACAGAAACTCCCTGTCAGCCGTCTGCAGAGAGACCTCACTGACTCTACCGTGCTGCGCAACATCGGCACACCTCTCGGACATGGCGTCATAGCCATACAGAGCACACTGAAAGGCCTCCGCAAGCTCATCCTGAACCAGGAAGCACTGCAGCGCGACCTCGACAATACATGGGCTGTCGTGGCTGAGGCTATACAGACAATACTCCGCCGCGAGGCTTACCCGCATCCGTATGAGGCACTGAAAGCACTGACACGCACCAACAAGCACATGACCGAGGAGACCATACACGAGTTTGTGAAGACTCTCGACGTATCTGACGAGGTGAAGGCAGAGCTCATGGCTATCACGCCATCAAACTATACAGGCATCTGACAAGCCGCCCAGGCATGCAGACGGATAACAACAATAAAGGACACAATATACAAAGAAAGAAAAAAACATTCACCATAATAATCAACCACAAGGCTCGCGAGAGTCATTTTCATTAACCCAATCACAAAGAACAACAATGGAACAGGAATTTGACAGCACAAAGCATGAAAACAAAGTAGATGACAGCCGTGAGGGCTATCAGAGACCATCGTATACAAAAGAATATAGCAGCGAGGGCCGCCCGCAGCGTCAGCGCATACGTACCCCGATACGCTCGGCATACCCTTCTGACCGCCAGCGCTACAACAGCGACCGTGAGGCAGGGTCTTTCCGCCCAGAGGGCTTCGGCGGCGGACTGGCAGCTGATGGCGACCACCGTCAGCAGTACCCACAGCGCCCACGCTACAACAATAACTATGGCGACCGCCAGCAGGGCTACCGCCCACGCTACAACAACGACGGCGAGGGCTATTCACCACGCCAGCAGCAGGGCTATCGTCCACGCTACAACAACAACTCTGAGAGCAACGGCCAGCAGGGCGGTGGTTACAACCGTGGCGGCTACAACCAGCAGCGCGGAGGCTACGGCCAGCAGGGCGGCGGCTACAACCGTGGTGGCTACGGCCAGCAGCGCGGAGGCTATGGCCAGCAGGGCGGTGGTTACAACCGTGGCGGCTATGGTCAGCAGCGCGGAGGCTACGGCCAGCAGGGTGGTGGCTACAACCGTGGCGGCTATGGTCAGCAGCGCGGAGGCTACGGCCAGCAGGGTGGAGGCTACAACCGCCGCCAGCGCACACCAGACTATGATCCAAACGCAAAGTACAGCCTCAAGAAGCGCATAGAGTACAGCGAGGCAAACATCGACCCTAACGCACCAATACGTCTCAATAAATATCTCGCCAACGCCGGTGTCTGCAGCCGTCGTGAGGCCGACGACTTTATCCAGGCAGGCCTCGTCTCTGTCAATGGCCAGGTTGTCACAGAGCTCGGCACAAAGGTGCTTCGCTCAGACAATGTCGTATTCCACGACCAGCCCGTCACTATAGAGAAGAAAGTCTATGTCCTTCTCAACAAGCCGAAGGACTATGTCACAACAAGCGACGACCCACAGCAGCGCAAGACAGTCATGGACCTCGTCAAGGATGCATGCCCAGAGCGCATCTACCCAGTAGGCCGTCTCGACCGTAACACTACGGGTGTGCTCCTCCTCACCAACGACGGCGAGCTCGCATCAAAGCTCACCCACCCACGTTTCCTGAAGAAGAAGATATACCATGTCCATCTCGACAAGAACGTCACAGCCCATGACCTCCAGCAGATAGCCGAGGGCATAGAGCTTGAGGACGGCCCGATTCATGCAGATGCCATAGAGTATGCCTCTCCGACAGACAAGAAGCAGGTGGGCATAGAGATACACTCAGGCAAGAACCGCATCGTGCGCCGCATCTTCGAGCACCTTGGCTACAAGGTGACAAAGCTCGACCGTGTCCTCTTCGCCGGTCTGACAAAGAAGAATGTGCGCCGTGGCGACTGGCGTTTCCTCACTGAGAAAGAGGTCGATATGCTCCGTATGGGCGCTTTCGAATAAAACAAACACGAACAAGACAACACAATAACCGAGAAATAATGAAACGTACAAGAATAGCCGATGTCCTCAAGAGCACAGCCTACGGCAGCGAGGTTTGTGTGAAAGGATGGGTGCGCACCCACCGCTCAAGCAAGGCAGTAGACTTCATCGCTCTCAACGACGGCTCAACAATAAAGAACGTACAGCTTGTATGTGACACAGACAAGTTTGACGCCGAGCTCCTGAAGCAGATAACGACAGGAGCCTGCATCTCAGCCACTGGAACCCTCGTGGAGAGCCAGGGCAAGGGTCAGACATCAGAGATACAATGCTCAGAGATAGAGATTTACGGCCTCTGTGGCAATGACTACCCTATGCAGAAGAAAGGCCAGAGCTTCGAGTATATGCGCCAGTATGCCCATCTACGCCTCCGCACCAACACCTTCGGGGCTGTCATGCGCATACGCCACAATATGGCCATGGCCATCCACACGTTCTTCCACAACAAGGGATACTTCTACTTCCACACACCTCTCATCACAGCATCTGACTGTGAGGGAGCAGGACAGATGTTCCAGGTGACAACGATGAACCTCTACGACCTGAAGAAGGACAAGGACGGAAAGATAGTCTACGACAGCGACTTCTTCGGCAAGCAGACATCGCTGACAGTGTCAGGACAGCTTGAGGGAGAGCTCGGAGCGACAGCTCTCGGAGGCATATACACCTTCGGACCGACATTCCGCGCCGAGAACTCCAACACCCCACGCCACCTCGCCGAGTTCTGGATGGTTGAGCCCGAAGTGGCTTTCATGGACCTCCCAGAGCTTATGGACCTCGAGGAGGAGTTCATCAAGTACTGCGTGCAGTGGGCTCTCGACAACTGCCAGGACGACCTTGAGTTCCTCAACAAGATGATAGACAAGGGCCTCATAGAGCGTCTGCAGGGCGTTGTCAACACAGAGTTTGTCCGTCTGCCATACACCAAGGGCATCGAGATACTCCAGGAGGCCATCAAGAACGGAAAGAAATTCGAGTTCCCATGCAACTGGGGCGATGACCTCGCGTCAGAGCATGAGCGCTACCTCGTGGAGGAATACTTCAAGAAACCTGTCATCATGACCAACTACCCTAAGGAAATCAAGGCATTCTACATGAAGATTGACGCCGAGAAACCACTCTGCATGGGTAAGGAGATGGAGGAGACGGTACAGGGAACAGATGTCCTCTTCCCACAGATAGGCGAGATAATCGGAGGCTCTGTGCGCGAGGAGAGCTACGAGAAGCTACTCGGAGAGATAGAGCGCCGCAATATACCGATGAAGGATATGGCGTGGTATCTCGACACACGCAAGTACGGCTCATGCCCACATGCAGGCTTCGGACTCGGTTTCGAGCGCCTCATACTCTTCGTGACGGGTATGCAGAACATACGCGATGTCATACCTTTCCCACGCACTCCGAATAACGCTGAGTTCTAACCACAGGGCTCATCATGATACAGACAGAAGGCATCGCTGTGCCCTATATCAGGGCATGGAGATGCCTTCAGCTCGTCTACAGAACAGGCACGGGCCTGGAAGATGATGCTGCCTGAACCATCCCGCATGGCTCATAACATAACAACAATAGCTGCTACCGACGTGGAAATCACAATAACCCTTATCACCCTCATCGCCTCCACACTATTCTTCATCATACTGATTGCTGCCGGAGGCGGTATAGCCAGCCTTTGCGGCATGGGCTTCATGCGCTTCGTGCGCTATGCATGGCCCGTGCTCCTGCTGCCATCACTGCTCCTGCTGTACGGCTATATCGTAGGCCGCAACCTCTTGCAGGTAAGAGAGGTGAGTGTCGGCAGCCATAAACTGCCTCCCGCCTTTGACGGCTACCGCATAGTACAAATATCCGACCTCCATCTGCGCAGCTTCGCCTCACGGCATGGCAAGCTGGCAGAAATCGTAGACAAGGTGCAGGCGCTGAACCCAGACATGATAGTCTTCACGGGCGACCTCGTGACCCTCTCAGTCGACGAGACAGAGGGATGCATGGACATACTCTCGCGCCTGAAAGCCCCCGACGGAGTCTTCTCGGTGATGGGAAACCACGACTACCTCACCCACACACGCGGAATATCTCCACGCCAGAAGGCTGCAGAGATAGCACGCCTGAGGAGGATAGAGAGCGAGGCGGGGTGGACAATGCTCAACGACAGCCATGTGGACATAACACGAAGCCAAGGACAGAGGATATCCATCATAGGAGTGGAGAACATATCGGCAAGAAGACAGTTCCCGTCGTACGGCAATGTAGGGAAGGCCATGGCAGGAGCGAAGGGCGAATACAAGATAATGCTCTCACACGACCCTACATCATGGGACAAGCACATCGTCCGTAAGACCGATATCGACCTCACCCTCTCGGGCCACACACATGAGACACAGTTCTCAATCTTCGGCCTCTCTCCATGCTCACTCTTCTACGACCAGTATAAAGGCCTGTACACCAAAGGGACACAGAGCCTGTATGTGAATATCGGACTCGGAGAGACTCTGCTCCCCGTCCGCATAGGAGCGACACCAGAGATAACCCTCATCACGCTCCATAGCCTATAACATCTCACCCCAAAAATCCCATGCTTACGCTGCCGTGACATGCAGCCTGACGGCCAAGACTATAGGCTGCAAGGACAAAGGCGCAATGCCACGCCCATGCCTCATGCACAGAGGACACTACTGATAGACAAGAAGAAACCATACGACAGTATGCGACTGATAACACCACCCAACGCAACACCATATATCTGCAAATGCCTCCTGACAGCCATTATGCTCGCCGGGAGCCATGGCATGGCATCATCACAGACCGTCAGTGAGGACTCTCTGTACGCCATAAGCCAGGTGACCGTCGTCGGAAGCAAGGGGCGCGACATCATCCCCAGCCAGCGACTGTCAGGCGAGCAGCTGCAAAGGCTCAACACTGTCAGCGTGGCCGACGCCCTCAGATTCTTCAGCGGAATGCAGGTGAAGGACTATGGAGGCGTGGGAGGCATAAAGACTGTCAATATACGCTCCATGGGATCACAGCACCTCGGCATATACTACGACGGTGTGGAGCTCGGCAACGCCCAGAACGGACAGGTCGACCTCGGGCAGTTCTCTATGGACAACGTTGAGGAGATAAGCGTATATAACGGGCAGAAAAGCGCTATCTTCCAGACTGCAAGTGACTTCGGCAACGCCGGCTCGGTATATATCCGCACACGCCAGCCACGGTTCACGGCTGACGAGCGGACACACCTGAAAGCCAAGGCGAAATACGGCAGCAGCGACATGGTGCGCATAAACACACTCCTCGAGCAGCGGCTCACAGAGCGTGTCACAGCGTCGGTAAGTCTCGGAGGACTACTCTCGAGCGGCAAGTACAAGTTCCGCTACCGCCGCATGAACTATGATGGCAGCGTCGCCTATGACACGACAGCGGTCAGGCAGAATGGTGATGTGAGGGACTTCCGTGCCGAGGCAAACCTCTACGGCACCCTCGCGGCAGGCTCGTGGGGAGCAAAGGCATACACATACCACAGCAAACGTGGCATACCAGGAGCTATCGTGAACAATGTGTGGCGCAGACATGAGGAGCAATGGGACCACAACACATTCGTGCAAGGATGTTGGCAGAAGAATGTCACGCCAGGATACAGCGCGCGCATACTCGCCAAGTATGCATACTACGCGACACGCTACGTCAACAATGACACCACGACACTCATGGTAGACAACAGATACCGGCAGCAGGAAGCATACCTCTCGACATCGCACATGGTGGAGATACTGCCTGGATGGAATGTCTCCGCATGCTATGACTTCCGCTGGAGCCACCTGTGGTCAGATATGGAACGCTGCCCCTTCCCGACAAGATACCATAACCTCTTCTCGCTCGCGACAGTGGCCGAGTACGGGCGGCTGAGGATGCAGGGAAGCATTCTGGCTAACGTTGTCAGTGACAGGCTGACAGGCACAGAGTCTCCGTCGGCACTCGTCAGATGGACCCCCGCGCTCTTCCTCAGCCTCTATCCCTTCGAGACACGCTGCCTCTCGCTGAGAGCCTTCGCCAAGAGGAGTTTCCGCATGCCTACATTCAACGACCTCTATTATGCCGACATGGGCAACTCAAGACTGCGCCCGGAGACAGCGTCACAATACGATGTCGGACTGCTATATGAGAGACACTGGCGCGGCAACATCCTCAGCGACCTCCGCATTCAGACCGACGGATATCTCAATGCCGTGACAGACAAAATCATAGCATACCCAAAGGGACAGCAGTTCAGATGGACAATGATGAATCTCGGACGGGTACACATAACCGGACTCGATGTCTCGGCCGACGCAACCATGAGGCCATGGCGTGACGTGCAGCTGACTGTGCGCCTCCAATACACATACCAGGACGCACGCGATGTAACAGACAAGACAACATCCTACTACCAGGACCAGATACCATACATACCATATAACTCCGGAGCGGCTATGATGGGAGTGGCATGGAGAGGATGGACCGTGAACTACTCGTTCATATACACCGGATTCAGATACTCACAGCAGGAGAATATCCTCTATAACAAGGTGCAGCCATGGTATACCTCCGACCTCAACATCATGCGCGAGATGAGGCTCGGGAAGACACGCCTCAGGATGACACTTGAGGTGAACAACCTCTTCTCGCAAGACTATGATGTCATCCTTAACTATCCCATGCCCAAGCGCAACTATGCCCTCTCGCTCGATGTGGAGATATGACCACCCCTCCCTGCAAATAGACATGGGCAGAACAGTATGCACGGCATTCCATGTATGGATTCCTCCCTCACTGCTCCGCATGACGCTGCAAGGACCATCCCGCCGCAGCAGCCCGGCAATATATGAGATACCTAAATGAGACACATAAACAACAGACTCACTATTCCACTCCTGATTATCCTCGCCGCGACGCTCTCAGCCTGCCGTGGCGATGAGTTTGTCGTGCCCGTCGAGGACAGCGTCATCCCTGGCGGCTCTGCCGATAACAGCCTCTCTGGCATGTACATAGTATGCGAGGGGAACATGGGCTCGAACAAGTGCACCATTGACTATCTCGACCTCTCGGCAGATGATGGCGAGGTGCACTACCAGCGCAATATCTTCGCCGCACGTAACCCCTCGACAGTAAAGGAGCTGGGCGATGTCGGCAACGACATACAGGTCTACGGGGCGAGACTGTGGATTGTGGTCAACTGCTCGAATAAGGTCGAGGTGTGTACCGCCGACTCATGCCGCCGCATAGGCCATGTTGATATCCCCAACTGCCGCTATGTCACATTCGACGGAGGCTACGCCTATGTCTCCTCCTATGTGGGGCCTGTGGCAATGGACACTGACGCACGCCGCGGAAGAGTATACAAGGTGGACACCCTGACACTGCAGAAAGTCGACTCGGTCACTGTCGGCTACCAGCCAGAGGAGATGGCCGTGGTGGCAGGGAAACTGTATGTGGCAAACTCAGGGGGGTACAGGGCGCCCGACTACGACAACACCATATCTGTCGTCGACTTGAAGACAATGAGGGAAGAGAGACAGATTCCTGTGGCCATAAACCTCCACCGCCTGCGCTCCGACCGCTATGGACAGCTGTGGGTGACATCACGTGGAGACAACGCGACGCTACCACCGTCGCTCTACTGGCTCTCACCGGGAGATGACGGAGAGATGTCTGTCTGCGGGAAAGTGGATGTGCAGGCCACAGAGATGGCCATCGTCGGAGACACATTATATTATATAGGCACAACAGACGCCGCAGTAAAGGGAGGCAAGAGTGTCGATATGGGGCTCGTCGATATCCTCGCGCATAAGACAATCAGCACAACACTGTTCGGTGCAAAGGAGGTGGGGGAGATGACCATGCCCTACGGGATAGCTGTCAACCCATATACAAAAGACTTCTATCTCATGGACGCGAAGAACTATGTGTCGAGCGGACAGCTGCTCCATTTCTCGCCTGAGGGACGTTTCCTCTGGAAGACATGGACTGGCGATATACCCTCGCGGGCGGCACTCGTCAGAGACGGGGCGGCACTCGACACAACAGAGGAGATTCCGCCAGCAGGGAACATGAGCCGCTATATCGCCGCCGTCGATGAGTATGTACCCGCTCCGGGACAGTTCGTGAATGTCATTCCGCTATATGAGGATGGCGACGACAACGAGGCGATGGTCAGGAAATGCACCGATGCCATAGCACGCAACAAAGGCGGTATGGTAAGCCTCGGGGCATGGGGAGGATATATAACATTCCATTTCGACCATCCTGTCGAGAACGTCGAGGGAGAGTATGACCTGTATATAAAGGGCAACACGTTCAACGCCCCAGGCAAGACAGGGGAGGGAAGTCCAGAGCCCGGCATAGTCATGGTGAGCCAGGACACTAACGGAAACGGCATCCCCGACGATGAATGGTATGAGCTGGCAGGCTCGGCTGATATCGACAGCATAGGCAAAGTGATGTATGACTACGAGATGACATACCGCTACAACCCGTTGAAGCCTGTGGCATGGACTGACAACCGCGGAGCATCGGGGACAGTCAACCGTGTCGGCTCGCACCAGCAGGAATACTTCCCGCTATGGCTGACAGGAGGGCGAGATGACGCTACGCTGACATTCAGAGGGACACGTCTGCCTGACAACGCCACTGACATATCTGGCAACGGGACATACTGGAGGCTGACATCATTAAGATTCGGATATGCCGACAACCAGCCTAACACCATCGACGGCGAACGTAACCCGTTATGCTGCTTCGATATCGGATGGGCTGTCGACAGGGAGAGACGTCCCGTCAGACTGTCACATGTCGACTTCGTGCGCGTCTACAGCGCCATGAACCAGCAGTGCGGATGGCTCGGAGAGACAAGCACAGAGATATGTGGAGCAGAGGATTTGCATATCGCTGAATAGGAGAAAATAAATGGGATAATAGAATTTTTTGAGGCTCGCTGATACTCTTTGTGGTATTGGCGAGCCTCATTGTTTCTACTGTGATGGATACTGTTGTGATAGTGTGTGTGATAATGCAAACGGTTGATAATCAGGGGGTATGTAAGAGGGTGGAGGCTTCTTGGCGTTATGCTGATAAGCGATGGTAGAGGGAAAATCCCCTACGCTTTAGGTATTCTCCCCTTCCGAATAGGATAAACACTTTTGGAATGGAAGATAAATGTCGTAACTTTGCATCAGAAAATCAGAGACGTCCACCGCTCTTCGAGCGACTCAGACTATTTCCTCTCTGTAAGAAACTCTCTGGTAAAAGAACAGAACAGTATTAACCCTATAAACAGACACGATTATGAAACGGATTATTATCGCAACAATCTTCATGGCAATGGCAATCTCTGGATTCGCAAAGACAACAGTCCATGACAATGGCAGAGCTGTCACAGTGAGAGTTACCACACCACGCGGCGACATATACTACCACAAAGACCGTGTCGCGCCTCTACCTCCACGTGTCGCACCAAACCGTTGCGGAACACGCCACCACGACTGCTGCCGCCACCACGACTGCTGCCGTCACGACAGATATGTAAGACATGACCATCGCTTCAACCGCCACGGCGTATGCGTGAAATGCGGAATGACACCTAAGGAGATACGCAGAATGGAGCGCAGAATAGAGCGCAGAATGTATAACCACAGATGACGGACAAGGCAAGACGCCATGGACAGAGACAAACAGAAACATCATTAACCCTATAAACATATCAAGATTATGAAACGCTTATTCATCAACACCCTGATACTTACAATATCCATCAGCTGCTTCGGCATGACTCCTGATCGTAATAACGACAAGACAGTGAAACGCACTGTAGTGACCACAAAGACAACTACAAGCAAGAACACCCACTTCGGACGAAAGCCGACAACGACGGTGACAAAAACCGTTGTCACACGTCCCGGCAACACAGTCGGATGCGAGACATGCTGCAAGAACAACAAGAAGTCATGCACTAACTGCAATAAATGTAATAAATGCTCAAAGAAGTACACACGCCACGACCACAAGTATAACAAAAAAGGCGTATGCAAGAAGTGCGGACTGACACGCAGCGAGATACGGCGCATAGAGACTCATCGCACATATAGAGGCTGAGCCCCCTGCTCATATCTCATATAGGTAACCCATAAAGGTAAAAAGATTGGTTTATATGCCTGACGTGAAAGCCTCCCGTTCGGGGGACTGGCACGTGAAGGCCAGGAAGGATTAACATAAGGTTTTTAGGTTTTTAGTTGAATATTATGAGGCTCCATCTCCCAGCCTGTGACAGGTAGGAGGATGGAGCCCTCTATTTGCATCTGCGCCTCTGTGGGGATATGCTTGCTGCCACATGGTGTGCCGTATACTGACAGTATGCCGGATTTTGTGCTGAATGTTTGCTGACAGTGTGCCGACTTGCGTGGCATATCTTGCAGTCTCGGCCTCTCTTATGGGTATTGTCATGTTACCCGAAAGATGCAGGGGAGAATGGCAGGGGCAAGCCCAGACGGCCATGATGGTATATGATAAAGGCAGGCTCAGGGGGTGTTGTCCCTCGTGAGCCTGCCTCATGTTTGATATGTGTCTTATGTTATAAGTCTATGATTAGTTCTCAAAGAGCTTGTTGAACTCGTCGAGAGAGATAGTCTTCTCGTCAAGCTTCACTGTGTTCTTCAGCGCCTCTGTGAGCTTGATGTCCACAGCACGCTCCACGAGGTTATTGACGGTCTCCTGCTTCTTGAGCATATCGTCGGCATACTTGTCGAGATACTCGTCAGGCACATTTGACATGCCATACTGTGCGAACTGCATCCTCGCCATCTCCTTTGCGGCAGCCTTGATGTCCTTGTCCTCAACCTTCACGCCAGCAGCCTCGCTGAGCTTGTTCTTCAGGAGAGACCATGTGAGCTCCTTGATGCTTGCATCGTAATGCTTGTCGACATACTCCTGACCCTTGTCGGTGTTGTTCGCGAGCATGATCTTCTTCATGAGGTCGTCAGCGTATCTCACCTCTCCAGCCTTCTCCTCAGCAGCCTTGCGGATATCCTGCAGGAAACGGAAGTCAGAGTTTGATGCGAACTGAGCCTTTATGTCGGTCGCGATGCGTGCGCGGAAAGCTGCCTCGTCAGCGATTTCCTCACCAGGGTAAGCCTGCTCGAAGAGCTCTGCGTCGACAGCGTGTGGCTGGTAACGGCTTATCTCTGTCACCTGATAGCTGAAGTCGCCAGTGTACATGAACACCTGCTCCTTCTCGACCTTGAGGAATGATGCGAGCTCTGCGTCGCTCTCATAAGCCTTGCGTGGGTTGAAAGTGATGATGTCGCCGAGCTTCACATTCTCAAACTTCTTCTTCTCATCCTCGTCCTTGATGTACTTAGGCATCACGATAGAGTCAGAGAGTGTTATGCCACCCTCAAGAGTGTTGCCCTCGATGTCAAGCTGACGGAGGTCACCCTTGAGCATGTCGTTGTCCTGATACTCGTCCACTTTCTCGTATGAGCCTGAGCGGCCGGCATACATCTTCACCTGCTCGTCGATGATCTTGTCGTCAATGTTTATATTGTAGTATGGGATGGTGTCGTCTGCCCCGATTGTGACATTGAGCTCAGGAGCAAGCGCGATGTCGAACATGAATGTGTAGGGAGCTGGCTTCTCGATGTCGATTGGCTCCTGCCCGGCTGATGGCATTGGCTCGCCAAGCATGTCTATCTTCTCCTCGCGGATATAGTCGTAGAGCTTGCTGCCTACAAGCTTGTTAAGGGTATCAACGAGCACCTGTGGGCCTATCTGCCTCTTTATCATGCTCATAGGAGCCATGCCCTTGCGGAATCCTGGCACGTTGGCGTTTTTACGATAGCTCTTCAGGGCCTTCTCGTAGTCCTGATTGTAGTCAGCCTCCTCCACGACAATAGTGAGCTTGCCGCTAACCTTGGCTGAGTTGTCAAATGAGATATTCATTACGTTTTGCTTTTGTTATTTATATTTTTATGGATTCTGTATACAATCTGTATGCTCTATATGCACACAATTAGGCTGCAAAGTTACTAAAAATCACGCGAATAATTGTTCTGTCTTCCCATTCTTAAACCTTATTTAACTATTAATTTCCACTATCTCTTTACGTTAGTCGTAAATAATTAGTAATTTTGCATCAGGAAATCAGAGACGTCCACCGCTCCTCGAGCGACTCAGACTATTTCCTTTCTGCGAGGAAGCATCAGGAAATCGGAGACGTCCACCGCTCTTCGAGCGACTCAGACTATTTTCTTTCTGCGAGGAAGCATCAGAAAATCAGAGACGTCCACCGCTCCTCGAGCGACTCAGACTATTTCTTTTCTGCGAGGAAGCATCAGAAAATCAGAGACGTCCACCGCTCTTCGAGCGACTCAGACTATTTCCTTTCTGCGAGGAAGCATCAGAAAATCAGAGACGTCCACCGCTCTTCAATCGACTCAGACTATTTCCTTTCTGCGAGGATGTAGTCGTGGGGACAAGGTTGCGCCAATCCTGTTCTCATGCATGTTATTTGCATATGGAGAAGATGCAGGCAGAATGAGAAATGAGGGACGTGCCCCCCCATTGTATCATTCATGCTTACGGTGTGGATGACGATAACCAAGAAAAAAGTAATATAGAGAAAGATGATAATACATAGATTCCTGACGGTCTTCGGCCGTTACAGCATCCTCATGGGACGAGTCTTCTCGCGTCCCGAACGTCTTAGGGTATATCTCAAGCAATACGTCAAGGAGATGTCCTCGCTCGGTGTTGACTCCATTGGCATAGTCCTCCTTATCTCCTTCTTCATCGGTGCTGTCATATGCATACAGATGAAGCTTAACATCCAGTCGCCGTGGATGCCACGCTGGGTCTCGGGATACACGACACGAGAGATTATGCTGCTCGAGTTCTCAAGCTCCATAATGTGTCTTATACTTGCTGGAAAGGTCGGCTCGAACATCGCCTCTGAGCTTGGCACAATGCGTGTGACACAGCAGATAGACGCTCTCGATATCATGGGCATAAACTCAGCGTCGTACCTCATACTGCCAAAGATACTGGGTATGCTGACACTCATGCCTGCCCTTGTCATCTTCGCCAATGGAATGGGATTCGTGGGAGCCTACTCAACAGCATACATAGGCCATATCCTGCCACCGGATGATCTTACCTTGGGGCTCCAACACTCGTTCAACTCATGGTTCGTATGGATGTCAATAATAAAGAGCGAGGTGTTCGCATTCATCATAACGAGTGTGGCCTCATACTGTGGATATAGCGTTGAGGGTGGCTCGGTTGAGGTCGGCAAGGCATCTACGACGGCTGTCGTGGCATCGTCGGTGCTGATACTGTTCTCTGATGTCTTTCTCACGAATCTGCTCAGCTGACCATAAACACCCTTCCATCCAGACCACGCCCCATCCAGACAAATATGATACAGATAAAGAATCTACATAAATCCTTCGGAGACAAGGAGGTCCTCAAAGGCATAGATGCCACATTCGCCAACGGCAGGACAAACCTCATAATAGGCCAGTCAGGCTCAGGCAAGACGGTGTTGATGAAGAATCTCGTAGGGCTCCTAACACCCACATCCGGCCAAGTTCTATATGACGGACGTGACTTTGTGTCTATGTCCAAAGGCGAACGTATAGCCATGAGACGCGAGATGGGCATGATCTTCCAGTCTGCCGCACTCTTCGACTCTCTCACAGTGCTTGAGAATGTCATGTTCCCCCTCGATATGTTCTCGTCGATGACCTACCGCGACCGTGTAAAGCGAGCTCAGGCATGTCTCGACCGTGTCAATCTGCTGGAGGCGCAGGCAAAGTATCCCGGCGAGATATCCGGTGGTATGCAGAAGCGTGTGGCGATAGCAAGAGCCATAGTCCTCAACCCTAAATATCTCTTCTGTGACGAGCCAAACTCAGGACTCGACCCTAAGACATCGCTTGTGATAGACGATCTGCTCCATGGAATCACCGAGGAGTATGACATGACAACAATAATAAACACCCACGACATGAACTCTGTCATGGGAATAGGTGACAGCATCATCTTCATCTATGAGGGCAACAAGGAGTGGGAAGGAGACAAGACGATGGTAATGTCGTCAACAAACGAGAAGCTAAATGACCTCGTCTTCGCCTCAGAGCTCTTCAAGAAGGTCAAGGCTGCAGGCATAAGCGGCAATAAAGCATAGGCTAAGAACAGCCTATGGCAGCATCATTGCAGGCTAACAGACAAAGCTGCAGGGAGCTCCAATGGCCCGACATGCCTCGCGTCATGGGCCATGCCAAATGCTACATGAATGCAAGAAACAGAAACATACAATGATAAACAAGTTAGCAGGTGAGCATGAATGTTTATATAATCATCGTATTGCCTGCTTGACAGTTAACCAGAACATACAGCTATGAATAATTTCGTATTCTACAGTCCCACGGAGTTTGTCTTCGGCAAGGACACAGAGAGTCAGGTGGGCGCTCTCTCCAAGCGTTACGGCGCACACAACGTGCTCGTCGTTTACGGAGGCCAGTCGGCTAAGAAATCTGGGCTGCTCGACAGGGTAGTCTCAGCGTTGGAGTCAGAAGGGCTTAAGGTTGTCTTGCTGGGAGGTGTAAGGCCAAACCCTACCGACCCAAAAGTATATGAGGGCATCGAGATAGCACGTAAGGAAAACATCGACTTCGTGCTTGCTGTCGGTGGTGGCTCTGTCATTGACACAGCAAAGTCGATATGTGCCGGTGTGCCATACGACGGTGATTTCTGGGATTTCTATATCGGGAAGGCAAAGCCAGTGGCAGCCCTGCCTGTGGGAACGGTGCTGACAATACCCGCAGCAGGGTCTGAGGGCTCTGGCAATGCTGTCATAACACGTGAGGCGACAAAGCAGAAACTCGGCATGAAGCAGCCTATGCTGCTCAGACCGAAATTCTCGATAATGAACCCCGAGCTGACATTCACACTGCCCGCATGGCAGACAGCGTCGGGAATTGCAGATATGATAGCGCACATCCTGGAGAGATACCTCTCCAATACAGACGACGTTATGATAGGTGACAGACTCGCTGAGGGAGCCATACTTGCCATCATTGACGCGGCAGGACGTGTCATGAGGACCCCGGATGACTATGGAGCAAGGGCAAATATCATGTGGAGCGGCATGATAGCACATAACGACACTTGCTCGGCAGGCAGGGAGGAAGACTGGTCGACACATGCCATAGAGCACGAGCTTTCAGCGCTTTACGATGTCACACACGGAGCGGGGCTTGCTGTGATGTTCCCCGCATACCTGACTTATATGGCAAAACATCACCCAGACAAGGTCGCACAGCTCGCCATGAGAGTGTTCGGGGTCAAGGCCTCGACAGAGGATGTGCGCTTCATGAGCGATGAGGAGAAAGAACGTGTCGCGCTTGATGGCATCTCGCGTCTCCGCAGTTTCTTCCGCTACACACTGAATCTTCCTGTCACGCTGCCTGCCCTTGGCATAGAGAATCCTGACTTTGACACTCTCGTGAAGAGACTGCATGAGAATAAGGGACAGACTTTCGGTTCGTATTATAAGCTCACACCAGATGTGACACGTGAGATATACCATATAGCGATGGGCTAACCCCATTATCGCAGTAGGCCATGAGTGTGCTGCAGATTGTCTGCTTTCCGCCATTCGGTGTGCCTGATGACACGATTCCATCTGCTCTGCGGGATGGTCATCCAGAATACTTCTTCTGGTTGGCCATCCCGCTTCTATTTTGTCCACGGGGGTAGGGCAGGAGAATGTAGTTCTTGCTTTTCTGTCCCCATTATTGCACCAATAAATGATATTATATGTTAATTACGGGGGCATATAATGTATATGTTAGCCAATATATGTTAATTATAGACTACCTTGCAATGCAATGTACCAAATAATGCATACCTTTGTGCCGTAAGCGTTTCCGATAAGCCAGATGAGCAGAGACCAAGCTTGCTTGGGCTATGCCATGGCGAGGGAACGAAGGCAAAGCCAGCGTTTTCGATAAGCCATATGAGCAGAGGCTGAGCTTGCTCAGACTATGCCATGGCGAGGGAACGAAGGCAAAGCCAATATATATAAAACATCAATACAATGGCAAATGTAGACAACACAAAATCGCAGATGCGTAAGGGCATGCTTGAGTATTGTATCATGCTGCTCCTCCATCATCAGCCGTCATATGCCAATGACATTATCGGGCGGCTGAAGGAGGCGGAGATGATTGTTGTGGAGGGTACCCTGTACCCCCTGCTCAACAGACTCAAGAAGGACGGCCTTCTGAAGTATGAATGGCAGGAGAGCACACAGGGACCACCACGCAAATACTACGCACTGACAGAAGAGGGAGAGGAGGCTCTCGTGCAACTCGACAGCAGCTGGAGTGAGATAGCCACCACAGTGACAATATTAAGAAACAACTTCCCGGCTCTTCCCGGCAACACACAGACATAACCTGACTGCGAGTCACGGGCCAGTGTGGTGGCAGCCGTGATGTCTCTGGCAGTGGCAGACACCTGCAGAGACAGTAGAATAACTGACCAGAATAAAACAATACTACAATGAAAAAGAATATTCAGATAAACATCTTCGGAACAATTTATGCCATTGACGAAGACGCATACCAGCTCCTCAATAATTATTTGGAAGGTATGAAACAATACTTCTGCAGACAAGAAGGTGGCGACGAGATAGCTGATGATATAGAACACCGTGTGGCAGAGCTGCTCTGGCAATATAAGGAGCAGGGCATGGAGGCCGTGAACATACAGACGGTGAAGGAGATAATCAACCAGATAGGCAACCCTGCGGACATTGACGAGGGGAACCATAGCCAAGCGGAGGAATACGCTGAGGCAGAGGAGTGTGAAAGCAGCGGGGACAATTCAGAAAGGGAGATGCCGCTCATAGACCGGATAAAGAGGCATATCAGCCAGCACCGCCTGTACCGTAACACGAATGAAAAGGTTTTGGGTGGTGTATGTTCCGGTCTCGCTGAGTATGCCGGTGTTGGCGATGTTGTGATATGGCGACTGGCATTTGTTCTGCTTGCATTCTTCAACATGACGCTCACTTGGGCATTCATGGGCGATGTGCTCCACTGTATAATTCCTGTGCTGTACATTGTGATGTGGATAGTAGTGCCTGAGGCGAAGACACCGGAGGACAAGCTGCGCATGAAAGGACGTGAAGTGACACCTGAGAATCTCAGCGAGCAGATTGTCAACGACTCACAGACAACGTCCGAGCCAGTGTCGTGCCAGTCATCGTCAGGAGGTAGCGGATGCCTGAGGTTCATCCTTGCCGCTGTCCTTGTGCTGCTCCTTTTCCCTCTAATCGTGTCTCTCCTTGCCCTTATATTCGGCATTGTGGTGAGTTTGGTGGCAGGTATGGGAGCGTCGGCAGCTGTCATTAGTGCGTTGCCGTTTTGGGCATCCCCAGTTTTATCATCGTCCACACCAATACTGCTGACATGTCTCATGGCAGGTATTATCGTGGTGGCCTTGCCAATATACATCATCATACGCTTTATACGCAATGAACAGCGCCCACTGTCAACCAGTGCGATATTCTTCATACTGCTGACATGGTTGGTAGCCCTCGCTGTGGCCATAGCGGCAGGCATATCGTCAGTGGCAACGATAGACGTTAAGCTCGACGAGATGAGGGACAAGGAGAACACACGCAACGGCATAACCCTCGAGTCGTCATGGATGTGGAACGAGCTGGACGCCATGGGATGGTCGCTCAAGAGGATGGCGAATGTCCAGAACTGCATCATATGTCAAGAGTCTGGCATAAAAGGCATGGACGGCAGTGTGCTGTCTTTCAGGCGTGAGGACGCTACGAAGCCGATGGATGTACGCCTTGAGCGTAAGGAGTTCCTTGAGGAGGGAGACTATGTGATAGAGGTTATAGCGTCGGCTAAGGGCCGTGGGCTTAATGTCAAGGTGGAAGAGGAAGGCAACCCCCAGGCTGTCGGCTCTGTCGCGATTAATGAAGGCGGGAAGAAGCTGGGCGACATACCATTCAGCGAGGCAGGCAAGATACTCGCAATAGCAGAGCCTGACAGCGCAGAATGGGATAATCTGCAGAGGCAATGCGACGGACATCTCGCCTACTACACGTCAGCTCCTTTCCATGTGAAGGGTGGTAATGCCACGACCATCATAGAGATTCAGAACGCATACATGAATAATGCATCAGTCAGACACATCGTCCTGCACAAGGTGAAGTAAGCTGAATGGGCGAATATTACTTTAATAATGAGAATGAGAACTATTACCACTGCATTATTTACATTGCTTGTCTCGCTGCAAATGATGGCAGGCAAGGTAATCAAGATTCAAGACATTGAATACGCTCCATCATGGATGACAATCAAAGATGTTGAACTCACGAAGGAATCTACCGTCATCCGTGGCACTCTCCAACCAGGTGCTTCCATCCTCAAGAACACAGTCATTGTCGATCGTAACACAGGCAAGGAGTATAAATTCCTCCGTGTTGAGGGTATCAAGGCATACGAGCAGGCTACAGAAGAGACACCTTGCACCGTACATTTCGAGCCTCTCGACGCAAGTGTCAAGGAGATTAATTATATAGAGGTGGGAAATAATCCTCTCGGCAACTATTATGGTATCAAATTGCAGCAGAAGGCCAAGGTAGGCAAGAATTCAAAGGCATTTGACCCTGAATCACTTAACTACGACTACTATATGAACCAGCCTTTCACTCCCGATACAGCATGGCACTTCAGCAATGAGCCATACAAGAAAGCATTTAAAGCAGGCAAGGCACAGTTGAAAATTCATGTGTCAGGTATTCCAAAGGAACTCAAAAGCGTCCTTCCTGACGCTACGGCAAGAGTGCAAAACCAGATTACCCGCCAGGAAGAGAATTCAGTGGTTTCTATTGGCGAAGACAACTGCTACGTTCTCGACCTCAACATACCTCATCCGCAGTTTGTATATACCCAACCCTTTGGTTCTGTTTTCATAGCCCCAGGCGATACACTTGAGATGTTTTCCACCATTGAATCTGCTCCCGACCGTTCGGGACCTCGCTTCAAGACCTTCCAGGGCAATAGCGAATCGGCAATGATAAACACGCTGCATCCTGAGTTCATGAAGAAGTATGGAAGGAAAGAATACATATACGCAGAGGCGAAGTCAACTGTAGAAAAAGGTAAGGATGCCACACAGGCACTCCTTGGGCGTTGGGCTAACCAGGTTAATGAAATTATTGACGACGAGGAGCTTCGTCAGGCTCTCATACAATCTCCGCTCAGCACATTTGGCAAAGACCTCATGATGATTTCTATACTGACAAACAAGTGCATTGAGATAGAGGATGTTGTGTCAAGCTATAGAGACAAGGCAAAAACATATACCCAAATGGAGGATGGCAACTGGAAGATAGATACAAACCCTGACTATGTAGAGCTTGACCTGGAAGCCGTGTATAACACTCTGTTGAAGAACAAGGAACTCATCTACAACAACCCTCTTGCCATGTGTGAGAGCAGCCAGTGGGTATTCGTCAACCGTACGCTCTATAGTCCTCTGTTCTTTTCATGGGAGGACTACACAGATGATGATGGTGTGGAACGCCAACGTCGTTGCGACAAATACGGCATGGCAGGCACATTTATGAACGACCTGTTTCTCTCGCAGGATATTGTCAGCAAGATGGAGAATATTCAAAAGGACATCAAACTCGGAAAACTTGGGGAAAGTCAGAATGTTACTCTTGATTGTATATCAAAAAAAATCGGTGAGTCCTTGGCTGGCATACAGAATGTAAAGGTGGCTCAGAACATTGTAGAGGAGTACCGCAAATTCCTAAAGGCAACCGAGACTGCTACGGCTGAAGATACAGGCAATAACTGGACAGAAGAGCAGACGACACTTTGGAACAAGATTGTATCGCCATACAAGGGCTACACTCTTTTCCTCGACTTCTGGGGCATGAGCTGCGGCCCTTGCCGTTCGGGCATGATGAGTCAGAAGAAACTGGTGGAGGAGATGAAGGACGAGAAAGTCAAGTTCCTATATATCACCACCGAAGACCAAAAGTCTTCTGCTGAGAAGTGGATGATGGAGAACAACATCAAGGGCGAACACGTTTACATAACACGAAATGAGTGGAAGCAGTTTGAGACGATGATAAACTTCACAGGCATACCTCGTGGAGCACTTGTCAGCAAGGAAGGCAAACTCATTGAGCAAGACTTCACGATTCATCAGTTCAACAGCGAAGAACTGAAGAAACTTGCCCAAAGGTTTTAGCTCAAGTTTCCTGTCATTACCATCTGTGCTGCTCATCGGGCTTAACGAAAGCGCTTACAAACAGTATACGTACACTTACGATGGTTAATCGGGGGCACAATGAATGTACTTCTTCTGATAAAAGGTCTGTTTTGTCTTCGTCGAAGGCTTGCTGCATTTAACTTCGTTGAATATCGGCTGCACTCTGCTGAACCTGAGCAAGCTCAGATATTTTCAGACAACTACAACATCACCCTATCGGTTTTGGCATCAATCACAAGGCGATAAAGCAAATATAACATCATATTCATAGTTTTTTGCATTATTTGTTTGGAATTATCTTTGTAAATGGTTATCTTCGTCAACGATGATCGTTCATATCCTGTATAATATTCAGGATACCATCAGCCTGAGACTGTCATGTCAGATTCAGGTGGGCGATGAAAAGAAAAAGTGATATCCCAATGTCCCCGAAAACGCTTTGTGGCAAATGAATCGGGATGAAATGTTCAACTAAATAACTACACTACAATGAAGAAAAACCTGAAGATTATGGCATGCATCATGGCAGTATCATTGCTGTCTTCATCGTGCATCGGCTCGTTCTGCATGTTCAACAAGCTCGCGTCTTGGAATAAAAGCGCCACAAAATCGAAGTTCCTTAATGAGCTTCTCTACATCGTCATATCTCCAGCTTATGCGGTCTCATTGGTTGCCGACGTGCTTGTCCTGAACACTATCGAGTTCTGGACCGATGACAATCCGTTGGCCAGCAACATAGGCAAGACCCAGGAGATAATGGGAAGTGACGGGAGGCTTTATGCTGTGAAGACTCTCAAGAACGGCTATGAGATAACAAATCCAGAAGGCGAGAAGATGACTCTGACATACAACAAGAAGACGA
This sequence comes from Hoylesella loescheii, assembly GCA_021531755.1. Taxonomy (GTDB): domain Bacteria; phylum Bacteroidota; class Bacteroidia; order Bacteroidales; family Bacteroidaceae; genus Prevotella. The sequence goes on from JADYUK010000002.1 coordinate 75,800, forward strand.
AGACATGGTCAGAGAGTGATAACGGAATGACGCGTGAGTTGTTCCGCTTCAATGCCGACGGTACAATCCAGGCTTACCTCCCTAACGGTGAGGATGTCAAAGTCACACAGGATGAGGCCGGGCTCTATGAGCTGCGTATGGCCGTTTATGGCGTGACATCATGGGCTATGAGATAAGCCGCGCTGAAGGATTTGCTTAATAATATGGAGAGGGAGACAGACATTAACCTCTTCCAGTGAATACCATTCCCCTGCCACTATGCTTCAAAGCGAAGCCATGATGGCAGGGGAATACTCTCTGTGGGTGTGTATCCGTTTACGGCATGCGATTCTGGGGCTTGGCATACGTGGCTCCATGCATGCCACACACAGATGCCATGGACGGTGTCATAATAACCAGCCCGGAGCGTATGGCAAACTGGGGGGAATACTGGAAATACCGCTGTCAAGTGAACGTGCCGCATCCCATCCTACAGTGTACCGGACAGCATTATATGCAAAAAAAACATAGTTTATATTTTGGTTGTTCGGTATATTCTTCGTAACTTTGCATCCGAAAGTGGTATCTTTCACCTCCAGCTTGATACGGGAGAGTGAGGATTTAATAGGGAATCAGGTGAGAGTCCTGGACAGTCCCGCTGCTGTAACCTCTATTATCTTTTGTCACATGACAACCACTGGTATCGTCGTCATCTTGATGATACCGGGAAGGTGTTGACAGAAAGAGGAAGTCAGAAGACCTGCCACTGATACCGTTCCTGCATACCAGCGCTCGTGGGTTAGGCTGTATGGAGGCAAAGATTATTCATGTCGTCAATCCCGTTGCCGCTATGTCTTCTACATGTGGACAGCGATGTGTGCGTGTAGTGTGATGGGCTATATCCCGCCACACATATCCATGCGCTCGCTACAGGCAGACTGTGGGGGAGGGGATTCCTTAAGAGTGACAATCCCATTGCGTACGGTTTCCCTGCCATGTGGATGGTAAACCATGACTCATAATAAAATCAAAACATAATACAAGACAAACAATGAAACTTAGAAACTTACTTATCATCGCCCTTGTGGCGGCAGCTTTCGCATCATGTAAGGACGACGACCCGATGCCAGAAATCAACGTTGTGACATTCGAGGAGAGCTATTGGTCATCACTCATAGACAGCCCGCAGTATATGGGCCCGCTGCTCTATGGCGACGGCACATATAACTGGGAGGACGCGAATACAACCCTCTCGTCGAAGTTCACTGACGCATGGGGCGACGGTATGTTCTGGGGTGGAGGTGTAGCGATATCCAACTACATCGACGCAGACCTCTCACACAATAGTTATGAGTACCAGCTTGCTGTGCCAGAGAGCAATGGTTCACGCACGTTCGCTGTAGCCAACTCTACGAGCTACATTTATTTCAAGGATAATGTAGCAAGGCTCATAAAGTCCATTGACTATGCTCCTACCACTTATCTTCTTGGCACAGAGAAGAATGGCAACGGCTATGCCCGTGCCCTCACAGCCAGTGGCGACTATATGAAAGTCATACTGACAGGATATGTCGGCGAGACAGCGACAACCAAGGCAGAGCTTTATCTGACACAGAATGGTGTCATACAGGAGGGCTGGCGCACAGTGTCGCTTGAGGGTCTCGGCTATGTTACAAAGGTTGAGTTCACCTTTGAGGGCAGCGATACAGGCGATTACGGGCTCAATACTCCAGCCTATTTCGCCTTTGACAATGTCTCTGTCCAGGAGCCATTCTGATAATGGCTGTTCGGGGCGCCACGTCATATTGTGTGCTTTTGCCCCATGTTTAGTTTGAGTTGTAATAGGGCAGGGATGCTGCCCACGACTTTAGTATAGATGTTTTATATTCAAGGAATCTGCCCACATATCGTGTGAGCAGGACAAAGATGAAGCCTTCTGGTTGTCGCGAGACAGTCGGGAGGCTTCATCTTTTTTTGCCATTAAGGCTGTTTGTCATAGCTTGCGATTCATACACGCCATCTTGTGGCTATTATGTGAAATCCATTTGTTGGCTGGTTACCATAGTCCGCGATTCATTCACGCCATCTTGTAGCTATTATGTGATGTCCATTTATTGGCTCGTTACCATAGTCAGCGGTTCATACTGTCAGTTTGCTCTGCCGTGTTTATAGAGAATGTTCACCGGACTGTAATAATTGCGATGATGCCTGTCCAGGAGGCAGCCCGCCCGTTTCCATGATGCCTGAGGCTGTTCCCCCTTTCTCTGTGTCCGGCCATGCCTGCCGCCACTCTTCCGCTTGCCCTGCCGCTGTCAGCTTATGTCTGTGTGCGGGCTGGGCTCGTTTCTCTGTCTCTCTGCTTGATGTCTCCCTCTCCCGTGTGCCAACAGTAAGCCCTGCCGCCATCCTTGTCACAAGGTTGCAGCAGGGCCGTCTGTATAATACACATGAAAAATTCAGTGGCGGTTAAGCTGAAGAGTCAGTCTTCTGCATCACGGCGTACGCTGTCGTTGACATCCGTAATGCCGGGATATTAGTTTTTCTGAGCATGGGAGATGATTCCCATAACATGAAGAGCTACGATGACGTGACATAACCGTCGCGGTAGCTTCCGCCGATAGTATTAGTTATCTTCTGTATATCCAGTCTTTAGGTATCCTGAGACTTTGTAGTACATGTCTGGGCCATAGTCGTCAGCATACTTCACATAGAAGCAGATAGAGTCAGTCTTCATTCCTGAGCCAGGAGCAGTTGCAGCCTTCTTGAGAATCTTGCCTCCGATGACTACAGGCTTGCCGTCGTTGTCGTATGTGCTGCTTATGGTGGCAGGATTGATGGCCAGTGTCTGGTATGGCTCCTGCTTGATGCTTCCGGCAGAGAATGTCATGTTGTCGGCATCGACATTGATGCGTATTGTCTCATTCCAGAAACCGTCTTTCAGAATCATCTCGTTTGTGTTGTCGGCAGCTGTGTTCGCAGTGAGGAATTCTACCGAGCCTGCTTCGAACTCGTCAAGCCACAAGCCCTGTTGTGTGTATATGTCGAAGTCTTTCTCGTCGACGATGCCGTCGCCGTTGGCATCAGCGTTGTAGTTTCCATAGGGGTCGCCCAATGCGCTGTTTATGAAAGCTGGGTCGTAGCCTTTCTCTCCGTTGTAGTAATACATTGTGAACCAGGGGTCGTTTGACTCAACCGAGCAGACCCATGTTCCGCACATGTCCTTCAGCTTCACGCTCTCTACCTCGTAGTCACCTCCGAAGTCGCCGTCCTTACAACCTGTCATGCTGAATGCGGTGAGAATTATTGCGACGGCCGATATAATATTCTTCTTCATTGTCATAAAGAGTGTTTATTTTGTTAGTGTGATGTAGAATATCATTGAGCCGGCATATGCCACCTCAAGATCTATCTCTCCTGTCGCCTCGTTATAGGCGGCGTTTATCTCGTCGGCGCTGTCGCCCCATCCTGCCACATCAGCTGTGAGAGCTGTTATGGTGTTGTCGTTGTTGAGGGCGAAGTATCCTGTCATGGCGTAGTCAGAGCCATATCCGGCACGCTGGTCGTAGTATCCTCCCATATAGTCGCTGATGTGGTAGAGTCCTGGAGCGATGTACTCGACATCCACGGCACAGTCAGCGAAAGCCGCCTTTGCGCCTGATGAGATCCAGTAGCGGTATGAGCCGCCCTTCACGACGTATGTCCCTCCGATGTTGCGGTCAACGGATGTGGGGTCGTAGACAACTACTGTACGTGTTATAGAGCTCTCGAATCCGTCTACATTCTTGGCTGAGTATGTCAGGTGGTATACTCCAAGCTGTGATGAGTCGACTGTTCCTGATGTTACGACGCTTGCCGTAATATCGTTCTCTCCCTCCATGCAGATGCATCCTGGGTCGGTGAATGGTGTTCCGACAGCTACTGTCGTGACATTGTTGGCGTCTGCTCCCTTGAGTTCGAAGGTAGCGTAGTGGGTTACACGTACGAGTCCTTCCTCTGCTTCAGAGCACGCTGTCAGCATGACAACGGTGAGAAGCGACGCGAGGGTATATAATATTGACTTTTTCATAATTCAGGGTTCGATATTATTTATTGTTCCAGAAAACAGGGACAGTAGGGTTCTTTGTCGCTGGGACGTTGTTGTTATACTGTGTTGAGCTTGATGCGTAGTCGAAGCGCTGGCGTAGCTGGCCTGCACCGACAGGAGCATAGACATTCTTCGGAGTGTGTATTGTGCCAGGGATGTAGGTTGATGGAACGGCGCTGAAGTTCTTCAGGTCAGAAGCGATGATTTCCTCTGCTGTCTGTCCGGAGAATGCGGGATAGCCGATGCGGCGCAGCTCACACCAAGCCTCGAAGCCCTGCATCGTTGTGGCGTAGTGTATCCACTTCTGTATGCCTATGTTCTTCATAGGGTTGTTGCTGTCGTAAGGGTAAGCCTCAGATGTCACTGCTGCACTCACGTCAGCCACTCCGGCAGTGGCGAATGATGCGGCGACGGCAGCCTCATACATGCTCTTTGCCTTTGCGTTGTCGCCTGCCTTGGCATAGTACTCGGCGAGGAAGAAGTCCACCTCAGCCACTGTCATGAGGTAAGCGGGCATATCGTAGCGGTAGTTAGGCTGTGCGAGGTCGGCGGTGTTTGTGCCTGCGAGCTCAGCTGAGAGGTTTGTACCGGAGACATTGCCTACCATGCCTTTCACACCGTCATACCAGTTAGCGTAGAGACGGGAGTCGTTGACGCCCTCGGCCTTTACGGTCGCTGTGATGTTGTAGTTGAGTGTGAGGTCGCTTGTGATGGTCTTTGACTCGGTGTAGAGCGGGCTGTATGAGCCTGATGCGTTCGACCAGCACTGGTCATAAACGACATCGCTTGTGATGAAGTTGTTCTCAGCGATGAGTGCTGCCACCTTTGCCTTTGTGTCCACGACACCGCTCTCGCGCATATAGAGCTTGAGGAGGATGCTGTTTGCGAACCTAATCCACTCGGCAGCATTGCCTGTTGTGGCTGTCGTCTTTCCGAATGTCAGGTTGGCGCATACGCTGCTTGATGCTGTCGCGGCTGCCTTTGCCTCTTCCAGCTCGGCTATTATCCCGGCGTATACATCCTTGCCGTCGTCGTATTTTGGCTGTGTGTTATCGGTGAGTGCCTCTGAGTATGGAGTCTCTCCGTAGGCGTCGACAAGGAGCTGGTATGTGTAGGCGCGCAGCGCTGTAGCTGCAAGGAATGTTCCCGGCTCGTTCTCGCTCTGGCGGCGTACGACCTCCAGCTGCTGCAGCACACGTGAGTAGAGCTGTGAGTAAGAGCCCTGTGTGTTTGTCGCTGTCACCTCAAACTGTGAGTACTTGAGGTAGTTTGTGCATCCGGCGTTCTGTGCGTATATCTCAGCGTTGTATCCGCCATACATGTTGAATCCTACAGCGACTGTCGCGGCGAGGTTCATCTCGGCGGTGGGTAGGATGTTGTCGTTGCTGGCGCTGCTGATGGCGTTAGGGTTGTCGTTGATGTCGAGCGAGCATGACGCGAGCCCCATAACCGCACAACTTGCCAGTGTTATGATTGTCTTCTTCATTGTTTTCGTTTGTTTGATGTTTCTTGTTTTCCGGATTAAGACGGGGTGTGTGTCCCTGCGGTTTAGAACTTCACGTTAATGTTGAATCCAAACTTGCGGCATCCAGGGTTGCTATAGAGCTCGCCGAACTGGCCATAGAGGTCTGAGCCGTATGATGATGTGTCAGGGTCTATGTAGCAGTTGCTTGCCGGTGTCCATGTGAAGAGGTTGTTGGCTACGAATGAGAGTCTCACTCCTGTCAGGTGGAGAGTGTGGAGCCACTTGGCGGGGAGGTCATATCCTACAGCGAGTGTGCGCAGCTTGATATATGTCTTGCTGACGAGGAGGTCGTTTGTGGATATGTTGCATCCGCCGTCATACCAGGTCTGGAGAGTGCCAGAGAAGGCGTCGATGATGTTGGTGTTCTCTACGTATCCGCCCTCGCCGTCGCTGACGACAGAGTTAGGCACGATGAACGCGCGGCGGTCGTTGTACATGGTGTTGATGCCGTTTCCGGTGAATCCCATGAGGTTCTTTGTGCGTGAGAACATGTGTCCGCCGTAGTGTACGTCAAACTGTGCGGAGAGTGTGAGGCCCTTCCAGCGCAGTGTTGTGCCGAAACCGCCGGTCCACTGGTTCTGTGTTGACTTGCCGAGTGATACCACATCGTTTGTGCGGATAGGCAGACCGTCGCTTCCGCAGAGGATTTTTCCTGTTGCGGCGTCGTATGCCGGGTTGAGGCTGAGCTTGTCGTCGATGATGTCATACTTGAGGTTGTTGTTCGCGTCGACATACTGCTGCTCGTAGCCGTAGAGCTGTCCGAGAGGCTGTCCGACGACAGCTTTCATGGTCACAGCGTCGGCAGAGGTGGAGAAGCCGTTGATGGTGTATTCTCCGCCAAGCTCCTCTGGGAGCTCCTTAACCATGTTCCAGTTCTTCGAGAAGTTGGCGTTGATGTCCCACTGCCAGTCGCCTGTGCGCACTGGTGTGACGTTGAGAGCGAGCTCTATACCGTGGTTGTTCACCTTACCGAAGTTTGTCATGATATAGCTGTAGCCTGATGCAGGGTCGGCATTGAGCTGCATGATCATGTCGCTTGTGGTGCGGTCATAGTATGATGCGTCGAGAGTGACACGGTTGTTGAGGAAGTGCAGCTCGGCGCCCAGCTCCCATTCTGATGTCATCTCAGGCTTGAGGGTCTGTGAGCCCTTTGTCGCTGATGTCTTGAAGGCGTTGGTGCCGTTGCCCATAGGGAAGTTTATGGCGCTTGAGTTATAAGGCGTGTTGGCGAAGCCTGACACGAATGTGTCGTTAGTGAAGTATGGGTCGGCGTCGTTACCTGTCTTACCGAATGCGGCGCGCAGTTTTCCGTAGTTCATTATTGATGGGCTGATGACATCCTTCAGTGTCTCTGTGAAGAGCCAGCTGGCTGTTATGCCGGGGTAGAAGAAGCTGTTGTTGCCCTTTGGGAGAGTTGATGACCAGTCGTTACGTCCTGTTATGTCGAGGAACAGCTGCTCTTTCCATCCCACCTGGATATCGCCGAGCAGACCGATGAGACGGCGCTTTGACTGTCCCTCAGACGGTGTGTATGATGCCGCGTTGGCAAGGTCCCACCATCCAGAGGCTATTGTCAGCTGTGTGCCTGATGTTGTGAGGCGTGTGTAATAGCGCTCGTTGACGTTGAGGCCTGCTGTGATGTCGATGTCGAAGTCGCCAATCTTGCGCATGTAGTTGGCGAGGAAATCGTGGTTGAGCTCATAGCGGCGCTCGTAGCGTGCGTAGACAGAGCCGTCCTGCATGTTGTTGCCTGATGTCGTGGGGTTGTCGGCTGTAATCTTCGCCATGCCCTCCTTGATGTCGTAGTCAGAATAGTCAAGGCCGAGACGGTATGTCAGGGTGAGGCCCTCAAGAGGAGTGATGTCGGCCTGCAGCTTGCCGAATATCTTCTTCTGGTTCAGCTCGCTGTAGTTGTTCTCGATAGCCCAGTAAGGGTTGGTGATGCCGTACTCTGTGAAGTAAGCGTCTGGAGTGTTGAACGGGTTAGTGAGGTCGCGCATGTCAGCGATGCTCATGTTGCGTGGCATCTCGTAGAGACCGTCAATCATTGTCACGCCCTGGTCGGTCGGGACAGAGTTTGTCTTGGCGAGCGAGAGGTTCAGGTTGGATGATAGGCGCAGCCATGGTGTGGCCTGATGGCTTCCGCGCATACCGAATGTGTTGCGCTGGTACTTGTCCTTGTCGCTTGGGATGATGCCGTCCTCATTGACATGAGAGTAAGAGAGGTAGTATGTTGTCTTGTCTGAGTGGCCAGACATGTTGACGCTGTAGTTCTGCTGCAGGCCAGTCTCGAAGAAGTTCTTCACGTTGTCCTTCACAGCCTCAAACTTCTGCATCTGCTGTGAGTTGTCGTATATGGCACCGAAGACACGCCACTGTCCGTCCATCTCTGGGCCCCACGAACCGTTCTCGTCGAGAGTGCGTGAGCCGTTCCATCCCTGTCCGAAGACATCCTGCATCTGAGGCAGGTTAGCCACGCGGCTCCACTGCAGACCGGCGTTTGCCTCTATCTGGAACGATTTTGTTCCAGTCTTCGAGCCGTTCTTTGTTGTCACGAGGATGACACCGTTAGCGGCACGTGAGCCGTAGAGCGCTGTCGCTGCCGCACCCTTCAGGATTGTCATGCTCTCGATATCGTCCTGGTTGAGGTTGCTGACACCTGAGCCCATGACATTGTCGCCCATGGCGCTGCCTACGGCGTTGTTCACCATAGGAACACCGTCGACAACCCACAACGGCTCGTTGCTGCCTGTGATAGAGCTGAAGCTACGGATATTGACTGATGTGCTGCCGCCAGGGCCTGTCTGTGATGTGTTCACGCTGACACCTGCCACCTTGCCCGCAAGGGCCTCAGTGACGTTAGAGACAGGGACAGCCTTGAGGTCGCCCTCCTTCAGGTTTGCCGCCGCATATCCTATTGTCTTCTGGCTTTTTGTCATGCCGAGAGCTGTCACCACAATCTCGTCGAGCATCTTCTCGTCAGTTGAAATCTGTATGAACATGCCATTCTTTGCGGCTGCCTGCTTTGTCTTCATTCCGATATATGAGAAGACAAGCGTCTCGCCTGGCTTTGCGTTGATGGTGAACTTACCGTTCACGTCGGTCACGGTGCCTTGGGTGGCACCTTTCACCTTCACACTCGCTCCGATGATGGGCTCATTGTCCGTCGCGGAGACCACTGTGCCGGTGATGGCTGTCTGTGCCCAGGCAGTTATCGTGACTACCATGCACATAAGCATCATTGTGATTTTCCTTTTCATAAAACCATTTAATATTTAGTTAGACATTATTCCCTTTTCAGTGTTCATAGTGCTTTCTTTTTGGCTTGTTTACTGCCGTTATTCATGCCATTTGTAAAGCGTGTTTGTGTCTTTTGTAAAAATTTGACTGCAAAATTAATAAAAACATATAAATTAACATCTTTTCTTTCTTGAAAATATAAAATTAACATGTTTTCTTGATATATATCATTCCGGCGCAGTTCTTTTGATATATAAAAATAGTCAAAAAGGCATCAAAAAGCCCTTATTTGTGTCATAAAGTCTGCATATTGGTGTTTGTAGGCTTCCATAAAGATAGGAAAACGGCTTTTGGGTGATATTACAAATGGTGTCCGGTGTATTCTTAAAATTCCTCAAAAACGCCATCGCCAGCTATGTCATGGAGTGTGTGAGGCGGCGTCAGGAATGATGAGCCCGAAGAGGCGGTAAATGGCAGCGGGCGGATATCTTGCTGATGCCATCCCCGAGTGCCGTCATCGGCTCCCACGCGAGGCGCGCTTATGCTTGTCACGCATCAGCCCTTTAGCCCGTCTCTCCTTTGCCATCATTGCCCCCAAGCAATCAGCCTCCACCATACAGACATCCACATCCTCACCCACAGTCTCAGGTTAAGGACTGTAAGCAGTGCGGATGACACCGTCAAAGGCACTGGATGACGCGCTCATCGAGTATCTTCGATGACCTCATCCAGTACCATTGGAGATATTGACGATATGGCAGAAAAACTGTAAGCAAACACCCCTCCGCAGGTTACAGACTGTAAGAGCGTGCCGTCCGCGCTCCCGTCCATCCCTCATCGTGGCGTGGCACACTACCTCAACCTCCCCCTCCATGCCGTCAGCACGGCGCAGCCAAAGGGCGGCATGGCGCATGCTGGACATACTTCTGTCCATCAGCAGTGGCTCTCGCCCATAGGCATGGCGCATGCCTCGGCCACATTTTTCACGGCCATGGTTTGCGTATGTGGGAAAAAATGCCGATATTTGCATCCCGTAATGGCTCACCACCACCACCGTGCCCTGTCCGTGCCAGCAGCTGCCCCGTCCATACTGGCCGCTGCACCGTCCACGCCGACCACCATGCAAACCGCCGCGGCGCTCCCTTACACCCCATCATTCACTATCCCAGACATGATAACCCTCCTCGTCCCCACCATCATCACAGCCGCCGCAGAGACACTCATGAATGTCTCACACCATGGCCTCGTGACAGCACGCTACAGCTGGCGCCGCACCCTCAACGCATGGGCCATAGACATGTCCATGGCGAGAGGCGGAGCCTTCCAGGTGGCTAACAAATGGACATACGGCATCATAAACTCCCTTGTAGGCAATGTCATATCCCATGTCTGGAACATCCTCGGGCATGTCGACAGCGTGACATGGTATGGAGGCGTTATAGCCCTGTCAGGGGCGACACCGTCAAACAGCGCCATGACCGTCGGGCATTATGCCTTGGGACCCCGGCGGTATGTCGCCGACTGGCGCGACCATCTTTTCGTTCACGAGTACGGCCATTATCTGCAGAGCCTCGTCATGGGGCCGCTGTTCTTCCCCATAGTCGCCTTCCCCAGTCTTCTCAGCGCCATGGGGACATCGCGCCTATGTGGCATGCGCCATGAGGAGCGGTGGTTTGAGGCCGATGCCAGCCGTCGCGGCGCGCAACATTTCCTCTGCCGTAGGAGACGCCAGAAGGCCGAGGGCGTGGCGGCAGACGAGGGATGGCTGCAGATGAGGGCATTCCGTAGAGGAGGGCCGACACCTTATGCCAACCCACGGACAGGCCTCCGGTGGCAGGACAAGATGTTCGCGACGTCAGCGCTGCGCATCGTTATCTGGGATTTCGTCCTCTGATGCCATGGCCAGAAGCCTCCTCCTGTAGCCCCGTGGCGAGCCTTCGGGGCAAGAGTGTGATTTGTTTTGCGCCATGCTCCGCCGTCAGTGTTCCTGCCTCTCCCCGTGCCGTGTGCTTCTCTTCCGTGTTACGGTATGCCGCAAGCCGGACAATGTCCTCCGCTCCCAGGCTGTCAATAATCCTATATGATACAGCAGGATATACCATGTCATCGACCTTTCCGGGCAGATATTGTCACCTCTCTCAATTGCAAATAAAATACATATTTATAAATATTGTTTGGCGTGCCTGATATGGAAAAACAGGCTTCACATATACATATTTATATTTATAGTAAGTAAGCCGCTTATCCGGCAATAGTTTGTGATTTGTTAGAAAAGTATATGTGAGATGGGTAAAAATGTACAATTCTGGGGTATTTTTTACCATCATCGTTTAAAATCCTTAAATAATCGTCATATTTATGAAATATTTCTTGCAGGTTTAGGTTACATTTATTATATTTGCAAAGATTTTATAATTAAAGTGTTGTCATGATACTTTTTTGTACGTGACATACAAAATATATCAATACATCAATAAACACCATGAAGGAAAAAGAAGGGACAACCCGCCGCGCAAAGAAGTTCAACAGCGAGGAGCTGCTAAAGAATCTTGCAAAAGCTATGGAAGTAGACAAGCTTTTTTGCGACGTCAACCTCACCATTGAAAGCCTTGCCGACATGATGGGCACTAACCGTACTTATCTCTCCAAGACCATTAATGATAATTTCCAGATGCCTTTCAGGCAGTGGCTGAACTCTTATCGTATCGAGCAGAGCATACAGTATATGCTCCACCATCCAGCTGCCAATCAGGAAGAGATTGCCAAGCACAGCGGTTTCCTCAGCGCATCGGCCTTCAACCATAAGTTCAAGGCTGTCACTGGCACATCGCCCCGCTTGTGGCTCGTGGAGATGTCAATAGGCAACAAGTTCAAGCTCGAGAAAGAAGACTGATAATAATGAAAGGCATAGCCGAGTATCTCAGACGCATTGGCAAAGCACGCGGCTTTGGAATACAGTCACCATGGGCATTCCGTTTTGTGACAGAGGTAATCGGAGAGAAATGGCCTTATTATGCTTATGAAGATATCGACCGTATGTACACGACGCGTCGCGAGAGACGCTACAGGAAACTCATGCTGCGTGTAAGGAACGATATCTACCCCAACAAACTTGTCGAGCGAGATATAAGTGAGATTGATGATGGCGTAATAGCCAATGATGCTGTCCTGTGTGGTGTGCATGGGGCTATTGTCGTCAGTGGCATATACCGTGACAAGAAGAGCCGTGAGGCTTGGGAGAAGATGAGGGAGAATCCTTGTATTGGTGTCACATTCGATCTCTATGACCTCGCCATATGCTTCCTCGACACATCAATCTATAAGCAACATTATATCCTCAACTTCTGATATCCGGCCTTTGTACCGACGTAGAATATTCCTGCCCCCACATGTGGTTAGGAATATATAACTGTGGCATGTTATAAAAGTCGAAAAAAGTTACATATTATTAAATGAGCAAGAAATAACGAAAAAATATCGTATATCTTTTGCTATATTTCAATAAAATGATTACTTTTGCGCCACAATAAATAGAAGGCCGGCATCACGGCCGTAATACAAAGAATAACAAGTCAAAACAATAACTACAAAGCTATGTATTGGACACTAGAACTCGCGTCAAAGCTGGAAGACGCTCCATGGCCAGCAACGAAAGAAGAACTCTTGGACTATGCTACCCGTACGGGCCTGCCTCTTGAGGTTATTGAGAATCTTCAGGAAATAGAGGATGAGGGCGATGTTTATGAGAATATTGAGGACCTCTGGCCTGACTATCCTTCAAAGGAGGATTTCTTGTTCAACGAGGATGAATATTAAGGTGGTCCTGGTCTCTCATCCCGCTTATCTTAACCGCAGGGAGCAGACAGACCTGCCAAGCATATCCATGTGCGTAATATAATGAAAACCAGTGGCCTGAGCATCTGACTGATGCTTGGGTCATTGGCTTTCTTCTTTTACGGGCTGACTATATACCAGAGGCTCTGCCCTACAACAATGCCAGGGACTGGAAAGACGAGGCAGGCTACATAGAATATCATCCGTTGGATATTATGATACTGAACGTATAAACCTACACACATACACCTTTTCAACCGTCATGACGATACACATAGTGAGACACGGACAGACCGAGGAGAACAAGCTGAATATACTACAGGGCCATATGCCAGGCACTCTGACAACACTGGGCAGGGAGCAGGTGGCACTCGCGGCAGACAGGCTCGCGGCGAAAGGCATAGCCTATAAGGCCATCGTCACGAGCGATTTGCGCCGTGCCCTTGACTCGGCAGAGATTATCGCCGCAAGGCTGCAGATGCCCATTGTGCCCATGAGGGAGCTGAGAGAGAGGGACTGGGGCAGATACACAGGAATGACAGTCCATGAGGCGGCAAGCAAATACAAGAAAAGGAGACACTGGAAATTCCCCACAGACGACGCAGAGACAGACGAGGGAATACTCGGACGTGCCCACAGCGTGCTGCTCATGCTGGGCGAGATGTACGGCCCTGACGACGACATCATTGTCGTCACACACGGCCAGTTCGCGCGTAACATCATCGCCTCCCACCTGCATTGCTCATATCATGAGGTCACACCGATGGTCAACGCTGAGATAAGGGAACTGCATATCTGACGGCCCACCATGACGGGACACACTCTCATGGCATACTCTCCTTGAAAGCATGTGACGCCGCCGATGGCTCGATTGATATGCCTGACGACCACGGCCATCATGCGCCCCCTACATTCAGCCCATGGACATGAGGGTGGCGGCATACCCCGCACGCGCCCATTCACTTCCCCACAGTCTCACAGGCGCGCCATGACCCTACGGTGATTACGATAAAGACATACACAATTGCCGGTGTCTGGGAATTAGACGGAGTGAGTGGAGAGTACATACCCGGACAGCAATCATACCCTGGAGAATATATGGATAAGCAAAAGACAGAATACGAGAAAATGGTAAGCGGAGAGGTATATGATGCCACCGACGCGTCGCTCCTCCATGACCTCAATGCCTGTAAGGACCTCTGTTGGGAGTACAACCAGATTCGCCCGACAATGTTCAAGGAACGTAACGACATGCTGAGGAGGATACTCGGCACAAGCGATGAGGACACATTCATCAACCAGCCCTTCTACTGCGACTATGGCAGACATATACATGTGGGGCGCCGTTTCTTCGCCAATTTCAACCTCACGATACTTGACGAGGCTCCCGTAACCATTGGCGACGACTGTTTCGTGGGACCTAATGTCAGCATATACACCGCCTGCCACTCTACCGACCCCACACACCGTAACACGCGCATGGAATGGGCACGCCCCGTGGCCATAGGCGACAACTGCTGGATAGGAGGCGGTGTGACCATCCTGCCAGGTGTCACCATCGGCGATAATGTCACCATCGGCGCGGGCAGCGTCGTCGTCTCAGACATCCCGTCAGGCTGTGTCGCCGTGGGTAATCCTGCCCGCAAGGTGAGGGAGATAGGCTGAGCGAGACTGGCTGCTGACGTATGGATAAGCCGGAGGGGAAGCATGTGGATTGTACCATGATGCTTCCCCTCCGGCTTTTTCTGGTGGCTTGTGGGCCCGTCATGTCCTCCCTGCTGCCTGCCGGGAGATATGCTGAGAGTCACTGGTGTACCGCCATGCTATTTGCTGAGAACTCTCCTGAATGTCTCCACCCCAGTCTTCACCTTTGTCCTCGTCAGCTCAGGCACATTATATCCCACAGTGCTCTCCATATCGTGGGCAGGGTCTTCCTGGGGCATCTGTATCGCCTTGTGGGCCCTGCCGTCGCGGTCTATGTATGAGAAGAATATCTGTGTGTAGTTGCCATCGTTCCTCCTGCTCGTGAATGCTATCCATCTCCCGTTCGACGACCAGCTGTGATAACTCTCCGCCCTCGCTGAGTTGGCATCGCTGAGAGGATGGCTCTGGCGTGTCTTGAGGTCCATCAGGTACAGGTCGGCACCCTCATGCCAGATATGGAACACACCGTATGGGGCGGCTGAATAGAGCATGAAACGCCCGTCAGGACTTATGCGTGGGAGCAGCGCGCTGAGCGAGTCGGATGCGGCATCAAGCACAAGTTCCGGCTCGCCCACCTGCAGGCTCTTGCCGTCGAAGCTCCTGCGGTAGATATTGTAACGTATCTCCTTATAATGCTCCACAATGGCCTTGGCAGCGGTGTCAGCCACTGTTGCCGAGCTGTAATAGAGCCATCTGCCGTCCGGGCTCCATGATGGGAACACCTCAAGGTCATAGGGGGCATTGCTGACAGAGGTCACCCTGTCGGCCTTCACATCGTAAAGTATGAGGTCGCTCTTTGAGTCCTGCACCTCCACTTTCCCCCTGTCTGCCGTGTGGAAATGCTGCATGGTCCTGTTGGTGGAGTAGGCTATGAGGTCAAGGCTCGGATGCCAGGCCGGATAGACACCGCTGCTGATACAGCCATCACGCTTCAGGTTCACTTTCCTCACCACACCTTTGTCATACACAATAGTGCCGCCGCCAGCGCCCCTGACATGAAACTGCATGCGGTCAGTATCATAATTCTGGAAGCTGTGGCAGTTGATACACTGCTTGATGCCGTTGGCGTGGTCTATGTTGTTGTATATGTCGCGCGTCTCGAAGCTCGTAAGGTCACGCTGACAGAGATGCAGCTCCTCGTAGCAGACGTATGAGGGAGGGATGAGACGGTAGGCGATGTAATTGTCTATATCCTCTGCCACATGCCATTTGAAAGGCTTGTATGCCTGCCATACGCTGTCCTCACGCACATAGACACGGACTGTTATGTCCGTCCGCCCGGCTGCCTTCATGAAGTCATGCCATTCATCTATGTCGAAGCGTGCCTCGCCCCTGCCCTCGACAGCTATGCTCCCTCTGCCCGATGTCAGTGTCACTATGCATTCCTTGTCCTCCTTGTCGGGGAGCATGAAGTTGAGCGGAGCTATGTTGCCGGGTATCGTCGTGTCGGTATAGTCAGGGTATATACGTGGGAGCGACGTGAGGGATGTGTATGTCTCTGGCTCCCTGACCCCGCCGCATGAGGCGAGAATGAAGGCCAGGAGCGGTATCAGTATGTTAGTTGTTTTCCTTCGAAGTGACATTGTCTGTGTTTTTTCAGAGGTGAGTGGTTGTCGTTGAATATCAGTGGTTCCATGAAGATTACTGCTGGCATGAGCCTCGTCTCCTTCTGCTTTATCTTCCCTACGGCGTGAAGGATTGGGACAGAGCTGAAACGCTCAGGATGGCCTATGAGAGGTGACAGGCTGTCGGCGAAATCCCGATGGAAGAATGTCTGGCGCAGCAGCCTGACATACTTCCGCGCCAGGTCCCACTCATGGTTCTGCATGGCACACAGCAGAAGGATGCGGAGACGCTGGGGGGTATAGCCATATTCCACAGCGTTCTCAAGGGTCCAGCGGTAGGCGTCGCAGACATATCCTGCAAGATAGTATATCATGGGGCCGCCGGTATAGCAGAGAAAAACCTTCGGGCCGTGGAGCATATCAGGGCGTACGCCGTCACACGACAGGCCACGGTCGTCGTCGAGCCGGCCAGTATGGAGCAGCGAGAGGTCGCGCAGCAGAATCATGTTCAGTGTCGGTTTCCTCGCCGAGCGCTCTGTCTCGCCGATTATCGCCTGCCAGTCGCCCCGCTCAGCCATACGCTCCATGCGCAGCTCTGAGTGGAATGAGGGGTTGCGATAGTTGAGCATGACACTCCACACGAGGGCGAAGCCAAGGATAGGGATAGAGAGCGAGGCTATAATGGTGTCCAGCCTGCGATGCCCAGAGTAGTATCTGGCGCCATATTTCGCCACGAGCTGGAGGGCGAGTACTACAACGAGAAGCTTATGGGGGATGTACATGAACACGTCGATAGAGTCGAAGGGATGGACCAGGAGCCCGTTCCAGGGCGTGATGACACAGAGCCAGAGGAGGCATGCGCCACACTTCAGTGTCTTGCCCTCTATCCTGAACGCGAGCCATAGCATCACTGACCACCACAGCCAAAGCAGGGTGGGCAGATACCAGAAGGCTGACAGCTTCACAATATACAGCCAATAGCCCATCTGCGTGAAGGGTATGAGAAGGCAGAAGACGGGTAGGGGGATAAGCCATGCTGAGCTCTGAGGCAGCCTCAGAGCCCGGTGGGTCAGATATCCGCTTATGCCCCAGACACTCATGAGCACAGCAACACCCAGCCATGGATAATAGAAAAACTGTGTGAGAAGACATGCTGACCACTGTAGCAGACCGTATGGGCGGCTGATACAGCTTCTGAGGAAATCTGTGCCGTTCTGCCATACAGAGAAGTCCTGTATCGCAAAAAGCATGTCCTGCTGATAGACAAGAAGGGTGATGGCTGCATAACACAGCACAGCAAACAGCAGTGGGAGTGGATAGTTTATAGGTCTCATTAGGTGATAGATATCATGAAAGTCTCTCTAAGAATGGAGAAAGAGGATGCTCAATGCGCTCTGTCGCTGGAGAATAATACGCAGTTGAGCTTGCTCCTCGCGGTATGTCATCTCACAGTAACCTTCATCGGCACACGTGCCGCCCGCACGCTTCTCTCCAGCAATCTCTCCCATGCCGCGAGACTGTCGATGGTATGCTGGGCATTAAGGCTCCATCCTGAGCCGAAATAATAAGTGAAGCCCTCGGTGTAGTCTGCTATCGCAAGGGCGTGTCCGAGGGCGGCACCTGCCTGCTGAGCCTTGTATTCTGTCTTCACGAGACGGCTGGGATAGAATGTCCCGACATATATGCGCCCCATCTCCGATGCCAGCTTCTCGTGGTATTTCTTAGGGATGTAGCTGTATGTCCCGACATCACCGAGGTCCTCATACCCCACATATCCTTTCTCCTTGCTCATGACGTAAGCGTCAGGATTCTGCTTGTGGACGACAACACCTGAGGCTATCTGGGCTGGAGTGGAGAGCCCCTCATAACGCACAGAGACCTTGTTGAAGTGGCTGCCGGCGTCGAGAGTCACAGTGCGGGTCTCTGTGACAGTCTGCCCCTCATAATCTATCTCAGGGTAAGAGAGGCGGACGGTGAAGCGCAACGGGCCCCGGTCGAGTATCTCATACTTGCTGTAACACTTCGGCATGCACAGCGTTCCGTCTTTCCTGACAAGGGCGTTGGCTCCCGCTCCAAGTGTGGGGCCGACAGTATAGCAGTCCATCCCCTTGCCGTGGTTGATGTGATAGCAGAAGGCGTTGTACACCTCGTCGGCAAGGTCTGTATATCCGCGCTCGCGGAGCTGCTTGCTGACAGAGCGCATCTCCTTGTTCTGCTCGCTGCCATACCAGTAGTCAAGCATAAGCTCCTCGGTGTTCTTGTTGAAGAGGTCGTAGCCGATAGCGGCGCCACCGCCATATATACGGTATGCCACGCGGTCGTTCTCCCATCCGAACTCTGTACCACGCTCGTGGAAAAGCCTGCCGCCCGTTAGGCTCGCATACTTCTTGCGCTCTCCCCTGACAGCGTGATAGAATGTCTTTGACCGGCTGCCGGCACTGGCTCTGAATATCAGCTTGCCGTCGTGGGTTATCTGGCTCGGAATCTCATTGCCGTCGGCATCTGTTATGATGAATGCCTCTGTGCCGAGTCTTCTGGCTATGGCTTGGGCGTCTGTCTCCACCATCTCCTGCTCTCTGGGTTCTGCTGTCGGGTTCTTGACCGTCAGTCTGACATCGTTGTTGGCGTGGGCAAGGGTGGCGAACAGGAGCGCCAGAAGTGTGATAGTCGTTTTTCTCATAGGTCTGTTATTGGGATTTTAGTATATTCAGTTGACGAGCGGACGGGTGCCGAGTCCTCTCAATGGAATTGCCGAGGTGCAGCCTAACGTATGCAAGGTTAGTGCAAACTGAAGTGTCGTGCAAACGAGAGGAGTATGATGCTTGCATCAATACGCCCGAGTGCAGCCGATGCTCAACGGAGTTGACACAATGGAGTTAACGCCCTGTAGCTTGCTCCAAATTGCCGAGGTGCAGCCTAACGTATGCAAAGTTACAAAAAAAGCACAATCCATCAAACAAAATACACCAAAAACAAATGCCCATCACTGTTCTTCTGCTGTATCAGAAAGAGTGAAACAAAATGAGACAGCCACTTTTTGTTCCGTTAACCATCTGATTGTTAGTTATGTATCTTTCGTTTCTCCCCTTAATTAAGAGAGTGAGACACAATGGGACAAACAATGTTTGGAGGGTAGAAATATTGTTTATAACTTTGCAGACGAAAAAGCAGTCAACCGTAAGGCTATCTTAAAGCCTTTCTCTTTCTGTTTACAGGATTAAATCATAGGTGGATTTTGTAGATGAAGAGAACGCATGTCAGTAAACGATTGCTGTGTAACAGATTGTGTGATGAGAGCAAATCCAGCTGTAATGTCATAAGTCAGAATGATAACGATATATCATGGTGGAGACAGAAAATTCGAAATATAATATCATAACAACCATCACAAAGAATAAAGACATGAATACAAACACGTGCATCCACACACCCTTGACAAGATAAAGAACACGATTGACATTTCTTCTCTCAAAAACGAAACTAATATTTTGAGAATAAACGCGAACGGAATTGCTTATACAGGTATGTTCGATGTAGAGTAGAGGTCTTTTCCTGTTCTGCACGGATTAACCAATGTGGGCTATATTTCCTGTTTTCGAGAATGTATACTGGATATTCTATACGGACCTCGCCATAACCACAGTGCTGATAACCATTGATTTCTCACTGAAAGTAAAGCTATACAAGGAATCGAAATCAGAGTTTATTGAGACCTTGAAGGTGTCGCTGCCAGAGACAATGTTCAGTCTGATCATCACGCTTGCCGGACTTATCGTCCACTATCTCATGGCCAGCACGATTGAGACTCTTATCTGGCTCTTCTTGTTCGGATTCTCGGTTGTAGAGATTGCCACGATAGATAAAATACGGGCTAAGAGTTGTAAGCACGATTGATAGTTGCGGAGAGTATGGCAAATGGGGGGGCTGACTCTTTCCGTGTATCACTGTTTGCGCTCATTCGCACGATATTCCTCCGGGGATTATCGGCTGCGACGGGCAGAGTCATAACGCCTGGTGAAAGACCCTTCTTAAGAATCCATAGCGGAGACTTGTGGTATGCCAGCCTTCACTGGCCGGTATAGTGCCACAAGTCCCCGCCTCGTCGTTTTCTACCTGCTACTGTTTTACAGACGCAGTATCACACCGCCTTTTATCCATCGTCCCGGCTGGCGCACTATGCTGTAGTCATAATACTCCTTGTCGAGGATGTTAGAGCAGTCGATGTATGCTGACCATCCCTTGTCGTCCCATGACAGGCGTCCGTCAAGCAGGGCATAGGGAGAGTTGCCTGTTCCTGTGCGCTCCTGCCATCGCCATGAGAGAGAGAGGTTCAGACGGTTCCATATCCTTCCGTCGGCCTGCACGACGACTTTATGCCTCAGGTACTCCTGCGCATATTTTGAGAGAGTCACAGCGCGTACATGCTCCATGTCCTCGGTTATCCATGCGTAGCTTGCCGATATGCGGCGCAGAGGGAATGACTCTCCGTATTTCTCGCGTGGCATGAAAGCTGTCTGGAGCTCTATGCCCCAGTTGTCGAGAGTGAAGTTGCCGGAGCGGTATATCCATGTCTTGGGGTCGGTAGGTGTGCCGGTCTCGTCGACAGTCTCGTCGGTATATACCACCCAGTCTATCATGTCCGACTTGTGTGAGTAGAATGCCTGTGCCGAGATGTCCCATCCCTGTGGGCGTATACGTGTGCCTACCGACACATCGTTTGTCTTCTCGGGCATCAGGTTGCTTGAGCCTTGGATATTCGTGCCGCTATAGTAAAGGTCGGTGAAAGTAGGCATGCGCAGAGCCATGTTCCATGACGCGAAAAGCTTCACGATGTCTGTAGGGCGGTAGCTGATGTCTATTCCCGGGTAAAGCCTCCACTTGCCGTCGAGCCCAGTGTTGTGGTTGGCAAGCACGCCAAGCGAAAATGTCCAGTCGTCAAGGATTATGTTATGCTCGAGGAATGCAGAGATGTTTGTCCGCTGGTCATGTTTTGTATATTGTCTCTCTGATGTGGCGTCATGCCCAACGATGTCTCTGTACATGTCCTCTTCAAGCGCTTTGCCGAGATTAGTCGACCATATAGCCTCTGAGCGCATCTCTATTCCGAACGATGTCTTGCCCAAAGCGGTTTCAAACCATGAGTTCAGGCCGAGGCCGTAGACATCGACGAGATGGAAATTCTCTCCGCCGGGTGACACATTGCGGTGCCACTGGTAATGGTCGAGCCAGCGGTTCCAGTAGGCCTGTGGTGATATGTGCAGTCCGCCTGCTGTTGTCTCAGCACGCAGTGATGCCATGAAGCGCTCGTTGCTCTCCCACTGGTCGGTCGATGCAAGTCCGTAGAAGGTGTTCGCTCCATATGGCTTGTAGCTGTATCCCGCCTGTCCCTGAACAGTGATGTTAGGGGCATCATAGCGTCCGTTATAGAAAAGATGGGTGTTGCTGTAGAATGAGTTGGGGGTTGCTCCGTCGCTACGTGAGTATCCTCCAGACAAGGAGTGAGACATCTGTCCTTCTTTCCCGGCAGCATGTCTCATGCCGAGGCGTATGTCGCCGCCTCCATATCCGTATGCGCCGCCGCGCAGATGAAGAGTTGTGTTTACTGGGCTTGTAATGCCTGACGAGTCTTTTTCGTCGTTTGTGGCGTCTTTTGTCACAATGTTCACAACGCCTGTGAACGCTGATGTCCCGAACACTCTTGCCGCTGGCCCTTCCATAACCTCTATGCGCTCTATGTCGTCGGGCGAGAAGGGGAAGTCTGCCGATAGGTGGCCAGTGTGTGGCGATGATATGTTCACGCCATTTATAAGGAGAGTGACCTGGTCGAATGTGCCTCCTCTGACGGCAATATCCGTCTGCACACCCATCTCTCCACGCTGTCTGACATCTATGCCGACAGCATACTCCAAAAGGTCATTGATACTGTGTACCGCCGCAGTGGCAATGTCCGCGGCCTGCAGTACAGTGACCATTCGCGCTGCCTGGCTCTCCATGAGAGGCACGCGTGTGCCGACGACCTCAACGTCGCCGAGCGCGATGCACAACGAGTCTGCAATATCATCTTCCTGCCCGGAAAATGGTTCAGCCATAGCATATCCTCTGACAGGAGATGTGGCGGCATTGGCCTTGGCTAAGAATCCGGCACTCTGGAGCATTGCCGCAGAGAGGACTCCGATGGCAACTTCTTTGTGCAGACTGTTGAACACTGCATAGGAAGAGCGTGTGAAGCGCTTCCATTTGATTGATTTGTTGTTTGACATTAATGATTTGCTTTGCCCGCAGGGTTGTCAGTGTCTTCCTGCGGAATTATCTAGAATGACTAGAATATTCTTGCTTTTGTTGGTGTCTACCTTGCGGTGTGGCCTCACGGTGTGGCCTCGGGTAGCGGTGTCGGGTGTGTGCTTGTTATTGCCCTTTTGTTGTCCATATTATTGTCCTTCACCTTCGCCTTTTATGTGCAGGACATTCTGGCAGTAGTCGCATACGGCCATGCGGTGGGTGATGAAGATGATTGTTTTCTGTTTTGTCTGCATTATATTCTGCAGCAGCTGGCGCTCTGTCTCCGGGTCGAGAGCTGCTGTCGCCTCGTCGAAAAGCATGACGGGGCGGTCTCTCAGCAGGGCTCTCGCTATTGCTATGCGTTGTGCCTGTCCTTCTGACAGGCCCCCTCCCTGCTCTGAGCACATTGTGTCAAGTCCGTCGGGCAGTGACATCACGAAGTCTGCACAGCTCTGGTGGAGAGCCTCTGTTATCTGCTCTTCTGTTGCCTCTGGTTTCCCTAAGAGCAGGTTCTCGCGTATCGTGCCGCTCATCAGTGTGTTGCCTTGAGGGACATAGACAAAGTTGCAGCGATGAAGATGTGTCATCACATCGCACCTCTCAGGGTGTTTGGCTGAGGCTATTGTCACCCGGCCTTCTGTCGGGTGTGACAGTGCGAGCAGCAGACGTATAAGAGTAGTCTTGCCAGCGCCTGTCTCTCCCACCACAGCTGTCGCTGTCGCCGCTGGGAAGGTGTATGAGAAGTTGTCGAAGACGAGGGGACTGTCGTTTTCATATCTGAAAGAGACATTCTCAAGCTTTATCTCGCATGGCGCCTCGATCTCTATGGCGTCGCCATCCTTCTCCTCGGGTATATCCTCAAGCTCCATCAGTCTCTCGGCCGCTGTCAGCACTGCCACGCTGCTTGGTATGAGTTTGGCAAGGCTTCTTGCTGGCCCCTGTATACGGCTGACGAGCTGTAGGAAGGCTGTCATCCCGCCGAATGTCAGTGTCCCTGCCGAGAGGCGGAAAGCGCTCCATGCGAATGTGAACAAGTATGATATGCTGAATCCGAGATTCACCGTGAGGTTTGACATTACGGAGAATATTGTCCGCCGGACGATGTTGTCGTGCAGTTCCTGTTGTGAGCTCTTGAGCCTGGAGACCATCAGCTTGTCGCTCTCAAGTGTCTTTATGACGAGCATGTGCTGCACGATGTCCTGCATGACAGACTGTATCTGGGAGTCAGAATCGCGCACAATGCGGTTCAGTTTCCTCATTTTCCTGACGTAGAATTTGCTCATGACAATGCAGAGCGGGACGATTGCTATCGTGATGAGGGCGAGCATGCTGTCCATGGAATAGAGATAGACGAACGCGCCGGTGAAGAGCAGCAGGGTGGACAGAGCGCTTGGCAGAGTCTCAGTGAGGAATCCGACGACAGTCCCCACATCGCCTTCCAGCCTGTTCATTATGTCACCGCTGTGGTGTGTTGCCTTCGACTGCCATTCAGAGCGTATGACGCGCTCTATCATGCGCTGCTGCATTCTGTTCTGCGCCTTTATTCCGAGTATGCTTCTTACCCATATGCTTGATATGATGAGCGAGAAGTCGGCTATTGTTATTATCCCTATGAAGCATATGGCCCATATCAGGTCGCCCTCCACATCGTGTGCCGCCACGTCTATGGCATGGCGCATGGCATATACTGTCAGCAGCGATATCGTGACGTCGAGAATGCCGATGATGGCGTTGAGCGTTGTCTGCAGTCTGTTTCCCTTTGCCACGTTCCACAGCCAGCATATTATTGACGGTATGGATTTCTGGGTGATTCTCTTCATGCGCTGATGGGGTCTATGGTTACTGTTTGCTATGGTCAGGATTATCTCGCGTCAGCTCCCCACATCATTTTCCCTCTGAGGGTTGTGATGTAGCCTCCTCCGTGCCGCTTCACTATCTTCACCTCGTAGGGTGCTCTCCTTATGCGCAGTGTTGTCCTCTCGGGCAGTTTCTCTGACCTGCCGTCAATGGCGACGAGGTAATTGTGTGAGCGGCTCTCCACTGTCAGTGTTATCTCAGCCTTTGCCGGTACGACTATCGGTCGGACGCTGAGACTGTGCGGGGCCACTGGTGTCAGGCACAGGACATCTGTCGCGGGCATGATTATGGGGCCACCGTTTGAGAGAGAGTAGGCTGTCGAGCCTGTCGGTGTGGATATGATGAGCCCGTCGGCCTGGTATGTTATAAGCTCCTTGCCGTCTATCCTGGCGTGGATTGTTATCATCGATGCGTTGTCCTGCTTCAGCACAGCGATATCGTTCAGAGCCCTTGGGCATCCGCTGAGGCTCCCTCTCATCGCCGTTGCCTCTATTACACTGTGGTTCTCTGTCACATAGTCGCCACTGTACAGCCTCTCTATTGCCTCCTCGATGTCTGTGGCAGGCACATCAGCAAGATATCCCAGCCGCCCCATGTTAATGCCTATGATGGGCACACTGCGTGCTCCCACCTTGCTGGCAGCCTTCAGCAGAGTGCCGTCGCCACCCATCGATATGACATAGTCGATATCGAAGTCGAGGTCCCTGAACGTCCCGGCTATGTCTGCCTTGACATGCTGGCTCTCGCTGAGGAAACGGCAGAATCCCTCCTCGATGTATACCACCGCCTGGCGACGGGAAAGGCATTCAAGGAGTTGCTGGGCTGAGGCCGACTTGCGGCGCTGGTATTCATTGCCAAAGATGGCGAATCGTAGCTTCTTGGTCATGTGTTGTGACAATAGTCCGTATTGTTGTTTTCAGACTGCAAAATTAATGCTTTTAATTCAAAAAAAAGAAAAAATGAACGTTTTTGTTAAGCCAGATGAGCAGAGACCAACCGAAAGAGCAGCGAGAGGAGAGCCGAGCTTGCTCGAGCTATCCCGAGTCGTGACAGAGGAAGGCGGAAGTCAAGCTTGCTTGGGCTATGCCATGGCGAGTAAACGAAGGCGCAGCCAAGAAATAATTGCGTGCCTGTGGCATTGCGGCTGTCACTTCTTTCATGCAGGAAGACCACTCCTTTCTTCTGTTTCCAATCGTCACCATGCCTCCGTCTTGCAGGATTCAGAGGTCATAATGGAAGCGCTACAGATTGCATAGTCACGAAAAAACGTATGTAAAGACTTTGTATATACAGAAAAAAATAGTATTTTTGCATCAGCATAATGGAGCGAGCCGCTTTCATGAGCTTGACCCCAAGGCGTTCCGCATCATTCGCCCTGCCCCCTGCCACAGCTCCATCCGTGTCCCGTTGTCGGGGGGTGCGTGGCTCCCGCCCGCTCAGCTGACAGCCCCTTGCGCTCTTGAGACTCATACATTCTCCCCTCACTTCCTTCAGGTTGTGGGTGTCTGGTTCAAAGGAGAATGCTGAGCCATAATCCGCATCTTCGTTATCCCGGAGCACAGCCCGGCTCCATGTCAGAATATCCCTCAGAACAGAGAATAACCATAAATAAACCATTATTAACCTATGGCAAAAGTATATGAATTCATCAGCAACGGCTCAGAGGAAGTCGAGATGCTGATTCCTGTCGATATTCTCCGCCGTGCAGGCGTTGATATCCAGCTTGTCTCCACGACAGGCTCTCTTTCTGTCACCTCAGCCCATGGCGTCACTGTCATTGCAGACAGCCTCATTGAGGATATAGATGTCAGCGATGCAGACCTGCTCATGATACCCGGCGGAATACCTGGTGCGGAGAATCTCTGCAACCATCCGCTTGTCCGTGAGGCTATAAAGAGCCAGTATGAGTCTGGCCGTCTGGTGTCTGCCATCTGCGCGGGGCCGATGATATTCGGTTCGCTCGGCATATCGAAAGGCAAGCGCTGTACATGCTATCCAGGCTTCGAGGACCATCTTGACGGTGCCACATACACGGCAGAGCTTGTCACTGTCGACGGCAATGTCATAACGGGTGAGGGCCCTGCAGCCACATTCCCTTATGCCTACACACTCTGTGAGATGCTGTGTGGCAAGGCCACAACCGACGCCATCAGGGAGGGAATGATGTATAACCACCTCATGTCCAAGGCCTGATACATATCCCTTCGGAGTCTCTTCCGGGAGTGCCCCCCATACGCTGCCAGGGCATTGTGCCGCGGCAGAAGGGTAGGGGCATTCTTCAGGAGGCTGTCTCCAAGAGCCATATATCCCCATCCCACGCCTTCCATACGCCGCATTTGGGCGTATGGAAGGTTAGTGTGCCTATGATGAACCGTTAAAGATAACCACCACGACAACCATGGATTTCCTCTCACAAGACATAACATACCTCCCCGGCGTGGGGCCTAAGAAGAAGGCCGTCCTCGCCAAAGAGCTTGGCATAGAGACCTATGCCGGCCTCCTGGAGTATTATCCTTATAAATATGTCGACCGCAGCCGCGTCTACAGGATATGCCAGATGGAGGGAGAGATGCCCTATGTCCAGATATGCGGATATATAAAGTCGTGGGATATATATGATACCGGGCGCCGCTCAAAGCGCTATGTCGCACATTTCTCTGACGGCACCGGATTCGTCGATCTCGTATGGTTCAAGGCTGGGGAGTATGCCTATAAGAACCTCAATCTCCACACAGAGTACATCGTGTTCGGCAAACCTGCAATATTTAATGGCCGTTACCAGTTCTCACATCCCGACATAGACGACGCCAAGACCCTTGTCATCTCTGAGATGGGCCTGCAGCCTCACTACATGACGACAGAGCGGATGAAGAACAGCGGACTGACATCAAGGGGCATGGAACGCCTCACCAAGACCCTCGTCTCCAAGATGCCGCCACTCCCCGAGACCCTTCCTGACTTCATAGTGAGGCCTAACCACATGGCAAGCCGTGACGACGCGCTGAGGTGGATACACTATCCCCACAACAACGACGAGATGCAGAAGGCGCAGATGAGACTCAAGTTCGAGGAGCTCTTCTATGTCCAGCTGAATATAATAAGGTATATGCACGAGCGCCGACAGCGCTTCAGAGGGTGCCAGATGTCACGTGTCGGCGAGCCCTTCCATACCTTCTACGAGCAGAACCTCACCTTCGAGCTTACCGGGGCACAGAAGCGTGTCGTCAGGGAGATATACAACGATATGTGCTCCGGCCGCCAGATGAACCGTCTCCTGCAGGGCGATGTCGGTTCGGGGAAGACCCTTGTGGCCCTCCTCACCATGCTCATAGCCATCGGCAACGGCTATCAGACCGCCATCATGGCTCCGACAGAGATTCTCGCCGAGCAGCATCTTGAGACCATCACACGCTTTCTTGACGGCATGGACATAAGGGTGGAGCTGCTGACAGGCATCGTAAAGGGGAAACGACGGGCGCGTGTGCTTGAGGGACTCGCCGACGGTACCGTGGATATCGTCGTCGGCACACACGCTGTCATCGAGGATACGGTCGTCTTCCATCGCCTCGGTCTCGCGGTCATCGACGAGCAACACCGCTTCGGGGTAGAGCAACGTGCGCGCCTCTGGCGGAAGAACACGCTGACGACGGCACAGCAGGAGACCGCACCACAGCCTGGCAGTGAAGCCACCGTACACACGGCAGGGAACACTCTGCCGCACATTCTCGTCATGACGGCGACACCAATCCCGCGCACACTCGCCATGACCCTATACGGCGACCTTGACGTGTCGGTCATCGACGAGCTGCCTCCCGGACGCAAGCCAATACAGACTCTTCACCGCTATGACGACAATATGGTCTCGCTCTATGCCAGCATACGGAAGCAGATAGAGCTTGGCAGACAGGTATATATAGTCTATCCGCTAATACAGGAGAGCGAGAAAATGGACCTCAAGGACCTCGAGCAGGGCTATGAGATGCTCTGCAAAGTGTTCCCCGACATGAGGCTGAGCAAAGTCCACGGGCGCATGAAGGCAGCTGAGAAAGAGGAGGAGATGCAGCGGTTCGTATCTGGCGAGACACAGATTCTTGTCGCCACGACAGTGATTGAAGTGGGAGTCAATGTCCCCAACGCCTCTGTCATGGTCATCATGGAGGCCCAGCGCTTCGGCCTCTCACAGCTCCACCAGCTACGTGGACGTGTCGGGCGCGGTGCCAACCAGTCATACTGCATACTCGTATCATCACACAAGCTGACGGCAGAGACAAGGAAGCGCCTCGACATCATGTGCGAGACGAACGACGGATTCCGCATTGCCGAGGCCGACCTCAAGCTCCGTGGGCCCGGCGACCTCGAGGGGACACAGCAGTCAGGAATGGCCTTCGACCTCAAGATAGCCAATATCGCACGCGACGGGCAGCTCGTACAGCTGGCGCGTGATACAGCGCAATATGTCATAGACAACGACCCTGACGCCGACAAGCCAGAGTATGCCTGCCTGTGGCAGAGACTCAGACAGCTGAGACGAAACGACATAAACTGGGGCGCCATAAGCTGACTCATGCCGCCCCGCCCGCCTCATGCCCCTCCGGTTTTGCGGGAAAAGGGTGGCTGGTCTGCCCCGGAAAACCATATTTCCATATCGCCAGAAAGCCCCAGCATACACCTCTCCCAGTGCGTTTGCGGCCGTCCCGTTGCGTATGACTCTGACATTCAGAAGCTAACGTAATAAAATCTTAATAACTACGCCTAATGTGTTAAATACAATTAAAATAGCCCTTTGCGTATTGCTTAGAGTCAAGAATGTCAATAATTTTTGCTAATTTTGCATCAAACGTGCTTGAGTGCGGATTGAAAAACAACTTCACAGGGCAACCATTTGTTTATTTTTGTAAGTCGTTTCTCTATCACTATTCAAGGGCGTAGGAGACGTTGATGTCTCTCCTTTATGACTTTTATGTAAAACCAAACGAGAAACTGATGCATTTTAGTATATTGAAAAGAGTATTATTCACAGTCGTCACACTAATTATTGCCGTATCCCCTGCACTCGCTCAGGATATGATAGCGCGTCAAGCCCCCGTTGACCGCAAGATGAAAGCTGTTGATACTCTCGCTCTGAAAGACCTTATCCACCGTGAGCAGGCAGCATCGCCCGCCCAGGACCTCTATGAAGACTGGAACAATATCTATGCCCACAAGGCCACTCAACTCCCTGACTCTTTCCTCGTCGACCTAAGACACTACTGCATGCCGACACCATCACGCGTCGTGACCTCTAATTTCGGGGCGCGCTGGGGCCGCCAGCATAAAGGCATCGACCTCAAAGTGTATATCGGCGACACTATACGCTCCGCTTTCTCTGGCAAGGTGCGCATGGTGAAATACGAGGCTGCCGGATACGGACACTATATCGTCATACGTCATAATAACGGGCTGGAGACAATCTACGCCCACCTCTCCAAACCACTCGTCGACGAGAACGAGACAGTGCGTGCAGGCGATGTGATTGGCCTCGGTGGAAACACCGGGCGAAGCACAGGCTCTCACCTCCACTTCGAGACACGCATCTGCGGCGTAGCCATAAACCCAGCCATACTCTTCGATTTCCGCAATCAGGATGTCGTGGCCGATTCCTATATGTTCCGCAGCAATACATACAAGGATGAGTCGGCTGAGGCTAACAGACTCAGAGGAAAGGTCGGCAACGGCGGATATACACGTGAGCAGGTGACAGGAGAGGCAGAGCTTGCAGCCACAGAGGCTGTGAAGACCATCGCGGCAGAGACACGCTATCATAAGGTGAAGAAGGGTGAAACCCTCGCATCCATAGCAAAGAAGTACGGAATGTCTGTGCAGGAGATATGCCGCATGAACCGTATCTCGAAGTCAAAGCGCATAAAGGCAGGACAGATCCTGCGCTGCTCATAATGCAGCCGGCTGGCTGTGGGCTGCATTCAAGCCATGCCTGGATTGTCAGGAAGAATACGTTATGTCTGCCGGACGATGAATGCCGGCATGGCTGATAATACAAGACAATAACTGAGACAATAATATCGCGGTACGGGTCATACCATCGCTTAGTGTGGTATGGCCCGTCCCGCGTTTTGCCATTATGAGCCTCGCGCTTCTCGTCTTCCGGCTGTTCCCGCTGCATCCGGCAATCTTCCCGTCTGCCACTCGCCTTCTTGTGGCTTGGTGGTTTACGCCTGTCTGCGGGCATGGAGTGTGAGGTGAGTGCCATCGTCATGCTCGTCTGGTATTATTCTGCCAGCATACGGAGATGCGAGATTTTGGTTGCCCGTTCGTCAAAAAGAACGGGAATGTGATTACTCGATGAATAGGCAGGTGTCGACTGAGGGTGTTGTTTCTCCCAAAAGATAACCTTTCAGCTCGTCTTAGTCGTCCGTTCTTCCCATTCTGTGTCATGGCCGTCGCCGCCCACACCACCGCCACCAGTGTCCATATTATACCTTTTGCCCTCTCATTCACTATCTGTCAGCCTCCCATTCAATATCTGTCGACGCCCCATTCGCTACCTTTTATTCCGCGCCAAAATGCCTTTTGTCGTGATGCTTGTCGCAAAGCCCAGATACACAGATGTTTAGAGAGCGTGAGCCATAAATCGTGAATTTCGCTGTTCCCGTCTCTTTCTATACCTCCACTGCCGAGAATTTCGCCATGAGGAGCGAGAGAAAGTATCATGCCTGTCTGCCACCTGTATATTGTCGCCGTTCTCTTGGTTGTCATGCCGGGGGCCTTGCATTCTTGCAGATTATTTTGGGGCTTTCACGGGGATAGCGTCGTGCCAGTATCGTGCAGAGTTCCAACCTTATAATCTTCTGTTCCCACATTGCCTGTATGATAAAACTTGTCGTTACTTATGCCACAGTTTTGCCGGGCATAATGTGTCCAAATAGTCTTACCAGACAGTGGTGAAACCATAATGATGTCAAACAGAAATATGGACTTTGTTAAGACATGCTGTAGATTTCAGACATTATATGGGTGGGTGGTGCAGGCTTTATCCTCTACCTGTTTTCTATGTAAGGTATAATATGTGGGTGCCGGTTCAGCTTTCACTTCATTGTAATTTGCTTGTAATGCTTTACGAGAATATCCATAATAAAAATTCAATATACTGTGAAAGCCCGGTGTCTATCACAGTATATTGAATTAGTTATAAAGATCATTTCAAGTCATAGTGTACATGTTGTGCTCCCCAACTTTTACACTCTTCACACCAGTACAAATATTGTCCGCCTGTATAGTCGGGAGCGTATTGGATACCGCGCACTTTTGACGAGGTGGAACTGCTTGACTGACGTTTTGTGTATCTTTCTACCGATTGGCGGTTGATAGCGTCGATTTTTTGGTTGCACTCATCTATCATCCTTTGAATGTCTGCCCGGTTCTGTTCACGCATAGCCATGGTTGCTGCGTTTATCCGGGCATTGATTTGCATTTGGGGAGACAGCCCCGTCACTTTGATGTTAATGCGTGTTTCGCTGTATTTACGTACTGACACCAGCTGGTCATATACCACATCTGGCTCATGTGAAAGTCCCACAAGAGTCCAGTCTTTGGCGATATAAAGATCATATCCGGGACGCAGACTGTACTTTTTATCATTAACACCTAACATTTCGCAGTTCCTAAACACCCAGAACTTATCATTTTCTCCAATATATACGTGGCTCTCGTTGTTAATTCCATATTTCCCCACTTGACTGTCGGCAACCCATTTCTGTATCCCAGTATGGAACCTCACTTTTATGGCAATCGCCTGTTGCGAGTCGAAAGAGCATATGAAGTTTTGCCATCCGTGAGAGTCTATACTCCCCTTGGGCGGACGGACCCAGTTGCAGTTCGTATTAGGCCCTACTTTGCTGTCATATGCTGGATTAGGGATATCGGTTCCCGAAGAGGCATAGCACCCGCGTGGTCGTGTCCCGTTACTTTGGTTTTTGGCTGCATATGCTCTTTCCTGTTTCTGCTGTTTTGCCCGTTCCCTCTCGTATCTGGCTCTCTCTTCTGCCAGTCGTGCCTGTTCCTTTGCTTGACGCTCCTTCTCCTCCTTTTCTGTTTTAGCTATTGCCAGTCTCGCCTCTCTGACTTTGTTGTCACGCATATCTGTCAGGAAGGCATAGAAGGTCTTGCCGTTGTGCACACTGCAATATCTGGGATGTACGCTGCCATTTTTCTGTTTTTCTAATTCTTCATAAGGCTGATATACACAACGATAGATGCTGTTTCGCTCTTTTCCTGAATAGTTGAGAATATATTCTTTAGCTGCTTTATACTTTGTCTTGCGGAATTGTTTCGTTGACAATGGAGGGGTCAAAGCCCGTCCGGTCATGTCAAAAAGCTGTTTTTTGAGTCCTGCCTCACGTGTGATAAACCCAAGATTGTCGTATTCTTCTCTTGATTGGAATCGTGAAGCGACTTTTTTGTATAATTTGACAGATGCCCCCACTGTATATACATTGTCAAAAGTATAGCGCTCGTCTCCATATCCCCCTGGAATGATTATTTCCCCTCGACCGTTTATCAACCCTTTACTCGATTGGATATAACACATAAAACTATCAATGAATTTATATTTCTCATCTGCCTCCTTCAAGACTCCTGGCAGCAATTTCAAATCAGCTGAATAGCAATACCACTTTCCTCCTTTTTTGATGAGATACACGTTCGATTTGTCATTAAAATATATCCCAAAACGTTCTCTCATAGATTTGATGTCGTCAATGTCGTTCATGAGCATATGCGCATTGTAGTCGTAGATTACATATTTATTGTCATCTCCTTTAACTACGAAGAAACAGTCACACATACAGTGTTCTACCAGCTTGTCCAGCAGCAATGTTCCGTCGTAACTGAACACGTAAAGCTTGCCTTCATATTCTGCTATGCCAATACCATGGTCCTTATAATAATAGAGGAACTCGAAAGGAAGGTCGCACACCACCTTTCCTTTTCTATCCGTAAGATAATAAACATTCCCTACTTTCTTGTCCGAAAAGTTGCATTCCGGAATATCGTTACCTAAAGTATCGGGAACAACAGATTGTGCCATGGATATTGTATCCAATGACATCATGATTACACAAAACAATAGAAGTATCTTCATGTCAATAAAAATATAATATTAAATCAGTTAATTGCTTAATGCCAGATGGCCAAACTCCAGTGTTTAAATTTGTCAATTCTTTAATGAGTTCCTATGTGCCAGAGGTATTGTATGGCTTTTTGCCGTGTTTGTATTTTTATTTATCTTAGTGGCGAACAGCCAAAAGACAATATAACTGTTAATAGGCATGACAAAAGTAGTAATAAAATCTGAGAAAAACAATCATTTTATATGATTTTTTATGGATATTTTGATATTTATGTGTACCTCGCTATGAACTCTGAATTAGATGAAGCTTTCCTATAGAAGAGTGTGTTTTAGATTAAAACCTCACTGCATATAAAAGAAGTAACTAAACGTTAAAAATATATAACTACGCTTACCACTTCATCTGTATTATTTAATAATTTAGTAATTTTGCACTCCGAAATGTGTAGTATAGAAGACCTCAAGATAGACATAAAGTCCCTCGTGGAGGGAGAATCGACCGTGGCCGTCAGTCTCGGCGACGATTATTTTGTGTCCCTTGAGAGCGAGGAAATTATGCGGGGCGACGTGCACGTGGACGTGTCTATACGCAAGACCATCCACTTCTCCGACATCAGTTTCCATGCTACCGGCATTGTCCAGATACCTTGCGACCGCTGTCTCGACCCTATGGACCATCCTGTGGATGTCAGCCACCGCCTCACAGTGAAGCTGGGCAATGAGCGCTCAGAAGACGATGACCTCATTGTCGTGACCGACGACGACCCCGTTGTCGACCTCGCATGGGTAGTCTATGAGACTATAGTGCTTAATCTGCCCGTCAAGCATGTGCATGCACCTGGAAAATGCAACCCTGCGATGATTAACGTGCTCTCAGAGCATAGCGCCACCCGAAGTGACGATGAGACAGAGACAAAGACTGTAGACCCTCGCTGGAGCGCACTGGCTAAACTGCAGCAGGCAGACCAGGATAATACAGAAATTGATAACAAAAACTAAAAATACAAGAATAAAATGGCACATCCTAAAAGAAGACAGTCAAAGACTCGTACACTCAAGCGTCGTACACACGACAAGGCAGTAGCACCTACACTTGCTGTATGCCCTAACTGCGGCTCATACTACGTTTATCACACAGTATGCCCAACATGTGGTATGTATCGTGGCAAGATAGCCATCGAAAAGGAAATCGCTGAGTAATATCTTACGAGAGAAACAAGAATACGGGATATCAGGCCATAATATGTCAGTCTGATGCCCGCTTTCTTGTTTTTTTTGACCTTCTTTCTTTCAAATTTTAAATGGAAAAAGTTAAAGCTGTAATAACAGGTGTCGGCGGATATGTTCCTGAGTACATACTCACTAACGAGGAACTTGCACGTATGGTCGACACCAATGATGAGTGGATAACAACCCGTGTGGGTATTAAAGAGCGTCGCATACTTAAAGAGGAAGGCCTTGGTTCAAGCTATCTCGCACGTAAGGCAGCCAAGCAGCTCATACAGAAGACAGGCGTCGACCCACAGACTATCGACTGCGTAATCTGCGCCACAACAACATCCGACTACCGTTTCCCCTCAAACGCGTCAATCGTGATAGGTAAGCTCGGACTTACAAATGCCCATGGATTCGATGTCTCCTGCGCATGCTGCGGATTCCTCTATACCGTGGATATGGCAAGCACATTCATCGAGAGCGGACGCTATAAGCGTGTCATGGTCATCGCTGCCGAGAAGATGTCGTCTATCGTCGACTACCAGGACCGCCAGACATGTGTCCTCTTCGGCGATGGTGCAGCAGCCGTCATGCTTGAGGCTACAACAGAGGAGGGAGTAGGTTTCCAGGACTCTTTCCTGCGCACAAACGGCATAGGCCTGCCTTATCTCCATATGAAGGCCGGCGGCTCGGTATGCCCATCGTCACGTTATACAGTAGACCACCGCATGCACTACATATACCAGGAGGGACGTACCGTCTTCCGCTATGCTGTGACAAGCATGTCGGATGATGTTGAGGAGATAATGAAGCGTAACAACCTCGCGTCAGAGGATGTCAACTGGGTGATACCTCACGAGGCAAACCTCCGTATCATAGAGGCCGTGGTGAAGCGTCTCAACATACCTATGGAGAAAGTGATGGTCAATATCGAGCATTACGGAAACACATCCGCCGCGTCGATAGCTCTCGCTCTCTGGGACTTCGAGAAGAAGCTGAAGAAGGGCGACAATGTCATCCTCACAGCCTTCGGAGCAGGTTTCGTACATGGAGCCCTCCTCCTCAAGTGGGGATACAATGCAGAATAAGAGAGCGGGAATGACAGCGTCAAATTATTCGGCTCACTAACGACAACACCCTCCATTATGACAAACCATAAAGCAGGATTTGTAAATATCGTTGGCAATCCCAACGTAGGTAAGAGTACGCTCATGAACCAACTGGTTGGTGAGCGTATTTCTATTGCTACATTCAAGGCACAGACGACACGCCACAGGATTATGGGCATAGTGAACACACCGGACATGCAGATAGTATTCTCTGATACACCCGGAGTCCTGAAACCCAATTATAAGCTCCAGGAGTCAATGCTCGCATTCTCAGAGTCGGCATTGACTGACGCCGATGTGCTGCTCTATGTGACCGATGTCATAGAGAATCCGGAGAAGAACCGTGACTTCCTTGACAAGGTGGCGAAGCAGACAATACCCGTGCTGCTGCTCGTGAACAAGATTGACGAGCTGGGCAAAGACAACGCAAACCCCACAAAACAGTTGGGCGAGATTGTCGAGAGATGGCACGCACTGCTGCCTAATGCGGAGATACTGCCTATATCCGCTAAAAACAAGTTCGGGGTCGACCTTCTGCTGAAACGCATCTATGACCTCCTCCCTGACTCCCCGCCATATTTCGACAAGGACCAGCTGACGGACAAACCGGCACGATTCTTCGTCTCAGAGATTATCCGCGAGAAGATACTCCTCTTCTATGACAAGGAGATACCCTATGCTGTGGAGGTAAGGTGTGAGGCGTTCAAGGAGACACAGAAGCAGATAAACATCCAGGCTGTGATATATGTCGAGCGGGAGTCGCAGAAGGGAATCATCATCGGACACCAGGGCGTGGCGATAAAGAAAGTGAACACCGAGGCGAGGAAACAGCTTGAGAAATTCTTCGACAAGCATGTCTATCTCGAGACATTCGTGAAGGTAGACAAGGACTGGCGCTCAAACGAGCGTGAGCTGGACTCATTCGGGTACAACCCCGAATGACCCCAGAAAGCCATAATACAGAGAACAACAAAGGCGCCGCCATGTGCATGACACGGCATCAAAGATGGCGGCCCACACCCAGAGTAATATAAACCCAGCTCATCGACAGCTGAGCATAAAATTGGAACCCGCAAGGAGCGGGAAATGAAAAATGGGAAACTTAGTAGCTATAGTGGGTCGCCCTAATGTGGGAAAATCGACCCTTTTCAACCGACTCACCAACACCCGCCACGCCATTGTGAGCGATGTGGCAGGCACCACACGCGACCGCCAGTACGGCAAGTGCGAGTGGTGTGGACATGAGTTCTCCGTCGTGGATACCGGCGGATGGGTAGTCAATTCAGACGATATCTTCGAGGATGCTATACGCCAGCAGGTAATCGTCGCGACAGAGGAGGCCGACCTCGTCCTCTTCCTCGTGGATGTGAAGAACGGAGTGACAGACTGGGACGGCGATGTGGCACAGATACTGCGGCGCACGAAACTCCCCGTCATCCTCGTGGCAAACAAGGCCGACAACAATGAGGACAACTACTATGCCTCAGAGTTCTACAGCCTCGGTCTCGGAGAGCCTTATACCATATCCGCCGCGACAGGCTCGGGCACAGGCGACCTGCTCGACCTCATCGTAGAGAAACTCCCCAACACAGAGAAGGAGGAGGCACTCGATATACCACGATTCGCCGTTGTCGGACGCCCTAACGCCGGCAAGTCGAGCATAATAAACGCCTTCATAGGCGAGGACCGCAACATAGTGACCGAGATAGCCGGCACAACGCGCGACTCCATCTACACCCGGTATGACAAGTTCGGATTCAACTTCTATCTCGTAGACACGGCCGGAATACGCCGCAAGAACAAGGTGACGGAAGACCTCGAGTTCTATTCTGTCATGCGCTCCATACGCGCCATAGAGAACTCAGACGTCTGCATACTCATGATTGACGCCACACGTGGCATAGAGGCGCAGGACATGAACATCTTCCAGCTGATACAGAAGAACAACAAGTCGCTTGTCGTCGTCGTGAACAAATGGGACATAGTCGAGGACAAGTCGCAGGTGGCGATAAAGCATTTCGAGAATGTCATACGCGAGCGAATGGCTCCGTTCGTTGACTTCCCCATCATCTTCGCGTCGGCTGTCACGAAACAGAGGATATTCAAAGTGCTTGAGATAGCCCAGAAAGTTTATGAGAACCGCAAGGCCCGCATAGGCACAAAGAAGCTCAATGAGGTCATGCTGCCACTCATAGAGGCTTTCCCGCCGCCATCGATAAAGGGAAAGTTCATAAAGATAAAATACTGTGCACAGCTGCCGGACACACAGATACCCTCATTCGTGTTCTATGCCAACCTGCCACAGTATGTCAAAGAGCCATACAAGAGATTCCTCGAGAACAAGATACGCGACAACTGGGACATGAACGGATGCCCGATAAATGTCTTCGTAAGACAGAAATGATGAACCACAAGACACTCACCATAATCCTCGCTGCCGTACTCTCCCTGGCATGCTGCACTGACAGCAATGACATCGAGGCTATACAGGAGCGTGCGGGAAAGACTGCAGAGGCGTACTATACACATCTCATAAATGGCAACTATGCCGACTTCGTGGCTGGCATGGACAGGGCAGACTCCATTCCTGCAGACTACCGTGAGCAGATGGAGGCAAACGCCGCCATGTTCATGAAGCAGCAGAATGACGACCATAAGGGCATCTCGTCGATAACCCTCTCGAAATGTAAGGCAGACACGGCAAACCATACAGCAGAGGCTTTTCTCGTCATAGAATACAAGGACAAGGTGAGCGAGGTGGTCTGTGTGCCCATGGTAGAGCGCGCTGGAAACTGGTATATGAAATAATCACTCATCATCATGGAAGAACAGATAACCAACAACATACCCGACGGGATGGGCGTGACAACAGAGCCTGCTGCTGAGTCTATAGTTGAGCCCGTTGCTGAGTCTATAGCTGAGCCTGCTGCTGAGTCTATAACTGTGCCCGTTGCTGAGTCTATAGCTGAGCCTGCTGCTGAGTCTGTAGCTGAGTCTCTGCCTGAAGGCCAGTCGGCCACAGACGGCGCTGGAACACATGTGGGACTGTCAGACGATGGACTTGTGCTAAGGGCAGAGGGTCTCGTAAAACGCTATGGCAAACGCACGGTTGTGAATGATGTCGCCTTCGATGTGAAGCAAGGCGAGATTGTCGGGCTTCTCGGACCTAATGGTGCAGGAAAGACAACATCGTTCTATATGACGACAGGGCTCGTCGTACCTAATGGCGGACACATTTACCTCGGAAAAGAGGAGATAACAAAGTTGCCGGTTTATAAGAGAGCACGACTGGGCATAGGCTATCTTCCCCAGGAGGCAAGCGTCTTCCGCAAGATGTCTGTTGAGGATAACATCCTCTCTGTGCTCGAGATGACAGGCAAGCCACGCGATTATCAGCTTGAGAAACTGGAGTCGCTCATCAGGGAGTTCTCCCTGCAGAAGGTTAGAAAGAATCTTGGTGACAGACTCTCAGGAGGTGAGAGACGACGCTGTGAGATAGCCCGCTGTCTTGCTATAGAGCCTAAGTTCATCATGCTCGACGAGCCTTTCGCCGGAGTGGACCCTATCGCGGTGGAGGAGATTCAGGAGGTCGTATGGCATCTGAAATACCGCAACATAGGCATCCTTATAACCGACCATAATGTGCAGGAGACTCTCGCCATTACTGACAGGGCTTATCTTCTCTTCGAGGGGCGCATCCTCTTCCAGGGAACACCAGAGGAGCTGGCCGCCGACCCTATAGTGCGTAAGAACTACCTGACAGACAAGTTCGTGCTGAGGAAGAACAGTTTCCAGGACAGGCCGGCACCTGTCGAGGGCTGATATCCTTTCTGTGGATAGCTATCTTCAAACGTCCTTAAGGAGCCATAAATAACGAGAAGAAGCCTCCTCGTGTCAAAATGCATCATGACACGAGGAGGCTTCTTTTGCGTATCAGGTTAAGAAGGTAGGTGAATTAGTGAGGTGTGCTGATGCCCTGAAAGAAGGGCTCCGCAGGCTGTTTATGCCACTTGTTTGATATAGCATGCGTGCCTCCCAGTCTCTCTATCTGCTATTGATGGTTGGCGTCAGTCCATATCCTCTTGTCCCATATCCATGGCTGCGCTGCCTGCACATTGTATAAATCCGTCTACCCGAGATTGTCCGCTGACCCACGATTTCCTGTATATGTTGTGTTGAGTTATGGGCATAAAAAATCCCCGCAACTCCCGAAGGAATCACGGGGAACACCCCTTGTGGGCGCTGAGGGATTCGAACCCCCGACCCTCTGCTTGTAAGGCAGACGCTCTGAACCAACTGAGCTAAGCGCCCGTCGTCTCTTTGACGGTGTCAGAAAGTGTCATTTCTGATTTGCGTGTGCAAAGGTACTCACTTTTTCTGAATCCTGCAAGTTTTTTGGTGATTATTTTTTAAAAATGTTATTATTTACCCACTGGGACCCTTCTTTGGGGCTGTCTTTCCGGTCAGCGAGGAGTCAGCGAGGAGCCATGTGGAGTCATGTGCAGGCTATGCTGCATGTCTCAGAAAATCTTGCGTAATATCTCGCGCAGCTCCTCGTAAGCAGACATCTGCTCTGTGTGCTGTGCTGTGGTGAATGTCATTATGTCCGCCTTCCCGTACTGGTCGGGGAAGATAATCATCGTGTTGCGTCCCTTGAAATATTTCGACAGCTCGTCAGGGAGGCGGTCCATTGCGCTTTTGTATGACACTGTGCCTTTGCGGGCTGTCACGACGACAAACATGTCCTCGTCGCCAATCTCTGTGGCAAGCGTGGGGAGGTGGTTCCAGTGGTCCATGCGGACATAGTCGGCGCGGACATTGGTGTGTTTCGCTGTCAGGTACTCTGTTATTGCTGTCAGTGTCTCTCCACGCCCGTTGAATGTTATCCGGCAGTCGAGATTACCAGCGAGGCGTGCCAGACGTTCCAGCCATCGTGTGAAGCCGGGTTCGTATTCTGCCCTTGACGGCACGGCGACCTGAAGGCGGCGCAGTGTGGCGAGAGGCTGTACACAGCGTGCGATGATAATCTGGCGGTTGAGTCCGTTGAAAAGACTCTGCGCGAACTCGCCCCAGAAGCGTGTCGTCACCTCCTTGTGTATGTGCAGGCCCATGATTATCTCTGACGCGTCATACTCCTTGAATGCGTGAGTGATGCCGTTGGCTATGTTTGTGGCCAGCCTCACCTGTGTCTGGACACGCACATCGGCCGCGGCGGCTGTCTTCGTCACGTGTTCGAGAAGCTCATGGCCGCAGCGCTGGTTGTAGGCCGCGTCGTCATCGTCATAGACGACATTGAGGGCCACGAGACCACGGTTGAGACGCCTGTTCCTCATCATTATGCCGAGAGAGAGCAGCGTGTCACAGGTCTCAGGATACTTCACAGGTATAAGAATCTTCTCGTCGTCGCCCTCATGGCGCTCATTCTTCGACTCTGTGCGTGACTGTATGAGAATCTTCTTTGATGACTGCTCGGTCACGATGGTGCTTATGACACATGTGAAGAGAATCATCATGACGACACCGTTAAGCGCGGTGTTGTCCATCAGATACACTCCTGGCTCCACCTCCATCTGCATGCCCACCATGACCATGGCTATGGCTCCGGCGGCATGGGCTGAGGTCAGTCCGAACATCAGGTGGCCTGACGACCATGGCAGCTTGAAAGCCAGGCAGGAGGCATAGGCTGCAATGGCTTTGCCGAGAGTGCCGAAGATGACCATTATGGCTACCACGAGGAGTATGTTGCCGCCCTCAAAGAGCACACCGACATTGATGAGCATGCCTACTCCAATAAGGAAATAAGGGATGAAGAGGGCGTTGCCGGTGAACTCTATACGGTTCATCAGCGGAGAGACGGAAGGGATGAAGCGGTTGAGGACAAGTCCGGAGAAGAATGCCCCGAATATCCCCTCAAGGCCAATCAGCGACGACAGGGCGGCAGAGAGGAAGAGGAGGCTCAGGACAAAGATGAACTGCATGACAGCGTCAGAATACCTGTGGAGGAACCAGCGTGTCAGACGGCGTATGAGGAATGCCATCACCAGGCAGTAGGCGGAGAATTTCAGGATGAAGAGAATCCAGAAAGATATGCTCGTCCCGTTGCCGTAGAAAGCGCCGGAGATGGCGGCGAGTGTTATAAGGGAGAGGAGGAGGGACAGCATGGAGGCACCGACAGACAGTGTGACGGTGCGGTGGCGCTGCAGGCCATAGCGTCCGACGATAGGGTAGGCGATGAGCGTACAGGCCGACATTATGCACGATAGCAGCAGAGCCGACATGGGGCGGTAGCCAAGACAGTAGGCCGACGTAAAATATGTAAGGGCAAACGGCGCTGCGAACGACAGTATGCCGAAGATGCATACGCGCCGCATATTCTTCTTCAGGCCCTCCATGTCCATCTCCAGGCCGGCGAGGAACATGATATAGTACAGTCCCACTTTCCCGAAGAGCTCAAAAGAGTCGTCGCGCACAAGGATGCTCAGACCGTATTTGCCCACAAGCACACCGGCGAGGACCATGCCTATGATATGAGGAATGCGGAGCTTGCCCATGATGATAGGAGCCAGAAGTATTATGAGCAATACGACAAAGAATATCAGTGTCGGGTCGGTTATCGGGAACGCATCGGCCAGACCAGCTGGGCAGAGACTGAGTCCCAGCCAGTTGGCCGTCTGCCCGCTTGTGCTGCAGCAAGGCGCAAATATGTTCAATAAATATGACTGTTCCATCTTGGAGTCTGCATTAGGTTTCTTGTTCTCAGGCTGATGGTGTTAATGGGTTGTGCTGTCGCTGCCATTTGGTGTCTGTGTCCGTGTGCTGCCGTCTGTGTGGTTCTCTGGCAGGCTGTCAGCCCTTGCCCTCGATTTTGTGACGAGCCATACACCCGAGAATACAAGCGCCACGGCGAGCGCCTGCGACCATTTCAGCAGGGCAATGCCGAGTATGAGTGAGGCTGTCACAGAGACAATAGGCTGTACGTAATTGTATACCGACACTACAGTGGGGCGCAGTGTGCGCTGGCCTATCATCGTCAGGATATATCCCACGTATGTGCCGAAGAACACGACATACGCCGCCTCCCACCATGTCTTCTCCGGGACCCGGGGCCAGTCAGTCTCCATTATATGTCCCATGGAGAGGGGTATTATGAATACAGATGCCCACAGGAACATCCACTTGTTTGTGGTGAAGACTGTGTAGCGCTTAATCAGAGGGTTGAACAGCGACAGGTACAGGGCGAAAGAGAATTGTGCCCCAAGACACAGCAGGTCGCCGCGTATGTCTCCTACCTTGTCGCTGACGGCCGCCGCGCTTGTCAGGATGAGGATAAGAGCCCCGGAGCATCCCATTAGGACACCGCATGCCTTCTTCCCCGTGATAGGCTCCTTGAGTATCAGCGCCGACAATATCATCGCGAAGATAGGCATTGATGTCGTCACGATGCTCGCGTTGACGGGCGATGTTATGGACAGCCCGAGAGTGTAGAGACACTGGTTCGTGACGATGCCGAGGAATCCTGCGCCTGCAAATCCCATTATGTCTCTCACCGGTACGTGCTCGTGTCTGACAAATAATGATGTCAGCCAGAACAGCATTGCTCCGCCTGCAACGCGGAACGCTACCATGTCCATGCCGTCTATGCCATGCGTCATGGCGTCTTTCCCGAGAGGAGCCATAAGCCCCCAGAAAGCGCATGCCATGAACATGGAGAGGTGGGCAATTATTGGGTTGCTGTGTTTTTTCATCAGTCCTTTATGGGTTGTTATGTGCCTGTGCCGTCCGGCCGGATATACCCCTCTGTCTGGCTTGCCCGTAATATCGTAGGGAAACCAGTATGGGGTATAAAGCCGTGAGTGTGTGTCGTATGCGTCATGCTGTGGCTTTCAGGCCTGATAGGACCACATGCATGGCTGCAGATTCAGAACGACCAAACAATGTTAAAAATCAGTGCAAATTTACAAACATTTCATGGAAAATGACTATATTTGCGAAAATAAATCACAACAGACATGAAAAAATACGCTGATTACATACGTGAAGTGGAGATTGCAGAGCTATGGCGCGGGCATAAGCATATCTTGTGGAAGCTCGACCCCGAGGTCAATGTGCTCAGCGGCACTAACGGTATAGGCAAGAGCACCATACTCCGCCGTATGGCAAGCGGAGTGAGAAGCCTCGACAGTAACGGAGAGGACGGCATCACAATAAGGGTCTATCCTGACGATGCCGAGCTGCTGCGCTATGATGTCATCACGACACCCGATGTAAGAAGCGAGTTCGACGAGAACCTTGAGGCCCTGCAGGAGCGAGTCGAGAATTATGAGCATGGCGAGCGGTGGGCGACATTCTGCGATATTGTCGACGAGATGTTCAGCGCCACGAGCAAGACGATAGTCCGTGATGCCAAGCGTGTAGAACTCTGCCAGTGGGACGAGCCGCTACATCTTCACCTGCTGTCAAGCGGTGAGAAACAGCTCCTTGTCATCCTCATGACCGTGATGCTCGAGGATGGTAACAGCACGACACTGTTCATGGACGAGCCTGAGGTGTCGCTCCATATGGAGTGGCAGCAGACACTTATAGAGAAAATACGCAGGCTGAATCCGAAGGTGCAGATAATCCTCAGCACACACTCCCCGGCAATCATCATGAACGGATGGATGGACAAGGTGACAGAGGTGACGGATATAACACTCTGACCTCGACAGACAGGCAGTGGCATAACCTCCTCCTACCCTCAAAGTCAACCTCTCACCCTCAAAGTCAACCTCCCCCCTTCTCCGGCAACCTTCCCACCCCTTCTCCTACTATCCCCTCCTCTTCCTCTGACCATCCATGCTGTGCCCTCTTCCATCGGCATGGCATAATACCCCCTCCCTACGAGCGATGAAACTCACACAGCATATCTCATCACGATACATGACCGCCGCAAACGCCCTGCGGTCACAGAAAGCGCGACGACGCATCGTGGCCTATGTCGAGAGCTACGATGATGTCCTCTTCTGGCGTACTGTGCTGGGACAGTTTGAGGA
Source organism: Hoylesella loescheii (assembly GCA_021531755.1). Lineage (GTDB taxonomy): Bacteria > Bacteroidota > Bacteroidia > Bacteroidales > Bacteroidaceae > Prevotella. Next base: position 120,347 of record JADYUK010000002.1, read on the forward strand.
TTCATCACGCTATTTCGAGATAATGCTCCCTACCAAGGAGCGCACAGGGAAGAAGGTGATAGGGCGTGGCAAACGGTCGGCCATAGAGAGTATCCTGTCTAATACCGGGCGTGACATGATAGCCTGTGTCGACGCCGACTATGACTATCTCATGCAGGGAGCCACAGAGGCATCGAGGACACTGCTCCATACACCCTATGTCTTCCATACATTCGCCTATTCAATAGAGAATCTCCAGTGTTATGCCGCGGGGCTGCATAATGTCTGTGTCATGGTAACGCTCAATGACCACCGTGTCTTTGACTTCGAGATGTTCATGCGCGTGTATTCCGTCACCGTATGGCCACTCTTCTGCTGGTCAGTGGCTCTGTACCGTGCCGACCGCTTTGACGCCATGACCATAACAGACATGGACAAGGTCATATCCATTGCAAAGCCCTCGCTCTACAATATAGACAATATTCTGGAGCGGGTGGGCCACAAGGTGAAGAACAGGATATCCCTGCTGCGCAAGAGCCACCCCGACATAGCGGCCACGATACCAAGAGTGGAGAGCAGCCTTGTAGAGCTCGGCGTGACACCAGAGACAACATACCTCTTTCTCCATGGCCACCACCTCTTCGAGAAAGTCGTCGTCCCCGTTGTCGACTGTGTCTGCTCCTATCTCGTCAGGGAGCGTGAGGAGGAAATCCACCGCCAGGCAGTCCACCGTGTGCAGATGAACAACGAGCTGTCATGCTATGCCAACTCGCTCGAGAGCATCACATCGATGATGAAGAAGAATGTCACTTACGTCACATCGCCAGTCTATCAGCACATCGCGGCACAGCTCCAAGCGGTGTTGTCGTCAGCGCCGGCCGCCAAGGAGAACACTGGCGGGGCACAGTGACACATGCCACAGATAAATAGCAGAACTCCCCCATCCAGAACAAACAGAGACATGATACAGATTAGAGATATAAAGAAGAGCTTCGGCACGCTCGAGGTGCTCAAAGGCATAAACCTCACCATAGAGAAAGGTGAGGTCGTAAGCATTGTCGGGCCCTCAGGAGCCGGCAAGACAACACTCCTGCAGATAATAGGCTCACTGGACAGAGCCGACAGCGGTTCGGTGACATTCGGCGGCCAGGACATAACACGGCTGTCACAGCGCAAGCTGGCCGATTTCCGTAACCGCCATATAGGCTTCGTGTTCCAGTTCCACCAGCTGCTGCCAGAGTTCTCAGCCCTTGAGAATGTCATGATACCCGCCCTCATAGCAGGCACACCCCGCCGTCAGGCCAAGGAGCGCGCGCTCCATCTCCTGGAGCTTATGGGGCTTGAGGACCGCCGTGACCATAAGCCGGCAGAGCTGTCAGGAGGCGAGAAGCAACGTGTCGCCGTGGCGAGAGCCCTCGTCAACGACCCCGATGTCATACTCGCCGACGAGCCGTCAGGTTCGCTCGACACGAAGAACAAGACAGAGCTGCACAGCCTCTTCTTCAACCTGCGCGACAAGCTCGGGCAGACATTCGTCATCGTCACACACGACGAGACGCTGGCGGCCCTGACCGACCGCACCATACACATGCGCGACGGACAGATAGTCACCGACTGTGAGCAGCCACAGGCAGCGGAAACACCCCAGGATATGCCCGTAGTAGAGACCGCGGCCGAAGGGGAAGAAAACCAAGAGGAGGACAGAGAGGAGAGCAGAGAGGAGAACAGAGAGAACACCATAACAGAGACAGAACAGACAGCATGAGACTATCTTTAGGAAAGATGAACCACATGAAAGTGGTGAGAAAGGCAGACTTCGGACTATATCTTGACGGAGGCCCTACGGGCGATGTCCTCCTGCCTAACCGTTATGTCCCCAAGGGGACACGCATAGGCGACGAGATAGACGTCTTCATATATCTCGACCAGGACGAGCGCCCCGTGGCTACCACAGAGCGTCCGCTGGCCATGGTCGGCGATTTCGCCTTCCTCACGGTGGCATGGGTGAATGAGTTCGGGGCATTCCTTGACTGGGGGCTCATGAAGGATGTCTTCTGCCCCTTCCGTGAGCAGAAGCGCAGGATGGAGAAAGGGCGCGCGTACATGGTGCACATACATCTTGACGAGGAGACATACCGCATCGTGGCCTCTGCAAAGATAGAGCACTATCTCTCGAAGGAGCGTCCGCCGTATAAGGTAGGCGATGAGGTTGACATACTCGTGTGGCAGAAGACAGACCTCGGCTTCAAGGTCATTGTCGACAACCAGTATCAGGGACTTGTCTACGATAGTCAGATATTCCGCGAGCTGCATGGCGGCGACCGTCTGAGGGGCTATGTCAGCGCCGTCCGTCCCGACGGCAAGGTAGATATCGCGCTGCAGAAGCATGGTCGCGCCCAGACGCTTGATTTCTCAGAGCGGCTTCATGAGTATCTCTTTGAGCATGACGGCTATTGTCCCTTCACCGACAAGTCTGACGCTGAGGCGATATACAGTGAGTTCCATGTCAGCAAGAAAGTCTTCAAGCGTGCTGTCGGCGATTTGTACAAGAGGCGCCTCATAACGCTCGCCCCCGACGGTATAGAGCTCAAGACGATGAACGTTTTCCCAATGCCAGATGAGGAGTGACGAGCTTGCTCGGTCAATGCCATGGCGGGGAAAACGAAGGCACAGCCAACGTTTTCCCAACGTCAGATGAGTAGTGACGAGCTTGCTCAGTCAATGCCATGGCGGGGAAAACGAAGGCACAGCCAGCGTTTTCCCAACGCCAGATGAGTAGTGACGAGCTTGCTCGGGCATTGTCATGGCGAGAAACGGTCGGATAAAATCCAACGGATGATTTCGCTGTATTGATAACCATACAACCTGCATCTCATACCGAGGGTTGAGTCGATTACAGATGAGAGATTGGAGTCAAATTGCTCCATTATTGAAAAAAATCCTTCAAGAGGAGAGAGTTTCTCAGATTTTATTGCTACCTTTACCATGTCTGTCGGGTTTGATACGTATTTTGATTTGCAACACTAAGACAGGTGAAAAATCTGACATGGCAAAATCCTGAGCTGCTCGGCTTTGCCGCTTGCCACAAGCAAGAACTTTTTGTTGCTCAGGTACTTAAAAAGGTTTATTTGTAATAGTGTTGCGGAATTAAGGATTAACAAGCAAACTCGCATGAAACCTACACGTAACAAAATATTCTGCTATGGATGCCGAAAGCAAAAAATGCTTTTTGAAACACAGGCGAAAGCGGACAATTTCATCCGTTACAATAGCGAAGGCATCTTGGAAGAAAACGGGAAAGCCCCAGTTAGAAGTTATTACTGTGAAATGTGTGGAGGTTATCATGTGACTAGTAATCCTTCTGCGGAAGTCGGGGAACAACTTAATCAGCGAGACCGTCAACTGATTCATAACATCACTGCATATCAAAAGGAAATTAAGGAGGTCAAGGCTTTGAGTGCTTTGTTGTCTAAGCGATTGGAGCGTATCAAGGCTTTACTCTTCTTTGGCCAAGTTGATGAAGCAGAAGACTTATTGGATATATGCAACCTTGACATTGAAGAAATTAGTTCACACCCACTTCGTGGCACTGGCAAGCTTACAACATTGCGAGGAAGAGTTGATAAGATGTACAAACTAATGGCTTCAGTTAAAGATCTTCTTGGTAAGACAGAAGAAGAACAGGCAAATTATATATCCAACCCTACTTTGGAAAAAGATGATTATACACTGGGAATCATCATTTCCAATGTCCGAACCATTCGGGAAATAGATGCATTGTTGAATGAGAATGAATCGTCACTTGCCAATAGTAATACAGACGACGTTTCAGAGAGGCTCTTCAGGTGCCGGGAACTCTTGGCAAACATACAAAGGGATGGAAAGAAAGAGGTAACAGCGAAATACAACACCCTATTTGATGAACAGCAACGCAAATTAAGGATTACAACAGACAACAAAAAGGCACCGCAATACTTCAATAAGAAGGAGTATAAATCGGCAATCCTTTCGCTGATTGAGAGATTGGAAATAATTCAAAAAACATTTAATGATGGTGATTATGACACCTGTGAGACGGCCCTAGAAATCGCTTATTATATGTTGGATGAGATTCAGGCAAATGATGACAACACCACATTGATAAAGCGGCAACTCGACCAATGGACTGAACGTATCAACAGCATGAAAGGAATTTGATTACTCTGTGTTTATGGCACATACAGCAACAGCAATTCAGCATACCGTCTTCGCTCTATAGACGGTATTTTCTTTTATTGCTGTCCGATAAAACTTTTTTGAGCTCTGAGAATCGTGTCGGCACTGCATGTGCGAAGTGTCGGATTAAGCGAGAGGTGGTACATCAGATGAGTGGTGACATCTTCTATGCATGAGCCGCCACAGAAATAAACGCTCATAAGCAAACGGTTTCGTTAAGCCAGATGAGCAATGATGAACTTGCTCGGGCATTGTCATGGCGAGAAACGGTCGGATAAAATCCAACGGATGATTTCGCTGTATTGATAACCATACAGCCTGCATCTCATACCGAGGGTTGAGTCGATTACAGATGAGAGATTGGAGTCAAATTGCTCCATTATTGAAAAAACTCCTCCAAAAGGAGAGAGTTTCTCAGATTTTATTGCTACCTTTACCATGTCTGTCGGGTTGGATACATATTTTGATTTGCAACACTAAGATAGGTGAAAAATCTGCCATGGCAACATCCTGAGCTGCTCGGCTTTGCCGCTTGCCACAAGCAAGAACTTTTTGTTGCTCAGGTACTTAAAAAGTTATATTTGTAATAGTGTTGCGGAATTAAGGCTTAATAGATTTGGGCCAAAAACCGTACCCCCCCCCTATTTCGCCACTCCTGTCTCCGTGTCCTTCAGGGAGTTGGTGTCGCGGTCGATGCCTTTGAAGTTGCGGCCTTCCGACAATTTCCACGTCAGTTTTATACCGATGGCACTCGACGTATTGTGATTATGTGCTATCAGGAGTTTGTGGGCAAGACGGTTATGGTTTTCCACTTCTTCAATCTTGGCATTACGCTTGAACAGGTTTTGGCAGAAGAGGCCTGCCGTGATATTCTTATATTTATAAGAAACACTTACAAAGTCGGAGAAGATGTTGCGGCTCTCGTATTCGTTTTCCATGAAATGATAACCGTTGTCCATAGTTGCCATTATCGTCCAATTGCCAAGCCAGGCTGTGAGACCTATGTTGAAGTTGAACGACGTGAGGCGGTGGCTATAGTTCTGTCCGTCATTCCAGATGTTCAACATTTCTGCTGACATATAGGCATTGAGATGCTGTGGTATGATGTCGTAGTTGGTGTAGCTCTGCAGCATGAGTAAATCAATACGTCGGCCTTCGAGGAAGGTCTTTACAAAATGGTCGTCTTCTGTACGGTAAACGTGCTGCATGGCAGGATGAGCGTTGTGGCGAAAGAATGTCATCAGTTGGGTGTAGAGGCGTGGCGATTGATAGCTCAGTGTGAGTGTATGGTCGTCGCGTCTTGCCATAATCATTTCTGGATTACCCTCTGAATACTCCATACCATTGGTTATGATGGACATTCCGCTCATGTTCTGCAGTTTTGACGAGGCAGGCGCGGAGGTGAGGGTGTAGTTGAGCCTGATATGTTGGGAAAGAGGTAGGGAAAGGTTCAGTTTCGGACGAAGCCACACTCGGTCATACATTGTCTCTCCTTGGCGATAGTATTCACGACTAAGCCCAAGTCCCACCATATAACCGATTTTCCACAATGAGCCTTGGATTTGCGAGAAGGCATAGATATTGCTTGAATGGATTTGCGACACGAGAGTGGCATCGCCCGAATAGTCATTATCGATATATTTCTGGGCATAGCGAAGTCCTGCCGAGAGGGTGAAGGGCTTCATGCGGTTTTCATACATCGCCTCCGACTTGAGCGACCAAGTCTTTCCGAGAGTATTATAGCCAAAAGATGTATCGTCGGATATAAACAGATAAGCATAATCGGTATGTGTGTATGATCCTGTCGCATTGGCGATGAGGCTTTGGCTCTTGCCTAATTGGGTTTTGAAATACAGGTCAAGCAGAGGACTTATGGTCTTCTCGCTGTTGTCGATGGTTTCTGTCGTGTTTCTCCCGTCGGAGTATGCGACATCTGTCTTCCTGAAGTCTCGCGGGTTGTTGTCTATTGATGTGGACAGTGTTGTGAGGAATGCGGAGCCATCTGCATTTATCCAACTGTATCTTGCCTGTATATCATGCATTGTGTTTCTGTTGATGATGTCGTTGGTGTTTCTCTCCACCTTACTATATTTATTATCCGCCATGAGATATTCTGTATGCTCTACTGCGTTCATACCATTGGAGTGTCTGTAATATCCGGAATAGTTTAGCGACAACTCGTTGTTTCCGCTGTTGTTCTTGGTATAGGCATTGCCCTTAACCATATCAGCCTTTGGAACGAGAGTGCCGCTTGCCCCTACTACATATCCACTTGTGACCTTTCGTGTTATGATATTTAGGACAATGCCTACATTCTCCCCATACCTAACTCCAGGCCTATCGATGAGTTCCACCTTCTCAACCTCTTTCGGTTGCATCGACTGTATATCGGCAGTCGTTGCTTCCACGTCGTTGATTCTCACTTGCACATTGCCCATAAGAGAATTGGCGGCGGATACGGTCTCGTTGATGTCGTCAACTTTCACGTTTGGTAGTGGTAGCATCTTTAAAAGAGTGTAACCGGATGATGCAGACTTGGTCATTTCCTCGGATGGGAAAATCAGTTTGCCGTCGGCGCGGTTTACGACCCTTGCTCCTTTTATCACCACTTCCTCAAGTTGCACGCTGTCGTTAGGGGCATCTGTCTGCGCTTTTAGCTCAGGCGATGTCCACATTGTCAATAATACGAAGATTAATGTACTTTTCATCTTTTGCATTCCTTTTTACATTAGCGAGGACTATTCCGCGCTTTCGGAATGCAAAAGTAGTAAGTATTGCTAAAAAAAATGATTTCTCATGCTGACAATTGTCTGACAAATAATCTGTCAGAAAGTCAACTCTCTGATTTTCTCCGCTTTAGGATATAAGCCCTACCTCGGTCTGATATGATGTCGAAACTGCTTGTCTTGTCCAATTCGCGTTTCAATCTGCTTATCAAGGCATATAATGTCTCGCTGGCATCGTCCTTCTTTGGCCAGAGAGCATCACATATTTCATGCTTTGACAGGCGGTGGGAGCCGGAGGCGACAAACATCTCCATGAGTTGGCGCTGCATGGGAGTGAGATGGGTTGCACTGAAACTATCCATCGTGATTGGTTGACTTCGTCTTCCTCCTTCGCACCTCGGCCATTCAAGCGAGCTTGATGGCTCTCGGTTTGTCGTCGGTTGGCTTTGCCTTCTGTCCCTGAACGACAAGGCGAGCGAAAGCAATGCCATGACGGAGAGCCATGCAGACAACCTTTGGTCGGAGAGGCTCCATATCATTACTGCAGAGCACTTGGCCTCGGTATCGAACGTCACTTTCCATTCTCCCCTCTCGCATCTTACTTTATAGGTGATAAAAGCCATCTCACCCAACTGCGGATTACGGAGATGCCTGCGCAGGGTCTCGTCGCCCACAGCGATAGTCATCATCTCTCCCTCTGTGCGGGCAATGCTTCGATAGGCGCGTATAGAGTCTTGGCGCATTGTTTCCATGCCCTTCTCGTTGATGGTCTTGGCGAGAGCCTGTTTCAGGTCATTCTCTATGTTTCTTTCTGCCTTGCGATAGCTTCCGCAACTTGTTGCCATGGCAGAGAGGCAAAGCAATAAAAATATAAGTATCGGCAGTTTCTTCATATTGTTATATCCTACAAATCAGATACACTTCTCCAAGGTGTTAGTAGCACTTGGATGCAGCCCTATGCAGTATAGTTCTAATGGACGGTCACATGTCATTCATACTTCTGCTCGTCAATGACCTTGCCTTCATTATCCACCGCACGCCAATGCACAATGTTTCGGGCCTCAGAGGATATAGTCACGCCGCATTTTGTCAGCTGGCGTCCGTCGGCTTCGTAGGGAATGGCATAGCCCTTGGAGTCTATTTGGGCCAAGGCATTATCTACGGTGTCATCCACCTTCAGTTCGAGGACATAGATGTCGTTCTTGGTCTTGATTACCACATCGGCTCTGCCGAGCACGCTCTTCACCTCTGTATCCACCTTGCTGTTGAGCAAAGAGAACACAACGTACATCAGCAACTTGTAGAACGCCTCCTTTTTTTTCTTCGCCATCCACTCCTTGCGGGTTATGATGTCGTAGGGCAAGGAGGCTATGTAGGAGCGGAGTTCGGTAAGTGCCGATGGCAGGTCGCCACGTTTCAGAGCGCGAGCCATGGCAAGAATGGTGGCATTTCTGTCCCAGTCAGATATATCCATCAGATAGTTTGTCAAACTATATACTATGCCCTGGCGCACCTCGTAGTTGGGGAAGTGAAGTACATATACATCGTCCTCCTTATTATAATAATCTATTGTCAGGTAGCCACTCTGATAAAGCATTGGAACAGGTGTCGAAGCATTCTCGCAGGGCACATTAAATTCCTCCAACGACAATTCCACGCCGTCGAAGTCGAGAGGGTTGAAATCGGGGAAATGTTTGAGATGCTCAATGAGCGATGCCGATGTGCCCGACTCAAACCAGTAGTGTCTTGTGGCCCTGTCGTTGAGTGCATTCAAAAGGCTGTATGGGGCATATACATCCTGACTGTTTTCTGAGAAATGATAACCGTCATAGTTCTTTTTGAGCACGGCGTATGCCTCGTCAACGCTAATGCCAAGACCTTCGGCATATTCCTCAACGCAAGGGCGAAGGACGGAGTCGAGTTCTTCCTGAGTAATTCCACACAGACCGGAATATTCGTCAAACATGGAAACTTGTTTCAGGTTGTTCAGCTCCGAGAAGATGCTCATCTGAGAAAACTTCGTCACTCCTGTGATAAACACGAACTTAAGATATGCTCCTTCATCCTTCAGCACCTGATAGAACTCACGCAGCATCATACGCATTTCCTCCAACTGCTCCGTGTCGTAGAGCAATCGCATAACGGGTGCGTCGTATTCGTCGAGGATGACCACGACACGCTCGCCGGTCTTTTCACAAGCCCTATGAATCAAGCCGCGGAAGCGGGCTCCGGGAGTTTCCTCCTCCGTATTACGTCCATAAAGTCGTTCGTAGTCTGAAATGAAGTTTTCCAGCTTGGTCTTTGCCTCGCTCACCTTCAGGTTCTTCAGTCCGCTCATTGTGAAATGCAGCACGGGATATGTTTTCCACTCCTTTTCCAAGTCCATGACCTTCAACCCCTCAAAGAGTTCTTTCTGTCCTTGGAAATAAGCCTTGAAGGTGTTGCACAACAACGACTTGCCAAAACGGCGGGGACGAGCAAGGAATACATACTGATACTTGCTGACAAGGCTATACATCATGCCGGTCTTGTCAACATACACCTTGCCATCTTCACGAATCCTCTGAAACTGGTCGGTATCTACAGGGTACTTGAATTTGCTCATATCATCTGCATTTTATCAAACAAACACTTTTCTTTCTGCAAAAATACGAAACAAAAACGATATTTCCAAGAAATAGGGAAGAAATGTATCGATGGCATCTCATCGTCTCTACAAATCAATAATCTTTCATAGATGCTAGACTTGAGGATTACCTAAATATTTATCCATGCACAGCCCTCTGTGCACCATCAGTATGTGATAACAGTCGGGTAGGAGTTGATACCGTATACTGATTCTGCATCACCATACATTATAAATTCCGGGAAAACAGCGCTTCTGTCCCATGAAGCGGACACCCACTCGAACAGATACTGCGCATCATGGGAATAATATCATAACTGCCAAATACTGAAAGATAATGACTGAATACATATTCTACACAACCGAAGGCTTCACGCAAGCGCCTGATGGAGAGGATATCGAGAATTGTCAGTTGCTTGGACATGCATACGGCAATGACGAAAACGATGCACATCTGAATCTCTTGAAGGAGAATCCTTGGATAGAACAAAGAGGTTTTAGCCCAAACGAAGCTATTGGCAAAGAGTTGGCTTAACTGCTATATTAAGCTGGTATGAATAACAACCGACTTCCTGTTTTTTGCATATTTCAATTATAAGCCCCCTTTGGCTAACATATTACATTCATCCCCCCAAAAAATATATATGGACATGAGGTGTGTTTTCCCCTCATGTTTTTTTGTGTTTTAGGTGTCAAGGTGTCAATCTCTGATGCAAATATCTGGGAACGTGTTGGTTAGGATGGATATGAGGTGTCAAGAAGGTGTCAAGAAGGTGTCAAGAAGGTGTCAAGGAGGTGTCAAGCTGGAGACGTATGTTGCCATGCTCTGCAAGAGGTGCTGAAAGGCTGTCTCAAAGGTGCTGTATGGCTGTCTCAAAGGTACTGAATGACCGCCCTAAAGGTACTGTATGGCTGGCTTATAAGTATTGAATGGCCGCCCCATAGGTACTGAATGGCTGTCTCATTTGTGCTGGATGACGATGCTTCTGGAAGAGGATGGGGGATGGGGTGTTTTCTTGTGATAGATGATGGCTGCCGTTACCGTCTCAATATGTTTTTTCCACTCTGGTGGCTGTCAGTGCTTACGGCTATTCTTTTCGCTGACTGTACGGGCTTGCCGAGAGGGGATGTGTATAGCGGCTGGGCGTGGCTGTGTGGATAAATGCCAATCCCTCCACACCACGGGGGTGATATTCCCTTGTGGGTGTGGAGGGATTGGCGTGCTGTATATGCTGTGGCCTTATATGTGCTGGCTTATGGGGTGGCTGTCACGCCCGCTTGCGGGGCATGCCAGGCGGGGCTATATTCTCTTGCAGTAGCAGCGGCGGCGTTTCGGGAAGGTGGGGTTCAGCACGTCCCACTGGTTCAGCTCCTTGTGGTTTGTCTCGAGCTGTGGTGCTGTCTCTGCCCATGTGAATCCCGCCTTGTTGTATTTCGGGATGAGGTCGCGGAAGAACAGTGCGTTCACTCCTCGTCCCTGGAGGCGTGGCGCTACGGCTATGAGTATCATCTCGACGGTGTCCTCCATCTTCAGGCGTAAGGAGCGCAGCAGATGCCACCATCCGAGGGGGAGGAGCTTTCCGCCCGACTTCCTGAGGGCGTGGGAGAGGCTTCCCATGGTCACTCCGATGCCTACGACATTGTCGTCGCTGTCGACGACGAGGGCCACGAATGTCATGTCTATGAGCTTGAAGTATTTTGAGGTTATCTCCTCTATCTGCCTGTCAGAGAGCTTGGAGAAACCGAACAGGGGCGAGTAGGCCTCGTTGAGGAGGTCGAATATCTTCTTCCCGTAGCCCTCCTTGAAGAGCATGTGGCCTGTCAGGGGCACTGTCCTCAGTCCGAACCGCTTCTCCACCATCTCTGAGACCCTTATGAACCGCTCGGGCGTCTCCTCTGGTATCCTTACGCGGATATGCACCCAGTCGGCCTCTTTCACATAGCCCATTCTCTCCATGTGTTGCGGATAGTAGGGGGCGTTGTAGTATGATGTCATGGAGCCCATCTCGTCAAATCCCTCGACGAGCATTCCCTCCTTGTCGAAATCGGTGAATCCCATGGGCCCCTGGCATGCTGTCATGCCCTTGTCCCTTCCCCATCGCTCGACAGCTTGCAGGAGGGCGTCGGCCACAGCGCTGTCGTCGATGAAGTCGAGGTATGAGAACCTGACGTTCTGTGTGTGCCAGGTCTCGTTGGCGCGGTGGTTGATGATGCCGGCAACACGCCCCACGACATCGCCGTCGCGCATGGCGAGGAACAGCTGTGACTCGCAGAACTCATAGGCGCTGTTGGCTTTCGGGGAGAAGGTGTCGAGGATATCCTGCTCCAGGTCGGGGACATAGAAGGCTGAATCCTTGTAAAGTGTGTTCCCGAATGATGCGAAAAGCCTGCGGGCTGAGCGGCTGTCGGCTTTTATAATCTCTATGTTGTGGTTCATTGTCGTGTCTGTTTCCTTTACGTTTCAGTTGTGTGCTCCACTGCCGTGCAGGCGTGATGGGTGCGGGAGGGGAGCCTGTAAGTTTTCTGCAAAGATACGAAAAATCGACGAACCGACAAAAAACCCAGTAATAATTTTGAATTGTCATGCTTTTTGTGTAACTTTGCAATGACATGCCTTTGGCCTCACGCGTGTCCCTCGGCCTGTGTTCATGCCACGGCAAGCATGGGACAGTGGCGGCCCGCGGGGCATCATCCCCCTCTCTCCAATGGTGTGTGAGAGCCGGGGAGGGCTGATATTGTGAATCTATACCATCCCCTCACTTCATGTTCTGAGGGGCAGCTATATACCCACCCTTATCCATCTATGAGCGAAGAAACAAACACGACAGACTACAAGCCTGCTAACCGTTTTGATGCATCCGTTGTCCACCATCTGTCGGGGATGTACCAGAGCTGGTTCCTCGACTATGCCTCGTATGTGATTCTCGAGCGTGCCGTCCCCCATATCGAGGACGGCCTGAAACCCGTCCAGCGCCGTATACTCCACTCGATGAAGCGTATGGATGACGGCCGCTATAACAAGGTTGCCAATATCGTGGGGCATACGATGCAGTTCCATCCCCATGGCGATGCGTCGATAGGCGACGCCCTGGTGCAGATGGGGCAGAAGGACTTGCTGATAGACTGTCAGGGAAACTGGGGCAATATCCTCACGGGCTCACGCGCCGCGGCGCCGCGCTATATCGAGGCACGCCTGTCGAAGTTCGCGCTCGAGACAGTCTTCAACCCCAAGACGACACTCTGGCAGCTCTCTTATGACGGCAGGAACAAGGAGCCTGTCACGCTCCCCGTCAAGTTCCCGCTGCTGCTGGCACAGGGTGCCGACGGTATCGCTGTGGGCCTGTCGAGCAAGATTCTGCCACACAACTTCAACGAGCTGTGTGACGCGGCTATAGCCTCGCTGCGTGGTGAGGACTATTCGATATACCCCGACTTCCCCACGGGAGGCTCAATAGACGTGTCTAAGTATAACGACGGGCAGCGCGGCGGGAAAGTCAGGGTGAGGGCAAAGATAGAGAAGCTCGACCAGAAGACACTCGTCATACGTGACATACCCTTCACCAAGAACTCAGAGACCCTCATAGCGTCGATAACATCGGCCATAGACAAGGGCAAGATAAAGGCGCGGAAGGTGGAGGACCTCACAGCGGCACAGGTGGAGATACAGGTTCATCTCGCGCCTGGCATATCGTCTGACAAGACCATTGACGCCCTCTACGCCTTTACCGACTGTGAGGTGAGCATATCCCCCAACTGCTGTGTCATAAAGGATGACAAGCCGGAGTTCCTCTCTGTCTCTGATGTCCTCGACGCCAGCGCGCAGCAGACGAAGAATCTCATAAGGCGTGAGCTTGAGATACGCCGCGGCGAGCTCATGGAGCAGCTCTTCTACGCATCGTTAGAGAAGATATTCATCGAGGAGCGCATATACAAGGACCGCAAGTATGAGCAGGCTCCTGACCTCGAGGCGGCATGCCGGCATATTGACGACCGCCTGACACCATTCTATCCGCAGCTGGTGCGTGAGGTGACGAGGGATGATATCCTCCGCCTCATGGAGATAAAGATGAAGCGCATACTCAAGTTCAACAAGGACAAGGCCGACGAGATAATGGCCAACATCAAGGCCGAGGTGGCTGAGATAGACCGTGACCTGGCACATCTCACAGATGTAGCGTGCGAGTGGTTCAGGTATCTCAAGGAGAAATATGGCGCAGCACATCCAAGGCAGACAGAGATACGCAGCTTCGAGAACATCGACGCTGTGCGTGTGGTAGAGGCCAATGAGAAGCTTTATATCAACCGCCAGGAAGGATTCGTGGGGACAGGGCTGAAGAAGGACGAGTTCGTCTGCAACTGCTCTAACCTCGACGATATCATCATATTCTACCGCAGCGGCAAATATAAGATAATCAAGGTGGCGGAGAAAGTCTTCGTGGGCAAGAATGTGATACATGTGCAGGTGCAGAAGCGCAATGACACACGCACCATATACAATGTCGTATACCGTGACGGCAAGCAGGGAGTGTACTATGTCAAGCGCTTCAATGTCACCAGCTTCACACGCGACAGCGAGTATGACCTCACGAAGGGCACGCCACAGTCACGCATAGTCTACTTCTCTGCCAACCCCAATGGCGAGGCGGAGATAATCAAGGCCACTATGGAACCAGGGCCTAAGGTGAAGAAGCTCTTCCTTGAGTACGACTTCAGCACCCTCGCCGTAAAGGGACGCACAGCGGCAGGAAACATATTCTCAAAGCATCCTATCCACCGCATATCGCTGAAGCAGCGCGGCCACTCTACACTAGACGGGCGCGATGTGTGGTTCGATGGGGATGTAGGGCGGCTCAATTACGAGGGACGGGGCAGGTACCTCGGCAAATTCAATGATACTGACCGCATACTTGTCGTCCTCGACAACGGAGACTTCTACATAACCGGTTTTGAGCTCGACAACCATTACGAGCAGAATATCCTTGTCATTGAGAAGCTCGACACGGAGAAGCCATGGACCCTCCTCTTCAACAATGGCGAGCAGCAGGGACAGGTATACATGAAGCGCTTCCGCATGGATGGCGCTACGAAGCGTGTCCAGAACATGTTGCTCGACCCACGCTCGCGCATAGCGCTGCTTACCGATACGCCTTATCCGTTAGTGAAAGTAAGCTTTGACAATACTGACACGCTGCAGCATGAGCCCCTCACTGTCGACTGTGAGCAGTTTGTCGATATCAAGGTGGCTGGCTTCAAGTCAAAGGGACGCCGTGTGGCCGTGTGGCCTGTCTCTGCAGTTGAGGAGATGGAGCCTGTGCGCAAGCCAGAGCCCAAGGATGATGGCAGCGGCCCAGACAGTGGCGATGACACCATGAACCAACCTCAGCCGTATGAGAATCTCGACCCTGACGCCGGCAAGAGCGAGCAGCAGGTGGCAGACGAGATAACAGGACAGCTAAGTTTTAAATTCGACGACTGATGACACAACGCCTCTTATCCATACTGCTTCTCCTCATGCCAGCCCATGCAGTGATGAGCCAGGAAGCGCCATCCCCGCAGCGTCATGTCATAAACGCGAAGATGGCTGCCATAGGCTACAACTCTGTCCAGGACACATACCTCTCGCCAGAGAGCTATGGCGGTGGAGAGCTGAGATACATATCCCACACCATACGTGAGACCGAGGGCCGCCGCTGGAGCCGTCTCATCATCAACGAGGGCTATGGCGCCTATGGCAAGTCGCGCTCAGAGAATGGCGCGACACTGTCGGCAGCCTACCGCTTCCAGTACGGCCTCATGAGGGATATGGGCTTCACTGCAGGCCCGTTCAGTCTCAGGGCTGGCGTGCAGGGAGAGTTCATCGGCGGATTCATATACAACACACGCAACGGCAATAACCCAGCCCAGGCCATAGTGTCGCTCGATGCCGGGCCCCTTGTCCATGCTGAGTACAGCCTCTCCAAGGTCCGGCTGTCATACGAGGCATCCTGTCCGCTGCTCGGACTGACATTCTCACCCGCCTACGGACAGTCATACTATGAGATATTCGAGCGTGGCAACTATGACCACAACGTTGTCCCTGTGACCATTGTCAGCATGCCAAGCCTGCGCCACACGCTGACGGCCGATATACCATTCCTCGGTGTCACATGGCGCATAGGATATCTTGGCGACTACAGGCAGCAGGATGTCAACCATCTGAAAAGGCATATATACACATCC
Source organism: Hoylesella loescheii (assembly GCA_021531755.1). Classification (GTDB taxonomy): domain Bacteria; phylum Bacteroidota; class Bacteroidia; order Bacteroidales; family Bacteroidaceae; genus Prevotella. Next base: position 136,112 of record JADYUK010000002.1, read on the forward strand.
GCCTTTATGGTAGGCATTGTAGTAAGACGCTGACAGTGCAGCCCACACGCCGGCTCACTCTCCCTCAGCAGCCATCGTCAGCCATGCTCCCTTCAGCCACAGCCATATCAAATCCAACCGTCCCTTTTATCTGTCTTTATCGTCCCTAATTATCCCATTCCCCATGCACAAGCCATTCCCATCCACCATCTTCCCCCTCCTCCTGCTCTATGCCATGACCTTCTTCTCGTGTGTGTCAGAGGATGAGTATGCAGACACCGCTGAGGGCAATCTGGAAGCCTTGTGGAGTATCATGGACCAGCGCTACTGTTTCTTTGAGGAGAAAGAGAGGCAGCTGGGTGTCAACTGGGACGAGGTGCACGTGAGATACAGCAGGCAGGTGACAAGCGGGCTCTCTGCCGACCAGCTCTTTGAGGTTATGGGGAATATGCTCGGGGAGCTGCGCGACGGACATGTCAATATGTCCTCCTCTTTCGACCTCGCACGCAACTGGTCGTGGAAGGAAGACTATCCCACCAACTTCTCGGACACTCTTCTGCGCCGCTATCTCACTACAGACTACCGTGTCTCAGGCGGACTGCGATACCGTATGCTCGACGACAACATAGGCTACATCTACTGCCCTACATTCGAGAGCATGCCCGGTGAGGGCAATCTTGACGAGATACTCTATTATCTCGCTCCGACAAACGGGCTTATCATCGATGTGAGGTCGAACAGTGGCGGACTGCTGACGGCTGCCGAGCGCCTTGCCTCACGCTTCACAGACAGTGAGATCCTTGTAGGATACATGCGCCATAAGAGAGGTCCCGGACATAATGACTTCTCTGATATGCAGGAGCAGAGACTGTCGCCCTCAACACATCTGCGATGGCAGAAACGTGTCGTCGTCCTCACCAACCGCGGCGTATACAGTGCGGCGAATGAGTTCGTGAAGTATATGCGCGAGTGTGGTGCCACAATCATCGGCGACAAGACGGGTGGCGGAGCAGGCCTGCCATTCTCGTCAGAGCTGCCTAATGGATGGTCCGTGCGCTTCTCCGCATGCCCTATGTATGACACCCGCCAGCAGTCGACAGAGGACGGTATAGAGCCGGACATCGCTGTGGCTATTACAGATGATGACTTCGCACGTGGACGGGACACTATCATAGAGCGCGCCCGCCAGCTCCTTGCCGGCCATTGAGTAGCTCTTTTATATTTATTGCCCGGCAAGCGGCCCCGACACGTTTGCATCATCGGCTATATCATAGGGACAAGCCCCCATTCAGACAAGCATGCATGGATGTCCGCCAAAACTTATCTCTGCTCATGATGAAGTTTTACCGGGCAGAGATACTTTTTTTATTGATTATATGTAGTAAATGGCACATGTGACGTGTCAAAGTGATAGAGACAGGATAGGGAGGCGGTATTCTTCGCATAGCCTCTACCCCCTCATTATTATATTATGGTAAGGGCCGTCGACGGTCGCTGACTATACTGACGGGAGCCCTCTCTTGTCTCGCCGTGCACCAGATATCAATTAAATAAAAAAAACAATAACAACAACAATAACCATAAACATGTTACAGGCAAACCATATTGTGAAGCGTTATGGCCAGCATACCGCTCTCGATGATGTCTCCGTAAGCATTGGGCGTGGCGCAGTCTTCGGACTCCTTGGCCCCAATGGCGCAGGCAAGACGACACTCATACGTATCATAAACCGCATAACGATGCCCGACAGTGGAGAGGTCATCTTCGACGGACATCCATTCCGCGCAGAGGATGTCCGCAGCATAGGCTATCTCCCAGAGGAACGCGGACTATACAAGAAGATGGGTGTCGGCGAGCAGGCCATATATCTCGCACGCCTGAAAGGATTGTCACACTCTGATGCTAAACGTGAGCTGACCCGATGGTTCGAGAAATTCGACATCATGCCCTGGTGGCACAAGAAGCTGGAGGAACTGTCGAAGGGTATGCAGCAGAAGGTGCAGTTCATAGCCACTGTTGTCCACCGCCCTCCGCTGATGATATTCGATGAGCCGTTCTCTGGCTTCGACCCTGTCAACGCCGAGCTGCTGAAGAGGGAGATACTCTCACTCCGTGACGAGGGACATACCATCATCTACTCCACCCACAATATGGCGTCTGTCGAGGATGTCTGTGACTCTATCGCCCTTGTCAACAAGGGACGCATAGTGCTCCAGGGCTCTGTGCTCGATGTCAAGCGGCAGTTCTCCGACGGACGTTATGAGATTACGGCACAGGGAACGAGGGAGGAGGTCGACAGGATGGCGGCACAGTTCAAGGATGTCACTATACGTGAGGTGCTGCCTTCTATGAACGATGTCTTCCTGAAGACCGTCGCTGCCACACATGAATGATACAATACCAATCATCATACACCATGTGGCAATGATGATGCCGTAACTCATGAGAATGAGAAAGGCAAGCATACATACATCAGGACAATAAACATACAATCCCCTAATTCCCATACAAATATAATCAACCAGCAGAACCACTATGCATAATATATTCATCGTAATAGGCCGCGAGTACATGACACGTGTGAGGAAACGCTCTTTCCTCATACTCACTATCCTCGTGCCCTTCCTCATTGTCGGCATCGTCACGCTGCCATTCCTCCTCGGCTCTGTCAAGGACGACAAGGAACGTCCTGTAGCCATAATAGACAAAACAGGCCGCTATATGCCTCTGTTCACTGAGGCGCAGAAGACTGACAGCACACGCTGTGAGGGATATATCTTTGTCAAGGCCGACCGCAGCCTTGCCGCATACAATACCGACGACTCCCCAGCAGATGTCGTTATAAACATCACAGGCAATCTCGCCAAAGACCCCTCAGCTGTCCGCATGTACAGCCGTGGAGAAATACAGCAGGACCTCCTCAACTATGTCGAGGCCACGCTTGGCCGCCAGGTACACGCTGACAAGATTGAGGCGTATAATATCCCGGAGCTAGAGAATATCATAGCCGATATACAGCAGGATGTCAGTGTCAAGACCATCAAGTGGGACTCGCAGGGAGGCGAGACATTCTCATCGGGCGATGTCGCCATGGCTCTCGGCCTCATATCATCCCTGCTTATATATATGTTCGTGCTGTCATACGGCGGAATGGTCATGCAGGGCGTGATGGAGGAGAAGACGAACCGCATTGTGGAGGTGATTATTGGAAGCGTACGGCCATTTGACCTCATGATGGGGAAGATAATCGGCATCATGCTCGTAGGCTTCACACAGATGCTTGTCTGGGGGCTCATGCTGCTGAGCATATCAGCCTTGACGACAATCTCCCTGACTCCCGATGTCGCTGCCAGCTCAGCCATGATGGAAAGCTCTATGTCTGAGGCTATGGTAGAGGCCGCTCAGAACCCTGCAGTAGAGATAATGGCAGCACTCTCGACATTGCCACTCGCGGAGATAGCCATCCTCTTCGTCCTCTATTTCCTTGGCGGATACATACTCTACTCGTCGTTCTACGCTGCCATAGGTGCTGCCGTCAACTCGCAGGAAGACTCAGCACAGTTCATGATGCCTATGATGATTGTCATGGTCTTCTCTATCTATGCCGCGATGGGAAGTATGGAGAATACCGACGGTCCTCTTGCCTTCTGGGCGTCAATGTTCCCGCTGACATCGCCTGTCGTCATGATGGTGAGGCTGCCCTTCGGTGTACCGCTGTGGCAGGAGCTTCTCTCTGTTGGCTTGCTCTTCACTACTGCCATCTTCTTCGTCTGGATATCAGCAAGGATATACCGCATAGGAATCCTTATGTACGGGAAGAAGCCTACACTCAAGGATATGTTGAAGTGGATGAGGTATAAATGACCTGATATCCCAGCCCCGCATAATGGACGGGGCCATAGAAAGGGAGATATAAGGACATGAAACGGGGAAGCCCCCTCAGGCAGAGCTTGTTAGAGACTCTTGTCTCACTGCTCTGCCTGAGGGGGCTTCCTTGCTTATTGTTGTCTGCCTGTTCCGTTGTTGTTGTACTGGCGGCGGCGGGCTTACTGCTGGCCCATAAACGCTTGTCGCAAATCAGGGCATCAGATTCCAAATCAGTCTCGTTTTTATGTATGCCAGATTGTATCCGCCCTCCTGTGTCTTATAGGGATGTAAAGAAAGGATGAGTCTTGATGGTACACTCTTATATCCTCTTCTTCCATGCCTTCACGAGCGTCAAGTCGAATTTGAGCGTGCTGTAGGCTGGTATAGAGCTTTGGCTGCTTTTCCCGTATCCTAAGGCGTATGGGATGTATATCTCCCATCTGTCACCCGGCTTCATAGCCATGACGGCTGTTGTGAATCCGTCGATATACATGCTCGCGACACCCTTTGATACTGTCATTGTTTCAAGATTGTAGTCGCCAGTCCATGATGAGTCGAACGTATATCCCTCGGGATAAGACTCTGATGGCATGAGGCTGCCACTATAGTGTATGGCGACAGAGTCGGTATAGAGTGTTGGCTCGGCAGACGAGTCGCCTTCTGTCAGGACATGGGCTACGATATGGTCTGCTATGTTTGTCGTCTCCGTGTTCTTCGTGTATGCACGTATTATCTTCCACGATTTGTCACCACTCTGCTGTGCTGAGCGTGCTTTCTCGTATATGGATGTGAAGAACGCGTCGTTACGTTCCTGCCAGTTGTCGAATTCTGTTGACTCGTCGCTTGTCTCGCTGCATGAGGCTATGAGCATCGGTATGGCGAGGAGGAGAGTGTATATCGTCTTGTTCATCTTGTTTTTTTCGTGAAGCGTTGGGTGTATGTCGTCGTCAGGAGGGTAGGGGGGAGATAAGGGAACGGTGCGTTGGCCGCCCCGTCCCCTGTTATTCCATATTCTTCAGCAGCGACGCGAAGCTTGCTCTGTCGCCCCTGTTATTTCATATTCTTCAGCAGCGACGCGAAGCTTACTTTGTCGCCGATGATGCCAAGGAGGTCGCTTATGGCTACTCGCTCCTGCTCCATTGTGTCACGATAGCGCAGTGTCACGGTGTTGTCCTCAAGAGTCTGGTGGTCGACAGTGACGCAGAATGGTGTTCCGATGGCATCCTGACGGCGGTAGCGCTTGCCTATCTGGTCCTTCTCCTCATATTTGCAGTTGAAGTGGAACTTCAGTCCGTCGATTATCTCCCGTGCCTTCTCTGGCAGTCCGTCCTTCTTTGTGAGAGGGAAGACGGCGAGCTTCACCGGAGCGAGGGCTGCAGGGAGATGCAGTACAGTGCGTGTCTCGCCGTTAGGCAGTTTCTCCTCCTCGTATGAGTGGCACATGATGGACAGGAACATACGGTCGACACCGATGGATGTCTCGATGACGTATGGTGTATAGCGCTCGTTTGTCTCCGGGTCGAAGTATTCAATCTTCTTGCCAGAGAATTTGGCATGCTGTGAGAGATCGAAGTCAGTGCGTGAGTGTATGCCCTCTACCTCCTTGAATCCGAAAGGCATATGGAACTCTATGTCCGTCGCTGCGTTGGCGTAGTGGGCCAGCTTATCGTGGTCGTGGAAGCGGTAGTTCTCAGCTCCGAATCCCAGAGCCTGATGCCATGACATACGGCGCTCTTTCCACTCTTTGAACCATTCGAGCTCTGTACCCGGCTTCACGAAGAACTGCATCTCCATCTGCTCGAACTCACGCATACGGAATATGAACTGTCTTGCGACAATCTCGTTGCGGAAAGCCTTTCCTATCTGTGCTATGCCGAAAGGCACCTTCATGCGGCCTGTCTTCTGCACATTGAGGTAGTTGACGAATATTCCCTGTGCAGTCTCTGGTCTCAGGTATACTGTCGATGAGCCCTCGGCTGCCGCGCCCATCTCTGTCTTGAACATGAGGTTGAACTGCCTCACGTCGGTCCAGTTACGTGTGCCGGAGATAGGGCATACTATCTCCTCGTCGAGGATAATCTGCTTCAGTCCGTCGAGGTCTATTCCTCCCTCAGCGTTCATGACGTCCTGGAATCTCTTGTGCAGGGCATCACGCTTCTCTGCGAGCTCTGCCACTTTAGGCGATGTCTCACGGTACTGCTCCTCGTTGAAGCTGTCCTTGAATCTCTTTCTCGCCTTCTCGACCTCCTTCTCTATCTTCTCGTCGTATTTGGCTATCTGGTCCTCGATGAGCACATCGGCGCGGTAGCGTTTCTTCGAGTCGCGGTTATCGATGAGAGGGTCGTTGAATGCGTCGACATGTCCTGACGCCTTCCATATTGTAGGGTGCATGAAGATGGCAGAGTCTATGCCGACGATATTCTCATGGACATTGACCATATACTGCCACCAGTATTGCTTTATGTTGTTCTTCAGCTCAACGCCGTTCTGGCCGTAGTCATAGACAGCGCCCAGACCGTCATAGATTTCTGATGATGGGAATACGAAGCCATATTCTTTACAGTGGCTTACGATTTTCTTGAAAACGTCTTCTTGTGCCATGTTCCTTTTTTTATTTCTTGTCTTGTTGTTCTGGTAAAATTCGGATGCAAAGTTAATGCTTTTTCTTGAGAATCAATACATTTTGTCCTGCTTTTTCGTATTTATAACATATTGGTGACATAAATTATGCCCACACCTGTGTCCTCCGTTCCGTCTCAGCTTTCCTCCTGCATTGATTGTCTCGGGTAGGGGGAGAGTGGTGGATTATGGCGTCTGGGTCCTGTTGTCCCTTCTGTTACGTCGACGGATATGGGGGGTGAGCACCAGCCCCCAAGTGGCTGGGGGTATGATGACGTCAGTGGCTATCGTCCTGAGCCGGTCAGGTTGTGGTGGCGGTATATGCATGTTATGCCTACACCCACAATGATGTAGAGCATCAGAGTCTGTATCATGTTACAGCTGACTCCCGTTATGGAAGTCCAGGGCCATGACGCTATTTCTGTCACAGCGCTGTCCATGAATCCTGCACATAGGCCGAGAGCCCATCCCGTTGCGCCCGTCAGAGAGGATAATGGAGTGATATACAGAGTGGGCACGAGCAGCAGCGTCAGCACGATTATCGCTGTCGCTGAGGGAATGACGATGATGTTCGTCAGGAGGAATCCCGTCGCGATGTTCCCGAACCAGAAGGCCACCAATGGAGCTGTCATCACCTGCGCCGCTATGCTTACGGCCATGATATCCCATAGCCAGCGGCCCGCCTTGCCTATAGCTGTGCTGGCCATCCTCATGCATCTGCCGTGCCGTCCTACTGTTTTTGGGCTATTCATGCTCCTGAGGGCCTCTGGCATGCTGCCGATTATGGGAGGGGCGATGAGGACAATGCCTGCGACGGCGAGGAATGAGAGCTGGAATCCGATGTCCCATAGAGCAGCCGGAGAAGCCATGAGTATTATCAGCATAGCTGCGGCGATGATATTCAGCTGGTGTTGTCGCCGTCCTGTCGCTGAGGCTATATGGTGGAGCGAGAGCATGATGGCAGCCCTTACCACAGATACCGGCATGCCGACCATAACGACATAGGCCCATACGATGGTTATTATCATCCATCTCCTCCATCCGCCCCCTCTGCCGGAGAACATTGTCAGCACCATATATATGATGGAGAGATGCATGCCTGAGAGGGCGAGGATGTGTGAGGCTCCAGCCATGCTGTATGTCTCGCGCGTCTTCTTGTCCAGCCCCGACTTGTAGCCCAATGTCATGGCCGCTGCTATGGCCAGCGTCTTGTCGTCGATTTGTGTGCCAGCCATCCGCCTCATCATGTCCTGTCTCGCTATCTGTGCCTGGAGCCTTATACGGTCGGCTATGCCCAGTCCGTCCATATCCTCTGTGCCTGTCCCTGCTGTCTTCCTGTCCGTTGTCTCTGTCCCTCCGGGTATGAAGAGCTTCGCCGTTATGCCTCTCGCCATGAGCCATCTCCTGTAGCCGGAGTGTCCCTCAGCCGTCTGTCCCACTTCGCTTAGGGGAGTCACCATCGCCCTGGCAGCCCTCAGTCTTGTCCCTATGCCTCCCGGCGTGGTGTCTCGCGCGGCATGCCTCAGCTCTGCGACATGGACATGGTGTCCTGCCATGCCATCCCCTCCAGCTATAATGATAGCGTCATACTGTATGGTCTTGACATATTCGCGCGGCTCGCTCGCCACTACCATCTCCACCTCCGTCTCCATCTGCTCCCGCACCATTCCGCTGGTCATGACATTATATCTTATGGCTCCTGCCGCCATTATCCCCACCATTACCGCGCCGCTTGTCAGCAGCCCGTGTCTTCCCCATGCCAACACCGCCACCCCGACGGCTATGGAGAGAGCCGTCAGCGCGACATCCATTCTGGCAGCCGCCTCTATATTGTCAGCTATCAGAATGCCAGCCATGATGAGTATGACGTATCTCACCATCGGCATGGCCTGTAGCGCTCCGCGTGCATATCCCTTAGCCATGGTTGTCGGTGAGGATTACTTTTGCCACATGGTTGCGCTTTGTCCCGTCCTTCCCCCGTCTGAGGAACATGACAATCCTTATCTCCTGCTGTGGCCTGAGGCTCACCGCGCCGTCGCCCAGCAGACTCAGTCTCGCGCTTCCCGTCAGGCTCGTCTCCCCCTCAGGCGTTGGTTTTATCTCAGACGTTATGGTGTAGGAGAAGAATCCGCGCTCCCTGTCAATCATCCCGACAGTCGCTGTGTATGTCCCGAACTCCCTCAGGCCGTCCTCGTCGCTGAGCGTCTGGCATATGACAGCTGTCTTGAACTTGTCGTTAGTCGCTATCACGGGCGCGAACATCACAAACTGGCCTTTCCCGCACCTTATTATCTCTCCTTGTGCCACGAAATGGCGTGACATATTGTCGAACACATGGTAGTGGCCATGGTTCAGGTCCAGCGCGTCGATATATCCCACAACAGGGGCGAAGAGATTCTCCGCCCTCAGCTCAGACAGCGCCACGCCCATGACAGCAGGCTCCCCTCTTGTGTTCTTCCTGAGCAGAATGTCGAATACGCGGTTCTGTATCTCCCATGGCTTGCAAGGGAAGAGATGTGCATCAGCCATCAGGCCCATACCGCTCTGCGCCACCAGCTTCACCGTTTTGGTTTTCCTTCCCCTCATGGTGGTCTCGAACACTTTCACCGCCACCATGCTCACGATTCTCTCTGTCCCCTGCCGTTGGTCGGGGTGGTGGAGCGCATAAGTCATCCGGGCCCTCTCTGTCCTCTCCATGAGCGATATCGATATGTGGCCGTCCTTTCCCCTCTGTCTCTCCCTGTCCTCCTGTCTCAGCATGCTGTCATATCCCCACAGCCTCAGGAAGTCAGGGAGCCTGAAATCGCTGTATTCCTCAGCTATCTTCAGTGCTATGGCGAGCATGCAAGAGTGTATGAGCGATGGTCTCGCCACGGGCAGCTTCATGTATGTCGCGAGCAGCATGCGCGACTCTGCCGACCCTCCTTTCTTGTAGTTCGTCTTCAGGTAGTAATATATCTCCCACGCCGTTGTGTCCGGGTGTCTGCCGGCTGTCTCTATGCAAGCCAGCAGCTCTTCAAAGCTCATTGGTGTTTTCATCGTATCGCATCGTTTGTGAGGAGGGTGGGCATGGACACCACGCTGTCATCCGCTGTCCGCTGTGTCTCACAGACAGAGACTTCCAGGTGATAATCATGCCCACTCTCATTATATAAATATTCTGCACGTTCCAGCAAATATCCTGCATGTTCCAGCAAATGTCCTGCACGTTCCAGCCACGCATCCTCATGCCATCCGTGTGCTCCACGAGAATATCCACACAGGCCTGTATAGCCTGTTCCCCCCGTTTCAATATATCATAGAGATTTCATATATCATAGAGAGAAGTAGGTGGAGTCAGGATGCTGTATGTATAGTCCTGTCACTGATGCCTGTGGGTACATCGCCCCGTTCTCTGTCAGCCTTATGCCGAGCTCGCTGTACGGCATGAGCTTGTCGAGGAGGAATATCGCCCGCTGGTCGGGCAGCGATGGGTAGCCAACGGCTGGCCGTATGCCGTGCCATGAGTATTGTCTGCCGTCCCTGGCGCTTGTATACCCTCTGGCGAGCTCAGCGCCCATCATCTCTGACGCCGCCTCGGCCAGACGGTCGGCAATGGTCTGCAAGAGCAGAGTCTCGTAGTCGTCGTTCCCCGTCTGTTTCATCTCCTCCAGTCTCCTGACAAAAGCCTCAGAGACTGTAGCGGCGAACACTCCGATATAGTCTCCTCCCATGGGCGAGACATAATCGCACAGGGCGAGACACTGGCTGCGCCGCTGTCCCCCGGGCATTATTGCCGCCTGCCTGGGTGTTGGGATATCGACAAGGCCTGTCTTGATAGACGTTGATGTCCCGCGAGCTGTGTAGAAAGCCTGCCGTGTGACGATGTGCATCGTGCTGTCGGCGGCCAGCTCTGTGAGTTTCCTCTCTGCGTCGTCCCGGAGGAGGCGGCCCTCATCAGAGTCCTCCCTGACACGCCACGCCCAGTAGAAATAGCTCCAGTCTATATATCCCTTAAGCTCGGCTATGCCTATCCTCCTTACCTCGCCCAGTCCCTCTATCGGGGGCAAGGCAGGCCTGTACTCCTCCCATGGGCATGAGAAACGCCGCTGCAGTGGTGTCGGCTCTCCGAGGGCGTCGCTTGTGGCACGCTGCACGATGAGGCGCTGCTCACGCTTGTGGTGGGCCATCCTCAGTCTCTGCTGCCGTGACCTGTTGGCCATGATGACAGCCTCGCGCTGCCTGCTGTCGGCGAGTTGTGTCGCCACGACGGGATTCTGCGACGCGTCCCTCATGTGGAACACGCTTCCGCCGTATAGCGGAGCGATTCTCACGGCTGTATGCATCTCAGACGTTGTGGCGCCTCCCACGAAGATTGGTATTGTCAGATGGTGGCTCTGCATCAGCTCCGCCACCCGGCACATCTCGTCGAGACTCGGCGTTATGAGTCCGGAGAGGCACACTATATCAGCATTGTTCCTCACCGCCTCGTCGACAATCCGCTCTGGCGGCACCATCACTCCGAGGTCAATGACATGGAATCCGTTGCACGCCATGACCACCCCGACGATGTTCTTCCCTATGTCGTGGACATCGCCCTTCACTGTCGCTATGACCACTGTCTTGCCTGGCACGCGTCCCATGCCATGATGTCCCCCCTCGTTTGTTGCCATCTCACTGCTGCCGGTGTTGTCTCCTACGGGGCTGCTGTCCCGCTCGGGGAGCAGTATGGCGACAGCTTTCTTCATCGCCCTCGCTGTCTTCACCACCTGCGGCAGGAACATCTTCCCCTCGCCGAAGAGCTGTCCGACGATGTTCATGCCCTCCATCAGCGGGCCGCTGATGATGTCGAGTGGCGACATGCCACGCTGTGTCAGCTCGGCTATGTCCCTCTCCATTGTGTCGTGGCGCCCCTCGGCCAGAGCCTTCTTCAGTCTTTCCTCTGGCGTGTTGTCGGGCTGTGGTGTGGCCTCCTGCTTATTGTTGTCCTTGCCGTCCGGTGTCCGCCTCACGTTGTCGAGCCTCGCTTTCGCTTCCTGTTGCTGCCTCAGTATCTCCCCAGCCATCTCTGTCAGACGCTCTGTGGCGTCGGGAGTCTCGTCCAGTATCACACGGCGTATGGCGTCGCGCAGATTCCCGGGAATATCCTCATACCTCATCGCTGTGGCGGGATTCATGATAGCCATGTTCATTCCCGCCTCTATGGCGTGGTGGAGGAAGACGGAGTGCATGGCCTCACGCAGGTAGTTGTTGCCGCGGAAGGCGAACGAGAGGTTTGACAGTCCGCCGCTGACACGTGCTCCGGGCAGATTCTCTGTTATCCACCGTGTCGCCCTTATGAAGTCGAGGGCATAGCGGCGGTGCTCGTCCATTCCTGTGGCTATTGTCAGCACATTAGGGTCGAAGATGATATCCTCGGGTGACATCGCGGCTTTGCCGACGAGTAGGCTGTACGCCCGCTGTGCTATGCTGATGCGCCGTTCGTAGTCTGTCGCCTGCCCCTCCTCGTCGAAGAGCATGACGATGACGGCAGCCCCGAGTCTCTTTATCCTCCTTGCCTGCTCCACGAAAGTCTCCTCGCCCTGCTTCAGCGATATCGAGTTGACGATACATTTCCCCTGGCAGCATTTCAGTCCTGCCTCGATGACATCGAAGCGGCTTGAGTCGACCATGACAGGAACCCGGCATACAGAGGGGTCGGACATGAGGAGATTGAGAAACAGTGTCATCTCCTTACGGGTGTCGAGCAGTCCGTCGTCCATGTTCACGTCGACGACCATGGCGCCCTTCTCTATCTGTGTGCGTGCTATATCGAGAGCCTCGTCGTATTTGTGCTCGTTTATGAGCCTGAGGAATTTCCTCGACCCCGCCACGTTACATCTTTCCCCGACGACGACAAAATCCCGTTTGCCGAACTCGAATCTCTCCAGTCCGGTCACCGTGAGCCGCTCCGCCTTCTCCCTGTCGTCTGCCATGTTTGCTGTCCCCTGTGGTGTGTCAGCCGTGGTCTGGGGCTTTATGGCGGCTATGGTTCTCCCGCCGTATCCTCTCAGCTCTCTCCCGAAAGCCTCTATGTGGCTGGGAGTCGTGCCGCAGCATCCGCCTATGATATCGACGAGCCCCTCCCTGACCATGGGCATCATCTGCCTTACCATATCCTCTGGCGTGTCGTCATACTGCCCCATCTCATTAGGCAGTCCGGCGTTGGGATGGCATGCCACGAGACACCGTCCGCCGATAACCTTCCGCATGCGTCTCAGATAAGGCACCATCGCCTCTGCCCCCAGGCCGCAGTTCATGCCTATGATGTCAGGTCTGGCATGCATCACTGACTCGACGAAAGCCTCTATCGTCTGCCCCGAGAGTGTGCGCCCCGAGGCGTCGGATATGGTCATCGACACATGCAGCAGCGGCCTTGTGGCCATCAGCTCTGTGACATCGGCGAATGCGGCCAGGGCAGCCTTGAGGTTCAGAGTGTCGAAGCATGTCTCCATGATTATACCGTCGGCACCGCTCTCCAAGAGGGTCTTTATCTGCTCATGGTATGCCGTAGCCATCTCGTCGAATGTCACGCTGCGCGCTGCTGGGTCGCTGACATCGTCGCTCATGGACAGCATGCGGCTTGTAGGCCCCACGTCGCCCATGACATATCGTCTCCTTGTATCACCCGCCGCGGCTATCTCGTCGACAGCCTGGCGTGCCAGTCTGACCGCCTCACGGTTCATCTCCTCAACCATATCGCCCGCCATGTATTCCTGCTGTGATATGCGTTGGGCCGAGAAGGTGTCAGTGATGATGAAGTCAGCCCCAGCCCTGAGGTATCTCCTGTGTATGTCGAGAATGATGTCGGGCCGTGTCAGTGAGAGCACATCGTTGTTGCCCTTCATCTGCACCCTGCTGTCTCTGAGGCGTGAGCCCCTGAAGTCCTCCTCGCCGAGTCCGTACTCTTGTATCAGCGAGCCCATTGCCCCGTCCATTATGAGCGGAGCCGCTGTGTGTGTTGTTGTGTCGTTCCCTGTCATGTCTTTCCTTCTCTTGGATTTGTTTCTCGCGTGGTGGCGTCCTGGTGTATATGACTGTTTCGGGGGCATATCCCACCCCTGCGGCTACAGAGTCCCAGGGAGCAAAAGCCCGTGTCTCTCCGCTTAGCCTATTGGTAGGGGGAGGAGCAAAAGCCCCGTCTCTCCGCTTAGCCTATTGGTAGGGGAGGAGCAAAAGCCCCGTCTCTCCGCTTTGCCTATTGGTAGGGGAGGAGCAACAGCCCCGTCTCTCCGCTTATCCTATTGGTGGGGGAGAAGCAAAAGCTCCGTCTCTCCGCTTGGCCTATTGGTGGGGGAGGAGCAAAAACCCCGCCTCTCCGCTTAGCCTATTGGTGGGGGAGGAGCAAAAGCCCGTGTCTATCTACCGCCCCTTTCTGCCCGTCAGTCGTCTCTCCGCCCTGTCCTCTTGTTTGTCATGCGTTGAGGCTTGTCATTATCTCCTCAATGGCTGCTGCTGCGTTCATGGTGTAGAAGTGGAGCGACGGCACCTTGGCCTTCCTCAGCTCCTCACACTGCCCTATCGCCCATTCCACGCCGACTTTCCTCACATCGGCGTTTGTCTCACATTTCCTCAGCTTCTCCACCAGCTTGTCGGGGAAGTCGATGTGGAATGTCCGTGGGAGCATGGACATGTGGTTCAGTGTCGATATCGGCTTCAGGCCCGGCACTATGGGCACGTCTATCCCCGCCTTGCGGCATTTTTCCACGAAGTCGAAGTATTTGTTGTTGTCGAAGAACATCTGTGTGACGATATATCCCGCCCCGAGGTCGACTTTCTCCTTCAGCGCGTCCATGTCGCTCTGTGGTGACATAGCCTCGTCATGCTTCTCAGGGTATCCCGCCACGCCGTATGTGAAAGGACGCTTGCCCTCGAGAGTGGTGTGAGTGTCCCCGAAGAGCAGCTTGCCGTCGTTGAAGCGGTTGACGAGTGTGCAGAGTTGTGAGGCGTACGTCAGTCCCCCCTCCTTGGGTATGAAGCGGTTGTCCATCTTCGACTTGTCGCCCCTGAGCACGAGGAGGTCGAAGATATCGAAGAAGGCGAGGTCGATAAGCTCGTTCTCTGTCTCCTGCTGTGTGTAGCCGGAGCATATTATGTGGGGGACAACGGGTATGTCGTATCTCTGCTTCAGCGCGGCGGAGACAGAGACAGTGCCAGGGCGCAGACGGTCCTCTATGCGCACATAGCGGCCCGGCTCAAGCTCACGGTACGAGAAGTCAGAACGGTGGGTTGTGACCTCTATGAATGCCGGATTGAAAGCCATCAGGCGGTCTACAGTAGAGTATATCAGCTCTATACTCTTGCCTTTCACAGGCGGCAGAACCTCAAAGCTGAACAGCGTCTCGTCCGTCTCGCGCAGTATGTCGGTGACTGATTTTCTCATTTTTTTCTTATATATCCTTTTACCTTGTTTCTTTCTTTACATTTTGTTCCTGCCCATACATATATACCTCTCCCCCTCTAACATTATATATAAAAAAACGATGCAAATTTACAAAAAATATCATAATATCATGCCTTTTCTCCAGAAATTATTATAATTTTGCGTCTGTAAAGCCTGCCGCGCCCTCTTCCATGCGGAAGGTCTGACACACTTGTTAATCATAAATCTTTTTATCTTATGTACAGCGATCCATCAGCCTGTCTCTACTGCACCAACAACGAGACACTCCATTCTCTCATGATTGAGATATGCCATCTGCGTGTCTCACGTCTTTTCCTCTTCAAGGAGCAGACATACCGCGGCCGCTGCCTCGTGGCATACGACCATCATGTCAATGACCTCAACGAGCTCTCTGAGAGCGAGCGTAACGATTTCATGGCCGATGTCTGCCAGGCGACAAGTGCCATGCAGAGAGCCTTCGAGCCGGAGAAAATCAACTACGGGGCATTCTCTGACACCCTCTCGCATCTCCACTTCCATCTCGTCCCGAAATATATCGGCGGGCCAGACTATCCCGGGCTCTTCCGCATGAATCCTGGCGAGGTATACCTCTCTGACGAGGAATACAGCGACATGATATCGCGCATAAAGGCCGAGCTCTGACGCTCAGCCACATATCGTCATCCAGACGAGGCGGGCATGGCTCTCGCTGACACCAGCTGCTGGCGCTAACCGATGCCCCCTCTCTTGTCTCATCCCCTGCACAATCCCCCTCCCGTATCTCCGTCCACATGGCGGCGTGCGAGAGGGGGATTATTCATATCAGGCAATGTTGCATAACCCCCTCACGGAATCTGGCAAGCGGTGGGCAGAATGTCAGGATAATCTCATGCCGGCGAACCACCGGCCGACTGATGGTGGGGATATGCAGGGTGTAAGCTGAATGATGCGTTCTGAACGCAAAGTGTCACACCGTTTCTCCACAGAAAAAGCATCGCTCCTGACCTGCCATAGACTCGCAGAGTCCGATTCGGTTGTCTGAAACCGACTCCCCGCAAGGCGGTCCATGATGAGAGATACTGAACCACCGCCCCATTCAGTATCTCCCGCCTTGCCATACATAGCCTCTGACTTGTGTATCCTGCACTTCCTGCAATGCCTATCCGCTACCTTTCGCCTCATGTCATGCCGTAGTGTCCATAACCGGATTTTTACATCGTCTTGATATATAGGTGTTTACATGGATGGGAAATTCTGGCGTATTCCGCCGCGTGCGCCGTGTTGCGGCCAGATTCTCCGCTCTCAGCGGTTTCCCCCGAGCCGTTTTGTAAGCATATCCCCGCATCCTGCTTGCATAATGTCATGCGGAGTGGCGCATAGATAATTGTGGATATAAATCCCCATTGCAAGTAATTCCCTGAAACCATTTATGTTCTCCAGATATCAATCATATCCTCATGCCAATAACCACGCATCGCTGTTACCTTTAGCGTCAAAATCATTTTTTCCATAAAATAAATTGGATATAATTTGCTCATTCAAGGAAAATAATGTAATTTTGCAGCAACAGATTCCGCCACGCTTCCCATTTGAACAGCGAACCAGGGCGGAACTTCGTTTTTATGGAAATATGGATTACACAAAGAATGCTCTTGATTATATACAGATATTGGCTCAACTAAAAGGGAGAGGATTGCTATTCAAGGATGAAGAACGTGCAGTCGAGGTGTTGGCTAATATCAGTTACTTTCGTATTGCAAACTATCTTAGGTATTTTGAGATAGATAACTACAGACACTTGTATATACCTAACACCAATTTTGAGGATGTGGTTTGTATCTATTATTTCGATAAAAAACTTCGTAGTCTTCTTTTCACGGCAATCCAAAGCATAGAGGTGTCGTTGCGGTCAAAGGTGATACATCATGTAGCCCTTTCTCATGGGCCTTTCTGGTTTGCGGATTCCAATCTGTGTATTAACAGTGTGATGTATGCAGACAATTTGAATGCCATAAAGAGAGAGATTCAGCGTTCAAAAGAGGATTTTATACAGGAGCATTTTCGGAAATATAGTTCTCCTGATATTCCTCCAGTATGGAAGACACTGGAGGTTGCATCTTTTGGCACATTGTCCAAACTGTTTTGCAACTTAAATGACAATCGTGTCAAAAAGCAAATTGCCAGACTGTATAATCTCC
This sequence comes from Hoylesella loescheii, assembly GCA_021531755.1. Lineage (GTDB taxonomy): Bacteria > Bacteroidota > Bacteroidia > Bacteroidales > Bacteroidaceae > Prevotella. The sequence continues at coordinate 153,176 of JADYUK010000002.1, forward strand.
CTCAACATCAAGTTCTGGAAAGTTGGATAAAGTGTATTGTAATTCTTAGAAACTGTATTGCTCACCACGCACGTGTCTGGAACCGCCGTTTTCCACAAATGCCACAATTATCAATGAGAGCCAGAGGAAAATGGATTGATAGTTCAAATATCCGTCCCAACAAACTATACGCACAGATATGTTGTCTGGCATATCTGTTGGACAGCATATATCCCCAAAATGATTTCAAGACACAGATTAAGAATCTGTTATATGAATATCCAGAGATAAATACCCATCATATGGGTTTCCCAAATGGTTGGGAGAAAGAAATGCTATGGATATAAAAGACATCTTTGCAGATTACACTCCGATATTTTCTGTCCGGTAAACAGTCTCAATACCTTTATATCATAGATTATTCTATAGGATAAGCCTATTCAGACAAATAAGTATTGTAGTCCGATAAACCTAACGTCACTCGTCCAAAAGTTTAACCCAACAGTAATAAAAGAACTTGTAAGGTTATATCTTTAGTTAAAGCCTAACCCCTTGCCTTGGCAAATTTCCAGTAATCTCTTGTATCACACGGTCCACCATAGACATTTCCTCTTTGGATAATGCGAAATAGCAGTCAATCGTCAGGCGGTTGGCTGCTTTTTGGTTACGCTCTGCATGAGCAATCATTAACGGGTGTAAGTCCCGAGTGAGCCCTATTAGTGGGAAGGCTATAGCCAAAGGTAAGGGTACAACCAACAGGTAGAATCTTGTTTCGTACTGATGTGACACCAACCGCCCAGAGGATTCAATTGTTAATGAAATGTATATTTCATGCCATATGCTTTGATGTGAGACGATTATACATTATATTTGCAGTATTATCGTGTGAAGAATATCATACGTGGCAAAAAATCATCCAAAAAGACAGCACAGAATGAAAGAAAAAGACTCACGGCAGCGATACCTCATAGTAGGAGGCGTGGCAGGAGGAGCCACAGCTGCGGCACGTATCAGACGCCTCACAGAGGACGCGGAGATAATACTCTTCGAGAAAGGCGGACATATATCATACGCCAACTGCGGACTGCCATATTACATCGGAGGAGTGATAACTGACCGCGAGCGGCTCTTCGTACAGACACCCGAGGCTTTCGGCAGACGTTTCAATATCGACGTGAGAGTCAACAGCGAGGTGACAGCCATTGACACACAGGCGAAGACCGTCAGCGTGAGGACAACTGCTGGCAGAGAGTATACCGAGCGGTATGACCGCCTCCTCCTCTCGCCAGGGGCGTCGCCTGTCCGTCCGCCTCTTCCTGGCATCGGCTCAGAGGGAATATTCACACTGCGCAATGTCGAGGACACGGACAGAATCAAGGCGTATATGGAGCAGAAGAATGTCAGGCGAGCCGTCATCGTCGGAGGTGGATTCATCGGACTCGAGATGGCAGAGAACCTTACACATGCCGGAGCGGAGGTGTCTGTTGTCGAGATGGCGCCACAGGTGATGACACCCATCGACTTCTCCATGGCAGCCCTCGTCCATGAACACCTCGTGGAGAAAGGTGTCAGACTGTATCTCGGGCAGGCCGTAGAGGCTTTCGCCCACGACGGGGAAGAGCTGACAGTAAGGCTGAAGACTGGCATGGAGCTGAAGGCAGATATCGTCCTGCTATCTATCGGAGTGAGGCCAGAGACACATCTCGCCGAGAAAGCGGGGATAAGGCTGGGCGAGATGCGTGGCATATATGTCGATGAGTATCTCCAGACATCCGCCGAGGGTGTATATGCCGTGGGCGACGCGATAGAGACACCACACCCTCTGACAGGGCGGCCATGGCTCAACTTCCTTGCCGGGCCAGCCAACAGGCAGGCACGCATCGTGGCAGACAATATGGTCAATGGCAACACCGTAAGATATGAGGGAGCCATAGGCACCGCCATAGCCAAGGTCTTCGACATCACCGTGGCAACCGTCGGGCTGCCTGCCAAGCGCCTCAGGGATATGGGTGTGCCATACCTCTCGGCGACAATCCACAACGCATCGCACGCCGCGTACTACCCCGGAGCACAGCAGATGGACATCAAGATAACATTCGCCCCTGACAACGGGCGGCTCTACGGGGCGCAGATAGTAGGCTATGACGGTGTCGACACACGCATAGACCAGTATGCCCTCGCCATAAAGCATGGAGACACTGTAGGACATCTCACAACGCTTGAGCACGCCTACGCCCCTCCATTCTCCTCTGCCAAAGACCCTGTGGCCATATCGGCCTATGTGGCAGGAAACATTCTCAGCGGCAAGATGACACCCCTCTACTGGAGAGAGATGCAGCAGGCGGACACTACACGCGTGACACTCGTTGATGTCCGCACACCCGTAGAGTTCGAGGCAGGTTCCATACCGGGAGCCATAAACATCCCACTCGACGATATGAGGGAGAGGCTGGGCGAGATACCAGCCGGCAAGCCTGTATGGCTCTTCTGTGGTGTCGGACTGAGAGGCTATCTCGCCTCCAATATCCTGAAGGGGCATGGCTTCAGCGATGTCAGGAACCTCATAGGAGGCCTGAGGACATACCGTGCTGCCACAGCCACAATACCACTCCCTGAGACATCTGGCAGCAGCGGCGGACAGACTCCTGCCCAGGATGCAGACCACGGGGAGAGCCATGGGGCGGAGATAACCATAAGGGTCGATGCATGCGGAATGCACTGTCCGGGACCGCTGATGAGGATGAGGGAGGCAATGGAGAATGCTACGGTGGGACAGCATGTGGAGATAGTCTCGACCGACGCAGGATTCAGAAGGGACGCTGAGGCATGGTGCCGCACAACAGGCAACAGAATCGTACAGGCCCATTCAGAGAAAGGCCTGCACACTGTCGTCATAGAGAAGACGGGCGGCAGGGACATATCCCCAGCCTGCCAGCAGGAAGGTGTCAGGGGCAAGACCCTCATCCTCTTCAGCGACGACCTCGACAAGACCCTCGCCACATTCGTACTCGCCAACGGCGCCGCGGCGACAGGAGCACACGTCAGCATATTCTTCACATTCTGGGGGCTGAATGCCATAAAGAAGCAGCAGAAGCCCAAGGTGGCGAAAGATATCTGGGCGAGGATGTTCGGATGGATGCTGCCTTCAGACACAAGGAGCCTCGCACTCTCCAAGATGAACATGATGGGCATAGGGCCGAGGATGATGCGCCATGTGATGAGGCTGAGAGGTGTCGCCTCGTTAGAGACATTGAGACAGCAGGCGATAGACAACGGTGTGGAGTTCATCGCCTGCCAGATGTCGATGGATGTGATGGGGATAAAGCGTGAGGAACTGCTCGACAATGTCACCGTAGGAGGTGTGGCGACATACATGGAGAGGGCCGAGGGCGCTAACACGAACCTGTTTATCTGACCCTCCTTCTCCCCATGCTCCAAATGAGTGTCTCCCTCTCAAGGGAGGGGAAAGAGCACGTGGGAGTATATCAACGCAGAAAAGGCGGTAGGGAACAAGATGTCCTTACCGCCTTTTCTGGCTATCGTCTTCATGGGCAGACATGCTGCCTCAAGGCGCGATGATGGAGCCCGGTACTGCCAATGTGATGCTCCATGCCCCTCTTCCAAATGTTATCTATCCCCCGCACAGCCTCCATACCCCTGCTCAGAAGCAAAGGCTATCAGTCTGCACGGCCTCACAGCCAAATGGGGAGGAGAGGGAGATGTCAGTTCTTGAACGAGTGGATAGGGGCTGGAATCCTACCCCCACGGTCGACAAAGCGCTGTGAGGAGAACGTGTTGACAGGCATCACAGGAGCGTGGCCTAACAATCCGCCGAACTCCACGTTGTCGCCGACACTCTTCCCGACAACAGGGATGAGCCTTACGGCTGTCGTCTTCTGGTTGACCATGCCAATGGCTGCCTCGTCGGCTATGATGCCCGAGATGGTCGTGGCAGGCGTGTCGCCGGGGATAGCTATCATGTCAAGGCCTACAGAGCAGACACATGTCATCGCCTCAAGCTTCTCTATCGTCAGCGCACCAGCCTCGACAGCGTCAATCATGCCTTGGTCCTCAGAGACAGGGATGAAGGCGCCTGAGAGTCCGCCGACATACGAGCTCGCCATCACTCCGCCCTTCTTCACCTGGTCGTTGAGCATGGCGAGGGCGGCTGTCGTGCCAGGAGCACCGGCATGGCCGACACCCATGCAGCGCAGGATATCGGCAACACTGTCGCCGACAGCTGGGGTAGGGGCGAGGGAGAGGTCGATTATGCCGAAGGGGATGCCAAGGCGTGCTGCGGCTTCCTGAGCCACGAGCTGCCCTACGCGTGTTATCTTGAACGCCGTACGCTTTATTGTCTCGCTGAGAGTCTCGAACGATGCCAGCCCTCCTGCAGCCTCATGGTCCATCTGTTCCAGGGCATACTTGACGACACCGGGGCCTGAGACACCGACATTGATGATGGCGTCGGCCTCTGACACACCATGGTAGGCGCCTGCCATGAAGGGGTTGTCGTCAGGAGCGTTGCACAGGACGACGAGCTTGGCACAGCCAAGAGAGTCCCTGTCGGCTGTCAGCGAGGCTGTCTCGAGAATTATATCGCCCATGAGGCGCACAGCGTCCATGTTGATACCCGTCTTCGTCGAGCCGACATTGACACTCGAGCAGATGCGCTCTGTAACAGCCATGGCCTGGGGGATGGAGCGGATGAGAAGCTCGTCACTATGTGTCATGCCCTTGGCGACAACGGCAGAGTATCCACCGAGGAAATTGACCCCGACATCCTTGGCAGCGCGGTCGAGAGTCTTGGCGATGGTGACATAGTCAGCCGGGATATGGCAGCACGACGCGCCGACAAGGGAGATGGGGGTGACGGAGATGCGCTTGTTGACAATGGGGATGGCAAACTCGCGCGATATGGACTCGCCTGTCTCCACAAGGTCACGGGCGAGGGTCGTTATGCGGGTGTATATGTTCTGGCACGTCTGCTCGAGAGAGCTGTCAGCGCAAGAGAGGAGGGATATGCCCATGGTTATCGTGCGGACATCAAGATTCTCCTGCTCTATCATCTTGTTGGTCTCTAATACCTCTGTGATATTTATCATGTCTGTGTGTGGGGGCGTATGGATAGGATGATGTGATGATGTGTGTGAGAGAGGGGTATAAGGTGTGGGAGGGGGCTCTGTAAGGTGTGGGAGATATCAGATGCGGTGCATCTTGTCGAAGATATCCTCAAGCTGGCACTTGGCTATCACGCCGAGCTCGCTGCCGATGGTTGCGAGCGACGAGGATATCTCGTCGAATGGTGTCGGGCACGAGGTGAGGTCGACTATCATCATCATATTGAAATAGCCGCTGACGATGGTCTGACTGATATCGAGAATGTTGATGCTGTTGTCTGCGAGGTGTGTGCAGATGCGTGCTATGATGCCTACATTATCCTTTCCTACTACGGTGATTATCGCTCTTGTCATAGTCTTTTTCTTCTTTATCCTGTTTTTATTTTTTTTATGAAGAGGGTGCTTGTGTCTGTATGGGCTTGATGGGGTGCTTGTGTCTGTGTGATGGGGGAGAAGGCGGGGATTTGTGTCACAGTGGATGAAATGGCATGTTGGGGTATGATACATGAGAACTGAGGGAGACAAGGCCTCTGCCTGTCTCTCTCAGTCTGTCAACTGTTTTTCTCTCCCTTCATCCAGCCTCTTTATGTGGTATAGGGGCTCGTCTGGAATATTATGGGCCTGGGGGAGGGGAAGCTGTCTCAAGCGTTCATCTTCTCCTCGGCGAGAGCTCTCACACGGCTCTCTATCTCCTCGCAGAGCTCAGGGTTGTCGAGCATGAGCTGCTTCACAGCGTCACGTCCCTGGGCGAGGCGTGTCTCGCCGTAGCTGAACCATGAGCCCGACTTCTTTATGACGTCAAACTCCACGGCGAGGTCTATTATCTCTCCGACCTTCGATATGCCCTGGCCGAAGAGTATCTCAAACTCTGCCTTGCGGAATGGCGGTGCCACCTTGTTCTTGACAACCTTGACCCTGACCTGGTTGCCAAGCACCTGGTCGCCATCCTTGATGGCTGTCACACGGCGTATGTCAAGACGGACAGAGGCATAGAACTTCAGGGCGTTGCCACCTGTCGTGGTCTCTGGATTGCCGAACATGATGCCTATCTTCTCGCGCAGCTGGTTGATGAAGATGCATGTCGTGTTTGTCTTAGAGATTGTCGCTGTCAGCTTCCTCAGGGCCTGAGACATGAGACGTGCCTGCAGACCCACCTTGTTGTCGCCCATATCACCCTCAATCTCTGCCTTCGGTGTCAGGGCTGCGACTGAGTCAATGACAACAATGTCAAGGGCGGCGGAGGATATCAGCTGGTCGGCTATCTGTAGCGCCTGCTCGCCGTTGTCAGGCTGGGAGATGTAGAGATTGTCTACATCAACACCGAGGCTGGCGGCGTAGAATCTGTCGAAGGCATGCTCCGCGTCTATTATGGCTGCCATGCCTCCCTGCTTCTGAGCCTCGGCAATGGCGTGGATGGCGAGAGTCGTCTTGCCCGACGATTCCGGGCCGTATATCTCTATGATGCGCCCCTTGGGGTATCCGCCGACACCAAGCGCAAGGTCAAGCCCTAACGAGCCTGAGGGGATGACATCTATCTTGTCAATCTGCTGGTCGCCAAGCTTCATGACAGAGCCTTTACCGAAATCTTTCTCAATCTTTGCCATTGCCGCACGCAATGCCTGGAGCTTCGCCTCCATCTGGTTCTGCGGCTGGTCTGTTTCTTTCTTTGCCATAGTATTATGTTGTGTTTCCTTTTTTGTTTCTTCCTATTTGTAGGCTCCTGTCTTTAGGTTCCTGTCGCAGGCTCATGCCTTTATCTCGTCGGCTCTTATGCCCAGAGCAGCCATGAGCGAGTAACCGAGAATCTCTGTCCTACACGGCATGCCTGTTAGAGGCTGCATGGCGAATGTCGTGACACGCTTCTCCTGGCATACACGGTCGATATGTCTCAGCACAGGCATCATGATTTCCATCATAGGCGTAGAGCTGTCATCAAGGTCGGGGATGAGCATGATGCGTCTGACAGAGGGCTCGTCGGCCATGGCTGCGAGGATATCGGCCATTATATCGGCTTTCGTCATTGATGGCGCAGACTCGTCAGTCTCCACACAATGGAAAACAAACTCACCGAGCCTGCCCGTGAATGCCTGCCCCTCCATCGGAGCCTCGCTGGCATCCATGACGCTGCCGGAACTAAGACGCCCGGGATTGAAATTGTCCATCTCCTCACGCTGCTTGTCGTGGACGAGGATGACATCCGTCTGGACGGTCTTGGGGGATGAGGTGTCGATGTGAGACATGCCACCATCAAGGCCGATACACTCCACCCACTGCCCCATGTCGGCCTTCGGGATGTGACGCCCTATCATACGCTCGAAATTAACTATGAGGTTGAACGCCACACGGTCGATATAGTCTGCGTCGGCTATGATGACGTTCTCTCCCCATGATATGTTGTGATGTGTGCTCGTCTTCATGTCTGCAAAGATACTATTTTTTCCTGTAAACACATGGGCATGGCATCATACAATTAAGATAAGTTAATAGTTATGGCATGGAGTACTGCTGTTCAGGAGAAAATCATTATATTTGCATTGCAAAAAAATAAACTTAATCACCAGAAAAAATAGAAAATAACCTGAACTGTGAAATCATTAAGAGAACTATACCGCATAGGCAAAGGCCCATCGTCAAGCCATACCATGGGGCCACAGTATGCAGCGAGGATTTTCCTCGAGCGCCAGAAAGAGGCGGCGGCGTTCGAGGTGACACTATATGGAAGCCTCGCTGCGACGGGGCGGGGACACCAGACAGACACCGCCATAACAGAAGTGCTGGAGAAAGCCGCTCCCGTAAACATTATCTGGAGACCATCCGAGTTCCTGCCCTTCCATCCTAACGGGATGATGTTCAAGGCGAGAGACAAGGAGGGAAACATCGTTGACGAGTGGACCGTCTACAGTGTCGGAGGAGGGGCTCTGTCTGAAGGTAAGGGAGAGGGCGACATGTTCAACAGCGGAGACATTTACGGCATGACGACAATGACGGATATCATGAGATGGTGTTACGACAACGGACGCAACTACTGGGAGTATGTCGCCGAGTGTGAGGACAGCTCCATCTGGGACTATCTCGCACAGGTATGGCGTGCCATGCAGGAGGCCGTGGAGAGAGGGCTCGGGACAGAGGGACGCCTGCCCGGACCATTGAATCTCAACCGCAAGGCCCCGATATACCATGTCAAGGCTATGGGATACAAACCGTCGCTCCAGTCGAGAGGGCTCGTCTATTCATACTCGCTCGCCGTCAGTGAGGAGAATGCCTCGGGCGGGACAATCGTCACTGCCCCGACATGTGGGGCGTGTGGTGTGCTCCCAGCCGTGCTATACCATTCTGCCAAGGCCCACGACTTCAGTGATGAGCGCATAATACACGCCCTCGCCACTGCCGGATTAGTCGGGAACATCGTCAAGGAGAACGCCTCAATATCTGGTGCCGATGTCGGGTGTCAGGGAGAGGTTGGTGTGGCATGCGCCATGGCATCGGCCGCGGCGTGCCAGCTGTTCGGCGGAAGCCCCTCGCAGATAGAATATGCGGCGGAGATGGGATTGGAGCATCATCTCGGTATGACATGCGACCCTGTCTGCGGACTCGTGCAGATACCATGTATCGAGCGTAACGCTTTCGCTGCCTGCCGTGCCCTCGACGCCAATATCTACGCCTCGTTCTCCGATGGTAATCACCGTGTGTCGTTCGACAAGGTCATCAAGGTCATGAAACAGACCGGACACGACCTGCCATCTCTTTATAAGGAAACAAGCGAGGGAGGCCTGGCAAAGAGCCTCTGACCTCCCCCCTCATCATCCGGACTAAAAAGTAAAATAAGTTGATAAGTTTTCACATGGATGTCCGCGGAGTATCATGGGGATTTTCATGTATCATAAATGTTGATTCAACGGATTTTCTCGTTTCTTCATTATGATAACAATCCCTGTGATACTCTGCTGACATCCGTATGAGAACCCATTCCTTCATTATTGTACTTATCCTGTGATACTCCGCGGACATCCGTGTGAACAGCCGTAAACTCGTTATCTACCCCGGAATGACAGTCATGGCGAAATCATGTATCTCGCATACCGACTTCCCCTTGACGTCGGCCTTTATTACGAAAAACAAGGCATGCTTGCCGCTCATATCCCTTATCCCCGGTATAGGAGCCGTAAGAGTCTGACGCTTGTGGGGCATGGTGCGCCTTATTGATAGCGAGCCGACCTTCTTCCCGCCACACGACAAGTGCGGACTGTCCACATATATGTCTATCGTGCCGTCTATACCCTCAGGCACGACAGTCATGCTCATGCACAGATTGTCAACGCCGTTTGTGACAGAGAGATTGAAGTATTTGTATCCTACGACCGATCCGTCCGTATTATTCACCACAGGGTTGTGGTTCACATCAAGCCTGTACACATCTCCTAAAGGCGGCTCTTCCAGACGCATGGGCTTCACGTACGACCCGTAGAATGTGTTCCTTGGCCATTTGTGGACAGCCGGCTTTGTCGCCGTATAATAGCAGGCTATGCCTGCAGAGTGGCGGCGGAATGGGTTCAGGCCATCTGTCATGAATCCCTCTGATGTGTATTCTCCCTCCGATATCCTCACCATGCCATCCTTGCCTTCAGTAACCTCGACAGTTATCGGTGCCACCATTGCCTGGCGTGAGTATTCGTCGAGACCTGTCTGACGGTGGTAGAAGACCCACCATCGCCCGTTAATCTCACATATGCTGCCATGAGTGTTGCCGTCAGGTGTAGCCGTCGGGATGGGGCGGCTGTGCTCGTCAAGACCGCGCCCACGGCCATCGATAATCGTTCCGCCATAGACGAACGGCCCCATTGGGCTGTTGCTGTAAGCGTATGCCAGGGTATAATTTGATGAGGGCAGACCGAACTCGCCTTCTCCCGTGAATCTGCTGTACACAAGGACATACTTGTCCTTTATCTTCCTTATCGACGAGGCCTCGAAGAATCTGAAGATGCCCTCCTTCTTGTATCCGTTGATATAATTGCGGCGCACTTCTGTCCCAGCCTTCACTGTCGCCATGGTGGTAGGGTCAAGCTCTGCGACACATGGCTCCTCGAATCCCCAATAGCCATACACCCTGCCGTCATCGTCGATGAACACAGCAGGGTCGAATCCCAAGTCACCCACAGTCTCCATATCATTTGTCTCGCTCCAGTTGATGACACGGAACGGTCCGTCTGGACGCTCGCTGGCCGCCACCATGCCGTTGCGCCCGCCACATTGGTCGTTAGGGTAGAGATAGTACATCTTCCGCCCGTCGCTCTCCGTCTTCTCCACTATGTCAGGGGCGTAGAAGACATCGCTGCGATGCTCGCTGTCGAGATATTCCCCCTTTGCGTTCTGCCTGACCTCAAGGATGATACCGTCGTATCTCCACCGCGAGAGGCTGTCCGTAGAGGCAGACCACGCAACGAGCTCGCGGCCACAGTAGCCGTCAATGAGAGTGTCGTGTGAGCCATAGATATATACGCGCTTCTTGCCAGGATTGTCAGGGTCGGCGAAGACGTATGGCTCGCCGTCAGGTATATACTCCCACATAGGGAGATACGGATTCTGGGCGCTCATGTTGAGAGGCATGAGAGAGAGTAGAGTGAAGCTGACGCTGTGTAGAATGTTAGTGTTCATGATAGTTAGTTTTTTTTCTTTGTTAGTCAGTTTTTATGTGCAGGGGGGACAATGCTTGTCCTGTTTGTCTGTCTATCCAGGTATCTGTCGCGCATGCAAAGGTAGGAAAAAGATTCCGTAATCACAAATCCGTCGCCTGTTTTTTCCTCTCTCTCTCCCTCTCTCTCTCTTTCCCTTTCTTTCCCTTTCTTTCCCTTTCTTTCCCTTTCTTTCTCCCTCCCCCTCTCTCTCCCTCTGAGTATGTCATGGAAAAGGGAATACGGATATACACCTCCCATAGTAAAGCTGGGGAGGGAGTCAGCCTATATATATCCTTTGACAATAAGGAATAACAGCCGGTTCAGAATCCATGTGCTCTCCCATTCTTGTTTATTCTACGGCAGCAAAAAAGAAAGAGAGAGACGGGACGCCCAGGACATTATGATAAAAAATGCTGGAGCTAACCCGTCTCTCTCTGTTTGTGCGCCCGATAGGACTCGAACCTACACGTCGCAAGACACCAGATCCTAAGTCTGGCGCGTCTACCAATTTCGCCACGAGCGCATGGCCTATTGCCTATGGCGACATAGATGCTGTAGAAACCAAAGGCGGATGCAAAGTTACATATTTTTATTTGAACACGCAAATATTTCTTTGTTTTTCTTCATTTCTACGACTTCCATACAGCTTTTGGAATTATTCCTCATACCCAATCTCCAAGATACATAGCCCCATATGAGGCAGGCATAAAGTAAATTCTCCCACCACCTTATCCAGGCAGCGGGAGAATTGAATATATTTTTTATGTGTGGGGGTCAGTGGGCTGCGCTGACAGTGTGGAGCGTTTTCCCTTTGCTGTCTATCATATAGAGATTGAGGCTTTTTGCAGTGGCAGAGATAACGCTGAACCCTGCTTCTGGGGAGCAGAAGACAGTCCCGGCGATGGGTTTGACTTTGCGCGCCAGTGAGGCCGAGCTGTTGACAACATACTGTGTGCGGTCGGCTGGCATGGTGATATGCTGGAAGTTATGTATATGTCCGCAGGCATAGATATCAACATTCTTGTGCTTCTTGAATACAGGGAGGAGTCTCTGCTGCATGTCTGTGCGCTCGCTCTCGCTCTTCGATGTCTCGGCATATATGGGATGGTGGCCTACGACAATGACCCATGTCTCGTGTGCGGCGGCGAGTGTTGAGTCAAGCCATGCTATCTGTCTGTCGGCATCCTGCTTCACTGCATCAGGATATACTTCGCTGTCCTTGCGGTATTTATCTATGAGCGGTGTGGTGTCGAGGAATATGACACGCAGTGTCACGCCTGCCTTCTTGTCTGCGAAAACTCTTGAATAGTATCTTCCCTCTGCCATCCAGCGGCGGCTTCTCGCCTTGTAGTCGAGGCATGCCTGGGTGTTGCCACGGTACTCGTGGTTGCCAAGGATAGGGTTCCAATTCATCATCAGTTCAGGGTGTGTGTATATGTTCTCGAAGTTTGATGTCCATAGAGGGTCATCGACTGATGCCACACCATTGAAGTGGTGTACATCGCCTGCCGCTATGATGCTCTCAGGGCCTATCTCTCCAGCCATCTCGCCCATGAGCTCTGCTATTGGCTTCTGCTCGTAGTATCCATTGCGGCCGAGGTCGTTTGCCATGAAGAGGTTTATGTCGCCTTTCATCTTCTCCCACTCGGCAGGTGTCTGTGCCATTGCCGGCGATATTGCCAATAATGCCAGCGAGATGAATGCGAGCCGTAGCAGAGATGCCAGACGGTTCTGGGTGATAGAGTTGTGTTTTGAGCCGTTGTTGTAAACAGAATGTGCTATTATCTTGTGTATCATAATATTTTTTTATTCTTGTATTAATTCAGACATTTGTTTCCCCCCGAAGCCATGTGGCTTGCCTATCCGTAGCCCTTCTCGCCATGAGCAGAGTCCAAGTTTTGCTTGAAGACTCTGCTCATCTGGTTCTGCTCTCGCTTATCGAAAACGTGGGCTTCGTGGTTCCTATCTTTATGCCGACGCCTTAGAGATTGATTTTCACTCCGGTATTTACCTTCACACCGTAATACTCCACCTGCATTGTGCGTTCCTTGTTTCCCTGGTAGTAGCGCAGAGGCTGGTTGAGCAGGTTGTTTGCCTCGGCGAAGATTGTGATCTTGGTCTTCTTGCCCCATGTGTATGAAGCGTTGATGTCGAGGTAGTTAACCTTGTCGTAGTAGCGGTCAAGCTCACGGCTGCCTGTGTTCATCATATCTACGAATGATGATGCGAAGTTGTATGAGAGGCGGATGTTCCATCCCTTGTTCTCGTAGTAGAGTGAGGCGTTGGCTGTGTGCTCTGGTGAGCCTGCCATCTTCACGTCGTCAGTGTCCTCTATGCCAAGGCGTGGGTTGTAGTTGCGTGTGGTAGATTTTGTGTATGTGTAGTTGCCGTAGAAGCCGAGGCAGCGGAGTGCAGGGGATATGAAGCCGAAGTCGCGCTGGTAGGCAGCCTCCACACCATAGACACGTGCGTCATAGGCATTCATGTTCTGTGTGACCTCGAAGGTCTCGTCGTTGCCAGCCAAGCCGAGTTCTGTTCCAGTGTAATAGCCGAGGGTCTCAACGTTCACGTTCTTCACGTCCTTGTAGAAGAGTCCGAGGCTTACCATACCTATGCTCTTGAAGTAGTGGTCGATAGAGAGGTCGATGTTCCACGATGTTGTAGGCTTGATGTTCGGGTCGCCGATAGTAGCTTCCTGGTCAGCGAGGTTGAAGCTCTTGTTTGCGATGAGTGCTGAGTATTTCGGGCGAGAGAGTGTCTTCGTGATTGATGCTCTCACGCTTCCGTCCTCGTTCATCTTGTACTTCAGCAAGAGGCTTGGCAGGAGGTTTGTATAGTCGTTCTTGAACTCTCCTGTAGGTTTGAGAGACTCGTTCTCGTCCTCGTCCATGGTATAGTTGACACCGCTGGTGTTGAGGCGTGTGTTCTCTATACGCAGACCAAGAGTCGCGTCGAGTTTCTTTCCCAGTTTCTGGTCTAAGCGTATGTATCCGGCATGTATCTGCTCTGTCGCCTCGTAGTTGCCGGCTTCCTCCTCGTAGAGCTCTACACCGTCAGCCTTGTCGAACACGATTGTGCCCATGTAGTCCTTGCTCACGAACTGAGTGCCTGTTGGATACTGACTTCCTGGCATGAATCCCTCACGCACCTCGCTCACGAGGTTGTCTTTCCAGTCTGGTATGTATTTGTCGGCAGCGTCAGAGTAGTCGTAGTATTCTGTGTTGCGCTCCTTGTCCTTGCGTGTATATTTGTATCCGAACTTGAGTGTGTTGCCATAGAGTCCCTTTGACAGTGGCAGTGTGAAGTTGATGCGTTCCTTTATCTCGTTTTCCTTGATTGACTGGTCAGAGTTGGTGAACTCGTCAATCTTCCATTTCCCCTCGCTGAACGATGGGATTGCAAGAGTAGAATAAGGCTGCTCGTCGCCAACGTCTTGGAATGAGTCACCGAAGTTGAGGCTGTCGCTGCCTTTCAGCTTCAGGCCGATGTAACGCTCGTTAGGACGGTCCTCTGTGGCACGTGAGTAGCTTGATGCCCAGTCCATCTTGAGGTTGCCGAATGTGTGCTCACCGTCAAGGGTGAAGTCCATGGTCTGCTGACGTTCCAGACGTGCGCTCTTGTTGTCGTCAGAACCTGCCTTTGTCTGAATCACCACGCTCTGGTCGCCAGCGTCAGAGTTGAGCTTCTTGTAGCTGATGCGATAGCGGTTCTCCCAGTCATTACGGCGGTTGTAGATGCCCTTGAATGAGATTTTGTGGAGAGGGCTGAACTGATAGTCAAGAGCCAGGGAGTAGCTCTGGCGCTCACGTGTCACATAGTATTGGCGCACCTGTGCCTCCTTGAGCTGTATCTCTCCCTTTTTCTCTGCATATTCAAACTCTGTGTTGTCTGAACCTCCAGGAGCATACTGGTAAGATGCGCTTGCCATGATGCCGAGCCTGTTATTGAAGAAACGGTCGCCCCAGGTGCCTCCAATGTTCCACTGTGGTTTGCCTGAGATCCATGTGTAGCCTGTTGAGCCGGTGAAGTTGAGCACTCGGCGGTATGGGGTGTTCTTTGTCACAAGATTGATTGAGCCACCTATGGCATCGCCGTCCATATCCGATGTCACAACCTTGGACACCTCGATGGTCTGTACCATATCGGCTGGAATGAGGTCGAGCTGTACGTTACGTGTGTCGCCCTCTGCCGAAGGAAGACGGTTGCCGTTAACTGTAACTGACGTAAGGTCGGCACTCGTGCCTCGCACCTGTCCGAAACGTGCCTCGCCCTGGTCATACTGGACATTGATGCCGTTTATGCGTTTCAGTGCGTCGCCTATGTTTGAGTCAGGGAACTTTCCTACCTGGTCGGCGCTCACCACGTTAGTCACTCCCATTGAGCTCTTCTGCATCTGCATGGCACGTCTTTGGCCAGAGAATGCGCCTTTCACCTTCACCTCGTCGAGCTCCATGCCCTCTGTCAGCACCACGTTGGCTGTGGCTGCCTTGCCGTTGCCTATGGTGATGGTCTTGCGCACGGGGGCGTATCCTACATATGTCACCTTTATAGTATATGTGCCTGGTTTGAGGCTTGGCATGGTGTAGTATCCGTTTATGTCGCTCGTAACACCGATGTTCTCGCCCTCAACAATAATTGTCGCTCCTGGCAGGGAGTGGTTCTCGGTGTCGCAGATACGTCCCGCAATCACTCCGAGACTGTTGTTCTCCGGCACTGTTACAGCTGTCATGCCTGATGTCCATACGGCTAAGAGAGCCGCGATAGTTGTTTTCCTGATGTTCATCACTTGTATACTTTTGTACCTATTAAGATAGTGTAATTTGTTTTTTCCGGGTGCAAAAGTATAAGTATCAGATGACGCAGTAGTGTCATTCTCGTTAAGAAACTGTTACATCTCCTCGTGCTGTGCGCCTCCATTGTGCCATATCGCCCAGTGGGCGTATTGACATTATATGGCCGGTTGATTTGTCTGCGATACCTGTTGGGACGATATTCGTTGCTGATGAAAAAAAAGATACGGACAGGCAAGACTTCCCACATCCCAAAGAGTGGGGGTGGTGGTCATGCTTGTCCGCATTGGTTGTTGTCAGGCGCCTGCCTGTTAGCGGGATGTCATATTGCCTGTTAGCGGGCTGTCATATCTTCAGGTCGCCAGGCTTTATCCATCCCATGCGTCTGAAGGCTATTCCTATGAGAGGTGTCAGCACGGCAGGCAGCACGAGCGATATGAGCAGCAGTCCAGTCCAGTCGGTCATGGTAACTGATAGTCTCGCTCCGCTCTCCATCTCTGCCATCCATCCTGTGTAGACTCCTATTTGTCCTACGAGGCCGCATGTACCCATTCCCGACGATATTGCGGGGCCGTTCATCTCGAGATGGAACAGGCATGTGGCCAATGGTCCTGTTATGGCGCTGACGATGATAGGCGGGAGCCACACTCTGGGGTTGCGCACGATATTCCCCATCTGCAGCATGCTTGTCCCGATGCCTTGTGATATGAGGCCGTTTATGCCGTTCTCCTTGATGCTAAGGAAGGCGAATCCCACCATCTGCGCGCAGCATCCGGCCAGTGCGGCGCCGCCAGCCAGCCCTGTGAGTCCGAGCGCGGCGCATATTGCAGCTGAGCTGATGGGCAGCGTGAGAGCCATGCCGACGATGACAGATACGATAATGCCCATGACGAGGGGTTGCTGTGCTGTGGCCCATATTATGAGTCCGCCGACGCTGCTCGCTGCCGCTCCGATGCCTGGAGCGAGGAGATAGGCCATGGCGACGCCACAGCCAATGGTGAGGAGCGGTGTGGCAAGTATGTCGACACGTGTCTTGCCAGATACCAGACGCCCTATGCCTGTCGCCACGAGCGATATGATGAAGACTGCCAGCGGGCCGCCCGCTCCGCCCAGGGTGTTGGCGGCATGGCCGACAGTGGCCATGGAGAATATGACAAGCGGCGAGGCATGGAGAGCATAGGCTATGGAGACAGCCATGGCAGGGCCGGCCATAGCCATGGCGAAGGAGCCTGCCTCGACAATGGCGGGGATGCCAGCCTGGCGGCCTATGGTGGATATGATGGTGCCGATGAGGAGTGATGCGAAGAGGCCCTGGGCCATCGCTGACAGCGATGTGATGATTATCTTGCCGTATGGGGCGCTCTTGACAGTGTTTATGATTTTTCTTGTCATGATGATTATCGGTGGGTCTTTATGATTTCCACCGGGAATATGCGTAAAAAGTGGTGGGGCTGTCTTGGCTGAAGGTGGTGATTCTCTTTCCCCACCTTTATATATAAACAAGAAGGCATCGCCTGGATGACAGCCTCATGGCTTTGTCATCCAGGCTGAAGCCTTCAGATATAACTGTATCGGGATGCGTGACAGCTATGGAACGGGATATTCCGTGAGGCAGGCTGTCTGCATGCCGTGTCGTCTTATTTTATGTTGCCGACCTTTATGAGATACTCTGCTATCTGCACAGCGTTGAGGGCTGCGCCCTTCTTTATCTGGTCGCCAGAGAGCCAGAATGTCAGTCCGTTGTCGTTGGCGAGGTCCTTACGCACACGGCCTACATAGACATCGTCCTTCCCTGCTGTGTAGAGTGGCATAGGGTAGGGGAGGCCTTCCATTGTCTCTTTTGAGGCGTCAGGATTGGCTTTTGCGCCGACACGCTTAGGGTCGTCGATGAGGGTTACTCCCTCGGCTGCTGCCAGTGCCTCCTGTGCTGCCTCCACGGATATCGGCTCGTCAGTCTCTACCCATACAGCCTCAGAGTGTGCGCGGAGTGATGAGATGCGTACACACATGGCCGAGCAGCGTGCGTCGGTATGCATGATTTTCTTTGTCTCGTTGAACATCTTCATCTCCTCTTTTGTGTATCCGTTGTCCTGGAAGACATCAATCTGTGGTATCACATTGTATGCCAGCTGGTATGCGAACTTCTCCACTGTCGGCTCTTCTCCTCCGGCCAGCTGGCTGTACTGCTGCTGCAGCTCTGCCATGGCTGCCGCTCCGGCTCCTGATGCCGACTGGTATGATGCGACATGTATGCGGTTGATATGTGAGAGGCGCTCGATAGGGTTCAGGCATACTACCATCATGATGGTGGTGCAGTTAGGGTTGGCTATGATGCCACGTGGACGTACAAGGGCATCCTCGGCGTTGCACTCAGGGACAACGAGAGGCACATCGTCGTCCATACGGAAGGCGCTCGAGTTGTCAATCATGACGGCTCCATAGCGTGTGATATCCTCGGCATACTCTTTCGATGTGCCTGCCCCAGCTGATGTGAACGCTATATCAACATCCTTGAAGTCGTCGTTGTGCTGGAGAAGCTTCACCTCTATCTCCTTGCCGCGGAACGTGTACTTGGTGCCTGCCGACCTTGAGGAGCCGAACAGAACGAGTTCATCAACAGGGAAATTCCTTTCGTCGAGGACACGGAGAAACTCCTGGCCTACTGCGCCACTGGCGCCAACAATTGCTACTTTCATCTTTTTTACCTTAATTGTATATATTTATGTGTGTGTTATTTATTCTCTTGTCTTATGTTCGGGATAGCTCGCCTGTGTGCTGCTGGTGAACCCATGTTGACGGGGTCAGTTGTTCTTCCAGAACTCAGGGGTGAAGAGTATGAGCACGGAGAATATCTCCAGACGTCCTATGAGCATCATCACCGCGCAGAACCACTTGCAGTCAACTGGCAGCTCTGCCCACGACATCGTGGGGCCTATCTCTACACCTAATGTCGGGCCTACGTTGGAGAGGCACGAGAGGCACAGCGTGATGGAGTTGATGACATCGACACCTATGGCGGTGAAGTATGTCGCACAGATGAGGAACAGTCCGAGATACAGGAAGAGGAAGGGGAGGAGCCTGTTGCGGGCCGACTGTGGTATGGAAGTGTTGTTTATGCGCACAGGGAGCACCGCGTTGGGATGCAGAATCTGCTTGAACTCATTGGCGATGTACTTCAGGACCATGACGATGCGTATGCACTTCACTCCTCCAGCCGTGGAACCGGCGCATCCGCCGATGAACATGCAGACACCCAGCACTATCCATGTGACATGTGGCCACTGGCCTGCATCGTCGCTGAAGAGACCTGTACTCGTCAGGAACGATACTGTCTGGAACACTGCACAGCGGAATGCCTTCTCCAAATCGTAGCCGAGGCCGGTGATGAGATAGTACATTATTATAGCTGTGCCGAAGACTGTTATGAAGCTGTACAGGCGCATCTCTGTGTTCTGCAGGAAATCCTTAATGCGCAGCTTCATGCATGTCATGTACAGCAGCGTGAAGTTTATGCCTGAGAGGAAGCAGAAGACTGCTCCTGTATACTCTATGGCTGGGGAGTTGAAGAATTCTGTCGATGTGTTGTGGGTAGCGAATCCTCCTGTCGCACATGTTGTCATAGAATAGTTGATGCAGTCGAAGAACGACATCCCCCCGACATAGTAGCAGAAGGCACATGCTGCCGTGAGTATGATGTATGTTATCCAGATGGCGTGTGAGTTGGTCGACAGGCGCGGGTGCATCTTTGTGCGTATGGGGCCTGTCGTCTCTGCCGAGAAGACCTTCACGCTGCCGCTGCCGGCGAGGGATGGCAGGACGGCTATGGTGAAGAAGACTATGCCGAGACCGCCTATCCACTGGGTCATGGTGCGCCAGAAGAGAATGCCGTGGGGCAGACACTCCACATCGTTGAGTATAGAGGCTCCGGTCGTGGTGAATCCGGATATTGTCTCGAACATCGCGTCCGTCACATTGTCTATGTATCCGCCTATGAGGAATGGCAGCATGCCGAACATAGTGAACACCACCCATGCTGATGTCACAAGCATATAGGCATCCTTGCGGTTCAGCTCGTTGTCGGCATTGCGGCCGTAGAGACGGCACGAGACACCGGCTACAGCTGTCACGGCTCCACTGACAAGGAACGGTATGCTGTCATCCTCGCCGTAGAAGAGCGAGATGACAAGGCATAGTGCCAGCAGTGATGCCTCGAGAATGAGCAGTGTGCCCATTATCTTATGCAGAAGTTTCCAGTGGAGCATGGTCTTATCGCTTTGTGCGGCTCGTGTTGTCCGCCGTTGTGTGTCGGGGGCTTTTCCTTGTTGGTGGGCGTTTGTGAAGATAGGGGGGCTGGCTCTATGCATAGCCCCCTAACTGTGTCGTTGTTGTTGTTGTCGCGCAGGGGTGTCCAGTCTGGGAGGTTGTCAGCCTCTGCCTGTGTCCCTGCCCGTTGCCTGTGGTTTGCGTTCTTGGTGCGGGGTGTGGTTGGGGTGTGGGGCCTCTGTCAGACTTTACCTGAACAGCTTCTCTATCTTGCGCAGGTTGACATCGTGGGAGAAGACCATGACGCTGTCTCCCGCCTTTATCTGTGTCATGCCCGATACGAGCATGCCTTTCCCGTCGCGCATCAGTCCGCCTATTGTCACGCCGTGTGGCAGTCCGAGGTCCTTCACCGGCTTCCGTGTTATCTTAGAGTCGTATGTCGCCACGAACTCCGCCACGTCGGCGTTCGATGTCATAAGGAACCTCACGTTTGTCACGTCGGTGTCGAGCAGCATCTGGTATATCTTGCCTGCCGCGATGGTTTTCTTGTTTATTATTGTGCCTATGTCGAGACTCTCGGCCATGGAGATATAGTCGAGGTTCTCCACTTGTGCTACGGTCTTCCTCACTCCGCGTCTCTTGGCGGCAAGACACGCCAGGATGTTTGTCTCGGCGTTCCCTGTCAGCGCTACGAAAGCCTGTGTGTTGGCTATGTTCTCCTCCCTGAGCAGCGACATGTCTCGTCCGTCGCCGTGTATTATCATGACGTTGCTCTTGTCGATGAGCTCGTTGAGGATGTTGCATCTCTGCTCGTCCTGCTCTATGATTTTCAGGCGCATGTAGTCGGGTATGTTGTGGGCTACACGCACAGCGGCCTTGTCTCCTCCCATGATGATGACATTGCGCACGTCCTCATAAGCCTCCTTGCCGACAATCTTCCTTATGTACGGTATGTACTCCTTGGTTGTCATGAAGTAGGCGAGGTCCTGGTCCTCTATCATGTCCATACCGCCTGGTATGATTGTCTCCCCAGCCCTTTTTATCGCTACGATGTGGTATGGGTCGTCTGGGCCGCAGAGGTCTTTCAGCGGGGTGTGCAGTATCTGTGACGCTGAGGCGCGCATCTTTATAGCCAGGAGCACGAGCTGTCCGTTGAATATGTCGTATCTCTGTCTCACCCATGTCATCTTCAGCGCCTTGGCTATGTCGTTGGCGGCGAGCACCTCGGGGTATATGAGGTCGTCGACACCTATCTCTGAGAATATTCTCGGCGAGTCTTCCTTGAGATACTCGAAGTTGTCGATGCGTGCGACGGTCTTCTTCGCCCCGAGCGCTTTTGCCAGCACGGAGCATGTGATGTTTGTCGTCTCGTGGGGTGTGACGGCTATGAAGAGGTCGGCACCGTTCACACCGGCGTCCTTGAGGGCCTTGATGCTTGTCGGCGGCGCTGCTATGGTCATGAGGTCATAGTCTGAGTCGAGGGCCGACAGGCGGGACTTGTCGGCATCAATCAGAGTGCAGTCAAGGTTCTCTGCTGAGAGGAGCTTCGTCAGATGGGTGCCCATCGCTCCTGCTCCGGCTACGATTATCTTCATTGTTTCTCGTTTTGCTTGGGTGGTGGCCCGTCGTTCTTGTAGTGGCTTCTCTCCCTTTTCCGGGATTCTTTCTGTGCTCTGTTTCCTGTCTACGGTTGTCCTGCCGGCCCGGGGTGTTGCGGCTGGTGAGCCTGGTGGTGTGGGCGAGGTGTCTGGCTTGTGTGGTGTGGAGGGGTGGTCAGCCGCTTGTTGTGGTGCTGTCTCTCATTTCCTGTATGGCCTTGGCTATGCTTCGTGCGTCGAGCCCGACTATCTCCCTCAGCTGACTGACTGTGCCGTGCTCCACGAAATGGTCGGGCATTCCCAGTCTCCTGACAGGTATGAGGTGTCCGTGCTGCTGCATCCATTCGCATACTGCCGAGCCGAATCCGCCGTCTATGACACCGTCCTCGACGGTCACGATGGCGTCATAGCTGTCAGCGACATGGCTCAGGATGGCGCTGTCGAGAGGTTTCACGAAGCGCATGTCATAGTGTGTGACACCGTTCTCCCGCGCTATGGCTGTCACGTCGTGGCCTATTGGGCCTATGGTGAGCACGGCTACGCGCCTCCTTGTCCCCTCTGTGAGGGGCGCCTCGTACATCAGCCGTCCTGTACCCGGCTTTATCTCTTCCATGGGACACTGCCAGTCAGGCTGTGAGCCGCATCCTCTCGGGTATCTGATGACCCATGTCCCCTGGCCTTCTTTCTGTGCCGTGAACATCATATGGCGCAGCTCATGCTCGTCGTATGGTGAGCATATCGTCAGGTTAGGCACAGGCCGCAGGGCGGCTATGTCGAATGCTCCGTGGTGTGTGGGGCCGTCCTCGCCGACAATCCCTGCCCTGTCGAGACATATGACAACATTCAGGCGCATCGTTGCGACATCGTGGATGATATTGTCATATGCGCGCTGTGAGAATGCCGAGTATATGTTGCAGAAAGGCAGGAGCCCGTCTTTCGCCATTCCGCCCGAGAATGTCACGGCGTGCCCCTCGGCTATGCCGACATCGAACACACGTCCGGGCATCTCCTTCATCATGATGTTCAGCGAGCATCCTGTGGGCATGGCTGGCGTGACGCCTACAATGCGAGGATTCTGCCGTGCGAGCTCGAGTATCGTGTTGCCGAAGACATCCTGGAATTTCGGTGGCTTCCGCTCGGCCTCACTTTCTGTCGAAGCTGCCGCCGCTGTGTCCCTCTCGCCAGTCTCGGGGTTGAATTTCCCTGGCGCGTGCCATATTGTGGGCATCTCCTCCGCTGGCTTGTATCCGTGGCCCTTCACTGTGTGTAGATGTAGGAGCTTGGGTCCCTTCATGTCTCTCAGCAGGCGCAGCACACGCACCACCTCCTTGACATCATTGCCGTCGATAGGGCCGAAGTAGCGTATATTCATTCCCTCGAAGATGTTCTGCTGCTGGGCTATGGCGGCCTTCATGGCGTTGCTGAGCCGTATGATGCCCTTGCGGCGGTGGTCGGACATGTATCCGTGGTCGGACATCCATCTCGAGAACCTGTATCGGAGGTTGTTGTATGTCTGGCTGGTGTTGAGGTTTATGAGATATTGCTTCATGCCTCCCACCGAGCGGTCTATCGACATGTTGTTGTCGTTGAGGATGATGAGCATGTCGTTAGGCGATGATGAGACATTGTTCAGTCCCTCGAAAGCCAGTCCGCCAGACATGGCGCCGTCGCCGATGACAGCTATCACGTGGCGACGCTTGTCGAGCAGGCGCGACGCGACAGCCATGCCGAGCGCGGCGGAGATGCTGTTCGACGCATGTCCGCATGTGAAGGTGTCATACTCTGACTCGTCGGGCGAGGGGAAAGGCTTCAACCCGTGGAGCTTGCGGTTTGTCGGGAAACGGTCACGGCGGCCGGTGAGTATCTTGTGGGCGTAGGCCTGGTGGCCGACATCCCACACAATACGGTCGTATGGGGTGTTGAAGACATAATGCAGCGCCACCGTCAGCTCGAGGGCTCCAAGGCTTGAGGCGAGGTGTCCCGGGTTGACGGCAAGGGCGTTGACGATGTTGTCGCGCAACTCGTCACATATCTGCGGCAGCTCGTCTATCGGGAGCTTTCGCAGGTCGTATGGGGTGTCTATATCTGTCAGATGATGGTTGGCCATTTATGATTGATGGATTGTTGCTGCCCCACGGCCCTGCCTTCAAAGGCCAGGACGCTGGGCGGAGACGCATGACAGAGTGACGGATGCCATCACACAGGCTCTGGCGTTGGCCGCTCTCTTGGCCCGCAGCGCTGCAGCCGGGGCCTCCCAGCGGAGTGTTGCTGCTGCTGTGTGGGATGGTGACGCGCTGCTCCTACTCTTCTGAGAACAGGATATCGTCATACTTGAGCATGACAGGTTTCTGCCCGGCTTCCTTGATGAGGGTCTCTGGGACATACTGCTTCTCAACACAGAGGCGGAAGGTGTACTCGCGGAACCACTCGTCGGTCATGACGACACATCCATTCTGTCCGCTCGCCGCTCCCCATGAGTTCTCCACCTTCCAGTAGCGTGGCTTCCCTGTCGCTGTCGTGTCGACGGCTGTCAGCGTCATGGCATGTGCCGACGCGCTCTCACGTGTGGCGAGACGCTCAGCCTTGTCCATCGGGAATGATGTCTGGAAGAGGCTCTCGTAGTCGTAGACATCGAGCGAGGCGAGTCCGCGCTTGCTGTCGAAGTCTTTTATGTCATACGACGTGTATAACTTCTTGCCTGCCTTCAGGGCTGTCACGGCGAGGGCTTCTATCTCGTCCATGGGGAGATTCAGGAAACGCCAGTTGTGGCCGTCATAGGTATGGCGGTCATACTCCACCTCATAGACTTTGTGGTAGGCATGGCGCGGGTCGTTCATGACGATGAGGTAGCGTGTGTCGAGACCTGTGGCGCCACACTCCTTGGCGAACGACAGCGGCGTGTACTCCTTCAGCTCGCCGACAGGCTTGCCGTCCTTGTCTGTATGCTGGTATGTGAATGTCTCCACTGGCTCGCCATAGACGGTCGACAGGATGCCGTAGACTGTCTTCAGCATAGCAGTCTTCTCTGCTGCCAGCGCCGCCGGCTTCTTCCCCTCGGCCACCATCTGCCTGAGCCTCAGGCCATACTCCCTCAGCTTGCGCTTTATTATCGACGATGCCTGCGATGTGCTCTCTGACGAGAATGTCTCCGGAGCCACGCTCTGTGGGACAAGCCCATACTTCCCGACAAGGTCTATGACACCACAGAATGTGCCGCCGTCGCTGAGAGGCTGCCCGAAGAGGAACTGCACCTCGGGGTCGTTGATGTCCTTCCTGCCCGTGTCGATGATGCTCTGGAGGAAGAGGTTCGACTTCTCAAGCTGGTCCCAGAAGAACAGGTAGCTCTGTGAGAACACCACGCTCTTGCCCTCATTCTGCAGGGCGAAGTCATTGCGCAGGACATTGAGGCCGGAGAACATCCAGCAGCGGCCGGAGTTCTTCTGGTCCTGTATCGACTGCTGGCGTGTCTCGACAGCGAATGTCTTCGGCACAGGCATGCGCGACGCCTTGCCCTTGGCGAGGGTGTTGATGCTGTTGTTCTGTATGGCGTTCGTGAGAGCCTTCTGGGCAGGGCTCTTCATGTCCTGGGATGCTATAGACTTCATCATTGCTGGCGTGATGCCGCCACTCTTCGTCTGGGCCTGTGCAGCCAGTGTCATACCTGCCGCAAGGACACATAAAGCGATTCTTTTCTTCATGTCTGTCAGAGGATTATGTTATATTTTGCAAAATTAATAGAAATATCCCGTTTACTTACTTGTAGTAAACAAAAATTAACACATTTGGGCGGTTTTATCCAATGTGTGGCCAGAAACGGCCTATTGCATCAGCACGTGACATGTGCTCATTATTAATATAAAGGGTAGACGAGAAAGGAATAAGGGGCAGGTGAGAAAGGAATAAGGGACATATGAGAATGGGATAATGGGCAGATGAGAATGGGATAAGGGGCAGACGGGAATGGAATAATGGGCAGACGCGGATAATATAAGGTAATGATATACTTGTTGACTATAAATAGTTATTAAAAGAAGGTCAGTAGTAGGTTAGCACCCATTAAGATATTCACATACCCTATATGGGTTAAGTTGGATAAAAATATTGGACTATACCTAACTACTGACCTATATTGTTTATTCTATCATTGGCTTTGTTTTGGTGTTTTTTGATTCACAAATGTAAATACGGTCACATCTAACAACTCCACTAATGAATGGGTCAATATTACATTTAGATATAAATTTGCCGTTGAATGTTTCTATTCAATTGTTCTTTCTAATTATTTTAGTCATATTCTGTTCATTTAACTTATTAGTTATTGAAAGTGTTTTGAATATACTCATCAGAATCAATAGATACCATAGAGATTGCATTAATCAATTCATTTATATTATCAGCAAATTCTGTACAAACTTGTACTTTTTGAGTATTATTAGTGATATTCTCTCGTACAAATTTGCCTCTGATTATCCTTTCTATCATATTGGCATCATTGTAATCATAGTCTGTAACTAACATTCTTGTAAGTGTTCGTCTCTTGTCAATGCCATTTTTTATATCAAGGAATTTTAAGTTATCAATACAAGCCTTCAATTCTGTAACCCAATGAGCAAAATTTTCACATTCTGGATTGAATAATTGACACCATTTACAAAGACACCAATTTTCAACAAGTTGGAATCTTAAACCATCAACTCTTGCTCGATAATCTTTCAAAGGTACAGCCATTTCATTTATCACCCCAATACGCTTTAACACATCATTGACTGTTTCGTTAATCATTTCTTTAAATTGCTTTTCGGTTAAAATATGTTTCATTTTATATTACTTTTACTTTATTTATAAATATTATTTATGCAGCCATTTCTAACATCTGAACTACCTTGTAATCTACTACACCAATGCTTTTCACAAACATCTGCTTGAAACACTCACTACCACTTGTCTTACGATTGTTGTAACGATAGACTGCTTCATCAATGTATCTCTGTAAATACTTGCTTGTGATAGAGTGATAAACACCCTCAATCATTCGCTTCAATGTCGCCCAGAAACCCTCGATAGTGTTAGTGAAATCACCACCCTTAACATACTCTTTTCTGCCGTGATTTACTACCTTGTGAGTATATTTATCAGCCTTGATTCCATTGTATGAGTTGAGTTCATCAGTGTGAATTGTAGAACCCTCTGCAATGAACTGCTCAATGATAGGAAGAAGAGTAGCACCATCAGTCTTTTCGCACTTAACAGCAACCACCTTACCACCTCTCTGAACCATACCAAACACGGGTGTCTTTGTCTTGGTAGAACGACCTTGTGTACCCTTGGTTTTCTTCCACTCGTGCTTGTTCTGCTCTCTACCACCGATATATGCCTCATCACACTCTACATCACCTACAAGTGCAGTAGAATCATCTTGTGAGAACAAAGTTCTAATCTTCTGCAAAATGAACCAAGCGGTCTTTTGAGTAACCTCAATATCTCTTGCCAACTGATGTGAACTAATACCCTTCTTATGGGTAGAGATAAGGTACATTGCCATAAACCATTTACGGAGTCCAATCTTGGTATTCTCAAAGATAGTGCCTACCTTCTCACTAAAGTTCTTGTTGCACTGTGAGCAACACCATCTACCATCTGCCCTTTTATGACAATGATGTTTACCACAATAAGGGCATACAACATCATCACCCCAACGAGATTCAACAATCACTTGTTGACACTTTGATTCGGTGTTGAAATACATTGCAACCGAATACAATGAATTGAATTTGCTGAAATTAATCATAGTCCTAATATTTTTATCCAATGCAATGATACTAAAAATATTTGAAAAAACCAAATTTCTCAGCAAGAAAATCAGCACTTTATCTAATTTTTATAGTCAACAAGTATATCGTTGACTAATATAAAGACAGGCGGGCAATACGTCGCGTGGAGAGGGGAGACATGTCTATGCAGAGCGGGACAGTGGCAGAGAGGACCCCGTGGGCGGCACCATGGCATAAGGGCGGCATGGCAGTCAGCAGCATGATTCCACCCATGAGGATACCCCCATCCTTGTACCACCCCGCCTCCCACGCCCCGCCCTCTGCGGCTTCCCGAATCCGAGGCGCGGAGCCATCGCGTGGAGCCTTGCAGCGCTAATGCGGCGTAAGGCAGAGATGCTCCCGGCGCTTACAGATTGTAACTTCAGGCTATGGTCTCGCTTACAGTTTTATTGTCTGTCCGTCAATTCTACAAAAGGTACAGGATGAGCTGCTGATTCCTAATGGATGACGAGCCCATGCACTACGGATGGTGTCGTCATTTCTACTGCTTACACTCCTTAACTGCCACTGTGCAACAGCGAGCATGCAGGAGCAGATGCCGGCGATAGCCCGTGTGGCATATAAGACAGCCATCTTGAAGCCGGGATTGAGGCCGGAAGACAGGGCACGCCATGGCGGTTGTGGCATGATGGGACGTGGCATATGGGCACAAAAAAGCAGCTGCGAATCTCGCAGCTGCCACTCATTCACTGTAGCGGGAGGGGGTCACGATCCCTCGACCTCCGGATTATGAATCCGACGCTCTAACCAGCTGAGCTATCCCGCCAACATGTCTTGCTCATGATTGTGTCATACCTTTGTTGCCGACTCGCTAAGAGTGGCCTCAGCAGGCATATCCCTCATTTGCGGGTGCAAAGGTAATACAATTTTTTTATACTGCAAAGAGAAATGACGTTTTTTTTATTCAAATACCACTTTTTTTTGCTCATATCGGATTTTATTCGTACTTTTGCATGACATTATACAATACTTATAATCCCACGTGGGAATATAGGCTGCAAGGCCACACACTCCCAGCATCGTGGCGCGTAAGCATGCAGGATGTCATGCCACGCTGTCCATGCTGGGCACGGGGCAGACCATGACGGCATGCTATCCATGCCGGGAAGCATGGAGACAACGTGGCTATAGAATCTGAAACGACAAACAACAGGGTGGGGAAGGAATGCGGACAGGGAGAAACACTGCATAGCCCGGCTCCATAACACAGCACGACATGGCCAAAGCCATGCGACAGCACACAACAAACATAAATGGTAATAATAAAACGTCTTGACATATTCGTGGCACGACAGTTCGCCATGCTCTTCGCCGGAACGTTCTGCATCAGCCAGTTCGTCCTGATGATGCAGTTCCTGTGGCGTTATGTCGACGAGCTTATCGGAAAGGGACTCTCTGTCGATGTCCTCGCACAGTTCTTCTGGTACATGGGCCTCATGCTCGTCCCGCAGGCGCTTCCGCTCGCCATACTCCTGTCGTCGCTCATAACATTCGGCAACCTTGGCGAAAGCTCTGAGCTCACAGCCATAAAGGCAGCCGGAATATCTCTCCTGCAGGCATTCCGCTCGCTCATAGCCATAACAGCTATTGTCCTGTTAGGCTCGTTCTACTTCCAGAATGTCGTGGCCCCCGACGCCAACCGCAAGTTCATGCAGCTCCTGGCTGCCATGAAGCAGAAAAACCCCGAGCTCGAGATACCAGAGGGCGTGTTCTATGACGGCATACCTGACTGCAACCTCTATGTGCAGAAAAAGGATATGGGCACAGGAATGCTCTATGGAATCATGATATACCGCATGACAAACTCATTCGAGGACGCGGCGATAATACTCGCCGACAGCGGACGCCTGCAGACAACAGCCGACAAGAAACACCTCCTGCTGCAGCTGTACAAGGGAGAATGGTTCGAGAACATGCAGACACAGAGCATCGTCGGGAACGCCAACGTACCCTATAGGAGAGAGACATTCGTCACAAAACGCATCCTGCTCGATTTCGACCCGGAGCTCAACGTCGACAACGACCTCTTCGCCGGCGACGCGCGCGGCAAGAGCCTCCACGACATCAGGGACGGACTGAAACAGACAAACCACTCGCTCGACAGCATCGGACGGGAAGTGAACAAGGACATAAGGCGCATGTACTTCGCCAGATACATGCCACAGAAGGAAGACACCGTGGACGGGAAGAAACTCCTCGCCAAGGCCAAGGCAGCGACATACGACGTGGACACCATATACGGACGCCTCACAACAGACGAGAAGAAATCAGTAACAATACAGGCACTCAGCGAGGTTAGGATGGTCCACGACTATCTCGCATTCAGCGGACTGACAGCGGCTGACGGAAACCGCATCGTCAGAGAGCACTATCTCGAGTGGATAAACAAGTACACGACATCACTGCTCTGCCTCATATTCTTCTTCATCGGAGCACCACTCGGAGCCATCATACGCAAGGGAGGACTCGGAGTGCCAATCATCATCTCCGTCATCGTCTACATCATATACTTCCTCCTCGACAATACAGGATTCAGAATGGCACGCCTCGGAGCATGGCCCGTATGGCTCGCAAAAGGCCTCGCGCCCGTCGTGCTCATACCTACTGCCGTCTTCTTCACATACAAGGCCAACAAAGACTCCATGGTCTTCAACATCGACCTGTACCGTAACTTCTTCATGAGACTCCTCGGGCTGAGGCTGAAACGGAGCATATCCATCAAGGAGGTCATCATAGAAGAACCACAATATGCCGACGACAAGACACGCCTGCAGACCATAACACACGATATCGTCGAATACAACAAGGAACACAGGCTATACCTTATGCCTAATGTCATCAACGTCTTCTTCAGGTATGTCCCCGACCATGAGATAGAACGCATAAGCGATGAGCTCGAGAGCGTCATAGCTGACCTCGGCAACACACGCGAGCGCGACGTCATGAAACTCCTCCAGCAGTACCCCGTCATGTCCGTAAAGGCACATACAAGACCATTCGACAGGAAATGGATGAACATCCTCGCGTTCCTCATCCTGCCCGTAGGCATATTCCTGTATATACGCATGTGGATGTTCAGACTGAGGCTCCTCGGCGACCTCAGGACAATACACAACCTCAACGACGGCGTCATACAGAGGATAGATACATTATTATATATTGCGGAACAGACACAAGACGATGTCATATAGAAAAATAGTTAAAAAGTGAAATAAACTCACATAATCTTTGTGATACACGATAAAAATAAGTAAATTTGCAGTCACTACAACAATCAAGCATTATGATGACTTTATCAGAACGACTCAACAGACTCTCCCCCTCAGCCACTCTCGCCATGTCACAGAAAAGCTCAGAGATGAAGGCACAGGGCATTGACGTCATAAACATGAGCGTCGGAGAGCCAGACTTCAACACACCAGACCATATCAAGGCTGCGGCGATAAAGGCCGTGGAGGAAAACTGGAGCAGATACAGCCCAGTGCCGGGATACCCAAGCCTTAAGCAAGCCATAGTGGAAAAGCTCAGAAACGAGAACGGACTGGAATACAAACCATCACAGATAGTATGCTCCAATGGCGCTAAACAGTCAGTCTGCAACTCCATAATGGCTATCGTGAACGCAGGAGATGAGGTCATCATACCAGCACCATACTGGGTGAGCTACCCGCAGATGGTCCTCCTCGCAGAGGGAACACCAGTCATCGTTGAGGCTCCGATAGAACAAGATTTCAAGATAACCCCACAGCAACTCGAGGCCGCAATAACCCCAAAGACAAGGGCCCTCATACTCTGCTCGCCATCCAACCCTACAGGCTCAGTATACAGCAAGGAAGAGCTCGAGGCCCTCAAGGATGTGCTCCTCAGGCATGAGCGCGTCATCGTCATTGCCGACGAGATATACGAGCACATCAACTACATAGGCAAACACGCCTCCATAGCATCATTCGACGACATCAAAGACCGTGTCATCGTCGTCAATGGAGTGTCAAAAGCCTACGCCATGACAGGATGGCGCATAGGATTCATAGCAGCGCCAGAGTGGATAGCGAAGGGATGCAACAAGCTCCAGGGACAATACACCTCAGGCCCATGCTCCGTGTCACAGAAAGCAGCCGAGGCTGCCTTCTCCGGCCCACAAGAGTGCGTGGAGACAATGAGACAGGCATTCGAGCGCAGGAAAAACCTCATCGTTAGACTCGCAAAGGATATACCCGGACTCGAAGTCAACAACCCAGAGGGCGCGTTCTACCTCTTCCCGAAATGCTCATCGTTCTTCGGCAAAAGCTACAACGGCACAACCATCAACACCTCGACCGACCTCGCCATGTTCATTCTCGAGAAAGGACACGTCGCAACAGTCGCAGGAGACGCCTTCGGCTCGCCTGAATGCTTCCGCATGAGCTACGCCACAAGCGATGAGAACATCATTGAGGCAATGAGGCGGATAAAAGAGACACTCGCTCTGTTAGCATAACACGAGATATTACAAAAGAGGAAAAATTACATCGAAAAGGTGTTAAAATTGTTTAATGTAGACATTTCTTCAATAAAAATAATTATCTTTGCGATTGAAAAAACGATGAAGATTGTATGCCTCTATATATCATGAAACACCAAGACATGATTTGTCCTTTCTCATCGTTTTCATACCATGAGGGCTCAAAAAAATGTTAATGGCTGATTATTTGAACATTGCAGATGTGGCACACAGCGGTTAACGCTATGCTGGCACACATACAGGATGGGACAATACAACACAAGCCAGGACAATAACACGCCTTATGATATCCAACAACCGTGGTAAACGTCTCCAGCTTGCATACAGAAAGCAGACACAAGACACACACCACCACAATCAATCAACCGCAAGGATATTAAAGACAGATTATAAAGAATAATTTTAATCGAATTCAAGTTTAATTCTATTAATAACTAAATCTAAAAACATTATGGCAAATTCACAGAAAGCAGCCCCAGCTCAGAAGAAGCAGGGCTTCCAGGGTGTTCGCGCAGCGATTTGGATCATTGTTATCTGCTTTATTGCAGGTGTAGCATTCTTCCAGCTTGTGCTTGGTAACCCAGCAAACTTCCAGGGTGGCGACAACGCAAACGCTCCTCTCCCAGGTAACCTGCTTGGTACTATCTATAAAGGTGGTATCGTCGTTCCAGTCATCATCACTCTCCTCTTCACCGTTATCGCCCTCTCTGTAGAGCGTGGTATCGCACTCAATGTAGCTAACGGTAAGGGCAAGCTCGCTAAGTTCGTTGCTGAAGTTAAGAAAGCCGTTACTTCTGGCGACCTCCAGAAGGCACAGCAGCTCTGCGACAAGCAGCAGGGTGTTGTAGGTAACGTCGTTACAGCATCTCTCAAGGCTTATGCTGAGATGGAGCAGGCTACTGGCCTCAAGAAAGAGCAGAAAGTCGCTAAGATCCAGCAGGCCCATGAGGAGGCCGTTCAGCTCGAGATGCCTACTCTCCAGATGAACATGCCTATCCTCGCTACTCTCGTAACTCTCGGTACTCTCACCGCCCTCTTCGGTACTGTGGTCGGTATGATCAAGTCATTCGCCGCTCTTGCAGCCGGTGGTGGTGGCGACTCTCTCGAGCTCTCTACTGGTATTTCAGAGGCCCTCGTCAATACAGCATCTGGTATCTTGACATCATGGTGCGCCGTTGTTGCTTATAACTTCTACTCAAACAAGATCGATAAGCTCACTTACGCTCTTGATGAGGTTGGTTACACTATCGCTAAGACATACGAGGCTAACCATACAGAAGAGGCTTAATCTTTTTACTAACCCTTTAAAACTTTTATCACTATGGGTAAAGTAAAAATCAAGAAAGCCGACGTCTGGATTGATATGACCCCGATGTCCGACGTCATGGTCCTCCTCCTCACTTTCTTCATGTTGACTTCTACTTTCGTGAAGAATGAGGCTGTGAAGGTCAATACGCCAGGATCGGTGTCTGAGATCAAAGTTCCAGAGACTGAAGTTCTGCAAATACTCGTTGATAAAGGTGGCAAGATTTTCATTGGGCTTGACAAACCAGGATACATGCAGGAGATGCTCAACAACTTCTCAGGCTCTGTGTCAAACCTCAACCTCTCTGCACCACAGCAGAAGAATTTCGTTGCCCTCGCATCATTCGGAGTACCTCTTGCAGAAATGTCAAATGTCCTCAGACATGAGTCTTCAGACATCAATAACCTTCAGAAAGAGATGGGTATCCCTACCGACAGCATCAATGGAGGTATGAGTGAGTTCCAGCTCTGGGTGGATGCAGCACGCAACTCGTCTTTCGGAAGCGATATGAAAATCGCTATCAAGGCCGATGCCGCTACACCTTACAAGGTCGTTAAGAAGATGATGTCCGAACTTCAGGACATGAGTGAGAACCGTTACTATCTTATTACCAACTTAAAGAAGGAGGGTGAATAATTATGGCAAAGAAAAAAGGCTCAAGACAGAAAAAAGCCGAGACCCGCGTCGACTTCACCCCGATGGTGGATATGATGATGCTCCTCATCACCTTCTTCATGTTGTGTACATCGCTTAGCAAGCCGCAGTCAATGCAGCTCACTATGCCAAGTAACGATAAGAATGTGAACGAGCAAGACCGTGGTGCGACAAAAGCGTCACAGACCATCACAATATACCTCGCAGGTAACGACGCAGTTTACCATGTCGATGGTATACCTAACTATGACGATCCAACATGTCTCAAAAAGACAACTTGGGGAGCAAATGGTCTGCGTGATGTCCTCATCAACCACAAGACAGAAGAAGGATACACTCCTGTTAAGAACATAAAGGCTTCAAAGGCTCTCCTCGACGCCGAGCGCGCCAAGGACAAGACAATGTCAGACTCCGTCTACAACGCACGCCTTGAGAAAATCAAGAAAGGTGAGCTCGAGACAGGTAAAGTCCCTCCTCTGACTATCATCATCAAGGCTCTTGATACAGCTAACTACAAGAACCTCGTTGACGCTCTTGACGAAATGCAGATTTGTGCAATTGGTAAGTATGTTATCGACCAGGTTAATGATGACGACCTCAAGCTCCTCAATGCAGCTGGCGTGAAATAATACCTGAGAGATAATTAACCCATAAACAGAAATATCCGAACTATGTCAAAAATAGATCTTATTTCAAATGATTGGATCGAGCTCGTCTTTGCCGGTCGTAATCATGCCTATGGTGCTTATCAGTTGCGTAAGTCAACCGGAAAACGTAACCTCTGGTCTATGGTTTTCGTCGCTGCTGTCGCAGCATTAGCATACGTAGGTCTCGCAGCATATAACACATATCAGGAACAGCAGAAAGCTCGCTTCGAGGCTGAGATGGAAGCTTCACTCCTCGAACAGAAGAAAGAAGCTAAGGTCGAGAAGAAGACCGAGGCTCCTAAGATAGAGGTCCAGAAGGTAGAGAAGGTTAAGTCTTCTATCGCCTTCACACCTCCTGTAATCAAGAAAGACTCCGAGGTTAAGCCTGAGGAGGAAATGAAGACACAGGACGAGCTCAATGAGAACAAGACTGCCATCGGCGCCTTCGACGTGAAGGGTAACGACGAGGAAGGCGGTACTGTCCTCAAGGCTGTCGAGGAAATCGCTACTCCTGAACCTCCTAAGCACGAGGAAGAGAACAAGGTATTCGACGTCGTGGAGCAGATGCCATCATTCCCTGGTGGACCAAGCGCTCTCATGGCTTACCTCTCTTCTCATGTGAAGTATCCTGCTGTAGCTGAGGAGAATGGTATACAGGGACGCGTTACTGTTCAGTTCGTCGTTGAGAAGGACGGTAGCGTGACTGACGTGAAGACAATGAAGTCTGTCGATCCTTCACTCGACCGTGAGGCAGAGCGAGTTGTCAGGTCAATGCCTAAGTGGATACCTGGTAAGCAGAACGGTTCTGCCGTTCGTGTGAAATACTTCGTTCCTGTTGTATTCCGCCTCCAGTAATCATGACAGATTTATATCTTGAATGAAATATAAGTGAAGAGTAGTGGTGAGGCTTCTCCCAAGAGAGGGTTTACCTCTACTCTTTGCTTTTTAATTGTAAATAGAAACCTGACGCTTGTACTTAATGTAGGCCTCATACATAACGTACGTATATCACATTTTTATGTCGTCCTTACGGCAAAATAGATATTCGTTATAAATTGCCGCACAACATAGCGTCAAGACTCGCTATCGAGATAAGCGAAAAAACTTTTGACCGTATCCCATCATAACAGCTAAAGAATGAAAGTATCTGAAGTAACCAATCGAAATATACTGACATATATATTGACGCTCACACTCACATTGTTGGTTTTCTGCTCTTGTGGTAACAAGCAGAAGTCCAAGAATGCCAGAACGGACACTTATGCATCAGGTGAGATGGTACTCATGTGCGATGAAAGCTTCAGCCCTATTATAGAAGAGGAACTACGCGTATTCCATGCCACATACCCCGATGCGCATGTCACACCACAATACACCAATGAGCTCGATGCTGTCAACGCGCTTATGCAGCAGAAGGTTCATCTCATTATAACAGCAAAGAACTTTACAGAGAAACAGCTCAACTACTTCAAGTCGAATAACCTCCAGCCACGCTATTTCCCACTCGGATATGATGGCCTTGCACTTATTTGCAACAACCAGAATACAGACTCATGTATAACGGTTAATGATGTGAAACGTATCCTCAGCGGACAGGCCAGAGACTGGAATGAGATTAATAAAGGCTCAAAGCTTGGAGTGATTGATGTCGTGTTCGATAACAACAAGTCGGCTGCCGTGCATTTTGCTGTCGATTCCATCCTTGGCGGGAAACCTATAAATAGCCCCAATATAACAGCCGTAAAGACCAGTGCCGAAGTGATTAATTATGTTGAGAAGACTCCCAATGCCATCGGCATCATCGGCAGTAACTGGCTGAACGACAAGCGTGACACAACTAACGTGACGTTCAAGAAGAATATAACTGTCATGTCCATCTCGCAGATGGAGACAGCAACAGAGATGAACAGCTGGAAACCATATCAGCTATATCTGCTTGACGGTCGCTATGCCTTCACACGCACAGTGTATGCTCTCCTCGTAGACCCCTATCACGGCCTTCCCGTAGGATTCGCCAATTTCCTACAGTCACCAATAGGCCAGAAGATAATTCTCAAATCTGCCCTGCTACCTTATCGCGGAGATTTGACATTTAGAAAAGTTAACGTAAAGACAGAGTGATACTAATTAAACTTTCCCCCTGCTCATGTTGTCATAAAGATAAAGGTTACAGAAAATTCTCTTAATCAAAAACTAATGACATAAATCACCGGTGGTAATGTTCATAGTATAACTTTCACATTAATATCAACACAATACTCAGGAAATAAAGATACATACCGAGACAAGAAGACATAGGACAAGTGAAAACCTTTTCAGTCTATGTAAACTGAAAGAAGACTTGTAGAAAAAATAACAGTTAACAGAAAAGTAATAATAGAAGAACCATCTTAAACCAAGTGATTATGAAGACAATCAAATATCTTTTCGTCGGAGCGCTGATGACAGTCCTCAGCGTTCCTGCAATGGCACAGGTGTCCATTGCTGATGCAGTTAAGGAAATCAAGAGTTCAAAGGATGCAAAGGCTACAGAGGCAGTCGTTAAGCAGGCTTATAAGCTTGTCAAGAAGAATGCCGTCGAGGTGGCTAAGCTCGGACGCGCATACCTCGATGTTAAGGATACTCTTAACGCCCGCAAGTATGCTCAGCTCGCCATCAAGGCCAACAAGAACTCTGCTGCTGGCTATCTCCTCCAGGGAGATATCGAGGTTTTCAACGATAACCCAGGTGAGGCTGCAGCATGGTATCAGAATGCCATCTACTTCGACTCAAAGAACGCTGAGGCTTACAAGAAGTATGCGTTCATCTATCGCGGACGTGATCCAAAGCAGGCAGTACAGACCCTTGAGCAGCTCCGCACAGTAGACCCATCTTACCCTGTTGACGCAGAGGCAGGACACATCTATTATATGTCTGCTACCAAGAACTCTGCTTACATGCCTCTCGCACTTGAGAGCTATCAGAAAGTCCAGCTTCCAGCTCTCGCTAAGCTTGAGTCTTACTACATGACAGAGTATGCTCTCGTAGCTTTTGCAAGCCAGAAGAATGATCTCTCTAAGAAAATTGCTGAGTTTGGTCTGCAGACAAAGCCACGCAATGCAGGCTACAATCGTCTCGCCCTTTACAACTCTGTCGAGCTCAAGCAGTATGACGACGCTATCAAGTATGTTGACCGTCTCTTCAATCAGAGCGACTCACTTGAGGCCACAGCCAACGACTTCAAGTTCGCAGCCCTTGCCTATGCAGGTGCGAAGAACTATGACGAGGCTATCAACTATTACACAAAGCAGCTTAATGCCGTAGAGGATGCAGAGGACAAGGCTGCTACACTCAAGGCTATCTCTGATACTTATAAGGAGAAAGGCGACCTCGTCAACTCTCTTGCAAAGTATGAGGAGTATCTCAAGATCAACCCTTCAGCCAACGCAAACGACTATGCCGGTTTTGCCAATATCTACCGCAATATGGCGGCTGAGCAGACAGGCGCAGAGCAGGCTGCATCAGTCGAGAAGGCTATCGCCATATATAACGACATGAAGGTGAAGTATCCAACTTCTGCCGACTACTCTAACTTTATGGCAGCTCGTACTATTCAGCTGCTCGACGCTGACCAGAAGAAGGGTCTTGCAAAGCCATACTATGAGGCTCTCGTTACCTCTATCGAGACAGCAGGCATAAAGTCTGACGCAGACAAGTCACGCATCAAGGAGGCTTACACATACCTCGGCATTTATCTCTTCAAGATTATGAACGACAGCGCAGCCGCAAAACCATACTTCGACAAGCTCATCTCTATTGACCCAGAGAATGAACTCGCAAAGAAGGTGCTCGCTACATATTAAAAATAATATTCGTTAATCATACTTCCTGGGGCAGACATGATTGTCTGCCCCATATTAATTTTCTTTGTACTTTTATTCCATTCCCACTTATGCCCACATCTACCATGATATCCCCTGCCTCCTTATCCGACGATGAGCGCTTTATGCGTATGGCACTCGCCGAGGCACACGCGGCAGGGGCCGCTGGCGAGATTCCTATAGGTGCCGTAATAGTCTCACGGGGCATCGTCCTCTCACGTGCTCATAACCTCACTGAGACATTGTGCGATGTCACAGCACATGCTGAGATGCAGGCCATAACGGCTGCCGCAAACACATTGGGCGGTAAATACCTTACTGACTGCACTCTTTACGTCACTGTCGAGCCATGCCCAATGTGTGCGGGAGCTATCGGATGGGCACAGATAAAGAGGGTGGTTTATGGTTGCCCTGACCCGAAACGTGGATTCAGGGAATATTCGCCGCGTGCGCTGCATCCTAAGACAACAGTGACCGAGGGCATACTTGCGGATGAATGCCGGGAGCTGATGCAGAATTTCTTCCGCAGTAAGCGCAGATGACATATGGGTGATTATTAGGCGAATAATATGTGAAAAAAAACTACTATTGACAACACAAAAGCAAGAACAGACATTTATAATGAAGGCAGATATTGAAATAGCGCGTGAGACGGTGCTCGCCCCAATTCAGGATATAGCGGCAGGCATCGGTATCCCAACAGACAGGTTAGAACAATATGGCCGGTATATGGCCAAAGTCCCAGAGAAGCTTATTGACGACGACAAAGTGTCGCGCTCAAAACTCATACTTGTGACAGCCATGACACCTACCAAGAGTGGTAACGGCAAGACAACGGTATCCATCGGTCTTGCCCTTGGCATGGCAAAGATTGGCAAACGTGCCATCCTCGCCTTGCGTGAGCCCTCTCTCGGCCCATGTTTTGGCATGAAAGGCGGTGCTGCCGGTGGTGGCTATGCGCAGGTATTGCCAATGGAGAAAATCAACCTCCACTTCACTGGCGATTTCCATGCTATCACCTCAGCCCATAACATGATAACCGCTCTTCTCGACAATTATATCTACCAGCATCAGGAAGAAGGGTTCCATCTGAAGCGCATACTTTGGAAACGTGTGCTTGATGTCAACGACCGCAACCTCCGGTTTATCACAACAGGTCAGGGCGGCCCTAAGGATGGTGTCACACTTCCGTCGGGTTTTGATATCACTCCTGCCTCCGAGATAATGGCGATACTATGCCTCGCCACATCACTCGATGACCTCCGCCATCGCATAGAGAATATTATCCTCGGTATAAAAGATGATGACACTCCTTTCACAGTGAGGGACCTTGGTGTAGCCGGGGCTATCACTGTTCTTCTGATGGATGCCATACATCCTAATCTCGTGCAGACAACTGAGCGGACTGCTGCTTTCGTACATGGCGGCCCGTTCGCAAATATCGCACATGGCTGCAACTCCATCCTTGCTACAAAGATGGCGATGACCTACGGTGAGTATGCAATCACAGAGGCAGGCTTCGGTGCTGACCTTGGAGCAGAGAAGTTCCTTGATATCAAATGTCGCAAGGCCGGTATCGCTCCTGCTGCTACTGTCCTTATCATTACGTCTGCAGCGCTCGCTATCCATGGCTGGGAGAATGTTGAGCGTCATCTTTCTAATCTTAGAGCTTTTGGCCAGAAAGTCGTTGTCTGCCTTAATAAGTTCCCTCACGATACAGAAGATGTGATTGCCGATATCCGTAGCCATGTCGAGGCTTACGGAGTTGCTTTCGCTGTCAACCGCTCTTTTGCTGAAGGTGGTGTGGGTGCTATTGACTTCGCACGGACCGTGGTTGAAGTCGCTGAGAGTGGAGATGTGCCATCCGTCACATATACTTATGATGACAACGACAGCGTGAAGGAGAAGATTCGGAAGGTCTGCATGGGTCTTTATGGTGCCTCAGAGCTGACATATAGCGATGAAGCTGAGGAGACTATTGCTGCTATCGACTCTATGGGTTTGAGCCATCTGCCCGTTTGTATCGCCAAGACACAGTATTCATTCTCCACCGACGCTAAGGCCACAGGAGCTCCCTCTGGACACACTGTCCATATACGTAACATAGTCATTAATGCTGGTGCGGAGATGATTGTCGCTGTTGCCGGAGCCATTCTCCGTATGCCAGGTCTCCCTAAGTCGCCACAGGCAGAGCGTATTGATATTGTAAACGGACAGATAGAGGGACTTTCGTGAGTCGTGCCCAGTCTGGGCTTAGGCACAGCCATTTAGCATACACTGGAACCAGCCCGTGAAGTTGGGAAACCTTAGCCTATCCTTACATGTCGGCTGTTGTAAAAAAATATTATTACTGTCCGCTAAACATCAATCAAGAGAATACCTAAAAGAGGCTGTGTCAGTTCATTTTGACACAGCCTCTTGAATTATTTATAGGCTGCCGGTATATCTCCGACAGCCTATTCTATATGGTGGGTCAACCACTATCTCGCCTTATCATTCTACACGAGACGGCCTATGGCAGACTCGCGGTCCTCTGGAAGATAGTCCACAACAGGTATCTCTATCATAGTATAGCAACCTGGCTGCTG
Source organism: Hoylesella loescheii (assembly GCA_021531755.1). GTDB lineage: Bacteria > Bacteroidota > Bacteroidia > Bacteroidales > Bacteroidaceae > Prevotella. The sequence continues at coordinate 193,985 of JADYUK010000002.1, forward strand.
ACGCATTGACGCACGTGCCACATTGACAAGCACCTGTCCTGTCAGGGCTGGGTTGTTAATCGACATGTCGAATGAGAGACGCTGGTTCTGTGTCTTGCCTGATACACCTTTGCGTACGAGGTGTACGCCATGTCCCATGTCACGTACATCATCGACTGATGAAACCTGGAAGACATGTGTCTCGTCTGATGCGAAGTAAGGGTCGGCCTTGATAGCTGCTGTCACTTCGTCGAGCGATGCTCCATCCTCCAGCTCCACATATACCATGCGGCGGTGTATACCCTCTCCGAGAGGAATGGTCATTGACAGCGCGTCCTTCACTCCCGCTTTAGAGCGTACGCATACGCTGTGCCCCATCGACATGCCCGGACCGAAGTTTGTGTATGACAGCCCCTTCGGCGCAAGGCTCTCCATGAGAGTGCGTACAACAGAGTCAGAGCCCGGGTCCCAGCCTGCGGCTATGACGCTGACAGTGTTAGTGGCTTTGTTAATCTTGTCGAGACGGTTATGGTAACCGAGTATCGCTGAGTGGATGTCGAATGAGTCGACAGTGTTGATGCCTAATGGCAGAATCTGATTTGCGTATTCCTCACACGAGCGTGTAGGTGTGGCGAGTATTGCAACATCAACATTCTCAAGCTCTTTGATGTCGCTCACTACGTTATAGTCGCTGATTTCCTTTGGACAGTCCTTTGCGCCCTGACGGCGCACTATGCCTGCAACCTCAAAGTCAGGCGCAGCCTCAAGCGCTTCAAGTGTGAAGCGTCCGATGTTGCCGTAGCCTACTACGGCAGCTCTAATCTTCTTCATGTTTTCTTTTTATGTTTGTTGTTATTGATTGCTTAATGGCATGGGGTGATGTATATGTCAAAATTATATGTCATATGTTTTTCCTCGGTCGGCAAAATTAGTAAAAATCTGTTTATCCTACATGGTTTATGGCTTACATGATATGCAAAAATATAATTATTTAACATTAAAAACGTATTGTAATACAATAATTGGAGTATTTTTGCGTTATTATTGTGTGTTTATACGCACTTGTTTACGTGTGTAAGGTGATACATAAAAAATGCTTTCAAAATGATAGAATACATCAAGGGCGAGCTGACCGAGCTTTCTCCAGCATTAGCTGTTGTGGAGGCTCATGGTGTAGGGTATGCCCTCGCTATAACTCTGAATACATATACCGCACTCCAGAAGACAGGGGCAGGCCATGAGGTCAAGGTCTTTGTCCACGAGCAGTTAGTTACAGGGGGGCGTGACGACTCGTTCTCTCTCTTCGGATTCGCCACTAAGCAGGAGAGAGAGCTGTACCGTCTTCTCATAACTGTCAATGGCATAGGAGGGAACACGGCGCGGATGGTGTTGTCTGCCACAACGCCTGGCGACCTCTGCAATACCATAGCGTCGGGAAACGAGAAGATGCTGAGGACAGTGAAGGGCATAGGGCCTAAGGCTGCCCAGCGCATCATCCTGGAGCTGAAGGATAAGATTGTGACGCTCGGCATAGCATCAGAGCTGCATGCAAGTCCTGCAACCGGAGCCACGACAAACATAAACGGTGCGGTGAGAGACGAGGCGATTGCAGCGATGGCAGCTCTCGGATTCCCACCTGCTCCGTCGGCAAAGGTGATAACGGAAATACTGTCACAGGCACCAGATACTCCTGTCGAGCAGGTAATAAAACAAGCCTTGAAGATGGTGAAATGACCATCGTGACGTGGACTGTGGTGAGAATTGTGAGGGGCTGGCAAAACAGCTGGATGACAAGGATATGGGACTTGACAGCCTTCTGATAAATATGTGACGCGCATCGATAGTGATTTGTACGTGAAGCAACCCCTCGTCTCGCTTCCATATATTGCTCTTGGCTGTAGGAGAGCGAAAGCCCCCTCATGCTACATGCGGTGCAGATAGGATGAGCTATCCACATATAGGCTTGTGCCGTAAACAGGAACAAGCCAATGCCGAACAACATTATTTCTTTCTCGAATACAGCCTTCCCAACCACACATGACGGCATCGGACATGACGGCGTGGAGACAGAAAGAGTGGCAAAAGGCAATTGATAGTGAACAGAATAAATAACATACTCGCTTGGATTGTTGTCAGCATCTTCATGGTGCTGACAGCATACGCTATGGCCGTACCCCAAGATGTCAATACACGGCGTGGTATCCCCGTCAGCAGAGGACAGAGGGCTAACAGCCAGCAGGCGGGCCTGATGCAGAACGGTGGCCCGCAGAACGGGCGCACACCGTTGCGCCAGCAGAGAGACGCACGGCAGCAAGCGGGGGCAGCAACCCCGGATGATAAGACAACGGAGGGGCGCAAGGACTCTCTCACCACCAGGCTTGACGAGATACTCAAGCTTGACACGGAGGAGATACCTGACTCGCTGCTTCATCCACGATGGGGAATACAGCGTATTACTCCTATCACCTTTGACGACCTCTCACAAGGCTCCGCCGACCTGCGACGCCCAGAGAATCTCGAGCAGAAAGTGGAGTATAACGACTCGATAGAGCGATACATCTTCGGTTACAAGATAGGCGGCACATATATCGACGCGCCTCTCATGATGACTCTCGATGAGTATCTCCAGCATATAGGCAAGCAGCAGCGCTCATCATTCTACCGCCAGAAGAACTCAGAGATATTCGAGGCAAAGGGCAAGGAGAAGTTTGACTTCACCGATATGCACTTTGACCTCGGCCCGGCAGAGAAAATCTTCGGCCCTGGAGGAGTACGCATAACAACGCGTGGTACGGCTGAGCTGAAGTTCGGGGCTACCCTCAAGAATATCGACAACCCCTCACTGCCTATACGAAACCGTAAGACGACGACCATCAACTTCGACGAGAAGATTAATGTCAATGTCACTGGCAAGGTGGGCGACAAGGTCAATATGGGCCTGACGTATAATACTGATGCGACCTTCAATTTCGACCAGCAGAACATCAAGCTGAAGTATGAGGGCAAGGACGATGAGATAATAAAGCTCCTTGAGGCTGGCAATGTCTCCTTCCCCTCCAACTCTTCTCTTGTGCAGGGCGCATCGTCACTGTTCGGCATACGCACCGACCTGCAGTTTGGAAAGCTGAAGCTTCAGACTGTCATCTCGCAGAAGAAGTCTAACTCAAAGAGCGTCAGTACGAAGGGCGGCGTTCAATATACTCCGTTTGAGATAGAAGCCTCAAACTATGAGGAGAACCGCCACTTCTTCCTCTCCCACTATTTCCGTGACAAATATGATGCCGCTATGGCGACGCTGCCTAACCTCACGACAGGTATAAAGATAGGGCGTGTCGAGATATGGGTTACGAACAAAAACGGCTCAACAACCAACACCCGCAATGTCGTGGCTCTGACAGACCTTGGCGAGACATCCCATCTGCATAACGACCGCTGGGGTGGGACAACCAATCTCCCGCCCGACAACAGTGGCAATACGGAGTATCAGACCATGGCAGGCCAGCTGTCAGCGGCGCGTGATATAGACCAGGCATCGTCAACACTTGACGGGGCATCCCTTGTTGGCGGCGCTGATTATGAGAAGATAGAGCGTGCGCGCCAGCTGTCAACGTCAGAGTACACGATAAACACAGCCCTCGGATACATCTCCCTGAAGTCCACTCTGCAGACCGATCAGGTGCTTGCAGTGGCTTATGAGTATACCTATGGAGGCCGCACATATCAGGTGGGCGAGTTCTCAAGCGATGTCCAGGACAACACGAAGGCGCTCTTCGTCAAGTCAGTGAAGAATGCAGCCAACAACCCTCAGCAGGGGAACTGGGGCCTGATGATGAAGAATGTGTACTATCTCGCCACCAATATCGAGAAGACAAAGTTCAGGCTGGACGTGAAATTCCAGAGTGACACGGCGGGAGTATACCTGACATATATACCTGAGCAGCAGGTGAAGGGTACGCCCCTCATCCGCCTTCTTGGTGCTGACCGTCTTGATAACAACAACAAGCCCCACTCCAACGGATATTTCGACTATGTAGAGGGATACACAATCAGTGATGGCCGTGTCTTCCTTCCTGCTGCCGAGCCATTCGGCCGCTATATGTACAACTATCTCACGAAGAGCGGTGTCGCCCCTGACCGTGCCTCACGCTATGCCTATACAGAGCTTTATGACTCGACGAAGACAGTAGCGAGACAGATAGCCGAGAAGAACAAGTACCTGCTTCAGGGACAGTTCAAGGGCACAGCGGGCAATGTCATATCCCTCGGTGCGTATAATGTGCCGAGAGGGTCGGTCGTTGTCACAGCAGGCGGAATGACCCTCTCCGAGGGGTCTGACTATACAGTAGACTATTCAGCCGGCGAGGTGACCATCATAAACCAGAGCATCATCGACGCTGGAACCCCTGTCAATGTCTCTCTGGAGAGCGATACTGACTACGGACAGCAGCGCAAGACAATGTTCGGCCTCAACTGGGAGTATGACTTCTCGAAGAATTTCCAGATGTCGGGAACATTCCAGCACCTGTCTGAGCAGGCACTGACGACAAAGGTCAGCATGGGCTCCGAGCCACTCAACAACACGCTTTGGGGAGTCAATCTCAACTGGAAGCAGGAGTCACAATGGCTCACAAACATTCTCGACAAGCTTCCTTTCCTGCATCTGACGGCACCATCCTCGATACAGCTGTCGGCAGAGTTCGCACAGCTTATAGCCGGGACGGCAGGTGGGACACAGGACAACGCATCCTATCTTGACGACTTCGAGAACGCGAAGGAGACCATCGATGTCTCCTCTCCGACATCATGGACGATGTCGAGCGTGCCGTCGTTCTTCGCCGAGCATACCGACAAGCAGACACTCCGCTCAGGCCAGAACCGCGCGCTCATGGCGTGGTACACCATCGACCCCCTCTTCACACGCCGCTCATCCTCTCTCACCCCATCCCACATCAAGGGCGACTTGCAGCAGCTCTCCAACCATTATGTCCGTGAGGTCTATGTCAACGAGCTCTTCCCCAACCGTGACCAGAGCTCATATACTGGAGCCACAAACACACTCTCTGTCATGAACATAGCGTTCTATCCTGACGAGCGTGGCCCATATAATTTCTCCACAGAGCTTGACGCCCGAGGCCATCTCCTAACCCCTGAGCACAGATGGGGCGGAATGATGAGGAAGCTTGACACCTCTGACTTTGAGGCTGCCAATGTTGAGTATATCGAGTTCTGGATGCTCGACCCCTTCATCCAGGGCAAGAACGCCTATGACGACATCACTGACATGGGCGGCGATATGTATATCAACCTTGGTGATGTCAGCGAGGATATACTCCTCGACGGAAAGAAATTCTATGAGAGCGGAATGCCTATCGACGGCAGTGAGGCGTACACGACGACCCAGTGGGGCAAGATTCCTACACAGGCCGCTGTGACATACGCCTTCTCGACACAGGCGGGTACACGCCAGAAGCAGGACACAGGCTTCAATGGTCTGACCGACGAGGAGGAGCGTGCGTTCCCCGGCTATCAGGATTTCCTGTCCTTTGTCCAGAACAATTATGCCGCCACTGACTCCGCATACATAAACATCATGCAGGACCCTGCTGCCGACAACTACAGCTATTTCAGGAGCACAGCCTTCGACCAGCAGCAGACACCAATCCTGCAGCGCTACAAGCATATCAACGGGCCGCAGGGCAACTCTCCCGACTCAGAGCAGCGGTCAGAGGCTTACGATACCTCATACAAGACTACTCCTGACGTTGAGGACATCAACCAGGACTATACGCTGAATGAGTATGAGAAGTATTACCAGTACCGTGTGCCCCTCTATCCCGGCCAGATGCGTGTTGGCGAGAACTATATCGTCGACAAGCGTGTGACATCCAAGACTCTCCGCAATGGCGACAAGGACAGTGTCACCTGGTACCAGTTCCGCATACCGCTCAAGGAGGTGTCGCCCAACCGCACGAAGGTGGGCAGCATCAATGACTTCACGTCCATACGTTTCATGCGTATGTTCCTGACCAATTTCAAGCGTCCCGTGGTGTTGCGCTTCGCCACGTTTGACCTCGTCCATGGCAAATGGCGTGTCTACGAGCAGAACCTGAATCCCTCAGCGCCTAATACCGGCGTCATGTCCATATCGGCCGTGAACATAGAGGAGAACAACGACAAGACCCCAGTCAACTATGTCCTCCCTCCTGGCATATCACGTATTGTCGACCCCTCACAGCCGCAGCTCGTCCAGAGCAATGAGCAGGCACTCTCCATGACACTGACAGACATGTCGACAGGCGACGCGCGGTGTGTCTATAAGAACACCACAATAGACCTCCGCAACTACAAGCGTCTACAGCTCTTCGCCCATGCCCATGCCTTCGAGAACAACACGACAGGCCTGCGCGACAACCAGCTCGCACTCTTCGTGCGTCTCGGCTCAGACTATAAGTCGAACTATTATGAATATGAGATACCCCTCAAGCTTACTGCTGCGGGCAAGTATAACCAGTACTCCCTCCAGGACTGCCGCGCCGTATGGCCAGAAGACAATATGCTTGATATCGACCTCAGCCTTTTCACACAGCTCAAGAAGGAGCGCAATATAGCCAAGAGCTCAGGGCAGGCGTCATATAACCGAGTCTTCACAGCATACGACGAGGACAAGCCGAACAACCGCATCTCCATCATGGGCAACCCTACCCTCGGAGAGGTGAAGACCATCGTGATTGGTGTGAGGAACCTCTCGTCAGAGATGAAGGCTGGCGAGGTCTGGGTCAACGAGCTGAGGCTCAAGGACACGAACAACGAAGGCGGATGGGCCGCACAGGGCAATATGAATCTCCAGCTCTCTGACCTCGGCACGGTGAACGTGGCGGGCAGGTATCTCTCGTCAGGTTTCGGCGGACTGGAGGAGAGCATCATGCAGCGCTCGACAGAGGATTTCTCTTCATACTCCGCGACGGTTAATGTCGAGCTCGGCAAGTTCTTCCCCGACAAGGCGAAGGTGACAGCCCCCATATATTATAGTGTCACGAAAGAGAAGACATCGCCCAAGTACAACCCTCTTGACAGCGATATGCGGCTGAAGGACGCGCTTGACGCATATACCGACAAGGCAGAGCGTGACTCTGTCGAGAACATCGCCGTGACAAAGACGACGACAACCAACTTCTCGCTCTCCAATGTGCGTGTCGGAATACAGACCAAGCACCACCCGATGCCTTATGACCCAGCCAACTTCTCATTCTCATACAGCCACTCACATGTCCACAAGCAGGGCGAGACAACAGTCTATGAGAACGAGGACACATGGCGTGGCTCGCTGAATTATCAGTGGAGCCCGGTCTACAAAGCCTACGAGCCGTTCAAGAAGATAAAGTCAAAGTCGAAATATTACGACATCCTACGCCGTTTCGGGCTCAACTGGTTGCCACAGTCCGTGGCGTTCAATACCGAGATGACCCGTAACTACTATGAGCTCCAGGAGCGTGATATGGAGCAGCTTGAAGGCTCGTCGCCGCTGCCACTGACATTCAGCTCACAGTTCCTCTGGAACCGTGACTTCAACCTCAGGTGGGATTTGACACCCAATCTCCAGTTCAGCTTCCAGTCAGCCACACACGCTGAGATAGAGGAGCCCTACACCGCAGTCAACAAAGACCTCTATCCTGAGCGTTACGAGGCATGGAAAGACTCCGTGTGGACCAGCATCAAGCACCTCGGCACACCGCTCGACTACTCGCAGAATGTCAGCGCCTCATACCGTCTGCCGCTCAATCTCATCCCTATCTTTGACTGGCTGACGGCCGATGGCTCTTACTCCTCTACATACAACTGGCAGCGTGGCACAGACCTCGACGACGGCACATCGCTCGGCAATACTGTGGCGATGAACCGTACTGTGACGCTCAATGGAGCCTTCTCCATGGAGAAGCTCTACAACCATGTCCCCTTCCTGAAGAAGACCAACGAGCGGTTCAACAAACGCCCGACATACAAGCCCGATGCCGGCAGGAAGAAGACAACGGCCAAGAAGGACGGAGAGAAAGACGACAGCAAGGGCTCTAAGAAAGGCAAGAAGCAAGAAGCCTCAAAGGCCGCATTGCCTTTCAACAAGAACACCACACAGGTGGAGCTGAAGCTCTACCCCGACAGTGCCATTGTCATGAAGCATAACCGCAAGTCGAAGAGGCTTATCGTATCGGCACGCTCGCAGAAGGGCAAACAGCTGCCTATCGTCGTCAAGAAGACCGATGACAACAGCATCCTTGTCCGGCTGAAGAGCGACACGGCCCAGACCGTCAAGCTCTCCGTGACGAAGAAGCCCGACCTCGAGACGTTCAAGTGGTACCGCACCGCCCAGTCAGCGGCACGTCTGCTCATGATGGTACGCAATGTCAGCTTCACCTACCGCAACAACTATTCACTCTCGCTTCCCGGCTTCATGCCGTCCGTCGGCGATATCTTCGGCCAGAAGCGCCATGATGGCATCATGTCCCCGGGCCTTGACTTCGCATTCGGCTTTGTGGGCGACGAGTATATCGACAGAGCCCGCGAGCATGGCTGGCTGCTCAATGCCGACTCTGTGGCCACACCAGCCACAACGAACAAGACAGAGGACCTCCAGCTGCGCATGACCCTCGAGCCTATACGCGACCTCAAGATAGACCTCAACGCGAGCCGCACCATGACCCGCGCCAAGAGCGTACAGTATATGTACGAGGGCTCGCCGACGACCCATTCAGGCACATTCACCATGACGACCCTCTCCCTTGGCAGCGCCTTCGAGGGTTTAGGCAACTCGACCAATGGCTTCCGCTCGAAGACCTTCGAGCGCTTCTGCGAGTCGCTGCCACGCTTCCGTGAGCGTGTCGAGTCACAGTACACGTCGGCCAGATACCCCGAGGGCACATCGCTTGCAGGCCAGCCGTTCGACCCTGCCAATGGCGGTGTCTCACAGTACAGTGCCGATGTCATGGTGCCGGCATTCCTCAATGCCTACACCTCCATGGGCGACGGACTGGGCATCTTCCCGTCGCTCTCGCGCCTGCTGCCTAACTGGTCGTTGAAGTATAGTGGTCTCGGACAGCTCTCATGGTTCCGTGAGCTCTTCAAGAGTGTCACGCTCAGCCATGCCTATAAGAGCGTATACGCTGTCGGGTCGTACAGCAGCTTCTCCACATACATGGAGTTCATGAACGGTCTTGGCTTCGTCACGAACACTACGACAGGCTCTCCAGTCCCCAGCTCCATGTACAATGTGTCGCAGGTGAGCATCAACGAGTCGTTCTCGCCCCTGCTCGGTCTTGACTTCACGTTCTACAACAACATGTCAGTGAAGATGGAGTACCGCTCCACACGTGTGCTCAATCTCTCCATGACAAGTGTCCAGCTGTCAGAGACGACATCAAAGGACTGGGTCTTGGGCTTCGGCTATAAGATACAGGATTTCAACCTCTTCTCGCGCACATCGAAACGCCGCGTGAAGGGAAGCGGCTCCTCTTCTGCCCGTGAGCAGCAGGACAGCAAGCAGACGAAGAACTCACGCCGCGGATTCAGTCATGACCTTGACCTCCGCCTTGATGTCAGCTACCGCCGCCAGGCGGCCATCAACCGCGACATCATGAGTATGACCTCGACAGCCACAAGCGGCAACAACGCCTTCAAGCTCTCGTTCTCAGCCGACTATACCATGTCGCGCCTGCTGACCATGAGCTTCTATCTCGACCGCCAGACCAACAAGCCGCTGCTCTCTAACAACTCATACCCCACGACGACACAGGACTTCGGGCTCTCGCTTAAGTTCTCGCTGACAAGATAATCCGTCCCCCATCGCTTTTGGGATAACCTCTCCACGCCCCGTAAGTATCATCATGCTACGCACATTTTACATATATATCCTCCTCTCGCTCTTCGCCATCGCCTATGCTGTCGATGGTGTCCGCAGTCCATACCCTTCTCCTTCCATGACAGAGGAGACCCCGCCCGACACCACCGAGGCCGCTACCCTCGCCGACGAGACACTCCCTGACACCCTCGACGCAGCGGCCGACACCCTCGACACTGACACCATCACGGCCGACAGCATCCCCCAGAAGACAGTACAGGAGCGCATCGCCACCCTTCTTGAGGCCGATATGTTCCAGACATCCCAGGTAGGGCTCATGGCCTACGACCTCACAGCCGACACCGTCATCTACGCATACAACGAGCGGCAGACACTCCGCCCCGCATCGACAATGAAGCTCCTGACGGCCATAACAGCCCTCGACCGCTTCGGCGACTCATACCGCTACACGACATCCCTCAAATACCGTGGAGCCCTCTACGACATGCCAAGCGCCCCCGATGCCGACGAGGATGAGCCGCGGCGCATACTCGTAGGAGACATCATAGCTGTGGGAGGCATGGACCCACGCTTCGGCACAGACGATATGAAAGCATTCGCCGAGGCAGTACACCGAGAGCGTATCGACACCGTATATGGAGAGGTGAGGGGCGACAGGACATTCAAATCGGCCGACCTCCTTGGCCGCGGATGGTGCTGGGACGATGACAACCCCGTCCTCACACCCCTGCCATGGAACAGGAAAGACACATTCGTAGAGAAACTGCTGGCAGCGCTTGCCGACGAGGGAGTGACCGTACTGCCGCGCACAGCCATACCGAAGGACACGCTCGGGGAGACACGCTTCGTCCCACGCCCTGAGACATCGCGCACAATATGCTCCCGTCACCACTCCATCGACCAGATACTCATACGTATGATGAAAGAGTCAGACAATCTCTATGCCGAGTCTATGTTCTACCAGATAGCGGCGGCTGAGACATCGTCAGGGGCGCGTGCCTCACATGCCGTCAACGCCATGAAGCGCCTCATACGCCGCATCGGTCTCGACCCCTCACGCTACCATATCGCCGACGGCTCAGGCCTGTCGCTATATAACTACCAGACGGCTGAGCTGCAGACACGGCTGCTGAGATACGCCTTCAACAATCCGGACATCTACGGCCATCTATACCCCTCGCTCCCCATAGCCGGCCGCGACGGCACGCTGAAGCGGCGCATGCGCTCCGCTCCCTGCCTCGGCAATGTCCGTGCCAAGACAGGCTCGCTGATGGGAGTATCGTCGCTTGCGGGCTATCTGACAGCGAGGAACGGCTCCATCATCTGCTTCTCCATCCTCAACCAGGGTGTCATGCACGCCTCAAACGCAAAACGGTTCCAAGACAAGGTGTGCGCCATACTCAGCTGTTATGAGTAGAATATCGTCATGAAGAGGGGGAAGCACCCCCGCGAATATCATTGACATATACCTCAAGAGTCTACCCGACAGGCAACAGACATAATACACAAGCGTGAGGACATCTGCCCCCACGCGTTATTAATACCCAGGCAGGGGCAATGTATTCACCCACATTGCCCCTGCTTTCAGTTTTTCCCACAGCCACTCAATCTAACCCTCCATCACCTTGCCTTTGCCATTATTGGCTATCCTGTAAACCTATAGGGTTGTACCCATATGATTTCCTGGGCAACCCTAACCTCATATACAGGCCATGCCATTCCTCCCCTTTAGTTCCAGATATTTGCCAAAGGCTCGCTCCACGCAACATTTTCTCCTCCATATAAACCTTGCAACATGTCATACACAGGATACAGGTGGAAGACTCATTCTCTTGCTATTCCATGGCCTCCATGTACCCGATGTCAATCAAGCCGAATGTGGTTTCTCCCATCAGGAACAAGCAAGAGCCGCCTATGGGCAGTAAGCTTAGGAGAGAAGACCGACCATTCTTCTCTCGCATACTGCCTCCCTATCTCTATATCAGCCATGTCACAGACAGAGTAAAAAATATTATCTGCGTTAAGAGGTATAGAGCGATATTTCCGTACGGAATGGAATGACATCGTGTCAGACTCTGCGATGCACTGTTTCAGGCGCATCTGGCGGGCAGACTCTGATGCCTGATAGAAGAAATTGTATGGTGGACGGCTCCACACATTCTGTGTTACGTAGAAACGTGGGGTGATGTTGTCAGCCCAGCGCCAATGCAACTGATAAAGAATGAATGCAGCGGACAAAGTCAACGTCACCACCATCAATAGCAATAGGGTCTTTTCCTAATAATTATTATCGCTTTTTTCATTATTATTTCAAATTATTCTATATGGTCTTTACGGTAAAACCATCAGCCTCCATGATGTCTCTTACAGACTGAGCTGAGTATTTTGTTATCTCTGTACTTACAATGTAATCAACTCCTTGACTGTCTTTTGTCCAAGCATCATCATCATTGCAATGATACCAATGCTGCTTCTCTTCCATGGTTGGTATGCGACCATTACTAAGAGCTTTATTGGCTATATCTTCTCTAGTACATATAAATCCTATCCTCTTATAGTTCTTGAGTATTGTGGCAGGAAAAACTGCTCTTAGCTCCTCTATGGTAGAGTTGTGCTTGGCTGCATATGCCTTTACAGCATTAACTACAAAAGTTGATTTGCTTGTATAGGTAGCACCATTATCAAGGGAGTATTGGGTACGATCTAATGTATTTCTAGCTGTTTCTATAGCCTCCTCCTCAGCTTCACCCGATGAGATTACATTTACCCAAACCTCATTAGCCTTACCAGCTAACCACTCAGCTCTAGAGGCTATAGTAGACTCATCCCAATTGGGTTTATTGACTACATCTTTCATAGTGAGGAGGTCTCCAGCTTTGTCTCTAAGTCCTCCATCAAGTTTCTTTTTCCACTTGTTATTACTTGCACTGGAGTTAAGACCTTGGGTAATGATAGCCATATTACCAAGAGTAGCTATTACCTTTTTTCTATTTTTCTTAAACTCAGACTCCTCAACCTCATTGAGACCGCTTGGAATTTCCCAATTATCCTCCCATTTTTGAGGCATAAGGTGCTCAAGGGTGTATTTAGTAAATGGATGGAGTACTGTTTGACTACCAGCAACCTCCCTAAGCTTTGACTCCAAAAGGTAGAGTATACCTCTTGCTTTCTCAGCTTTAAGGTTAGAGTTACCAGCAAAGCCATCCTCTATCTCTGCATCATATGGCATATGCAAAGACTCATAAGGCTTTTTGTTGCTGAGATACTCTACTAAAGCATCATAAGTAAGGATTCTCTGACCTATGAGACTCTCTGTAAATAAGTCGCTGTAATTCTTTATTACTTTTTTACATATTTGTCTACGGATAATATAGGACTCCAGTAAGGTAAATATCTTATCTTGCTCAGCTGTATCAGCTACATTTTTCAAGATGTAGAGGAGGTAAGGGATGGCTGTATGAACATCCAGCGTAAATATCACTAAGAGTATACGCTTTAATGGAGTCTTGCTTGACTCAGGGTCATCTTGTATAGCTTCCTTTGAGTAAATCTGCTTAAAGATGCTGGCATATGCTGTAACCTCCTTAGCAAACTCTATCTTATCCCAAGAGCCAGACTCAATGACCTTTTGATAGTTGTTAAACTCGCTCTCATCATCATACTTTCTAAACTCAGCCCTATCAGCACTAGAGCTGTTGTTTCTAGAGTCGTGCATAATGATTTGTAGAAGGGTATGGAAAAATCTATCTGAGAGAGTTTTCTTACGCATACTACCTACTGAGATCGCTGTTTTCCAATAGGTTAAGCAAGCATCATCAGCCTCAAATACAGGTTTCCAAATGGCTGTATAGTCATCCAAAGTAGCTGATGTAAATAGATAGTTTTTCAGCAGCTCCTCAGTATTAAGACTCATACCAAGAGAGTTGATTGTATCAAATATCTTGTGCTCATTCTCATTAGCCTCAAGATAGATAGCAATAAACCACAGTCTAGCCTGTATATGGAGATGGTTAATCTTGCTTACATCTACATTATTTCTAAAGTAGTTGTAAGCCTTAATGAGGTTGCTCTTGTCCTCTCCATCAAGCTCTACATCCTGTGTAAGGTTAGCTATCTTGTCAAAAGCCTCCTTATCATTTAATGAGTGCTTAATGCTGAGGTCATTGTTATTACGCAGCCTAAATATCTGGTCAAAAGGATTGTGCAAGCTTGGGTCTTTTAGGCTGATGACTTTATAGAAAACAGCTAAAGTAGTAAGTCTTTGCTGACCATCTACAACAACCCATCTAGGTGGCTCAATACCGCTAGGTCCAAGTTTCTTTAATATGACTGAGCCTATAAAGTACTCCTCATCAGTTTTAGAGATGTACTCCATATCTCTAATAAATCTACTCCACAGCTTCTCTGTCCACACATAGGCTCTTTGGTAGAATGGTACATAAAAAGTATGTCCATCCGCTAATAGCTGAGGTATGTTTACTTTAGATGGTTGCATTGTTATTAATTGGTTTCGTTAGATGGTTGTATACTTGATTGTAGGAGATCTGTCAGCTTTTTATTAAGCTCAGTAGCCGAGTTAAGTGCTGATACTACTTTGTCATACGCTTCTCTAGGTACTACATCTTGAGACTCACCAAACTACTTTCTAGAGCTTGTGAGACTGATGCTGGGATAGGTATTGTACCTTTTCCCCAGTTTTGTACTGTCCTAAAGTGTACTCCCAAAGACTCAGCTAAAACTGGCTGAGAGAGCTTTGCAGATGTTCTTGACTCGTTTATTGTGTCTTTGGGCCATTGCAAATAATCACACGAATTTTGTATGCAAAGATAATAAAAATGACACAAAAAGCAGAATGATAGCACAATTATTATGGTTGGTTTAGTCAAAAAAAGCATGTATAGCTCAAGTAATAGCATATCAGCTATACATTTTTCAACCTTCTTCAAGTTCCCGCAATTACCACATTCAGAGTAATGATGTGTGTAGTCTGATGGCGTGTGATATTTGGGAGTTTCCAAAAATCTGGGTTGTCTTTTATACGACATCATTTCTGATGCGTATTTTAACAATGTTGGGTCGTGATTTATGATTTGTTAACTACTGCATTTCGGCATAGAATACACGTTATAGAATAAATGCGTGATTATTCTTGCAGCCTGTCTTTGTCCGAGAACCTGTCGTCTTAATGAGACCTCTCTGCAACTGTCATCCTGCACCTCGCCAGATGACACTCACAGATACGTGATTGTAAGCAGAGCCTTTGACCATATCATTCCTACTGTATCAGATTTATTTTCAGTGCCTTTGGGGCGGTCATTCAGCATGTCTTGTCATATTGCCGATAGCGCAAGAAAACTGTAAGCTGACGCAGTGTCTGCCCTTTCAATTTGAAACTGTTTGCGCCAGAAATGTGTTAATGCAGTTTCCCGCCCTCCAGTCTCTACCCCAGCAGCCAGATGTGGTGATGCCATTATGAGGGAGAGATATCCCTCCTACAGAATAAGCAGAGATATCCCCAAGTGTCTTCTTGAATGTCTGGGCCCATCCCATGTCTAAACAGACGCTATGGCTTACAGCTCCTTGAGCAGCTCTATCATCTCGTCGCGGCTCATGCTGGCGCTCACATCGCCGCCTTCGAGCAGAGCGTCGGCCATATTCTTCTTTGTCTTGTGGAGGGAAATGATTTTCTCCTCGATAGTGTCTGCTGCTATGATGCGGTAGATGGTGACAGGTTTCTGCTGCCCGATGCGGTATGCGCGGTCGCTGGCCTGGTCCTCGATGGCGGGGTTCCACCATGGGTCGAGGTGTATGACATAGTCTGCTGCGGTAAGGTTCAGTCCCAGTCCGCCAGCTTTCAGGCTGATTAGGAATATCGGCATATCGCCATGCTGGAACTCCTCTACCAGGCGTATGCGCTCCTTGGCGGGAGTCGAGCCGTCGAGGTAAAGGTATCCTAATCCCTTTTTCTCCATATTCCCAAACCTGTCTCCTGTTATCTCGCCCTGTATTGGAGAAATTGTCCCTATGAATGACAAGGAAAACCACAAAAAGAGAAATCCGTCATGTCAACTGTCTTTACAGCTGGCATGACGGATTTTATTATATATCACGAAGGCAATGTCTGGGGATGCGGAATTGTCCTGGCGCTCACCGCATGATGCCGGCAACGGAAGGACAGTAGCCTTCTTCCCCCCCATGTGCCTTGTGTGGTTATGGTTAGCCTTACCTGTGTAGTAATGGTTAGCCTTGTGTGGGTTAGCCTTGCCTTATGTTGAGATGGGGCAGGGAGGCGATTACTTGCGATAATCATCAAGGTCGGCAGGTGTGGCGCTCATGACGAAGTCATAGTGGCGCTCAACCTCTGAGGCTACGTAGCGTGTGTAGACACGTGCTGACTTCTTGAAGAGCTCAGGAGCCTTGCTGGCATCGCCTATGAGGAGGAGAGCCATGATGCAATCGGCTGCCATCTCGTAGAGATGACGTATGCAGAGGTCTTTGAACTCGTCGTTCTTCTGCTCGTTGACGTATGCCACAGCCTCGTTATACTTCTCGGCCATCTTGGCCACACGCTCCTTCAGTGGCAGAAGCTCTGCGCTGCACCAGTCTTCTGTGCCAACGTTTGCTGGAGCCTCGCCTGCCTGGAGCATATCGGCTATGACCTGTCCGTAGAAGCCGTTTGTAATGTAACGTCCGGCTGCCACGGTCTGAAGCTGTGTCGTGCCCTCGTAGATTGTGAGGATGCGGGCGTCACGGTAGAGACGCTGGCAGGCGTACTCGAGCATGAAGCCTGAGCCTCCATGCACCTGTATGCCGTCGTATGTGTTCTGGTTGGCGTACTCTGATGTCATGCCTTTTGCGAGAGGGGTGAAGGCATCGGCAAGCTTGGAGTATACCTTACACTCCTGACGCTCCTCGGCTGTCAGCTTGCCACCCTCAAGCTTGCGCTCGCGCTCTATGTCCTCGATAATCTTGTATACATCGACATAGCGGCTTGTGGCGTAGAGCAGGGAGCGTCCCGCGTCGAGCTTCGCCTTCATTGTGGCGAGCATGTCATAGACAGCAGGGAAGTTGATGATGGCCTTGCCGAACTGCTTGCGGTCCTTGGCGTAGGCGAGCGCCTCGTTGTATGCCATCTGGCTGACACCTGTCGACTGGCCTGCAATGCCGAGGCGTGCTCCGTTCATGAGTCCCATGACATATTTGATGAGTCCCATCTTGCGGCTGCCGCAGAGCTCAGCCTTAGCGTTCTTGTATACAAGCTCACATGTTGGTGAGCCGTGAATGCCGAGCTTGTTCTCTATGCGGCGCACATCGACACCGCCCTGACGCTTGTCGTAGATGAACATTGAGAGGCCGCGGCCGTCGCGTGTGCCTTCCTCTGAGCGTGCGAGGACGAGGTGTATATCGCTGTCGCCGTTTGTGATGAAGCGCTTGCAGCCATTCAGGCGCCAGCAGTCCTCCTTCTCGTCGTATGTCGCCTTGAGCATGACTGACTGGAGGTCAGAGCCTGCATCCGGCTCTGTGAGGTCCATGGACATTGTCTCGCCCTCACAGACGCGTGGCACGTAGCGCTGGCGCTGGTCCTCGTCGCCGAACTCATAGAGCGTCTCTATGCAGTCCTGGAGCGACCATATGTTCTCGAAACCTGTGTCTCCGGCAGCTACCATCTCGTTGATGGCAGAGTATACGGCCATAGGGAAGTTGAGGCCGCCGTAGCGGCGTGGCATGGTGACACCGTTGAGGCCAGCCTTTATGACAGCGTCAAGGTTCTCGTATGTCTTTGAGGCGTATATCATGCGGCCGTTCTCACACCGCGGACCCTCGGCGTCAACCTCCTCAGCGTTAGGGGCGATGATGTTTGCTGTGACATCGCCGGCGAGCTCGAGGACACGCTTGTATGAGTCCATCGCGTCTTCAAAGTCGGCCGGAGCGTAGTCATACTTGCCTGCATCGGCAAAGTTGCGCTCCTTCAGTTCTACTATATGCTTTATGAGAGGGTGGTTAAGATAAAACCCTATCTCTGGATTGTCTGTATAGAAATTAGGCATCTTCTGTGGATATTGTTTTTATTGGGGTGAGGATATTCATAGCGTTGTATATGATGGCTGCCGCTACTTTTATGGCAGCCTGCCGTGAGAGATTCCTCGCCACAGGATTGATTGTTTGTTTCTGGGGGAGTGGGCGGATGTGGCCCTCGGCTTACTTGGTGTTCTGCTTATAATACTTTATGAGCTTTGGCACAACATCCTCGACAGTGCCATTGATGACATAGTCGGCGATAGTGTTGATAGGAGCGTCAGGGTCATTGTTGATAGAGATGATGATACCTGAGTCCTGCATGCCTGCTATGTGCTGTATCTGGCCTGATATTCCACATGCGATGTAAACCTTCGGGCGCACTGTGACACCTGTCTGCCCTATCTGGCGGTCATGGTCTATCCATCCGGCATCGACAGCGGCACGGCTCGCGCCTACCTCAGCGTGGAGCACCTCGGCGAGCTTGAAGAGCTGGTCGAATCCTTCTCTTGAGCCTACGCCGTAACCTCCTGCCACAACTATCGGTGCGCCCTTGAGGTTATGCTTCGCCTTCTGGACATGACGGTCGAGTACCTTCACCACATATTCTGCCTCAGGGACATACTTGGCGACATCGTGGCGTATGACCTCTGCCTTGTAGTTCTCGTCGAGAATCTCCTTCTTCATGACACCCTCACGCACAGTGGCCATCTGTGGGCGATGCTCCGGATTGACGATGGTCGCCACGATGTTTCCACCGAAAGCCGGACGTATCTGGTAGAGCTGCTGCTCATAGTGCTTGTTGACAAGCTCTCCTGCCTCGTTCTTCACCTTCATGTCGAAGTCGCCTATCTCAAGCTCGGTACAGTCGGCTGTAAGACCGCTGAAGAGAGCTGATGAGACACGTGGGCCGAGGTCGCGGCCTATGACAGTGGCACCCATGAGGCATATCTGTGGCTGCTCTTCCTTGAAGAGGTTGACGACAAGGGCCGTATGTGGGTTGGAGGTGTATGGGAAAAGTCCCTCCGCATCGAAGATATGGACGCGGTCGACACCATATTTGATAACTTGCTGCTCTACGCCTTCAAGACCAGAGCCAGCTATGATACATTCAAGTTTCACGCCAAGGGTATTGGCGAGCTTGCGTCCTTTGGTAAGGAGCTCGAGGGCTACATCCTTTACTTGTGTTCCCTCTATTTCGCAGTATACGAATACGTTGTTCATTTGTATGTTCTGTCTCATACTTTGTAGCGCCATGCTTCTTTCCTCCTTTATCAGTATTACAGGCAAGTAATGGAAAGGAGCGACGCTACCGCCTTGCAGTCCCAGACCCTTTGTTGGGTGTGGGCTGGCACGCACAAGGCTTGTGGATGAATGCTTATCCTATAATCTTCTCGTTGAGGAGCTCCTGTACAAGGCTGTCGATATCCTCGTCGGCACCGGTCATCGTGCGAGACTCCTTTGCCTTGAACACGATGTTCTTCACAGCTTTAACGTTTGTCGGAGAGCCGGCCTTGCCTATCTGCTTAGGGTCGCAGTCAATATCGGCGGCACCCCACTGTGTTATGTTGAGATAAGGCTTCTCTGTGATGAGTGCCTCAAGCGCCTCGGCATTCTCTGATGTGCGCTCGGCCTTCACTGTGGCACGCTTGTACTTCATCACACGTTTCGCATTGCGTGGGCGGCATGGTGCGGCAGAGCCGTTGACAGTGACAACAAGAGGCAGCGGAGCCTCGACAGTCTCCACTCCACCGTCGATGTGGCGCTTGATGACAATCTTCTTCTGCTCAGGGTCGAGCGAGAGTATCTCCTCGGCGTATGTCACCTGTGTCAGCCCGAGCTTCTCAGCTATCTGTGGGCCCACCTGTGCGGTGTCACCGTCAATAGCCTGGCGACCACCGAGAATGATGTCAAAGTCGCCAATCTTCTTGATTGCCTGAGAGAGTGTGTAGCTTGTGGCGAGGGTGTCAGCGCCACCAAGTGGACGGTCTGTGACAACGTAGCCAAAGTCGGCACCGCGGTAGAGTGCCTCACGGATTACTTCTGCAGACTTTGGCAGACCCATTGTGACTACCGAGATGGTAGAGCCGGGGAATTTATCTTTCAGTATCAAAGCCTGCTCCAATGCGTTGAGGTCTTCTGGGTTGAAGACGGCAGGGAGAGCGGCACGGTTGACCGTGCCCTCTGGAGTCATGGCATCAGGACCCACATTGCGGGTGTCAGGTACTTGCTTGGCAAGCACAACAATCTTTAGACTCATGTTTCTTTGTGTATATTGTATAGTTATGGTTTCCTGTTGGCAATCATGGACATGGCCGCATGTTATGACCAAAATACGTTCGTGGCATACGCTATGCTCTGCATGTTCGTATAAACACAGACGTTTTCTCGCCATGGCATAGTCCCAAGCAAGCTTGGCTTCCGCCTTCCTCTGTCACGACTCGGGATAGCTCGAGCAAGCTCGGCTCTCCTCTCGCTGCTCTATCGGTTGGCCTCTGCTCATCTGGCTTATCGAAAACGTTCGCATAAATATCCATAATTGGGCACAAAAGTACTAATAATTTTCCGAAGTGGCAAATAATAACAAAAGAAAATGCACACTTTGCGATATTGTGTGCATAAAAACCTACTAATTCTATACACCCCAGATAGATACACAGTGTGATATGGCTCATCCTGAGGTGTAGGGCAGGATTCCCGCCAGAATGTGTCCCTCGTTATGCCTGGACGCTCCTGGCGGGTATCAGCGTGGGGGAGACAGCCTTTCATTCTTCCCCCTCTGTCTGCTCCTTTGGCCAGTTGACGAGGAAGAGATGGCTCGTCGGACGTGTGAAGGCTGTGTATAGCCATCTGATGTATGTTGTCGACAGCATATCGGGTGTGACATATCCTTGGTCGAGATACACGTCGGCCCATTGTCCGCCCTGTGCCTTGTGGCATGTGATGGCATAGGCGTATTTCACTTGCAGGGCATTGAAATGCTTGTCGTCGCGCAGCCTCTCGCGTCTCTCGTCCTTTCGCGTTATGTCGGCATAGTCCTCTGTCTCTATTCTTGTCATGAGCTCGGCGGCCTTCTCTGCTGAGAGAGCCGGCGATTCGCTCTGCAGGGTGTCGAGCAGCATAGTCGCCTGTATCTCGTAGTCGTCATAGTCAGGAAGGGTGAAAAGCACGTCGGCGAAACGGAATCCATAGAGCGAGCGTATGTTACGCACACGTCTCACGACACATCTGTCGCCATTGGCGAGGAAAGGTGGTGCGGCAGGGTCTTTGATATCGTGGGTCCAGTAATAGTTGTTCTTGACAATCATGAGCATATCGCCCGACTCCAGCTCGCTCTCCCGTCCGAGTATCTGGTTCCTTATGCCGGCGTTATACATATTGGCGCGTTTGTTGCTCCGTGTTATGACGACAGTCTCGTCCATTCCCTGTCTGCTGTAGCTTCCGGCCAGTGTCTCCACCAGCTCGTTCCCTATGCAGACTGATATGTCGCTGAATCCACTGGTGCGTATCCTTGGCATCCCGACCGCGCTGTCCTTCATGTTCCTCAGCATGGTGGCATTGGCAAGAATCCCCGAGTCGGCGGCCTGTCTCAGCACCTCTGTCATGTCATAGTCCGTCACGTAGAGACCGTATCCCCTCAGCCTGTCGCTCTCCAGTGCCGGCGATGTCTCGAATCCTATTGGGGGCAGCTGTGCCGTGTCTCCTATGAGCATAAGTGAGCACCGGCGTCCTGACATGACATATCCGACGAGGTCGTCGAGCAGCGAGCCCGACCCGAACGTGTCTGCACCATGGTTTATCATCGATGCCTCGTCGGCGATGAACAGTGTGTCATGGTGCAGGTTGTTGTTCAGTGAGAAATGCTCAGAGAGATATCTCTGCTGCCTGTATATGAACCGGTGTATGGTGAATGCCGTGTGTCCTGTCCCCATGGCGAGCACCTTCGCCGCCCTTCCTGTCGGGGCAAGCAGCACCACTCTCCTCCTCCCCTCTGCCATGGCGGCTATCAGCGCCTTTGCCACCGATGTCTTTCCCGTTCCAGCATATCCTCTGAGAATCATACACTGCCGGCTCTCGGTGTCTCTCATCGAGGCGCATACGAATTCTGCCATCCGTGCTATAGCGTTCTGCTGGTCGGCAGTAGGCACGAAAGGCATCGCATTCCTTATTCTACTTATCCATTCTTCTGTCATAATAGTCGAGGGTAGGGGAGACGGCTTTTCCGTTCATTCTCCTTATTGTCGCTTATCTTCGACAAAATTATATAAAAATCCGGTATAATCAAAAAAAAGATTATGTCTGACGCTTGATTAATTCTTTTTTTTGTAATTTTGCAGTCATGAACAATGATATAACCCGTACCCCCCGCAGTATTATCCGCATAGGCAGGCAGACCCTTATGTTTGCCTCTCCCTTGTCGTCTCCCCCAGGTCTGAGGGTCGAGCCATACATTGTCAAGAGTGGCATGTCTATGGCTGCCAATCTCAGGGAGGCTTTTCGCGAGAGTGGGCTGCTGTCGTTGTCCGGCAGTCGTGTCCAGGTGTTGTTAGACAGCGATGTCCTCCTTGTTCCTCTCGACGAGTATGACGAGGATTCTGTCTCAACGTTGTATCATCATACTTTCCCCAGCAGGCAGAAGGATATTGTCCTCACACATGTCATCCCCGGTCTCAACTGTGTTGCCGTCTATTCTATCAACAAGGACCTGCGTCTTGTCATAACCGACCATTTTTCCGATGTCCGCATCATGCCCGTCCTTGTCCCTGTATGGACCCATCTGCATCAGCTCAGCTATGCCGGCCGCACCCGCAAGCTCTATGCCTATGCCCATGATGGCTCTCTGGCCGTATTCTCCTTTGCCAACAACCGTTTCCGGTTCATGAACACCTTTGTGACATCTGAGATTACAGATACAGCCTATTACATCCTGTATGTATGGCAGCAGCTTGCATTCGACCGTCAGCGCGACGAGATAGTCCTTGTCGGGGCATTCCCAGATTCTGACATGCTGCGGACAGAGTTGCGCCGGTATGTAGCCAATGTCTATCTTGTCAGTCCGTCAGCCGACTTCAACCGCTCGCCCATCACTCAAATCCCACACATCACTTACGACCTTATCTGCCTATGCGAATCATAACAGGAAAATACAAGGGTCGCCGTTTCGAGGTGCCACGCACGTTCAAGGCCCGTCCCACGACAGACTTTGCCAAGGAGAACATATTCAATGTCCTCAATGGATATGTCGATATCGAAGGCGCTACAGCCCTCGACCTTTTCGCAGGCACTGGCAGCATAACACTTGAGATGCTCTCAAGAGGATGCTCAAGTGTCGTCAGCGTTGAGGCCGACCGTGACCATGCGGCGTTCATACGCCAGTGTCTTGAGAAGATAGGCGTCAAGGAGTGCTCGCTGATAAGGGGCGATGTGTTCCGTTTCCTAAAGTCCTCGCGCCAGCAGTATGACATCATTTTTGCCGACCCGCCGTATGCTCTGAAGGAGCTTCCGCAGCTTCCTGACCTCATACTCCGCAATGGCGACCCTGGCTCGCAGTCGCTTCTCAAACCTGATGGCATCTTTGTCTTTGAGCATGGCAAGCAGTACGATTTCTCCTCACACCCCTGTTTCATCGACCACCGAGCCTATGGCTCAGTCAACTTCACTCTCTTCGCCTCCTCTCCAAGAGGGTAGCCGTCACGTCTGCCGTTACTACTGCCATCCCTTGCTTTCCTGCCATCCCTTGCTTACGTCTGCCATCCCGCATTTTCCTGGTGCGCGCATGTTACGCTTGGATGTAACAGTCCCCGCACAGGTACTGCCTTAAGATAAATGGCTCCGCCCCTTTCGGCTCCCAATAAGCAACAGTCTCCCATCCCGTCTCATAACTCCTTTCTACTTAATATGATAGATCGTCCCACAGTCCAGCGCATACTTGACGCGGCAGATATCGTTGATGTCGTGTCGGAGTTTGTCACGCTCAGGAAGAGCGGGGCTAACTACAAGGGGTTATGTCCGTTCCATAATGATTCCACACCGTCTTTCTCTGTCAGTCCTGCCCGCAACTACTGCCACTGTTTCTCTTGTGGCAAGGGAGGCAGTCCCGTCGGTTTCATCATGGAGCATGAGCAGATGACATATCCTGAGGCCCTGCGCTGGCTTGCCAAGCGTTATCACATAGAGATAAAGGAGCGCGAGCTGAGCGATGCGGAGCGTGAGCAAGCTTCTGAGCGTGAGTCGCTGTTCATTGTCAATGAGTGGGCAGCACAGTATTACCATGACATTCTCCTCTCTGACCCTACAGGCCGCACCATAGGCATGCAGTATTTCCGCTCACGTGGATTCCGCGACGATATCATTGAGCGTTTCCGTCTCGGCTTTGCCCTCGACGACCGCCGTGCCATGCCCTCTGAGGCCATAAGGAAAGGCTACCGTGCCGAGTTCCTTCTCAAGACCGGTCTCTGCTATAAGCGTGACAGTGAGGCCGCCCTCACTCAGGATAATGCCCGTGATTTGCTCTCCGACCGCTTTGCAGGCCGTGCCATATTCCCATGGATAGGGCTTAACGGAAAGGTTGTCGCATTTGGCGGCAGGAAGCTCGACAAGGCCACGAAGGGTGTCCAGCAGAAGTATGTCAACTCTCCCGACTCGGATATTTACCATAAGGACCATGAGCTCTTCGGCATCTATCAGGCACGCAAGGCCATAGGGCGTGAGGACTGTGTCTATATGGTTGAGGGATATACCGATGTCATATCCATGCACCAGTGTGGCATAGAGAATGTTGTCGCCAACTCAGGCACGGCTCTCTCTGAGCATCAGATACACATCCTCCACCGGCTCACCAAGAACATTGTCCTCCTCTATGATGGCGATGCGGCAGGCATCAAGGCCGCCATGCGGGGTACAGACATGCTCCTTGCCAACGGCATGAACGTCAAGGTGTTGCTCCTGCCCGACGGTGAGGACCCCGACTCCTTCGCACGCAGTCACACGTCAGAGGAGTACCGTGAGTATATCACCAGTCATCAGACAGATTTCATACAGTTCAAGATATCCACCCTACTGACCGGTGTGACAGACCCAGCCCAGCGCTCAGCCCATATCGAGTCTATTGTCCGCAGTGTCTCCGTCATCCCAGACCTCATCACCCGCCAGGCTTATCTCCAGGACTGCTCCACACGTCTTGGCATGCCAGAGGCAGTCCTCACGGCACGTATGAATACATTCGTCAGCGAGCACCGCCAGGCCGAGCAGCGTAGCATAAGTGCCGCCCAGCGCAGCCAGGCCATGCAAACAGGCGGTTCTGCCGATGCCCGTGCCGATGCCAATTCCGGCGTGGCAACATCCGGCGGCGCTGCCCCTATTGGGTCAGGCTATCCCTCAGACACTGCCCCTGCTGGTGGTTCCACACCTCCCCAGAGTGCTTCGGGGGCTAATGTCCAGGCTCCCACCATCACCGCCCAGTCGCCCAGCCGCACGGCAAGCAGCTGTGTGACACCCTCTGCCATTCTTGCCGAGCTTGTGGTGAGATACGGAGAGCGTATCATAAAGCACGATGTTGAGACAGTCGATGGCGACAAGGTCTCCCTGTCGCTTGCCGAGTATGTCTATTATAATCTCCGCTGTGACAGCCTTACGCTCGACAATCCCCTATACATGTCTCTCCTTGAGGAGGCTGTCAGCCATGTCCACGACGAGGGTTTCACCTCACTTGCCTATTTTGTCCATCATCCAGACATCGAGCTGAGCCGCCTTGCCGTCAGCCTTTCCCAGGAGCGTTATGTCCTTGCTGGCAGCCTTACACGCGAGATGACCGATGAGTCATTGCTCCATAATGTTGAGCGTCTTCTCTTTGAGCTGCGCCGTGATGTCATTGATATGCAGCTAAAGGAGACAGAGCGCGCTCTCGCTGCCGCTTTCGGCACTCCCGGCGAGGCAGACGTCATGAAACGTTATACTGAGCTGAAGCAGATGCGCTCGAAGATAGCGCGCCGTCTCGGCAATACCATAGGATAACACCCCTATACCCATTCCCCCCTAACCGTCTTATCCTTTACCCACCATGACCTACACTATTCACGATTATCCCAGTGTTGAGGAGCGCCGTATGCATACCGTGCCCTTCATCAACCATATTATCTCGTCAGGCAATGCCGACGATATGATACTTGTCTGCGAGGCAATGCAGGAGAAGACCCTTGCCGGCATAGCTGAGCGTATCGCTTCGTCGCCGAGTGTTAAGGCAGTCCTTCTTGCAGGACCCTCGTCGAGTGGCAAGACATCCACCAGCCGTCGCCTCTGCATACAGCTGATGGCATGCGGCCGCCATCCTGTCGCCCTCTCTATGGACAACTGGTATGTCCCCCGCCGTGAGACACCGCTTGATGCTGACGGTAATCCTGATTATGAGACTGTCTATGCTGTCGACCTCAATCGTTTCAATGCCGATATCTCGGATCTCGTCAGTGGTAAGGAGGTGAGACTCCCCACGTACAATTTCGTGACAGGCGAGCGTGAGTACCATGGTGAGCGTCTTCGTCTCACAGACGATATGATAATGGTCATTGAGGGCATCCATGCTCTCAATCCCATTGTCTCAGAGCATATTCCCTCAGAGAGCAAGTTCAAGATTTTCGCTGCTCCCATGAGTCCAATCTCTCTTGATGGCGAGCGTTGGATACCGACGACAGTCAACCGTCTCCTACGCCGCATCAGCCGTGACAGCCAGACACGTGGCCGCTCTCCACAGGAGACGATAGCTGGCTGGGATTCTGTCCGCAGGGGTGAGGAGCGTTGGATATTCCCATTCAAGTCTTCGGCAGATGTCCTCTTCGACACATCCATGCTCTATGAGCTTGCCGCCCTCCGTGCTAAGGCCGAGCCTGCTCTGCTGTCTGTCCCCTCTGATTCTCCCGAGCGTGAAGTGGCTGACAGGCTGTTGTCGTTCCTCCGCTGCTTCGAGCCTATCGATATTGACTCTATCCCACGGACATCCCTCTTGCGCGAGTTTGTTGGCGGCTCCATCTTCGGGGCTGTGTGATTTTTTATCCATCCATCTCACACGGAGAGCAGGTTTTCTTCACGCGGGGAGTATGCTCTTTTCACGCGGAGAGTCACGGAATCACACGGAGAACCCGGAAGCCCTGGAGAGCCCGTAAGCCCCTGAAGCCCTGGAGAGTCCCAGAGAGTCCGGAAGCTCCAGAGAGTCCGGAATACCCGGATGCCCCGGAACCCCCGTCAGAGGGGAAAGTAACAAACTGTAAGTTCGGGGCGTAACTTGTTGGTTGTCAATAGGACACGTGGAATTTGTGGTGTGTAAGCATTTGTGTGAATCTATTTAAAATAATGTATACAAACGGCACATGATGGTTTACAATTTGATATATATCAAACGTTAATCACTATCAATGTGCAATGCTTACGATTTGTTATGTTTGTTACGTTTTATATGGGTAAAACAAACAAACTGAAATTTTTCTTTAAAAATAAATGTCATTTTGCTTGCATGAGCCGAGAAATATGTTTATCTTTGCGAACGTCAAATATAAAACATTAACCAAAATCCGACCGACTATGAGACGACAAGTATTCGACCGCTTCTCGCTTCAGGCCCTGTCTGAGCTTCATCGCTACAGGGCTGTCATGTTCAGTCCGACCGTTCAGTAATCTTTCGCTTCTTACCCATCGGGGACTAAGGTAAGAGGTCTTCTTCTATGCACAGGATGCGGCTTCACCAGCCATTGTTTTGTGTTACATCCTGCTGTGTGCCCCCAATCACCAAATTTTTCTTTATTACTAATACAAGCCGTAAGCATCATGTATTTCTTTCCTGACTGTCATAGCCAGGGATAGAGACGATGCAAGCGGACCGTGGGGAGGATATCTCCAGGCAGAGCCGTCGTATATATATCAGTCTATGCTGTATGCGTCTGCCGGCGATGCCACCCCCAAGACCCAAAAAAGACGAAAGATTATGAACAAGCCGACTATCAAAGAAGTTGAAGAATGGGTAAAAAAACTGTATGACACATGTGAGGAGACCATCACTCCCGCAGAGCGTGCTGAACAGCGCAAGTATGCCATCATGGTGCAGCGTCCACAGGACAAGAAGTTCCTTGTGAAGATGCTCGACGAGTCATCACAGATACGTGACTCAAAGAAGCTCGCCATGCGCATCAAGACACTCATAGACCAGTATGGAGTGCCTAAGTTCCTGAACAAGAGAGACACCTTCCTGTTCCAGATTTACCAGCAGTTCGGGTATTTCTTCTGGCCTATCGCCATCCCCATCATCAAGAAACGCCTAAGGATGGACACATCACGCGTCATCATCGACGCCGCCCGTCCGAATCTGACAAAGCACCTCGCCACACGTTTCGACCAGAAGATTGGCCAGAATGTGAACCTCCTCGGAGAGGTCGTGCTGGGCAACCAGGAGGCCGACAAGAGATACTACGGGTATCTTGAGGCACTCAAGGAGCCGGACATCAACTATATCTCGGTGAAGATATCAGGCATCTACGCACAGACCCATGCGCTCAACTATGAGGAGTCGTTCCCTGAGCTGATACGCCGTATGTCAGAGCTCTACCAGGCAGCCATAGACAATCCTTATGTCGACGAGTATGGAAAGAAGCGCGCCAAGTTCATCAACCTTGACATGGAGGAGTATAAGGACGCCCACCTGACACTGCGCCTATTCAAGGAGGTGCTCTCAAAGCCCGAGTTCCTGAATTACTCTGCCGGCATCGTTGTCCAGTCATATCTCCCTGACGCATGGGACTTCCAGACTGAGCTTCTTGAGTTTGCCAAGGAGCGTTGCTCACGCGGAGGCGCTCCGATAAAGATGCGTGTCGTGAAGGGATGTAACCTTGAGATGGAGACAGTAGTGGCATCGCTGCGCGGATGGGAGAACCCTGTGCGCCCGGACAAGACCGAGGTCGACGCCAACTACCTCCACATCATAGAGCGCGGCCTGCTGCCAGAGAACTCCAAGTACCTGCATGTCGGCATGGCGTCCCACAACCTCTACACCATATCCTATGCCTACCTCCTCACACAGAAGTATGGCACACCGAAGGAAACCTTCTGCTTCGAGATGCTTGAGGGTATGGCAGACCATGTATGGAGAGCACAGTCGAAGCTCGGCAACCATGTCATCCTCTACACACCTGTCGTGAAGGACGAGCACTTCCTCAACGCCGTGTCATACCTCGTCAGACGTATGGATGAGAACACAGCGCCAGACAACTTCCTCACCCACTCGTTCAACCTCCAGCCAGGAACAGAGACATGGGACTTCCTGAAGAAGCAGTTCGAGGACGCATACGCCATAAAGGACAAGATACCTCACACACCACACCGCACACAGAACCGCCTGGAGCCTTACAAGCCTGTGCCACCAATGGACGAGATGAAGAACGAGCCAGACACCGATTTCGACCGCGAGTGTAACCAGGAGTGGCAGCGCCAGATATTCAAGAAGTGGAAGAAGACCGCCGCTGACACACCATACATCATCCCGACCCAGATAGGCGACAAGGAAGTCACCAACGACAAGCGCCACAAATACTATGACCGCTGCCAGGACGACGAGATAGAGATATGCGAGATGTCACAGGCATCGGCAGAGCAGGTTAGGGAGATTGTGCGCATAGCCGACGAGGATGCAGGCGGATGGCGTAAGAAAGACATAGAGGAGCGCCACCGTATCATGTACGACGCTGCCAACCGTCTCGGCGAGATGCGTGGCGACCTCATCGGCTGCATGTGTGCCATAACAGGCAAGACAGTTGTCGAGGGCGACGTTGAGGTCAGCGAGGGAATCGACTACTGCCGCTTCTACACGACGACGATGAAGAAGTTCCTCAAGCTCAGCGATGTCGACATAAAGGCCAAGGGCACTATCCTTGTCATCTCTCCATGGAACTTCCCATGCGCCATACCTGTCGGCGGCATCGTTGCCGGCCTTGCAGCAGGCAACACCGTCATCCTCAAGCCAGCCACCGTTGCGGCCCCAGTAGCATGGCTATTCGCAAAGGCATTCTGGGATGCAGGTGTGCCACGTGAGGCCCTCCAGATAATCATCACCGACCGTGAGGCTCTCAACACCCTCACCACAGCTCCGGAGATAAAGCACATCATACTCACCGGCGGCACAGAGACAGCACAGGCCATCACACGGAACAATCCGCTCACACCGCTCTCTGCCGAGACAGGCGGAAAGAACGTGATGATAATAACAGCGTCGGCCGACCGCGACCACGCTATCATGAACGCCTGCACATCGGCTTTCGGCAATGCAGGACAGAAGTGCTCGGCATGCTCGCTGCTGCTCGTAGAGAGGTCAGTATATAACAGCGAGGAGTTCAAGACGAAGCTCATCGACTGTGCCACAAGCCTCAAGGTGGGCAGCGTATGGGATGCCGGCAACATCGTCGGCCCGATGATTACGAACAAGAACGAGAAGCTCCTCCACGCCCTTGAGCACCTTGAGCCGGGAGAGTCATGGCTCGTCGCCCCACGATTCGTCGACAAGAAGCGCTATATCCTCGCCCCGACAATCAAGTGGGGAGTGAAGCCAGGCAGCTACTCGTTCCGCACAGAGCTCTTCGGCCCTATGCTCTCCGTATGTCCGTTCGACACCCTCGATGAGGCCATCAGCCTTGTCAACGGCCTTGACTACGGTCTGACAAGCGGCATACAGAGCCTCGACGAGAAAGAGCAGAAGAAATGGAAGAACTCCATCATGGCAGGCAACCTCTATATCAACCGCGGCATAACAGGCGCCATAGTCAACCGCCAGCCATTCGGCGGCATGAAGCTCTCTGCTTTCGGCGGAGGCATCAAGGCCGGCGGACCAAACTACTGCTCACTCTTCACATACATAACCGACAAGCCAGGCTCCAAGACCGACTACAAGAAGAGCTACCGCGAGGCGTGGGAGGCAGAGTTTGCCCATGCACGTGACTGGAACAAGTGCTTCGGCGAGCAGAACGCCTTCCGCTACCTTCCGCTGAAGGGTGGCATGGCTCTGCGCCTCTTCAAGGGCGACAGCGACGAGGCAGCACGCATGATAGCCCTCGCAGCCGCCACGGCAGGCACACCGCTGACCATCAGCTTCGACCCGTCGGACGACCGCACACAGAGCCTCGCGCAGACCGGAGCGACGCTGAAGAAGGAAAGCCTCGTCGACTTCCTCGCCGATATGCCACGCTACGAGCGCATCCGCACATGCTCGGCCGACATACCAAAGGAGATGTACCAGCGTGCGGCTGACACGAACAAGTACATCGCCACAGCACCTCCAGTGAAGGACGGACGCGTGGAGCTGATACACTACATAAAGGAGCAGAGCATATCATTCGAGTATCACAGATACGGCAGCATCTCTGAGGTGCCACCGGTAGAGTGATGAGAAGAGCGGTGCTCTCCCCTTAACATGAAAAGGAGAGGGATGCCACACACCAGCAACCACAGGGCATCTCTCTCCTTCTTTTATCCCAAACAGGCCTTTTGATCCACAAGCCAGTCAGGCTCGTCTGTGTGCCAGAGTGCGGCATCTCCGTCCGGTGCATAGCGGGCTATGCCGAGACGCAGAGCGACGAAGGGATGGCACACGGAGAGACGTGAGTGATGCCCCCGGCCTCTGCTCACGGAAAGACACGCAACCGCGGGCTTCGCGCCCATCAACCAGGATACCCTCAGCCTATAAGGTCATCCCCCGAAAGAAACAGCAGCATCACACAGACTGATATCACAGCGGAATCTCATTCTGTGCAGATAAGGCGGTCATACAGTGGAAATGAGCCGCTCATCCAGTACTTCTGAGCCGCTTATCCAGTGCTTCTGAGCCGCTTATCCAGTACCTTTGGTGAGAAGAGGTCTAAGTTTCTGATATATAGCGTGTTGAGCTGTCGGGGTATGATGATGGGCATGTCAGCCGGAACCATGGCGGTTCAGCTTGTCTCAACCGTATATCCAGGAAATCTTCATGACAGATAGTGAGGAACCGGCTTTCAACTGACCAATGACCCATTGATTAGGGATAATATACAAGAAGCCTCAGGCGTGGCCACCCGACGCCGCGGGAAGAGACACCCTGCCACCATGTGGGGCAGGCATGGAAAAGAACGCGGAGGAAACACCTGAGGAGATGACGACAGAACGCCGTCTGACCGCATGTTCAGTATAACAGGTGTCGCTTACAGCAATGCTCAGAAGATGCCTGCCGGCATTTACATCAAGAATGGAAAGAAATACATTATGAGATAATTAGGCCCCCTGTCTGATATGAGAGATATCAGGCACACATCTGTCTCATATACTATAACAGTCCGCAGCCTCATCGGGGTTGTGGACTGTTATAGTATTGAAGCCCCCACCTGTATGAGCGCTCCGGACTGTCTGTCCGGCAAACATGTCATTACTCATCCTAAAGTTTTGCCAGACACGAATATAAAAAATTATCCATTGTTTTGAAATCTCGTCTGCATTTACTACCTTTGCATTATGATTGATGCACAAGCTCTTTCAAATATGCAGACAACAGGTGTCAAAACATTTGTTATACCTATCATCACAAAATTTACTACATAAAGATGCAGAGACTGAATTATATTGACAGACTAAAGGGATTCGCAATACTCACTGTCGTTGCCGGGCATGTTTATCTGTTCGGTATGGACCACTCAGACAGTATATGGCAGGATGTTATCGGCTCATTTCATATGCCGCTTTTTATGTATATGTCTGGCTATCTGGCACTTAACCCCCCCCCTATAAGTCGGTTAGGGGAATGCGCCGGAAGTTATTGCGTCTTCTGTGCCCCTTGATGTTCTTTGGAATCCTGTTCTCTCTTGTAATCAGCTGGCCGTCATCTGTTGCAGGAGTCGCAGAGAAGATATGGGCATTCCTCATGGCGCCAGCGAAGAACGGGTATTGGTATTTCATGGCGCTTGCTGTCTTCTATATGTCGCTATATCTCTTCAGGCTTAATCCTCTTTCTTCATCCATGCGGCATATGCATGAACAACCTCTTTCTGCTGACACATCGACACATAATGCAGCCGTGCGGCTCGGCCTCGGTGAGTTGGCCGTCGATATAACTATCGCCGCTGTGACATGGGGGCTGTTCCTTATCGGTTGGAAATACACAGCGCAGACAAACGACCCCCTCTGCCTTCTTAACTGTGGCAATTTCTATCCCTTCTTCATTCTTGGAGTCTTCTCCCGCCGTTATGGTCTTGTCGGGTGGCTGCAACGCCATAACTGGCTGTACACATTGTCACTGATAGGCTGGCCATTGCTTTTCTTTGCTGATATTCCCATCAGCCTGGTAGACTCTATTGTGCGTCATATCCTCATGCCATTTTTTGCAGTTGCTGTGTTTGTCACTATCTTTTACACAAGGGAGATGTCATCAAGCCGGGTGGAGGATATCCTTGCGTATTTAGGGCGCCATACGCTTGATATTTATGCTATACACTATTTCATGCTGCTAATGATTCGTCTGTCAATAGTTGACCGCTGGCTTGAAGACAGCGGCAATTTGCTCCTCTCCATTATATTCACTATGTCTCTCTCGCTTGTCGTGGCCTTGATATCAGCGCTTGTTGGGCAGGTATTACGTAGAAGCGATATAATAAGGAAATATCTACTTGGTGGTTGACAGTAATGCCCGTATTTGTGCTTCCTTTTGTTGATGCCTGGGGTTGTCGAGGCTATTGGGTGGATTATTATCATGCCACACTGCCTGTCAGTTAGTCTTGTCGAGTGTGCTTCCCCCGAATGTTAGCATACCTAATATAAAAAATAGAAGTAGGAAACGGATGCCTGTCTGGGGGCTCCGTTTCCTACTTCTCGCTTGTTATGATATCTTGCGTCACGGTCTTTCGTCCATCCTCATGGTCCGTGTCGTACCGTCCTGGACTATTCTACGAATACAATCTTCTCCTCCTTGCGAGGTTTCGCCAGTGGTGTCTCATCAGGGTATCCCATTGTGATGCAGTATATGAGGTCATATCCCTCAGACAGCCCCATCTTCTTTATCATAGGCTGGCATGTGTCGCTACCTTTCATCAGACTGACGGGGAACGCCATGCAGCATGAGCCGATGCCTCTCGCCCATGCAGCGAGGATGATGTTCTCGCCAAGCAGGCCACAGTCTATCTGGGATATGCCATATGATGTGTCGCAGGCGATGAACACAACGCATGGGGCATCACAGAATATTGTGCGCGCCCCATTCTTCGGCTTCACCTGTGGGTTGGCGGCCCTTGCGGCGTCAGATATCTCTGTGAGGAGGGCTGCGTCGTCAATGACACGTATCTCGTATGCCTGCCTGTTCTGTCCGTTAGGGGCATTGATACCACAGCGGAGAATCTCCTGCAGGGTCTCACGCCCTATTTTCTGCGGGGTGTACTTGCGTATGCTGCGGCGTGACATGATGACTCTCTCCACTGCCTCGCTGTCTCCAGGGCGTGGCTGAGGGGTTGATTCTTGTGCTGTGCATGCCAGGCAGGCTGCCATGAACAGCATGGTGTGGATGATTCTTCTCATATTTATGTGTATTTTCCGGGTTAATGTATAGTCACAGTCTGTGTATATCCCTCTATTGCGCCTCTATTGCGCAAAAGATGTGTGCCCATGGAGATATATCTGGCTTCTCCCTCCGCCATAGGGGAGGGCAGGATTGTTGTCTGCCTGTTGCTTGAGGAGGGCAGGATTGTCGTCTGCCTGTTGCTTGAGGGGGGAGCACAGTGATTCCTCCCTATGCTTGTGTCATTCAAAATAGAAGGACAGGCATATCATCTTTGTCTGTGCCTTGTCTACGGAGCATGCGTATGGGAGCATGTTTGTGTCTTTCAGCTGTGAGGCATGTTTCTTGTCAAGACTGTTTGTCAGGCTGTACATGAATTTCAGCTCTGGGCGCAGCTTGAAGAACGGTAGGTAGAAATCACATCCTGCACCTATCGACATGTATATGTCTGTTGATTTCAGACGCAGATAGTCATTGGCGCGGCTTGTGAGGTTCAGCATAGGGGTTATTCCCGCAACGATGTACGGGCGATGGTTGTTGAAGCGTTTCGCACTGAAGATAAGGTCTGCTACGCCTGCTATATATACCGACTTGAGAGTCTGGCGTGCCTCTGTCGGCTTGCCATCCTCGTCGGGCTTCATGTGGTTTATGAATGTTATGTGCCGTGTGCCGAAATATAGTGTCGGAGAGAGGCGCAGGGCGAAGTGGGTGGACAAGCGCAACTCGCCGAGCACACCAACCTGGAAGCCGGGGTCCCAACGGTCCTGGTCGGTAGAGACGAACGACTCGTATTCCATACCGTTCTCGTCAGTCAGTGTTATCGGGCCTACATTGTTCAGCTCTATATCCTGCATGTGGGTCCCTACGACCACTCCGAAATGAAATGGCCGCAGGTCTGTATATGGACGGTTCTCTACAGTGCGCTCCTGTGCATGGAGAATTCCTGTGAGCATCGTGATGAGGGTTATGATATATATGCGTTTGCTCGACATGGCTCGATCTTGTTGTTTCTTCTGCCCGTAGGCTGAGTATATGTGAGGCGGATATGTGAGACGGATGGCTGAGGAGGGGGGCGTGATTATTTGAAGGTGGATATATATAGGGGGGGTAAGTACTGATTACGTGAAGGTAGAGATATGGAGCTTTTTCTGGTGAACCGCTTTCCCACCAGCCCTTCATCTCAGCATGGATTGACCGCTATATAATCATAACGTCCTATCCCGCTTTTTATTGTGTTGTGCGGATATGTTTTTTCCTCTTTTTGTTGTTGGGGGAGTCCGGGAGTGTGTCAGTATGAGCGTCGGTGACATGCGACCATGGAACATTACATGCGGTATCTGATGGTCTCCAGATGGCACACATAAGGTCATAAAAAAACAGCAGACATAGTCACTATGTCTGCTGTTCGGGGTTGTATAGATTTTTGAGATAATTCAAAAGAAATGACTGGTCTCACGACCCGCCGTTTTTCGTTACCTGAAAAATAACTAATCTTTTTACTTAAAAATCTAATACAATCAAAACTAACTAACTTTTACCTAATAACTAAAACCTAACTATATACTATCTATGAAAAACTAATTCTTTTTTACCTTTGTGTCCTATTTGAAGATAAGACCGATTGCTGCGGAAGTCTTTTACTCGTGGGTCTTCGCTGCTGATGGCAGCACCCTCAAGTTGTATCCTGTATGTCTCAAACTGTCATCCTGATATTTCAGATTGATGTTCTCTGTCATCAGATACTGTTCTTTCTGATTTCCGAGTGCAAAGTTACTGCTGTTATCGCACACAACCAAATATTTTATCTATTATTATTCAGTTTTAGTATTATTTTTGACCCACGTCAACAGCGAAAGCGTGAATAATGCCAAAATTAGTATTTTGTCACATTTTCGTAATGTTCTTTAACATATTGTCACGCTGTGTTCATGCACAGCGTGACATGTTGCAATTGTTAGCTCTGTTGTGGGCTGTATAGTTTACATTCTGTTATCTAAAAGCCAGAATAGTGGTTCTTTTGAGAATAGGCACCTTATTTCTTCTTGGTGGCTGGGACAGGACATTTCTTCCACACTCCTATGATTTCGCCAACATATTCTGTATGATTGTTGTCTTTGTCTTCACCCTCAGCGTACCATTTTTCAACGACATCCTTGTCTAGCCTTTCAAGACTCATAGGCTGAGAGCTGATCTTACGGCACTCGATTATCATATCGCCTTCCTCGAATGCCGGTGTGCCATTCTCTGTCATACGCAAGGTCAGCCCGCTTCCCTTTATCTTGTCCTCATCCCTGCCCGAGACGCGGCCGAGATATCCATAAAGCATATCGATGTGTTCTTCACCAAATGTCTCTACAGTGAATGTGTCATATTTGTCCATCAGCTGTTTCGTATACCGGCTGTTCCTGACATATACGGTCAGCACTGCGCGGTCGCGTCCCCACATGTTTCCTATCTGGCCCCATCCGATGGCCATGGAGTTCATGTCGCCTTGGGTGCCGACAGTGAGGGCAGCCCCATTGCTGAAGAACTTTACTGGGTCAACGTCCATTCCCGTTACCTCAACCTTCGTCCAGATGCTGTCACCGACACTCTCTGACGGGGGGCATTGACTCTCTATCGATGACGATGTCAGACGGAAGAGCTTCACGCACAATATGACGAGGGCTATTCCAAGCACGACGTTGAATAGATAAGATAGCTTGTTCATGGTTGGTTCTTGTTTTCTTTGGATTGTTTATAATTCGGTTGGTATTGGGTATTTCATATGGATTTGAGCAGCAGTCCTGTCGGGCAGACGAATCTGCAGTATGGCCTTGGCACAAATATGCTGAGCACTATTGTCACTACGGCGAATGCTGTGAGTGTCCACGAGGCAGACTGCCAGATGAAGACTGCGAACAGTTCATAGTCCATCCATCCGAACCATGCGCCACTCCATGCTGCCAGCATGAGTAGCCCCCACAGCACTTTCTGTGCCCATCCAAGAGTCGTCACGACACCATGAGGCAGATGCAGCTTCCTCTTCCGCGCTTTCCCGGCGAGCTCCTGCACAGACCCCAGCGGACAACACCACGAGCAATAGTGGCCATGCCTGCCGAAGAGGGGATATACAAACGCTACGACAAGCATGACAGCGATGGCTGCGAGATGTGGAGAGAGACCATTCGCGACGATATTCGACATTGAGGAGTAGCTCACGAACATACCTGCATAAAATCCGACGACAATTACATTAAGAGCCATCTGGGCTGTGCGGTATCGCTCATTACGCACAACGAGAGGAAGGAATGCAGCCATAAGGGAGACTATGAGCGCAAGGATATGCTTCATTTCCATGTCTACGCCCTTGCCGCTCTTCAGCTTGTCCTCTGCCGCGGACAATGCCTGGTCGAGTCCTGGGGCATCAAGCGCGCGGTCAATATTCTCCAGCACCGCCACGGAAGAGAACGTCGCTCCGCTTACAGCATCAATCTCCGCCTCACGTGCCTCGCTGAGTGTCATGCCGATATACCTCGGTAGAATTCCCTCTCTCACACGTTCCAGAAAGCTTGGTGTCTCCTCGTTCTCCTCAATATGTATACTGTCTATGCGCCCCTTGCTGACAAATAATGTGAGCGGCACAGGGCCGTTATAGCCCTGCACGTCTGCTGCTATCCGTCTTGTGGATATCACTATCGAGCCGTCATCGGCCATTCTGACGTCCATGGAGTCTGGGCATGATGTCTCTGCCTGGCGCAGGTCATTGCCCAAGAGCCTTCCGTTCTTTGTGACAGTTATCGCCACAATCATAAGCAGGCATGTCAGCAGCATGCAGATGCGCTGTCCCACTGTGTTCTTCTCCTTATTAATCATGCTGTTATATTAATTGGCTTCGCCTTCGTTTCCTCGTCAAGCCAAAGCGAGCAAGCTCTCTTTGGTCTTCTGGCTTAACGAAAAGTTTGATAAATTCAGACGTTTTGACCTAGTCTTCTTCCTCCTTGCAAGGCATAGCACAAGCAAGCTTGGTCTCTGCTCTAGCTTCGTTCGTCAGTTCTCCACTCGGCATAGCGAGCAAGCTCTCTCTGCTCTCGCTTATCGAAAACGTTCTTAAAAGTGCGATTTCTCGCCAAGCCAAAGCGAGCAAGCTCTCTTTGGTCTTCTGGCTTAACGAAAACGTTGGCTTCGCCTTCGTTTCCTCGCCAAGCCAAAGTGAGCAAGCTCTCTTTGGTCTTCTGGCTTAACGAAAACGTTCAGTTAACTTTACATGGTATATGCACTTGTTGATTCATCCTTATGAGCGGTTTTTGCAAAGATACAGAAAAATAGCATTCGGCACAAGCGTGTTAAGGTTTTTTGGGGATTTTGTCACGCTTCTTAAATGTCGTTTTCATAGATGACATCGTACTGTTGCCATTCCCAGTCATCCGTATCCCCCAGTTATAAGCCCACACCGTCAGGCGTTATGATGCACATCCTCTGACTCTCAACCACCTTTTTCCCTCTGTATCAATCCTCTCCTTATAGTGTTATGGCAGGTATTGCATGAAAAAAAGGCGGCCACTCAATGAGCAG
Source organism: Hoylesella loescheii (assembly GCA_021531755.1). Lineage (GTDB taxonomy): Bacteria > Bacteroidota > Bacteroidia > Bacteroidales > Bacteroidaceae > Prevotella. The sequence goes on from JADYUK010000002.1 coordinate 232,921, forward strand.
CCGCCTTTGTCTTTCAATGTGAGGAAAGTATTATCCAAGGCTGATAGCCTCATTAGGACATACATCAGCACATGTACCACACTCTGTGCAGAGGTCTGGGTTGATAGAGTAGATATCGCCCTCAGAGATAGCCTCAGATGGGCACTCGCTAATACATGTACCGCAAGCGATACAATCCTCGCTAATAACGTAAGCCATTTTGAATAGTGTTTTTATTGTTAATAATATAGTGTATTATCTTTTATAGTATTTGTGTTACGCCCTCTGCAAAAACTGACATTAAGCGTCCTTTGTTCACATTGCAAAGGTAGCAAGAATTATCGAAATACCTATAAATGGGTATGGCTTTTTTATGATTTTAACATTTGTGCATAGGTTTTAACCGACTGTAAGAAACTGTTGCCGAGAGGCTGTAAAGGCATCAGGGGCACGTTTTCGATAAGTCAGATGAGCAGAGACCAAGCTTGCTTGGGCTATGCCATGGAGAGAAAACGACTGTGTTTATACAAACGATTTCGTTAAGTCAAAAGACCAAAGAGAGCTTGCTCGCATTAGCTTGGCGAGAAATCGCACATTTAAGAACTTTTTTTTTGTGGTGGGGGAAAATAAATCAAATAGTGTTTGGGTATTATAAGAATACTAAGTATATTTGCAGCTGACATAACTATCCTCAATAATCCGCCTTGCCAGAATATGCCTGAAATCGGCATCACATTTATATATGTAAGGCGTTGTCGCTATAAGGGCAGCCATTCTAATTGCGTGAACGTGATAATATGCTGGATGTCAGGGGCACAACGAAAAAGACATGACAGCAGGCAAGGAGTAGTTGAGGCGTTGTAAACGCAAGATTATATGCAGATATTACTCGCAAACGCAAAGCTGATGCGCGATGCCACATCCTCATATCAGCTAAGTCAGCCTCTTTTCCAGGCACAGGCAAACGGCATTGCCACAGAGATGGCCACCAAAAGCACAGAAGAGATTGCCAGGATGCTCGGGTGCAGCACAGGCATAGCAAAGGAGAACTGGCTAAGGTTCCAGAATTATTTCTCTGCTTCACCCATGCCCGCCATAATGGCCTATAACGGTCAGGCATACAAGCACCTGAGGGCAGAGAGCCTGTCGCAGGAAGAACTTGACTTCAGTCAACACCATCTTTGGATAACCTGTTTCCTCTATGGGATGCTGCGTCCGATGGATGCCGTCGTTCCTTATCGCATGGAACACAATGTCAGGCTCAAGGCCACAGGGGGGCAACCGTTAAGCCATTATTGGAGGGACAAGCTGACCGACAGACTGATAGAGAGTGTCCGTGAGGATGACGGCATACTGGTCCATCTCTCTACAGCCGAGTATGAGCAGTTGTTTGACTGGAGGAGGGTTTGTGAAGAGGTGAAGGTCATACAGCCACTGTTCTATGTCAGGCAAGAGAGAGGCATGAGAGTCCAGGCCGTATGGGCAAAAGCATGCCGTGGAGCAATGGTAAGACATATCTTAACGCATAGGGTCGATACGCCAGAGGCATTGCAGGAATTCTGCTACGAGGGATTCTCTTTCAGGCCCGATATCGGAGAGGAGCGTTTCCCTCACTTCGTCAGGGATGACAGATGACACGCTCTATGCAGGTTCATTCTCAATGCCTGTTCTGATAAATTGAACTTTCAGATATCCAGATACATAATAACCACCACACGAGGAGCTTCGTGTGCGACAGGACATGGGGTGCATGTTGTCCCCAAAGTCAATGTCTGCCCTGCTCCCAAAACATAAAAACAATCATACGAACATGAGACAGTTTGCCCTCACTCTCGCTGCGATGGCCATTTCCATCGCCACCTCAGCCCAAGATGCAGTAAGCGTCAAGACATCATATGGTATATTGGAAGGCCTTGACATATCAGGCATAAAGACTTTCAAGGGAGTACCCTTCGCCGCTCCACCGACAGGTGATAACCGCTGGCGAGAGCCACAGCCTCTTCAGCCGTGGCAGGGTATAAGAGAATGTCATGATTATGCCCCAGACCCTATGCAGGAGCCAATCTTTGGGGATATGAATTTCGGAGCCGACTCCATTAGTGAGGACTGCCTGTATCTGAATATATGGACACCAGCGATAACAATGAACGAGAAGTTGCCTGTGCTCATATATTTCAATGGAGGCGGACTGATGGCTGGCAGCGGTAGCGAGCCCCGTTATGCGGGAATGGCCATGGCACGACGTGGCATGATATGTGTGACAGCCAACTACAGGGAGGGGATATTCGGGTTCTTCGCACATCCAGAGCTGTCAAAGGAGACAGCATATAAAGGTTCCGGCAACTATGGGTTCCTTGACCAGCAGGCAGCCATCAGATGGGTACACGAGAATATCAGCCTTTTTGGAGGTGACCCCGAGCGCATTACAATAGCGGGAGAATCGGCCGGCTCCATGTCGGTTAGTGCGCTGATGGCTTCTCCACTGTCGCGAGGCCTGTTCGCCCAGGCCATCGGGTCGAGCGGCTCTGTCATTGCAGACAAGAGGGTGAAGAGTCTCGCTGAAGCTGAGAAAGCAGGTGTGGATATGATGAGGCGCATGGGGTATAAGAGTGTCAAGGAGATGCGCAAAGTGCCGGCAGAGGTGCTTATGAAGCAGGCAAATGTGAGAAATGTACCTGTATATAATATTGACAACCATTTCCTGACAGAACAGCCTTTTGCGACATATGCGGCAGGACGTCAGATGCGTGTTCCTCTCCTTGTAGGCGGCAACAGCCTTGAGATGTCCCCTGCCGCATACTTTGGCTACATCACGATGTCCGGAAGAGAGATAACCATGGAGGATATCGCAAAGACAGCAAGCGGCATGTTCGGAGATAATACTTACGAGATGCTGTCCCTTTATGGCATCACAGCTCCTGACGACATATACAAGCAGCCTGGCATAGACCTTTGCGGAGACCTTTTCCTCGCATACAGCACATGGAGATGGGGCAATATCCACAACGCTACAAGCGGTCAGCCTGTATACCGTTACCTTTACAGCCGTGAGCGCCCGAAGATGATGATTGAGGGAAAAGTGGCAGGCCTGGCAGGTGGTGTGAAGGACAAGACGGAGGCTGAGGAAGTCGTGGAGAATAAGATTCCGGAGATTCATGGCGCTGTCCACTCTGCTGATATAGAGTATGCTATGGGCAATCTGCCTACCAACCGCGTCTATGACTGGCAGCCAGAGGATTACATGGTGTCGGATATCTTCATGGGCTATTATGCTAACTTTGTCAAGACAGGCAATCCGAATGGCATAGGATTGCCACAATGGTTACCCTTGGACAATAGTGACTCTCCAGGGTTTATGGTTATAGATGTCAAGACACGTATGGAAAAAGATGCAGGAGCAGAGCGACGCTACCGCCGTATGAATGAGATATTCACACCATGCCGGTAATGGCAATGAGGAGATAACAGCATATCCGTTAGCTGTCCAAAAAAATCTGCACACCTGCTTCTCCGTTGGCGTCCGTCCTCCAGTTTATACTCACCCCTCCATTTTGCGGCAAATGCTTTTCGCAACGACATACCCCATTGTCCATGCAGCTTGCAGGTTGAATCCACCTGTCACCGCATCGACATCCAACACTTCTCCTGCAAAATACAGACGGTTATGCTTGCGGCATTCCAGTGTCGAGGGGGTTATATTCTTCAAGTCCACTCCTCCGCACGTGACGAATTCATCTTTGAATCTGTTCCTTCCCGTTATTTCGAACGTGCTGTTTGTCATCCGTGCCGCCATGCGGTTATAACTCTTCTTCCCCAGTTCAGCCCATCGGGTGTCGTGTCTTAGCCCGCATGTATCGAGGAGGAAGAGCCATAGGCGGTTGTTGAGGTGAGTAGGGAATACACTGGCGAGTTGTTTCTGTGGATTCTTCTCTGCAAAACTCTCGAGCATCTCTACGACTTCCCCTTCTCTCATGTCTCCGAACCAGTTGATTCCCACCTGTGCCTTGTAGTCACGTTCGGCAAGATGTCTTGCAGCATGTGATGACAGTTTAAGGACAGCTGGGCCGCTCAGTCCCCAATGTGTCACGAGGAGAGCCCCCTCAGCTTTTAGCTTTGTTCCGGTTATTGAGGCTGTCACGTGCTCCACGACTGTTCCCATAAGTTGTGTTATAGGATGCCCATTCTCGACGGATAGGCTGAAGAGCGACGGCACAGGACTCTGTATGTCCAGTCCGAGGGGGGCAAGCATTTCAAGCCCAGCCATACGCGGACTGCCCCCAGTGGCTATGACAACGGTATCTGCTGTGGCGTGCTGGCCGCAAATGAAATCTATGCGGTATGCGTCATCGCCATGCGTTATGGAGCTGACCTTGCGTGAGGTCTCTATCTTGACCCCTGACCCACGCATAAGTCTCAGCAAAGTGTTGACTATCTCCATCGCATCCTGCGAGACGGGGAAGACGCAATCATCCTCCTGTACGGTCAGCCGGACACCTGCTTCCTCAAACCATGCCATGGCGTCTGTATGGCTGAACTCTCTCAAGAGCCGTTTCATGAGTCTCGCACCACGTGGATAGACATCGTCGATGCTGTTGACTGACCTGAACGAGTTTGTCAGATTACAGCGTCCGCCACCTGTCACAGCGACTTTTGCCAGAGGTTTCCGTCCGCCCTCATAGACACAGATGTCCGCTTCTGGCATTCCGCGCTTAATGTTTATCGCTGCGAAACATCCCGCAGCGCCTGCTCCAATGATAGCTATTCTCATGTTTTTTTGCAGTTATAGTTAGGTTGGTTCTAAACACAACAGCTCGTTGTGCTGGACTTCAGCTTATGCGTTTCTCGCTTGATGAGCAAGCGGCATCATACGAACGATAGCCATGCTTTCTACCCCCCAGAGACCAAGAAAGGTGTAGAACCTGCATAAAAACAAATAATCGCAAACATTTGGACTTCAAACATTTGCGATTATCTATTTGTGACCCGCAAGGGGCTCGAACCCTTGACCCCAACATTAAAAGTGTTGTGCTCTACCAGCTGAGCTAGCGGGTCTCCAATTTGTGTATTACAGTTGCTTCTTACTCAAAAGCGACTGCAAAGGTACTCATTTTTTCTTCAACAGAAGCAATAAGTCATACATTATTAATATATATTAACAATCTATCCCTCTCCCTTTGTCTTTCCCTCCCCCTTTGTCTGACTCTCCCCTGTCTCTCATATCGTTATTTGCAGGATAGCTGTATGGGATAGGATGCCGGTGGCAGGAGTCTCTGGTATGAGGAGCCTCTGGTATATCTCCTGGAGTCCTTTACCCTTTGGTCCATATATCGCCCGTTTGCCATGGAGGCCTGACGATGGGGTAGGGCAGTATGTGCGGGTCAAGTCCATGTCGTGGACAGCATCTCTGGCTCCGGCTATGAGGAGAGAAGTGTGCGCATGCCCTCCCCCTGTTATACTATCAGGCTTATCACTGTTGGGGTCAGCAAGGCTGTTAGTATGCCATTCAGTGTCAGTCCGAGACTGGCGTATGCCCCGACAAACTCGTCACGGTCCATTGCAGCAGAGGCGCCCAAGGCGTGTGATGCAGCTCCCATCGACAGTCCTAAGGCCATGGGGTTGTTGACGTGGCCCACATAGAGAGTCTTGAATCCTATTATCGCTCCTGTCAGTCCCGTTATCACCACGATGGCTGCTGTCAGCGAGGGTATTCCGCCCAGAACCTGTGTCACTTCCATTGCAATAGGCGTGGTGACCGACTTGCTTGCGAGTGACATGACGACAGTGTCAGAAGCTCCCAGCATCTTCGCGATAGCCACCACGCTGACAATGCCGACTATACATCCTACCATCTGCGACACCAGTATCGGGAGGAACTGTCGTTTGATTGAAGAGAGTTGCAGATAGAGCGGTACGCCAAGAGCCACAACGGCCGGCTTCAGCCAGAATGCTATTAGGCTAGCACCTTTGTCGTATGTCTCGTAGGGTATGTCCATGGCGAGCAGGAAGATGATAATGACAGCTATCGCTATGAGTATAGGATTGAAAAGCACCCATCCAAGACGTCGCTGTATTGTCTTGGCGGCATAAAACACGCCAAATGTCAGGGCGAGCATAAAATATTCATTACAGAGTACAGTCTTCATATTGCGTGTCCGGTTTTGATTCATTGGGTTCCCCCTCTACAACTTTCTTATTATGTATTTTCTCACGCACCTTGTTCTCGCCCTTGCTCACAGCCTGATGTGTATGGCCTGTCACGAGCAGGACAATTATTGTGCTCAGGAGCGTTGCCAGCGTTATTGGCACGATTTCGGCATTTATAAGGTCGAAGTAGAGCATCAGCGCCACGCCTGGCGGCACGAAGAAGAATCCGAGATTAGCAATGAGGAAATCAGTCAGTCCACGCACCCATTCCAGCTTTACAACCTTGAGTTTCAGCAGTAGGGTTAGGAGAAGCATACCGATGATGCTTGCAGGAAGCTTCACGCCCGTAACATTGACAATAATTTCGCCAAGGGCGAGGCATCCGAAAAGAATTAAACATTGTCTTACCATATTATCCTGAAAAAAATGTATTATGCTTACGCGGTGCAAAGTTAGCAAATAATCGGCATATAGATTTATGTTTCGCGGATTATTTTTCGCCAATTTCCTATAATTATAAAGAATTCTCCCTTACCGTATCGTTTCAGCTACGGTTGCTGAAAAAAAATGTCTTGTCATGAAACCTTCAGTCATCATCCACGCATCAGACCTGGTGAACTGCCAGCTGCATAATACAAGCATGGCAGCTCTATGCCTTTATCCACAGGCGAGTCCGACAATCTGCCGTCTCCCGGACAGTGGGCTGGGCGATAAGCCTCCCACCACAGATTGGTCGAGCTCTCCACGTATAAGGCACGGAGCCGCCATGTTTTTGTTCTTGTCTTTCATGCAGACTACAGCCTGGCACATAGTCTGCTGTGCCACCCATCAGCGGGCATCCACCTCGGTGATAGTCTGCTGCTGCCACCCGTCAGTGGGCATCCACCTCGGTGATAGTCTGCTGCCAGCCAAGTCTACCCTGTCAATAGGCTATGAGAGGCCAGAGGTCACGGATATGCTTCTCGGGGTCCCATTTGTTATGGAACGTCCATGTGGCTGTTGTCGAGTGGTATGTGCCAGGTTCTTCGCTCTCGTCGATATTGTCGTTGAGCCATCCCGAGTGTCCACCCTCACGGGCGCAGTTGAGATAGTAGACCCTCTGTCCCCATGGGCATGGGTCGAGGACTTTGTCTGAGTAGGCATACTGGATGTCAGAGTCGAGGACATTCTTTGTCATGCGGCAGTTTATGAGATAGAACATTGAGTCATGGTGCCATCGTCCGAGCTTTGTCGGTGATGCGGCGTCGAACGTGGAGTTTGTGATGACAATTTTCTTTGTCTTGTCCCCCCTTCCGTCGTGCCATATCATGGCGTGTCCGTCACCATAGAAGCGGCATCGTGTGGCATAGCACCATCCTCTCGGGCAGAGGAAGTCGACACCCTTGCAGCGCAGGTCAAGGTCGGCATGGTAATACATCCCCCCACCATCTTTCTGGTTAGCCCACAGGCTTAGGGCGTCATTCCCATCGGCCCATACGTTTGAGTTGATGATTATGGTATGGTCTGCTCGCCCGAATATTGCCATCTGGTGGCGTGTGTTCCCTGGTTCGACGACAGTCCCGTAGTTGTTATATACGGTCAGTCCGGTTATGACACAGCTGTCCGCCTCTTCAGTCAGGACGATGACTCCGTGGCGTACCTTACGCCCGCGGTATGTCTCTATCATCTTCTTTTCCTCTGTCTCGGCTATGCGTATGATGGTGTTGTCGCGGTCCTCCCCTACGAGAACGATGTTCGGCTTGTCGATGATGACTTTCTGCTCATAGAGTCCCTTGCGTATGAATATTGTATACGGGCGTGTGGGATGTTCCGGTGCGCGCTCTATGGCTGCCTGTATGCTCTGCCCTGGAGAGACGACAGCGTCATAGTCTCTCGGGTTGTGTACAGGCTTGCGGTTGAGGGTTATTGTCCCGTTCTCGTTGCATCCCTTTGCCTGCAAGGATATACTCACTCTCTTCCTCACGTTATTCTCCTTTGCCCACCGCTCATAACGGCTGTAGAGGAACATAGGGCTGTCGGTATACCATCCATATCCGAGCCGTCTCTCGAATCCTATATCCTGCATGTCCCGGCGTGGTATGCCATCACGGTCACAGACGAACGGCTCATTGTACCCGAGGTCATAGAAGCGTCCCCAGATAGGTTTTGCGGTGCTGTCCCTGACGAGTCTCGCATCAGCATTGTACAAGTCGTCACGGCTCCCGGTGCGCTCCACGCGCAGTCCGGTCAGCTTATACTTGTCGAACCATGCCATCGCGCCGTTTACGGCATCCTGTATCCTCTTGTCGGGATTGGGTATGGACATGAGGACAGCCACCAGTCCGGCACTCTCAGCCGTACAGAACGATGGCAGCTCGAATGCCCTTGCGGGAGCGGGGGCGTATGTCACGTGGTCATGCTGCTGGCACCACACTGTCGGTTTCCCCTTGACACGTATCTGTGTCCTCAGTATGCAGTCTATGGCTTTATTGAACGATGCCCTGACCTCAGCCCTCGTCTCGTCGTCCAGGATATCCCCGTCGTATGGCCATGTTGATGTGTTTATATCACGGAATATCCTCAGTATGTTTGCCATATTGCCGTCGTTGTATGTTATGTGCACCTGATAGCCCTGTGGGTTAGGCCAGAACTGTGGCCATCCTCCGTTCTCGTATTGCCCTGACAGCAGGAATCTGATGGCCCCGCCCACAGCGTCACGGTATTCCGCCTTGTGTGTTGCGGCATATAGGCGTGCGAGGAAATTCATCTCGGTCGTTGTCGCGTCGTTGTCCACCGTAGAGTCATCGGTGCGGTCACGGTCGCGAATGACAGCCTCACGCTCGTCGTCGGTAAGCCTGCTTACCATGTCCGTGTTCTTGGGCCAGCCACCTGTGACGCGCTGGAACATCATCACTTGTTCACCTATACGTTGTGCCTCGGCTGTCGAGTAATATTCTGCTGGATTGTTACGGACAATGCGTTTCAGGGATTTCGTGTCCTTTGCCTGCATCATGAGGCATGGTGCGAGCAATAGGAAGAGTAAGGTCTTGATAGTCTGTTTCATAGTGGTTAGGTTTTGTAATGCGTGTCGCATATGTTTCTTTTTCCTGTATGCTGTTCTCATGATATTGTTCCCCGGTTGTTCAGCCAGCCCTCTGGCTGGTATTTGTTTGGCTGTGTGCGCCTTACACGCTGGGCCGTGTGTGGCAGGAGCCTCAATCCTGTTCTCCTCGTTTTGGGTGTCAGCATCTGGCGCCGGGACCTATGCCCTTCGTGTGACGGAGATGCCGTCAATGGGCATCATTCCTTCCGTGTGTGTTACTGGGGGGGGAGCCCACCTGCCAGGCCTTTGCCTTATGCTCCAGCCTTCATGGTGGGCTCTGGTTTGTATGTCTCTGCATGTTGCTCTTGTGTCTCGTGGCGTGCTGCCGCTACTCTTTTGTTATGTAGCGTTTCCAGTATGCCATGAGTATTGTTGTCAGTGGCAGGGCCACGATGAGGCCGATGAATCCCAACAGCGTGCCCCAGACGGAGAGTGAGAGGAGTAGTATGGCGGGGTTCATGCCCATGGCCTTCCCCATAACCTTTGGTGTAACTATCATGTCCATGATAACCTGGACGATGCAGAATACGGCAAACGCCGACAGGAATATCACCCAGAAGTTCTCGCCCGTGTCAGCTGCCTTCAGCAGGGCGAGGAATGCTGTCGGTATGAGGGCAAAGGTGTGAAGGTAAGGCACGAGGTTCATTATGCCGACCATTATGCCGAGACCTATGGCCATCGGGAATCCTATTATGGTGAATCCGATGCAGAAGAGTATGCCCATGATGAGCGACACCATGCCTTGTCCGCGTATGTAATTGTTCAGCGCTACCTCCACATCGCTCATGAGCGAGTGCCAGAATGGGCGGTTGTCGGCAGGGAATATCTTCAGCCAGCCTTTTGAGAGATACTCATAGTCGAGGAGGATGAAGAACATATACAGGAGCGTTATACACGAGCCGATGAAACTGTACATGACACTGAATGTCTGTGTCAGGAACGACAGCAGCCCCGGTGCTGTCTTCTTTAGCAGGTCGGAGAAGTCTTTCGAGTGGAAGAAGGCGTCTATCTCCTTGCGGTTCTCCATCATCACATTGTCCAGGGCCTCTGGGATGCTTGTGATATTCGCCTTGAGATGTATGTAGTGGGTCACGATGCTGCCGAGCTTCTCAAACTGCTCCACCATAGGAGGTATTATGGCCCACACCACTCCTGCCAGCACTCCGGCGACAGCTATCATGGAGATGATGATGGCTATGGCACGGATGCGGATGCGCATGCGGTTCTCGACAAACTTCACGACGGGGAAGATGAGATAGGCCAGAAGCCATGCTATGAAGAATGGCAGCAGGGCGTCGCTGAGATAATTGACAAGCCAGAGGGCGCTGAAGGAGATGGCAAGGACTATGACCCAGCGAATGAAGCGGTCGAATGTTATTTCCTTATTATACACTGTCAATGTGAGGGGTGGTCTGTTTATATAATACAAAAAGACTGGAGGCCAGGAGTCTGAAAGCCGTCCCGCCCCGATGTTGTATGTTCATTGGCTGCCGTCAGTCATTCAGGATTCCTGGTTTCCAGTCGTTATGAGTCGCTGCGTGGCATTATTTCACCTGCACGACGAGATATTTGCTTGTTGACCAGAACACTTCTGGATTTGTTATGCGGAGAATATACTGCTTCGATGCGTCGCGCTGTAGGGTGTAGCTTGACGATGGGTGGGATGTGAGAATCTTGGCCGATTTGGAGTAGAGCTTTATCTCCTTGTCTACGCGGATGTCAATCTTTGTGAAGTAGTTGCGGTTGAAGTTTGACTTCAGGACGTCGCCTTTCTCAAGGATGCGGTTCTCTGCCAGCTCTTTCTTTGTGCCGAAGACATACCATGCTGTGTGTATCTGTCTGTCCTGATTAGAGATAGTGTTGGCTTTCTCGCGTGTCTCGGTCTTGAGGTTCTCCACATCGTTGTTGAGCGTTGTGACAGTCTGGTCGAGCTCTGTGATGCGCACATCCTTCTGTGCGAGCTCACGTCTGAGGACATCAATCTGCTTTGTCTTGTCCTCAAGCTCTGCTGTGAGGTTCTCTATCGTTGTCTTCAGCTGTTCGGCTGCCACGCTGCCCTCTCTTGCCTGACGCTGCAGCTTTGCTATGAGCTCACGGTTATGCTTCATAGTCTGTGCTATGAACTCCATGTCGCTTCTTATCTGTGATGTGCGGTTTGAGCTCTCCCCTGTCTTAGCCAGTGTCACACGGTTCTCAGCTGCGGATATCTGCCTGAAGCCCTCTTGTATCTCATTGAGCGTGGAGAGCATATCGTTAATCTCGTTGTCTTTCTGTGCGATGACGCGGTTCAGCGAGTCTGTGCGCTCATTCTCGGCGGTCGACGCGTTCTTGTTACTGTTGTCACAGGCTGCCAGACTCAGCATGCACAGTGCGATTGCGAAAAGCTTTCTCATGTTTCTTCTGATTTTTTTTATTTTGTATTCTGTTATTTCCGTTTCCTGGATTCGGTTGTCGTGCTGGTGAGGCATCGTGGACTGCCGGACAGCTCCCATATCTCTGCCAGCCCCCATCTCTTGATGGTGTCAGCGAGGGCTGTATGGGAGTCATTTGTCAGCCTTGCCGGCCACGATGATTACAATCTCCCCTTTGGGAGGTGTCTGTGTGAAATGTGCCACGACCTCCTCTATAGTCCCGCGGACAGACTCCTCGTGTATCTTGCTTATCTCCCTGCACACGCTGACCTGCCTTTCCTGCCCGAAGAACTCACCCAGCTGCTGCAGTGTCTTCACGAGTCTGTATGGCGACTCGTAGAATATCATCGTGCGTGTCTCTTCTGAGAGTTGTGTCAGACGTGTCTGCCGCCCTTTCTTCTGTGGCAGGAATCCCTCGAATGTGAATCTGTCACATGGAAGCCCTGAGCTGACAAGAGCTGGCACGAAGGCTGTCGCCCCCGGGAGAGTCTGCACCTCTATGCCTGCCGCCACCGCCTCGCGGACGAGGAAGAATCCGGGGTCAGAGATGCCGGGCGTCCCTGCGTCGGTTATGAGACATATTGTCTGTCCGCCCCTCAGACGCTCAACTATGCCGGCCGATGTTCCATGCTCATTGAACTTATGGTGGGCCATGAGCTGGCGGTGAATGTCGTAATGTTTCAGGAGAATGCCCGATGTGCGCGTGTCCTCACACAATATGAGATCGGCCTCCTTCAGCAGGCGCACAGCGCGGAATGTCATGTCCTCCATATTGCCCACAGGAGTGGGCACAAGGTATAGTGTCCCCATATAGTCTTTTAGGTGGGTTCTGATGATTATTCCCCTGCGTCAGCGTGTCGGCAGGACAATTCGTCACCTCCAGCCTCTCCAATGGCTCCAGGGGGCGGGTACCCCACGCTCAGCCCGCCGCGGCCACCATCACCCCCAGCAGCCAGTTGGATGCCGGTGGGAGACTCTCAGCGCCTCTTGCAGGGGCTGTGACAGTGTATGTGGGCTGGCATGGCCCACGTCTGCCGGAAGTGAATTAACTGACTACAAAAATACGCCATAAATCTGATACAAGCAAAAAAATAGTGGCTCTTCTTGGTATTTTTAAATTTTCTTTGTACTTTTGTCCGTAAATATTCGGCTTGGTGATACCCCTCGCTGCGCTGCGCCCCCTTGCCGGCGGCTATTGGCGCGCCCCGCCGCTGAGGTTCCAGTCCAAGCCGTATGGCACACAGAACAGGCACTCCCACATATATAATATAAGAAAAAGAATGACAAACGAATCCCAGGGCGAGCACCGCCGCCAAGGCCGCATAGAGGTGATATGTGGCTCTATGTTCTCTGGCAAGACAGAGGAGCTTATCCGCCGCATGAAGCGTGCGAAGATAGCCCGCCAGCAGGTTGAGATATTCAAGCCTGCCATCGACACACGCTATAGCGACGAGGATGTCGTCAGCCATGACCACACCTCCATCCCCTCCACGCCTGTCGACTCGTCTGCGGCGATACTCCTTTTCTCTGAAGGTATGGATGTCGTGGGCATCGACGAGGCACAGTTCTTCGACAATGGCATAGTCGACGTGTGCAACAATCTGGCCAACAATGGCGTGCGTGTCATCGTGGCAGGCCTCGACATGGACTACAAGGGGGTGCCGTTCGGCCCTATGCCAGCCCTGATGGCCGTTGCCGACGATGTCATGAAGGTTCATGCCATCTGTGTCCGCTGTGGCTCTTTAGCCTATGTCAGCCACCGCATAGTCGATGTCGACAAGCGTGTGCTGCTCGGTGAGACGGGCGAGTACGAGCCCCTCTGCCGTGAGTGTTACCAGAAGGCCCTGTCCGGGCGTGATGCACAAGCCAGCGCCAGATAGCCCAACAGCACAATGGAGACCCCCCCCAACCGGGCAGCCCATGGCCGGACACAACCGACAACTGACAACGACGACAACAACAACAACAAAGCTGACACGTTACCCCCCTCACACCAAACACACACACTCTCTCTCAATATGAAACGGATACTCAACCTGATACTCTTCGCCGCGATATCACTCACAGCGGCAGCACAGCCAGCCTACACACACCCATGGCAAGGAAAGCGCATAGCATACTTTGGCGACTCGATAACTGACCCACGCGTGAAGGCAGGGACAAAGAAATGGTGGACCATGCTGAGCGAGTGGCTCCAGGCCACAAGCTACTGCTACGCCATAAGCGGACGGCAATGGAACGACATACCACGCCAGGCGGAGGCCCTCACGACAGAGCACGGGCAGGATGTCGATGCCATCATCATCCTCATGGGCACAAACGATTATATCCACTCCGTGCCACTCGGCGAATGGTACAACATAGAGGAGAGGGATGTCGTCTACACCGAGAACAGGCAGCAGATGACACAGCGCCGCAAGCACCGCACTCTCTGCATCAACGACACGACATTCCGCGGACGCATAAACAAGGCGATGAAGATGATAAAGGATATGTTCCCGACAAAACAGGTCGTCCTGCTGACACCTATCCACAGGGCATACTTCAGCTCCAGCCCGACGAATATCCAGCCCGACGAGCTCTACCCAAACAGCATAGGGCTGTGGGTAGACAGCTATGTCGAGGCAGTCAAGGAGGCGGGCAACGTATGGGCGGTACCTGTGATAGACCTCAACGCCACAAGCGGGCTGTACCCCCTCGCCGACAGCCATGCGCAGTATTTCTCGCGTCCTGATGCTGACCGCCTCCATCCTAATGATGCCGGTTACACCCGCATGGCACGCACCATCTACTGCCAGCTCTCCGCCCTGCCATGCACATTAGAGTGACGGCCCGCGCGCGATAGCCCCCACACCCCCGTTGGCAGAGGTGCTGGCGCGCACCACACGGCAGACAGAAAAATACCCCCTGATATGACACGACCCTGAGAACGCCCCGCGTGACAGGCGAATGGAATATTCATCACTATCAATAACCCATTAAAACAACAACAATTATGAAAAAGTATGTATGCGACGTATGCGGCTGGGAGTATGACCCAGAGGTAGGAGTGCCAGAGGCAGGCATAGAGCCAGGCACAGCGTTTGAGGATCTCCCAGAGGATTTCGTATGTCCTCTCTGTGGTGTCGGCAAGGACGAGTTCTCTGAAGAATAAGGACGGCCTTACAGACGATACCGGAATCTGAACATCAAGGCAGTGGAGAGGCGTAGCAATTTGCACACGCTCCCCCACTGCCTTGAAACATTCTCATGGGATATCAGGCAAAACCTGTTTTGAACGGGCGAACTTATCATAAATAGTGCCTGTGTGGCAGGTTAATAACCAGCCCTCCCAGTGATTTAGTCCGCCAACGCTTTTTACGGAAATCATATTACTCATTTTTATGATCGCTTACAGTCTATGTCCGCCTCAGATATGATATTTTCCTTTATGAAAAACTCTTTCACTGCCTGATTGAACTTTTCCCGCTCAAACTTCTTCACTTTGCCAGGGTATTTAAGCTCTTCCAGCACTTTTAAGAAGGCGATGGCCAACACCCTGAGACATTCATTCTCGTCTTTTGCATTGAGATATGTCTCGAAATCCATAAAGAAATCTAAAGTGAGATGCTTATATAGTCTTACTTCTTGCGTTACTGACCACGATAGTTTTACAACTTTGTCGTCGTAATATTTAGGACGAACTGGCTTAAAAAACTGTCTAAACTCAGGTGAAACACATATAAAGCTCACATCTAATGTTTCTATCAAATCAGACTTAAAACCAAGTAAGCCAGTTGTTAATAAACTTTCAAATTTATTAACAGCGTCTGAATAATAACTGAAAGTTGGAAAATCTTTAGTCGTCATAGTTACACCTAATGCTATTTTCATCTTTTTCTAAATTGAATTACATGCTTGAATATTTCTGGGAAGGAAATTATCCGTAATAAATCCTCACAGCTACAGTTAATAACTAGTATGCTCTAATGCAAAAAATGATTTTTACTTAAATATTTTATTTCCAGGAGGTAATTCATGATGCTTATAGTAATATTCTATTAGCATTTTCTTCTCGTATATTAATATTTCTGTTTTTGAACCATAAAATACGGGATCCATCTTAAAATTTTGTTCATATGAATTTCTACTGTAACGATGGTCTCCTTGCGTCGTTTCCCCATATTTCCAGACATCTCCAGCTTTCAAATAAACCATTTCATTGTTCCTTGCATTTCTATAATATCCATCTTGTTTTGCTAATAATTCATACGTAAAGCCATTCCCCGGTCTGTCTTTCAGAGCCAATTCTCTGCATTTGTTCCTCTTGTTTGCTGAGAATATTATCTGCAAGAAATCCGATTGTAGCAACGGCAAAGGTTGCAGGTATCAGGACATTATCAGCTACACCAACTCCTGTAATATCGTCGACTGCGAGTCCCACAGAGATGGCAGTAGCATGCTGGAATGCGCTGTAATCCCATTGAGCCTTCTTTATGGCCTTGTCAGCAGCATCAGCATCATAAACAGAGTTTGTCACACTGCCTCCGCCACCGGCCGCTGTGGTCCAATGGAAATCAAATTTCCAGTTACTGCCTTTTCCTACAGCACCTACAGCAAGTCCCGCAGACAGATATGGAGTGCTTATTCCACCAGCGAACACAACACTTCCGGGAGTGGCAATGCCTGCTCCTACTACACCTCCCATAATCGCACCAAAGCCCACACCTATAATATGTGGTGACAGACTTGTAGTTCCATTGCAAAGGATTCAGTTCACCGCTATTAGCCACGGCTCCTCCTATATTAAGGTGTGTTCTATAAATCAGGACATCTCTTAATTGTATCTATCTTACTATATGTGTTTCGGTCGCTTTGGTCGATTATCGGTGTCATAATGTCAAGTCTCATCGGTCGTGTAGCCCGCTACACTTCCTCTTCAACTTACATTCTTACACTCGACAAACGGCCAAAATCAACTCGACCTGATTTGTAGAACCCACCTTAAGCGCCAACGATTGCGCAAAGAATGTCAAAAAACGACTCTCCGTTCTCGTCCACATAACACAGCGGGTTGTTCATGGCATACGAGAAACGGTTGAAGATTTGGGGCATGTAAGGCTCCTGGACATTCGGGTCGGGAGAGAGGAATCTGCCCAACACAGGGTCATACAACCGCGCGTTACTTTCCCCGCTTCGCGACAGTGACCGATGGTTCATATTGATGAGGCCGAACTGTGCCAGATGCTCGTGGCCAGTATAGCCTCGGCCCAAGAACAAGACGGGTTGTTGGTCAGGCGCATATACCTCATGGGTCTCAGGGTCACGCAAGCGTCCCCAGGCATCGCAGCTCAACTCCTGGACGACAGTGCCGTCCCCGCATCATCATAGCTGCCCGAGATATAGCTTCTCTATTCAGATTGCTGACAGTCTATGTCCGCCTCAGATATGATGTTTTCCCTTATGAAGAACTCTTTCACTGCCTGATTGAACTTTTCCCGCTCAAACTTCTTCACTTTGCCAGGGTATTTAAGCTCTTCCAGCACTTTCAAGAACGAGATGGCCAACACCCTGAGACATTCCTTCTCATCTTTTGCATTGAGATATGTCTCGAAATCCATGAAGAAATCAAAGGTTAGGCATTTATACATTCTCACTTCTGGGGTTATTGACCCTGGAATCTTTACAATCTTATCATCATAATATTTAGGACGAGATTGCTTGAAAAACTTGCTGAATCCAGAGGATACGCATACAAATCTAATAGATATTTCTTTTATCAAATCAGAGTTGAATTCAAGTGATTCTGAAGATAGTAAAATCTTAAGTCTCTTGACAGCTTCTGAATGGTAACTAAATGTGGGAAATTCCCTAGACATTATTATTCCTAATGATATTTCCATATTCTTATTTCTTAGGGTAGAGAATACATTATTCCTTATTTCAAACGAAATTATTATTTATATGCTTCGATGCATTATCCACTTGAAGAAGTCCACTGTCAAATACGCACTTACGTCCTGCTTGAGCACCTAGATAATTTAGATTATTTCTTGATTATTTTCCAAGTTGTTTCCTTATTGTTCAAGGAAACATGAAGTATGTAAATCCCGTTTGGTTGAGCGTTGATGTCCACCTCTGTCCATGACGACGTTATAGGGGTGGATAAGATTTGCTGGCCTGAGGCGTTGACAACACATACGGCACATTGGTCAGAACTCATATAGCCCATAATCTCCAGTTTCAGTTTCCCTTGTGTCGGATTAGGATATATTCTGATATTTCGTTCTAAAAGCATATAAGAATAACATTCCTTTGAAGATTCTTCTTTCGAGATAGCCCTTGTGTTCATCACTATCTCCTTTTTGATGCGATTGCCCGCATTGTCATAACTGTATTTGATATTTTGTCCAAATACGATGCATGGCATTACGGACATAAAGAATATGATTGCTGTTTTTTCATGGATTTAGATTTCATGTTTAACATCATCTATCATTTCTTTCGTCGGGAACTTATTTCCATCGCCTACCATAGACAATTATGGCATTTTCCTTTACAAGCATTGACCATGATGTTTGACCGATTATCGGTTTCGTAAGTTGCTGAATAACAAGCCATTGTCTATAATTTACAACATCAAGCCTCCTCGCCATCCTTTCATATCACAGACAAAAAGATGGTAAAGCCGTGGCAACGATGCAGCAAAGATAACAATAAAAACTGAGATACGTGTAACTTTCAATGGATATTTTTCAATGTTTACTGTCCGGTAAAACTTTATGATAAGTTGCGATTCTTTTACCGGACAGCCAATATATTGTTAGAAGACACCATGGCTTAGAATTAGTCCAAGGAAAAAGTCTCGAAGAGACGCGACTGTTAAGAACCCCACCTTACCACTCAGTCACTCCGTTCCCTCGTTTCCAGGTGGAGTTTTTAAACAGTCGCGCCCCTCTGGGGCTGTGGACAAAACACTTTGATTTATAATCCGCAATTCTGTTATATTATATAGCGGACAAATTTATCGGACAGCCATGCTAACTTGCAAGAAGGGGGCTTGTTCATTATTAATGACCACTATGTCAAGGTATTTAGGATGTTTATCGGACAGTAATATTTTTCAATAAAATGAGAGTTCCGGATAATATATTGAGAAAAACAAAACGGATTACAGATTTTCCCCGATTGGTCTGATGTCAGAAAAAGAAACAAACAATATGCAAACCGTAAGCAGTGTTTTTTGGCCTGCAAGAAGTGCTGAATGGGGCTTCCATTCAGCACTTCTTACATTGTAATCCAGTACCTTTTATAATATTGAGGAACCAGCAAGAAAACCGTAAGCAAAAGTCCACGCCGAGCTTTCATATTGTAAGCAAATACCCACGAAATACACTTAGCCACATCAAATTGCCCTAAACACAGCATATTCCGCCTGAACCACTACGGCGACACACGCCAGCATATCAGACACAGACATCTTCACTCCACCACGCCGTGAGCCGCGCCGCAACATGAAAGATTTCCTAAAGGTAGGTTCTATTAATTATTCAAGTTTCGCTTTAATTTTGCAGAATGAAAGCGAAACTTGAATTAATTACAATTCTTGGTTGAATTAACTTTGTGGTCTTCCGCTCTCTCTTCGGCATCTTTCTTCGTAAGCTCATTGGCTTCGCCTTCCTCCTCCTTGCAAGGCATAATCCAAGCAAATCTTGGCTTCTGCCCTTGCTTCGAGCGTCGGTTGGCACCATAGCCCGCTATGCTGCTGCAATCTTACAAAGAAATCTTCTCGAAGATAGAGCAAAGTATCATCAAACATCGTGCCAGTGAGAGCAGAGCCAAGCTTGCTTGAACTATGCCGAACGCAGCCGATGTTATCTAAAGCTAATTTATAGAACCTACCTAAAAAACATGTAAAGTAAATAACAGAGAGCGTCATTTGCCAAAAAAGCGGAAGAATAACTTGGTCATTCCGATGAAAATGAGTAACTTTGCGGTGATTTTCATAACAAGACAGACAATGACAGCCAAAGACCCAGGGAAGACAGAGAGGCAATTCGGCGACGCCATGTCCCAATGCCGTGACATATTCCACAAGAAGCTCTACGACTACAAGCCGTCGTGGCGCATGCTCCGTCCGTCGTCGCTGACCGACCAGCTCTTCATAAAGGCGAAGCGCATACGGTCAATCGAGGTGAAGGGCAGGACACTTGTCGGCGAGGGCATCCTGCCAGAGTTCATGGCTATCATCAACTATGGCATCGTGGGGCTCATACAGCTCTCCCATGGATATGTCGACGAGATAGACATGACAAACGACGAGGCCATGGCGCTCTATGACAAGTATGCCGACGAATGCCTGAAGCTCATGCTGAAGAAGAACCATGACTACGACGAGGCATGGCGCGGCATGAGGACAAGCAGCTATACCGACTTCATCCTGACGAAGATAGAGCGCATAAAGGAGATAGAGAACCACGGCGGCCGCACGACAGTCTCTGAGGGTATCGGCTCGAACTACATGGACATCATAAACTACGCCACATTCGGCGTGATAAAACTGACGGAGCATGAAGAGGGCTAAGGCTGTGGCGCTGTATGTGGCGAGGACGGTCGTCGGGCTGACATTCATCTTGTCAGGTTTCGTGAAGGCCATAGACCCTCTCGGGACACAATACAAGATACAGGACTATCTCGCTGCCATCCCGCCGTCGCTGTCCCTGCCCGATATGCTCACACTCCTGATGTCTGTATCGCTCAGCATGGTAGAGTTCACGCTCGGCGCGTTCATGCTGACAGCTATCAGCAGGAGGTTGACGGCGAGGCTGACACTGCTGTTCATGGTGGTCATGACCGCCGTGACGGTGTGGATATACATTGCCGACCCCGTCAAGGACTGCGGCTGCTTCGGCGATGCGCTGACCCTCACAAACCTCGAGACACTGCTGAAGAATATCGTCCTGCTGGCGCTGGCGGCGCTTGTGGCGTGGCGGCCGACACATATCGGGCGTCTTATGTCACGCTCCAACCAGATGCTTCTTGGGCAGATGCTGATGGTAACTCCCGTGGCGCTCAGCTTCTGGTGCCTGTATGACCTCCCCCTCATTGATTTCCGCCCGTACCATATCGGGGCAGACATAAAGGCAGGGATGGAGATTCCGGAGGGAGCCGAGCAGCCAGTCTTCGACACAACATTCATCATGGAGAAGGACGGGGAGCGCCGTGAGTTCACCCTCGACAACTATCCCGACTCGACATGGACATTCGTCGACTCTAAGACAGTTACCGTCAAGGAAGGCTATGTGCCGCCGATACACGACTTCTCGATAACGGCAGCCGACGGTGAGGACATCACAGACATGGTGCTCGGGAGAGAAGGCTACACATTCCTCCTCATATCCCCCGACCTCGACAAGGCCGACGACCAGAACTTCGGCGACATAGACCAGATATACGAGTTCTGCCAGGACAACAGCATACCATTCTACTGCCTGACAGCAAGCACAGAGATGTCGCAACAGCACTGGCAGAATATCACTGGCGCGGAATACCCGTTCTGCATGACCGACGCCACCACGCTGAAGACCATGATACGCAGCAACCCCGGACTGATGCTCCTGGAGAAAGGCGTCGTGAGAGGCAAATGGAGCCACAACCGCCTGCCTGAGACCACAGAGCTCGAGACGATGCTCAAGGCGAGATGAGACGTGGCTGAGAGACAAGAGACAACAACCCAAATAAACATACAAAATAAATAATTACAAAGATTATGGCAAAGAAAATCGTTGCAGGCAACTGGAAAATGAACAAGAACCTGCAGGAGGGCATCGCCCTCGCCAAAGAACTGACAGAGGTAGTGAAGAACCCTAACTGTGAGGTTATCATCGGCACACCATTCATCCACCTCGCAAGCGTGGCTGACGTTATCAAGGACAGCTGCATAAAGCTCAGCGCCGAGAACTGCGCAAACAAGGAGAAGGGCGCATACACAGGTGAGGTGTCTGCAGAGATGGTAAAGTCGACAGGTGCAGAGTATGTCATCCTCGGCCACTCTGAGCGCCGTGAGTACTACAACGAGACTCCGGAGATACTGAAGGAGAAGGTTGACCTCGCCCTCGCCAATGGCCTCAAGGTCATCTTCTGCTGCGGCGAGAGCCTCGACGAGCGTGAGGCAAACAAGCAGGAGGAGGTAGTAAAGGCTGAGCTCCAGGGCTCTGTATTCCACCTCACAGCAGAGGAGTGGAAGAACATCGTCATCGCCTACGAGCCAATCTGGGCTATCGGAACAGGCAAGACAGCGACAGCAGAGCAGGCTGAGGAGATACACGCCTTCATACGCAAGTGTGTCGCTGACGTTTACGGAGCAGAGGCTGCCGCTGAGACATCTATCCTCTATGGCGGCTCTTGCAAGGCAAGCAACGCCCCAGAGCTCTTTGCAAAGCCTGACATCGACGGCGGACTCATCGGAGGCGCATCGCTCAAGGCTGCTGACTTCAAGGGCATCATCGACGCCTGGAACTAATATCCAAGACATCATATCCGGACATCTGGCACACTACGGGGGGGACAATCTCCATGGGGATGCCAGGTGTCTGGAACACTTGATTCCAGGATATACATGACGAGTCTTCAACAGCATGGCCATGGGATGACGACGGGACGCCCGCACCGCAGATGGCCGGCAATGGGATACAAGAGACATTAATCCTGGACAAAGCCAACACCCTCCAGACAAACAGACATATACCTGCCACAGACCATAACAGAGATGGCGGTATGTCAAGAAAGAAGAAAAAAGACGCACGCTTGCAGGCATGATGACTGCGATGGCGGGACTGACAGAGAGACAACAGCCGCCAGAGCGACCATGACAGCAGGAACATGCGATGTGAAAATCTCCTCATATGAAACTTCATCTATCAATAATCATAACCCTCATACTCGGCTCGACAACAGCTCACGGACAGAGCTTCATGGACAATCTGCGCAGTGACCAGAAAGGTCAGGGCAAGATAACCGTAAACCAAAGTGCTGAGATTGACAGGCTCGTGAACACTGTGGCGAAACCCGTGACGGAGAAGACCCCAGCGGCAGGGAACAAGCAAGCCGCTGCAACGGCTCATAACACAGAGGCCAGGACAAGGCCGGCTGGGAGAGAGAGCACGCGCACAGAGACAACGGCGCATGAGGAGAACAACACCCCGAATGGCAGAGCTGCTGCACACACACAACCAGAGAGCACAGCAGCACAAGCCGCAGAGCACAACGCGGCTGCAATATCCACCCCATCGACAACAACGGCAGAGACAGAGACTGCCGCCGTCAACACAAACAAGAAGATAATGCGCCATAGCTATAAGGCTAATGGCTACCGCATACAGATATACTCGGGAGGCAACAAACGCACAGACAGAGAGAAGTGTGAGCGGATAGCGGCACGGGTGAAATCACGCTTCCCCGACCTCCCCATATACGTCCACTTCTACACGCCAAGCTGGAAATGCCGTGCCGGAAACTACACCAGCCTTGAGGAAGCACAGAGCATGCTGAGGCAGATAAAGGCCCTCGGGTATAACCAGGCGTGCCTCGTGAAGGGGAAAGTAAACGTGCAATACTGAAAAAAAGAAGGGGAGGGCAGGGGCGACACGCTGTGTGCTGACAGGCATGGCAAATGAAAAAGTCGCCGGCATGGTAACACGCCGCCGGCAATGGAATGAAAGGCTGGCAGCAATAGAAAGAAAGGCCGACGTGACACCCTCTCCCTTTGGGACACATACAACGACAACAGTATGATTGAAGAAGAGACATACCTCAGACCAGGACTCGAAGAGCTGGCCTCACACTATAAGGACATACTCCGGCTCCTCGGCGAGGACAATACACGCGAGGGACTCTTAAAGACCCCTGAGCGTGTGGCAAAGGCGATGCAGTTCCTGACAAAGGGATACACACAGAACCCAAGGGAGATTCTCGAGCAGGCCCTGTTCCATGAGGACTATCATGATACGGTGATAGTCAAGGACATCTGCTTCCACTCCCTCTGTGAGCATCATATCCTGCCCTTCTATGGCAAGGTACATGTGGCATACATACCCGACGGCACGATAACAGGGCTGTCGAAGATACCGCGTGTGGTCGAGGTGTTCGCACGCAGGCTGCAGGTGCAGGAGAGAATGACACGGCAGATAATGGAATGCATTGACGAGACGCTCCACCCGAAAGGCGTCATGGTCGTCATAGAGGCGGCACACATGTGCATGCAGATGCGTGGAGTGGAGAAGCCCGGGGCGACAACAACGACAACGGCATATACCGGAGTGTTCGAGGATACCGGGAAAAGGGAGGAGCTCATCAGGCTGCTGAGATGACTCCATAAGGACAGGCGTATGACGGGGAATAGAGAAAATGATGGGAACAAAAGTGAATTTTCCAGACTTTATCTTCTCCTCATATAAATATTTTTTGCTATCTTTGCAGCAGATTCCTGACACCATGATACACCAGGAAGAAACATACCCAGCAACATGAGCCGCAGGCATAGGGCACATTATGCCCACACAAGCAACATATGACCCCAAGAATATAACCTTAAATATAATAGAGACAATGAATGCAAAAGAACTGACGTTGCAGGCCGAGCTTAACCGCAAGCGCCTTGTCGAAATCGTTTATAACGGAGGTGCCGGACACATCGGTGGTGACCTGTCATGTCTCAACGTCATGACAGCTCTGTATTTTGATATTATGAAGACCGACCCTGAGAATCCGAAGATGGCCGACCGTGACCGATTCGTGCTCTCCAAAGGCCACTGTGTGGAGGCACTCTACGCTGTGCTGGAGGCCAAGGGATTCATAAAACCAGAACTCGTGAACACATTAGGACAGTTCGGTTCCGTACTCTCCGGACATCCAACAATAGAAGTCCCCGGCATAGAGGTCAACTCTGGCGCTCTCGGACATGGACTCCCGATAGGTGTCGGCATGGCCATCGCGGCAAAGATGGACAAGGCCCCATGGCACACTTTCGTCCTCATGGGCGACGGTGAGCAGGGCGAGGGCTCTATCTACGAGGCTGCCATGGCAGGCTCAAACTACCGTCTTGACAACCTCGTCGCCATCATCGACCGCAACCACCTGCAGATATCGGGCGATACAGAGGATGTAATGAAAATTGAGTCTGTCGCGGAGAGATGGACCGCTTTCGGATGGGACGTCAAGGAAATCAACGGAGACAACATGGAGGAGATTCTCGACGCTTTCCATAACATAGACTACACCAACGGCAAGCCACACCTCATCGTGTCGCACACGACAAAGGGATACGGTATATCATACATGGAGAATATTGCCAAATGGCATCATGGCATGCCTGACGCCGAGCAGTACAAACAGGCCATGGACGAAATATCAGCACGCATAGAGAATCTCAGGAAATAGAATGACATGCCGAGGACAACAGGGCTGCAGCATCAGCACAAAATGCCTCATTGGCAACACTGGGAAGACACTATCAGTGATGCCAGCCAGGACAATGTGAGAGGATAGTCCGGGCATGAAGCCCCATGGGACAGACGCCCTGTGCCCGACGCACGACAGGAAAAGAAACGTAACCAGCAGAATATTATGAAAGCATGTAGAAAGAGCTTTACAGAGGAGCTCCTCGCCCTCGCAAAGCAAGACAAGGATATCATCGCCGTGACAAGCGACGCACGCGGCTCAGTGACATTGGGCGATTTCGCCAAAGAGCTCCCAGAGCAGTTCGTGGAGTGTGGCATAGCAGAGCAGGATGCTGTCGGCATATCTGCCGGACTGGCACATTCTGGAAAGAAAGTCTTCGCCTGCGGCCCAGCCTGCTTCTATGTGGCACGCTCTCTCGAGCAGGTGAAGGTCGACCTGGCCTACTCGGAGAACCCCGTCACTATACTCGGAGTGAGCGGCGGCATAGCCTACGGAGCATTAGGGGCGACACACCACTCGCTGCATGACATAGCCGTGCTGAGGACATTCCCGGGCATGACAGTGTTCATACCCGCCGACGCACAGCAGACAAAGGTGCTCGTGGGCAAACTCGTGGATTATGACAAGGCGGCTTATGTGCGCGTGGGACGTGCCGCTGTCCCCGACGTTTATCCAGAGACAAAGACCGACTTCGAGATTGGGAAGGCGATACAGATACACGACGGTGAGGACCTAGCCATCATAGCATGCGGCGAACCAGTCTACCACGCCCTTGAGGCCGCCAAGCGTCTCGACGCCGAGGGCATACACGCACGCGTCATAGACATGTCGCTCGCCATAAAGCCATGCGACCGTGAGGCTGTCATAAAGGCGGCCAAGGAGACAGGACGAATCATCACTGTCGAGGAACACTCACGCTATGGAGGCCTCGGAGGCATGGTGGCTGAGATTGTCGTGGAGGAAGCTCCAGGGACAGAGATGACAATCCTCGGCATACCTGACGAGAACGCCATACACGGGACAGACAAGGAGATACGCCACTACTACGGTCTCGATGCCGACGGCATATACAAGGCTGTGAGGGGATAACCGCGTCACCCCAGCCCTGACCACAGGCGATGGGCGGGAGAGAAGCATCACGCATTAACAATAACACCATGCTGACTAACTCATGATAATAGCAATAGACCAAAGCACATCGGCAACGAAGGCTCTGCTGTTCGACAATGAATGCAGGCTCATGAAGCAGGTGGGCATACCACATAAGCAATACTACCCCAAGCCAGGATGGGTAGAGCATGACGCCGAGGAGATATACCAGAACACTCTCGAGGCCATAAGGCAGCTGCCACTCGGCAATGACGCCGACAACGTGTCGGTAGCGATAACCAACCAGCGCGAGACAGTCGTAATATGGGACCGCCATACATCACGCCCAATATACCATGCCGTCGTATGGCAGTGCATGCGCGGACAGGAGATATGCGACAAACTGAAGGCCGACGGATATGCCGATGTGGTGAAGGAGAAGTCCGGACTGCTCATCGACCCGTACTTCGCAGGCTCAGGCGCGAGATGGCTCCTTGACAATGTTGAGGGGGCGCGGGAGGCTGCCGAGCGGGGAGACCTGTGCTTCGGGACAATAGACACATGGCTCATATACCGGCTCACTGGAGGGCGGGTACACGCCACTGACTATACAAACGCCTCACGCACAATGCTCTTCAATATACACACCCTCGACTGGGACGACGAGCTGCTGGAGATGCTCAGAGTGCCGCGCTGCATCATGCCTGAGTGTAAACCATGCGACGCACTCTATGGAGAACTGTCAGAGGAAGTGAAGACAACGACAGGACTGACGGGCAAGGTTGTGATAGCCGGGGTGCTCGGCGACAGCCACGGGGCTCTGACAGGGCAGATGTGTTTCACTGAGGGATATGGCAAGGCGACATACGGCACAGGCTCAAGCGTCATGGTGAACATTGGCGAGAGATGTGTGCAGGCTCCCGACGGACTTGTCACAAGCGTCGGATTCTCTGCCCTGGGCAAGACATTCTATGCCTTTGAGGGTAACATACACTGCACTGGGGCGACACTAAATTGGCTGCGCGACCAGATGCAGCTCATCAGCGGCCCGCAGGAGGTGGAGGCGATAGCGACATCAATACCCGACAATGGGGGAGTATATCTCGTGCCCGCATTCTCAGGATTGGGAGCCCCATGGTGGAAAGCCGATGCCAAGGCAGCCATAAGCGGCATGACACTCGCCACGACAAGGGCTCATGTTGTGAGGGCTGCGCTTGAGAGTATAGCATACCAGGTGACTGACCTCGCCGACACTATGACACGGAAGGCGGGAATAGCCCTGCGGGAGCTGAGAGTGGATGGAGGGCCCACAAAGAACCATTTCCTCATGCAGATGCAGAGCGATCTGCTGCAAGTGCCTGTCGTGCGCTCAGGAGTGGAGGATGCGTCAGCCTTCGGAGCGGTCGTCATGAACAGGCTCGCACTGAAGGAGTGGAAGACATTCGAGGAGGCTGAACGAGCCTGGCAGAGCAATGGCACGACCGTGCCCGCTCATAAGGCGGAGGATATGAGGCAGCCTTACGAAGGATGGAAGGATGCCGTCAGGAGAGTAATGGGATGAGCAAAAAAAACTCGACCAGGATATTCCTGAGAGGAGGACAGAGAGGTCAGGACAGCAAGCCCTGGACCTTGCAAGGAAATGATGTCCTGCCTTACGGAAACAAGTAAAAACAAAAACTCATAAAAACCAGCTAAATACTATGAACAGAACAGCTAATGCGGGAAAAGAGACATTTGGTCTCATCATAGGTACCCGCGCCTATTTCAATGCCGACCTCGCCATTGATGTCCGAAAGACTATCATAAGCAACCTCACAGAGGCAGGTTACGGTTATGTCATCCTCGACGAGGAGGACACACCGACAGGAGGCTCCATGGAGACCATTACCGACGGTAAGAAGTGTGCCGAGCTCTTCCGCAAGCACCGTGATGAGATTGACGGCATCATCGTCTCCCTGCCTAACTTCGGCTTTGAGATTGGTATTATCAACGCCATATCGCGTGCCGAGCTGAATGTGCCGGTTCTCGTACAGGCTTGTGACGACGAGAACGACAAGGTAGACCTCGACTCCCGGCGCGACGCATTCTGTGGAAAAATCTCCGTATGCAATAACCTGTACCAGTATGGCATTCCCTTCACAGACACCACGCTCCATACATACAGCATACACTCTCCGCTCTTCATGCAGGATGTCAACCGCTTTGCCGCAATATGCCGCCTTGTGAAGAAACTGACCCACTGCCGTGTCGGACAGATAGGCACACGCCCTCTCGGATTCAATACATGCCGCGCGTCAGAGAAGCTGCTCCAGGCTTCTGGAATAACAGTGGTGCCGGTAGACCTCTCCGAGATTCTGTATAACGCAGAGCGCATAGCCGACGATGACCCACGCCTCATAGAGAAGATGAACGATATACGTGGCTATGCCATCGTGCCAGAAGCCTACGACGACAAGGTGAAGGTACAGGCGAAGTTCGGCGTAGCCGTAGAGGCTTGGATAGAGGAGAACGAGATTGACTGCTGCGCATTGCAGTGCTGGGACTCTCTCGAGCAGAACTATGGCTGTGCCGCCTGCGTCACAATGTCCATGCTCGGCGAGAAAGGCATACCATGCGCCTGCGAGACAGATATAGCAGGAGCAGTCTCCATGTATGCCCTCAGATTAGCCTCGGAGCTTGCTCCCGCCCTCGCTGACTGGAACAACAACTTCGCTGAGGACCGCAACAAGTGTGTCGTGACACACTGTGGCAACTTCCCCAAATCATTCATACGCGATGAGATAAAACTCGGACCTCTTGGTGTCCTCGGACGCACTCTCGGCAAGGTGCGTACCTTCGGGGCTGTATATGGAAAATGTACAGAGGGAGAGTTCACATACTTCCGTATCTCTACCGACGACACCCTCGGATGCATCAAGGCTTATCTCGGAAAGGGCGAGATGACCAACGACCCCTACGGCATGGATGGATGTATCGCCGTGACACGTGTGCCTGACCTGCAGCGACTCATGAAGTTCATCTGCAAGAATGGATTCGAGCACCATGTCGCCATGGTACGTACTGATGTCGTGGACATCCTCTCTGAGGCTATCGAGACATACCTCGGATGGGAACTCTATGTGCATGAGTGATGCTTCCTATATGACTGCCTAAAGGCATAACCCCCCACCATAACAAAGAGCACAATGCGGGAGAGAGCAACATGATAATTCTGGTGTACACAAATCGTGCACACCTTGCAATCATCTGCTTTCCCCCGTATCGTGCTTATAAAGACACACCCCTGTAAGTCCAGTGTGCATGATTATATGTACATTAATTATATATATGTGTAATCCGGTTGACTATTGTCTTCCTCCTTCGCGCCTCGGCAATATACAAGCAAGCTTTATAATGCTCTCGGCTTGGCGTCGGTTGGCTATCGCCTTCCTCCTTCGCGCCTCGGCAATATTCAAGCAAGCTTGATAATGCTCTCGGCTTGGCGTCGGTTGACTATCGTCTTCCTCAGTCGCGGCTCGGCATAGCATGCAGGCTTCCCTCTGCCTCCAGTTTGCACAGCCATCGTCTTCCTACGGTCAGCTACCGTCGGTTACAACACAATCATTGTAAAACACTTGCTCAATATGAAATTCATATCATGGAATGTTAACGGCCTGCGTGCTTGCGTAGGGAAAAATTTCAAAGAGACATTCGCATCTCTCAATGCTGACTTCTTCTGCCTGCAGGAGACAAAGATGCAGGCTGGACAGCTGGACCTGGAGTTCGATGGCTACCATTCCTACTGGAACTATGCTGAGAAGAAAGGCTATTCAGGAACGGCTATATTCACTCGCCATGAGCCCCTCGCCGTCTATTATGGCTTAGGCTCTGTCGTGGATGGAGACATTGTCTATGATGAAGCCTCTGTGCATAACCATGAGGGGCGTGTCATAACCCTTGAGTATGAGACATTCTATCTCATCACAGTCTATACACCCAACTCCCAGGACGGGCTGCGCCGCCTCGACTACCGCATGGAGTGGGAGGACGCTTTCCGCAGCTACATCAAGGCTCTCGACAGCCGGAAGGCTGTGATATTCTGTGGAGACCTCAATGTGGCTCATAACGAGATAGACCTCAAGAACCCGAAGACAAACCGCATGAATGCCGGATTCACTGACCAGGAGCGTGAGAAATTCTCCGTGTTGCTGTCAGAGGGGTTCGCCGACACATTCCGTACGCTCCATCCTGACGATATCCTCTACTCATGGTGGTCATACCGCTTCAAGGCGAGAGAGAAGAACACAGGGTGGCGTATAGACTATTTCGTATGCTCACAGCGCATCATGCCTTTGGTGGAGAGCGCGTCGATACACACCGCGATACACGGCTCTGACCATTGTCCCGTAGAGCTCGTCATCAACCTTTGACAGACCATAGCATAAAACCAGACTATACTCCCCTCATGATATCCACAACAATGAACAACAACCAGCACACACCTCCTCCTGCCCACACCATGAGAGCCCGTGCCATGGGGCTCATTATGCCAGCCAGAGCCCGCAACTCTGTCATGCCATGGGCTCTCGCCCTGATTGCGCTCCTCGGGTCATACGTCTGCCCGTCACCAGTCTCTGCCCAGCGCTATGAGGTTAAGAAGGTGACAGGCGAGCGCATACTTGTTGACAACCGTTACGCCTCAGACCCCTCTGCCGAGGCATACCTCAAACCATTCAGACATCAGGTCGACTCTGTCATGTCGCCCGTCGTGGGGCGCTCGGCACGATTCATGAAACCACGTTTCCCGGAGAGTGAGCTCTCAAACCTCCTTGCCGATATACTTGTATGGAGCGGAAAGAGATATAACGAGAATCCCGTCATAGGCCTGTACAATCTCGGTGGCATACGAGCCGCTATGCCCGAGGGCACAGTGACATTCGGGGACATAAATGACATTGCACCGTTCGAGAACAAGATATGTTTCCTCACTCTGACAGGGGCACAGCTGAAGAACCTCTTCAGGCAGATAGGCCACAAATACGGTTCAGGCGTATCCCACAGCATAAGGGCCACATATAGGGATGGCGACCTCGCGTCGCTCTCTGTCGAAGGAGAGGAAGTAATCGACGACAAGCCCTACCGTATCGCCACTATAGACTATCTCATACAGGGGAATGACGGTTTCCGGGAGCTCAGCAATGGCACACAGATAGTGTCGCCACAGGACAAGGAGTCGAACACAAGATACCTCATAGCCGAGTATTTCAGGTACAAGGCATCGCTCGGAGAGGCTGTCGACTCTGTAGTCGAGGGCAGGATAAACATCGAGAAATAGAGCCCGGGGTATGGAGAAACTTCTCTCTCTACAGATAGTATTCTCTCCCCAACAATCCAAACAGCATTCCCCCCCACCATACACATACATATGGAGGGAATCAATATATCCCCCCACCATACACATACATATGGAGGGAGTCAATATATTCCCCCACCATACAAAAATCCCACACAAATGAGACATATCATAGCGATACTCCTAACAGCCATAATCGCCGTGCCAGCCACTGCCGCACGCCCCAAAAGGCTCACCATACTCCATACGAACGACACACACTCATGTGTCCTCCCCATGAATCCTAACCTCGCAGACACACTCGTCGCCGGCCGTGGAGGATTCCTCCGCCGTATCACAATGATAAACGCCGAGCGCGCCGCAGACCCCGACCTGCTCTATTTTGACTCTGGTGACTTCTGCCAGGGTTCCGCCTATTTCACACTCTTCAAGGGCGAGGTGGAGATTGAGCTGATGAACCGCATGGGAGTCACCGCGGCCACAATAGGCAACCACGAATGGGATAACGGTATGGAAAGCCTTGTGAGACTAGTACGCCAGGCCCGCTTCCCCTTCGTCTGTGCCAACTATGACTTTAGCGAGACACCCCTCAAAGACCTCGTCAAGCCATATATCGTGATAAAGCGCAAAGGCGTGAGGATAGGAGTCTTCGGTCTGGGGCCCAGGCTCGAGGGACTTGTCGACAAGAAGAACTACGGGTCGACAAGATACCTCGACCCCGTGCAGGCAGCGCGAGAGACAGCACAGACGCTGAAGGAGAAAAAACACTGTGATGTCATCATCTGCATCTCACATCTCGGATGGGGCGCTGAAGCCGATATCGCCATGATACAAGGCTCGAGATATATAGACCTCGTCCTCGGGGGCCACTCCCACTCACGTTTCACAGAGCTGCAGCATGTCCGCGACCTCGACGGCAAGGATGTCAGCGTTGACCAGAACGGGAAGTCGGCCATATACGTCGGGAAGATAATCGTCGAGCTGGGGAGAAAATGACACTCACATCACCCCCGTCGCTCCCCATCACCCATATCAATCACCGATTCCCCCATCC
>JADYUK010000030.1 GCA_021531755.1 Hoylesella loescheii
AAGGGCTGACACCTAACACTGGTATCAGCCCTAATTTAATCTCAATGTGGAATGTTTAGCGGACAGTAATAATTTACAATCTATATCCAATTGTTCTGAAAGCGTCTGACGGCAAGTGATTCGGTAAGAATACGTATAAACTCCTGCATGGAGTGTTTACGATAGGTCTCTTTCAGAATATGGACGCACCCCGACATCTGGTTGTCGGGGACATTGATACGAACGGCCTTCATATCGCACACATCGTATATGGAATTCTCAGCCAACACGGTGACGAGGTTTGTCTGACGCACAAGTTTCAGCAGCGTGTTGACATCATTCAGTTCTATACGTACCTTGAATGAGTCGTGATTAGAGACCATGCTGTCAAAAGCATTACGTGCCTGCATTCCCTTTGACGGAAGCGCCAAATCGTATTTCTCAAGCTCGGAGATGGAGACGCTCTCCTTTGAGGCAAGAGGATGATTCTTCCCGACAATCGCTGACAATGAGTCCTGAAACAGGATATGCGACTCGACAGTGGGCAAGGGTTGTATGGGTTTGAACGCAAGGACAAAGTCAAGCTCGTGGTTGGAAAGCATCTCCATCAGCTCATTCAACTGCTTATACACGATATTGACTTTTATCTTCGGATACATCTTCATAAAAGATATAACGGATTCTGTGAGAATGGGGCTGAAAGAGTGTGTGACACCGATATTGAGCGTACCTGTCAGCATTTTCCGCAAGTCACGGATGCGGTCGGCACAGGCTTCAGCATCGTGGATAGTGCGCAGGGCAAACGGGAGAATCGCTTCTCCCGCCTCTGTCAGCTGTATGGAATGGCTGTCGCGGATGAAGAGCTGTGTCCCAAGTTCTTCTTCCAACTGCCTTATCTGCTGCGAGAGTGAGCTCTGTGCTATGTTCAGGCAGGCTGCCGCATGAGAGAAGTTGCGTGTCTCTGCAGCCTTTGCGAAATATCTTAATTGTCTTAGTTCCATTGGATTATTGAATTTTCAGTCAGTGTATTCCGAATTCCGCATATAAAGGTACGCATTTTTTTGAAAACATCCAAAGAAATAATAGTTATAGATACCTAATTGTTGAGACTGCTTTAATTAGTGGTCTCAATTTGTATATATTCAGGAAAACGTCAATAGCCTGTCTATCTCGTTGCGGTAAATGACAGTTTCTTCAAGAGGAAAACGGGAATAGTGGCTCCGATGACCATGCCCAGGATAATGAACATGCAGGTAAGACCATTGTATGCAAAGAGGTAGAAATAATGTCCGAAGACCTCTTCCTCTGTATGATACAGACATGACAACAGAGCCTCGATAGTACGGTAGGCATACATCCCGGGTATCATAGGCAACAATGCGGGGAAGAAGCATACCTCAGCTGGACATCTTATACATGATGCAAACAACACCGCAAGTATTCCGATGGCAAATGAGGCCACCGTGCTGGCAAGGATGATGTGTACACCACATAAATCCGGCATGGTCAAAACATAACGTATGGCATGTCCGATTGCAGCAATAAGGGCGCATGTCAGATATGCGCGCCTGGGAGTATTGCTTATGCTGGAAAAACCGATTGCAGCTATCGCCGCAAATAAGCCATCCTCAAAAATATTCACAAAAATATCGTTCCACATGATTCCTAAAACTGTTTCCTAAAACCATTCTAATCCAAGCATGAGCATCCCCCCACAAAGTCCGGCAGACAGA
Source organism: Hoylesella loescheii (assembly GCA_021531755.1). Classification (GTDB taxonomy): domain Bacteria; phylum Bacteroidota; class Bacteroidia; order Bacteroidales; family Bacteroidaceae; genus Prevotella. Next base: position 1,713 of record JADYUK010000030.1, read on the forward strand.
CACGCTGTCAGCACGGCTGCATCAAGAAAACGGCTGAACGCACACAGATAGTGCCTGTATATCATATCACTGACAGAATTTATATACGGCACACCGGGAATCAGGTACAAAACGCTAGTACCAAGCGCTAATTCTGGGGTAGAACCAATATTGAAGATATGTCCACCGGCACTGATGGAGGCGGAGAAGAATGAGGCACAAAGGAACGTCAGACGTACGTCGCGGCCATCCTCGAGCATTATTTGCTTTAGCCTATACCCAGCCAATGTTGAGACGAGCACTATCAGCATGGCAAACAGGTCTCCGCCGAAAAGTCGGCAAAAAGCGGCGTTGGCAAAGCTCGTCAGTATCAGTACCTCCCATTTCCCCGTCGGCTTTGTCGTCTTTATGCGATTAAAGTTCTCTTTTGCAGCTGGCAGGCTCAAGCTGTTGTCTGCCACTTCCCAGCTGAGCTGGCTCAAGCGTGTGTTCAGGTCAAAGCTGATGCCACAGCTTGCAGTCTTGCGTTGCGCCATTTCCGCACACGTCCGGTCTGTATTCCACACTGAGACTGTTATATGAGCCGGCATTATGAAAATGTCAAGGTTTACGCCGAAAGCCTCAGCCATACGCCTGGTGTTTTTCTCTATACGGATGCATGTGGAGCCGCATCCTGACAACAGAGAGGCATATTCGGCAAGGAATGCGGCTGTATTGCGCAAGGCAGCGCTGTTGCCAGGCTTGTTCATGCTATCGCCCATCGCTCTCGTCTGTCTTGTCTGCCTTTCCAGGAATCTCGTCGTCTCCGGGAACATAGAAAATATCTGCATCCCTACCTAACTCAAAAAAGTGCTTTGACTTGTGGCGGCAACAACCTCCATGGAGTTTGGCACATTTATAAGCGACAGCACGGAAGATAAACGCGCACAACAGCACTGCCGCAATGATGCACCATGTAATCATTGAATAGTTCATAATCATATTGTTTTTTTTGAAATTCGGCGCAAAGTTATAGCTTCTCTGATAAATGGACAAACGATGATTAAGGGATTTTCCTATCATCGCTATAGGCAAAACAGAATACGTCTCCCCCCTGCCTCCTCTTCAGTAGAGGGGGCAGGGGGGGGGAATAATAAATAAACGAATATGAAAAAATCTCATCAAGCCCTTCAGGCTGGCAATAGTGATGTGTGCCGCTTCTGCCCATGCCGTATATATGGACCGTCTCCAGCCCTTATGGGACATTCTGCCTTAGTATCATTTTATCCTGATCATCACTACTGGCTGTGTCTTATCCTTGTCGAGTGGCTCAGACTGATATTTCACCTTTGCGAATCTGATATTGTTGAGGTCTATGCATCGGATGGTGCTGTTGTGCATAGTGCGGTAGTATATCCTCTTGCCGGCTATGTCTGTCGCCACGGTCCATTGTGTCGCACTCGGAATGTCTGGGACCCTCTGTCTCTCAGAGAACTGTATGCCTGTGGGTATGTCGAAGTTGTTCAGGATATGGAATGCCTGCATCACCGCTTTCTCTCCCGTAGCCTGTCTTGGCGCTGTGGCCTGGAAGAAAGCCGCTCTCACGAATCGTGACGGTGGAGTCATATCTCCAGGGATGCCGTGCAGACCTCCCCCTCCTCCGAATGCCGTCAGCGTCAGGTCGCCTATCTCGCGGGTGTATATGGGGCCAGCGAAAAGGTTTGTGTAGTTGTTCAGATTTGTCAGATGCCAGTCCAGTCCCGGCGAGTTGGTCAGCACGCCGAGTTTGTTCTCATAGAATTTCAGCTGTTTGCCCACAATCTCCAGCACAACTTGTCTGCCTCCCGGCTCTGTTATGCGCCAGTGGACAGTAGAGCCACGAGGGTCTATCGTGACGATGTGTATATTGTATATCTCGCGTTTCATCTCGTCGATAGACTTGAAGTTGCCGAGAATCCATGACACCAGTTGCAGGTCGCTTATGGTCGATTCCCTGTTATCCTCGCTATACCGCTCATACTCACCGTAGGATGGGAAATAGAAGAGCCCGGCACACAGCCCCGCCTCGTTTATTCCCTCAACGACAAACTCTGGCTGCTCTACAGCCAGCCCCACATAGCCATAGCGTGCTGTGAATGCCATGCCGTCCTTTGTCCCGCCTGGTGTGAACGAGCGTTGGGTATAGCCCCTCGGCACAATGGAGTATCTGCTCTCAAGGTCATTGCCAGCCCATTCTATGGTTCGGGCTGTGACTGTGGTGCCACTTGTAGTGTGGAGAGTGATGCCTGTACATGCTGATGCTTCCTGTACTGACAATAACGCAGCCGTGATGGCTGTCCATAATAATAATCGTTTCATGTTAACCTCCTTCTTCTTTAATAATGTCTGTGTATGCAAATATAATCATCAAATAGCACAAAGACAAATGTTTAGGGCTGTTTTTACGTATAATTATACTTTGTTCTATTCGTATAACTATTCTTTTCCGCCAACTGTTCTTTTCCACCAACTATTCTTTTCCACCAGCTATTCTTACTCCCATCTGTTCTCAGTCTCCACGACAACGCCACCATATTTTAGATGCACGCTTCTGAATGTAATGTTGGATATTGAGGCTCCTGGCATGAAGATATGCTGGGAGAAGTGTAATCGGAATGACGAGTCTTCATGTTTTTGTTGCCAATCATGTGTCATATACGGAAAAATGTTGTATATTTGCATCCACAAAAAAGTTTGTGAGTATGGCTTGACAGCCATGAGCCTTCTCCCCACCTTGTCTGCGCAGAGCCTCCAGCAGCTCTGGAGGATATGACAGTGTATGAAGAATCACAAGCTTGTACGGTGTGTATATACTATCCTGAAATGAGAAACCATATAATATAATAACTGAACCGATTATGAATATTTTGACCAACGATTTCGTTAAGCCAGAAGGCCAAAGAGAGCTTGCTCGCTTTGGCTTGGCGAGAAATCGCACTTTTAAGAACGATTTCGTTAAGCCAGAAGGCCAAAGAGAGCTTGCTCGCTTTGGCTTGGCGAGGAAATGCACTTTTAAGAAGAAGTGCCCCCTGTCTCTTACTGTAGTGACAGCGTCGTTGCTGTTGCTCCTCCTTTCATGCCCTCTCGTAGTCGAGGCACAGAGAGAGACATTGAATTTTGACAATGGATGGAAATTCGCCTTTGGCCATGCGTCATCCCCAGAGAAGGATTACGGCTGTGGCACGGAATATTTCAACTATCTCACCAAGGCAAACTCTATACACAACACGGGACCATACTCCATGAAGTTTGACGACAGCACCTGGCAGCCAGTCAGGCTCCCGCATGATTTTGTTGTCGACCTGCCGTTCCATAAGGATGCCAGCCATTCTCATGGCTATAAGACTGTGGGATGGAAATATCCCGAGACATCTGTGGGATGGTACAGGAAGACATTCTTTGTGGAGAAGGCTGATAAGGGGAAATGTTTTGAGCTCCTGTTTGATGGCACATTCCGCGACTGCCAGGTGTGGGTGAATGGTTTCTTCTGTGGCAGCGAGCCGAGTGGATATCTCTCACATCACTATGACATAACTGACTATCTCAACTATGGAGGGGAGAACATTGTCTGTGTCCGCACGGATGCCACTCTTGAGGAGGGGTGGTTCTATGAGGGTGGAGGCATCTACCGCCATGTATGGCTGACGAAGACCAGTCCGCTCCATATCTCACAGGACGGCATATCAATATCCACGACATTCCGCAAAGGCTATTCACGGGCTCTGCTGAATGTGAGGGCCGACCTCTTCAACGCATCTCATGATACCGTGAGGGGCAGTGTGCGATACGCTGTCCTTGACGCTGAGGGCAGGCAGATAGCCGCGACGACGGACGAGGGCAACCCCACGCGCTGTCTCAGATTCTTGCCTATGCAGACACGCCGTTCAGCATTCCAATATATCATCCCCATCGACAATCCACAGTTGTGGAGCCCTGACACGCCTTATCTCTATACGCTCGTGGCAGAAGTCATTGTCGACGGCAAGACTGTCGACAACAAGGCCGTGAGGTTCGGTGTGCGTGATGTGGTGTTCGACAAGGACCGCGGACTGCTGCTGAACGGGAAGCCATTGAAGATAAAGGGTGTGAATATGCACCAGGACCATGCCGGTGTGGGGGCTGCCATCCCCGACGCCCTCCAGGCATACCGCATACGCCGGCTGAAGGCTTTGGGCTGCAATGCCTACCGTTCGTCACACAACCCCATGTCGCCCGCCATGCTTGATGCCTGTGACTCTCTCGGTATGCTGGTCATTGACGAGAACAGGCTGGCGGGAAGCAGTGAGTATGAGATAAAGAGTCTTGAGCGCATGATACGGCGTGACCGCAACCACCCGTCAGTCATACTGTGGAGTGTCGGCAATGAGGAGTGGGGCATAGAATGGGACGAGAAGGGCGAGCGCATAGCAGCCACCATGCGCGACTATTGCCACATGTTCGACCCCACGCGTGAGATGACATTCGCCACAAGCGGAGGCCCTACAGTCGAGGTGCCTGCCGATGTCGCGGGGTATAACTACATCATGCAGAATCCTATCGAGCAGTTGAGGCAGCAGTATCCCCTGCGCAAGTGTTGTGGCACAGAGGAGACAACAGGATGTGGCACACGTGGGGTATACTACCCAGATGCAGAAGGGCGGTGGATGCCGGCACTGAACCGCAGTCCTGATGCCCGCGACAGCACTCTCAACGCCATAGAGCGCGGTTGGCGCTTCTATGCCGAGCGGCCATGGGCTGCCGGATGTTTCTTCTGGACAGGTTTCGACTATCGTGGCGAGCCTAATCCGCTCTCATTCCCTGCCACAGGCTCACAGTTCGGTATCCTCGACTACTGCGGATTCCCGAAGGACGAGGCGGAGTATCTCAGGGCATGGTGGACAGAAGAGACGGTCCTGCACATACTGCCCCATTGGAATCTACAGGGACACGAGGGGGAGAGTGTCAGCGTCTGGGCTTATTCAAACTGTGATGAGGTTGAGCTCTTCTGTAATGGGAAGTCGCTCGGACGGAAGCCGATGCCTAAGTACGGACACCTTGAGTGGGATGCCGTCTATCAGCCCGGCACGCTCAAGGCTGTAGGCTACAAGGGAGGCAAGAAGGCCATGACACGCGTGGTGGCCACGACGGGCGCTGCCCAGACGATACGCGCTATACCTGACCGCCAAGCTATTGTCCATGGCGAGGGAGATGTGGCGGTCGTGGACATATATCTTGCAGACAAGAAGGGCAGGAACGTCGCCACGGCATGCCTGCCGCTCACTGTCGAGGTTGAAGGCCCAGCCTCTATTCTCGGCATGGGAAATGGCGACCCGGCATTCCGTTCTGCTGAGAGACCATCTGCATCATCGTCACCACGCCGTTTCACTCTTGACTCATTCAATGGCTGCGCACAGCTGCTTCTGATATCTGACGACAATGAGACAGGCACGGCCACAGTCACCATAACTGCCCCGGGATGCAAGAAGACTGTCATCACGATAGATGTCAGGTGAGAGGATTTGGTCCCAGCCCATGGGATAAACGATTGGTAAATATGGGAAAAACAGGCCAGTCATCATAATTCCTGTTGCTTTTATATTATTGCTGTCCAGTAAAACTTTGTATGTGTAACGATAGGCATATTGGAAGCCGATGTAGCAATGGAAGGCACTGCTGTAGACTGGAAGGCTTTATCGGTAGCCAGGGGCGCAGTCTTGGGTAATATGATTATAAAGCAACTGTCTGGAAGATAGTACTTTGTCTTATAATAGAAGTTATCAAAGTACTGTCTTCCAGACAGTTTTTCATCATTGTATTACCGAGGGCTTCGCCTTCCTTCTTCGCGCCTCGGTTGATATTGCCGAGGTTTCTTCATAATAAGTAGCGGCAACTTTATCAACACAGAATTACCGTACCCGCCACACGATACCAATGTTATTACAAATACCGCAAGCGCAAAAAGATTTTTTACTCGATTTTTGTTTTCATACAGCTCATTATTGACGTGGTTAGTTACTTTTCTTTTTTCATAGTTGCACCATCTATAATGTAACAACCGTCTCCGCTTCCTTCAGGACATTTTAATACTTTTATCGTCATGGCTTTTGTCTGGGGATTGACAGTTAGCTGTGCCTTACCTATCAAGCTATTACCTTCTTCATCCATAGCTCTGCCACATTCATACTCTATCGTGGCGGTATTTCCGTTTACAGTAATCTTGGTGATAAAATCGTCGTCAATTCGGCTACCATTGTTGACCCAGGTGTTTATCATGCCATATACAGGCTTATCATAATCTTCCCGAGTCTCCAGTTTGCCAAATAGTTCAACACCTATCCCCGAACTGCCGCCTTCAAACTCCTTGCCCCAACTGCCCTTGAAAACGCTATTTGCCGCCGAAGGAGTGGAAGCAACCGCTGTCGGCTTATATTCTGGCACTGTGATGTTCCTTATCTCTAATGGAGCTTCATACCTCTTGCCATTGGAAGTATATGACGTCTCAAACTTTATCATACTCACTACGAAACTGCTTTTTGGCACAGTTCCAAAAGAGCACACGACCTTCGTAGGCACTTTCGACTCAAAGTAGCTATAGGAATCGCCAATGGTAAGCCACTCGTTTCCTACCATACACCTGGAGTTGTACTGATTTCCTTGATTGTCAAATACCTTACGGCTTCTCAAGCCCCATAGCTGAAACTTTTGCGATGAGGTGTTGGTAACTAAAAATGTAACCTGCAGATTGTCTCCGTTGCGCTCTACATTCTGCAGTTTCACTTCAAAGTTAGGCAGGAGGTGCTTCACCGTAACCTTGCCCCATTGAGTCTCCTGAGTGACAGCACCTCCAGTCACCACCGTTTGTGCCGACTCCTTTAACGCCTTGCCCAATTGCTTGAAAAAGCCTTGTGCAGTTACACTTTGGGTAAACAAAGCCATAAGGCATAATGCAATGATAGATTTTTTCATTGTTTAATTTGTTTTATCGTTATTTTTGCGAAATCTTCCTGATAAAGCGTTTGCCATCTTTACGTTGAACTTTTATTATCAATGTAGATGCATAGTTTGAGACGTTTATGGTCATCTTCAACTACCCTGGATGGTGTCTCCGAAAAGGATCAGAGGGAGAAGTCCCTCTGATCGCATTGTGTACAGTGACCGTCACCCATTCATTAGCTCATTAGTCTTTTACCGCGCGTACAAAGTGACCGTAATGACGCCCACCGTTGGTGAGATAATATCCCTTTTGGCTGAATGCTCCAGGGAAACTCAGTTTTAATGCTTCATTGGTGTTGTTACCTATTGTTGTGCTCCAATAACTTCCACACAGTCCTTGTTCGTAGGATTCAGTATCATATTTGTACCCTGTAGGAGCCAAGAAGATACTGTTGCCGCTGGGACCTGTTACGAGATAACCAAATATTCCGTTATGGCTTGTCCATCGCCAGGTGCATTTATCGCAAAGTTCCTGAAACTCATCGGCGGTGGGCATTCTCCATGTTCCTCCGAGTTTTGCTCGTGCCACATCATATTGTGTCCCAGATATATTGCTTCCTATGTTTTTGAAGTAACCCGTTCCATCGTAGAATGCGTATGTCTTGTGTGTGTACGATTCTTTTTCTTCAGTCTCTCCCCAAGCGTAACATTCTCCGAATTCTTCTGGCTGTGTTGCCCCTATGTTGCAGCTTGCCCACATCACGCTCAATCCCATGTCTATGGCATCACCTTTGGTAGGCTGTGTAGGGAATTCTTCTTTTTCCTCAAATTCTATATATACTGGGCGCACAGGCATACCGTATTCTCGTAAAAACCAATCGTCCACTTTTACAAATCCGGAGCTAAAACTTAGGCAATAACTTGCACGGTTGTCTGCATCGTTGAGCGTTGATGACCAGTATTGTGCCCAGTTAGGTGCTGGATTATATTTGTTGTATTCTGTTCCTTCTATCCATCCTGCTGCTGGCAGAAAGATGCTGTTGCCATTTGGTCCTGTAACTCTTTGGCCTTTAATGCCATTGACGTTAGTCCACTCCCATTTGCATTTGTTTACCAACTCATCGAAATGTTTGCTCGATGGTATGCGCCAGTAGCTGCCCCATTGCTTATATGCTACATCATCGTCAAGTTCTAATTCTACTTTGTTATCCACTGTTCCGTATGAAGGGCTTATGCAATATTTTGTCAGTGTATACCCTTCTCCGTTGTACCAATTGTAGGAATCATGGGTGTATTTCTCCTTACTTTCCGTCTCACTCCAGGCATAATAACATCCGTATTCTTCTGGTTGTCTTGCTCCTATATTACAGTTTGCCCACATAACGCTCAGCCCTAAATCAACAGCGTTACCGGGTGTGACCACAGCCTTATCGGTCATCGGAACCTCTTTTATATCCTCAATATTGTAGGTGTATGTCTGTCCGTTTTTCGTTTCCACTTGCATCTGCCCTTCACTTTTGAACGACAATTTCTGAATATTGTCTTTTGAAAAACTGAATGTACGCCCATCGGCCATCTTTATGTAAATACCGTTCTGTGCATACAGACATCCAGCTGTCATGACGAACATAATTATTGTTAATAATTTTCTCATAATCTATTTCCGTATTTTTAAATTTCCTCTCTTAGTCTTTATGATATATAGTCCTGAGCCAATACTGCTGGTTTCTACAGAGAAACATCCGTTGAAATCTGCTTTGCCCGAGATGATGGTGCGTCCATCGGCTGTTACTATTTCTACGATAGAATATGCCGGAAGCATCATACATTTTATCATCCCATTATCCATCATTATTGACTGTTGGCTGTCTGAAATTACAGCATCTATGGCCGTATCGTCCACCTTCTCAAACGACACCCCTTCTATCGACGTGCCTTTATATGTCAACGATGTTCCGTTGGCCGTGATTACGATGTCCTCTCCAGAGAAAGTCAGTTCTGGATTTGTATTAAGAAGATATGTATGTTTCTCTCCATTAGTGTACCATAATATCACCGCGTTCTTCTTTTCTGCACTCATTCCCGCTGTTGCATACAGGAGAAGAAATAGAAATAAATAAGATTTGTTCATAAACGTTTTATTTAGTAATTAAAAAATCAATACAAAAAATGCGGTTTTAGTTTTCAGCATTTCACCATTCTTCACGCCGAGACACAATAATGGCGCGATGCACCTTATGGCGTTCAGCTTTGAGGTAGCGTAGGATAGGAAACCTCAGACAACTCACAAGAATGCACCACGCCTATTGCGTGATTGCATTGCTAATAGATTTGTCTGAGGCATCCATATATCTACGGACACCCTGTCACATATTATTCTTGTTACGTTATATCCATGAAAGTTTCCTACGCTTTTGGCTGAACGCGAATAATAGCGAATGCTTTTGTTTACCCACAATGTTAACGGAAATCCTGAGAGGGAGCATTATACTCTCTCACGATTATCCGCTCCAAAGTTACAAAGATTATTTGAAAAGAGAAAACTTTTTGGGATAATTTTCTCTTTCCCCCATAATTTGACCTATAGACCGATTTTTCATAGTCATCAGCGGTAATGTATCCATTGCGGAGTTTTTCCTCAATGTCAATCTTAGGTGACAACTTTTTTTTACCGGACAGCCATGTTTTTTTATCCCTTCTTCACTGTCGTCCCCTTTATCATCCTGCTGTATTCATCCTCAAAGTTAGGGGTCAGGATTCCTTTCCCCATAGCCTCCTCTATCTGTCTTGGCGACCAGAAGCGTCCACCGTCAAGCTCCTCGGCCGATGTGCGTATCTCTCCGTCATAGACTGTCGTGTGGACATAGACTAGCTCAAGCTCACGTGGCCCCTCGAAGACATAGTGGCCGAGTGGGGTAGGGGTGAAGTCTGTTATGCCCAGCTCCTCTCTCACCTCTCTCCTCAAGGCTTTCTCCACACTGTCGCCCAGCTCAGGCAGCAGCCTGCCTTCTGCGTCCAGACATTCAGCATAGTCAATATGTCCGCCCACGGCCGTATCCCATCGTCCAGGCTGAATGTCCTTCCATAGCGGGCGGCGCTGCAGGAACAGCTCGCCCTTGGAGTTGAAGACATGCAGATGGACCACGGGGTGCAGCACACGTGCTCCTCCATGCGCCTCGCCCCGGGTTATCTTGCCCAATATACGTCCCTCAGCGTCTGTCACCGGGAACAGCTCTTCCTTGTTGTCTGTCATAGGAGTATGTCTTTAGTGAAACAGTCAGCGAATTCGGTCGCGAGGTCTTTCACCTCGTCGCGGAATATTCCGAACACTGTCGAGCCGCTGCCCGACATAAGGGCGAAAACCGCTCCCATAGCGTACAGCCTCTCCTTTATGCGGCCCAGCTCGGGGTGCATGGCGAAGACAGGAGCCTCAAAATCATTCACGAGAAGTCCGCGCCATTCCTCTATTGGCCTCTTGACTATGTCGCGGCAGCATATCTCAGGCTTCTTGGGTGTTATCATGCCGTATGCCTTGCCTGTCGACACGGCTATGTCAGGTTTCACGAGTGCTATGTGGTAGCCCTCCAGCTGTCTTGTCTTGCCGTCAATAGGCTGCAGCTTGTCGCCTATGCCTGTGGCGTAGGCAGGCTCAGAGGTGATGAAGAAAGCGCAGTCGGCGCCCAGCATCGCGGCGTAGCGTTCCATCTCCGCTATGCCCATGTTGAGCCGGAAGCGCTCGTCGAGAAGGCGTATCATCGCCGCCGCGTCGCTTGAGCCGCCCCCCAGTCCGGCCTGCGAGGGTATGCGCTTGATAAGATGGGCATGGACACGTGGCAGATTGAAATCCCTCGCTATGATGTTGTATGCGCGGCATACGAGATTCTCCTGCTCGGGGCATGAGGTGTCAATTGTCTGCGCTGTCCCGTAATGGGTCTTCACGAGAAGGTCACATGGGACATCCGACGGGTAGTCCTTGTCCATCAGTTTCACATCGAGAGCGTCAGTCAGCGGGATAGGGTAGAAGACTGTCTCGATGTCATGATAGCCATCGGGCCTGCGGCTGACAACGTTCAGTCCGAGGTTTATTTTGCAGCAAGGAAAAGTTATCATTGTCTTATCTCCTGTTGTTTTTTATAGGCGATGCAAGGATTATAAGATAATCCAGCACCCCTGCTTGTTATTGTCGTCGTATTGTTGATATAGTGGTGTCCTGCGTAGATGCGTAACCCTCTGTACGGTTTGGAAGCCTGATAATCATGGCTTTCACCATCCCGTCAGGCAAGACATCCCTCCTGTCCGTTTCCAGCCCGATGAGGCCGTGGGGGGGTGATTCGTATTCCTGCTTTCTATCATTCAGTGCTTTCAGGCCGCCCATCCAGCACAAATGAGCCGCTCATTCAGCACAAATGAGCCGCTCATTCAGTAGCTTTAGTGGAGATGGGGCTAATGTGGTGAGGCTCAATATGTTGCATCGTGGGCGCATAGGCAGGCGTGGCAGCCTTGAACAGGACTCTTCTGCCCTCTGCCAACGATACATGCCGATTGGTCACCTTGTATGGCATTGCCCTATGATAGGCTTCGAGGCTTTGCGCCGCCTTGTGCATGGGTATGACACCATGAGGGCCATTACACCTATTATATATATAGCACACCGCATATACATGGTGGACGTCGGTGGAGGTATATATATCGTTGATAATATGTTGCAAAAGTACTGAATTATTTTTGAAGTTGCAAATAAAATGAGTATCTTTGCAACCGTTTAGCAGAAAGAGCCAGCCGTGGCTTGCCTTTTGCCATCACTCCCGGGCGTCAGACCCCGGAGTCTGTTACTGCCCTCAGCGGGCGTGTGCAGGCAGTTGGCATGTCATGAGGCTATCCCTACGGCCCACAGGCCATATATACCCATAACCCTCCTGACGGCGAGGCAGCGATGCCAGCCACGACGGGCAGGAGAATCAACCAAATAATAAGCGAGAACAAAGATGGCTGATAACAGGAATACCCAGAACAAGCGTCCGGCCCCGACCCCCATAGACAATGCTTATGGACATATACCCCCACAGGCTGTAGAGATAGAGCAGGTGGTCCTTGGCGCGCTGCTTATCGACGGCGAGGCTTTCGGCGTCGTCAGCGAGATGCTCCATCCAGAGACATTCTACGACCCACGCCACAAACATATTTTCACAGCCATACAGACTCTGAACATGACAGAGCGCCCCGCAGACATACTCACTGTGAGGGAAGAGCTGCTGAAGATGGGGAAGCTGGAGGATGCCGGAGGGCCAATGTATCTTGTGGAGCTGTCGTCGAAGGTGTCGTCGTCGGCCAGCGTAGAGTATCACAGCCGTATCCTCGCCCAGAAGTATATGGCGCGACAACTCATATCGTATGCAAGCAACATAGAGACAAAAGCCTTCGATGACACTGTCGACACGGATGTCCTGATGCAGGAGGCCGAGGGCGCGCTCTTCGAGTTGTCACAGCGCAATATGAAGCAGGACTATACCCAGATAGACCCTGTCGTACACAAGGCATACGAGATTCTGCAGAAAGCGGCAGCCAACTCAGGCGGACTGACGGGCATACCGTCAGGACTCGACGACCTTGACGCCGTCACCTCAGGATGGCAGCGCTCAGACCTCGTCATCATTGCCGGACGCCCTGCCATGGGAAAGACATCCTATGCCCTCTCCGTTGCGAAGAACATCGCGGTCGACTACCGCATCCCCATAGCCTTCTTCTCGCTCGAGATGAGCAATGTGCAGCTCGTCAACCGCTTGATATCAAATGTCTGCGAGATACCGGGAAACAAGATACTCAACGGACAGCTGACAGAGGAGGAATGGGCACGCCTGGACCAGAACATACGCAAGCTGGAGGGAGCGCCGCTCTATATCGACGACACGCCCGGACTCTCTGTCTTCGAGCTGAGGACAAAGGCCCGCAGGCTTGTCAAGGAGAAGAACGTCCAGATAATCATGATTGACTACCTCCAGCTCATGAATGCCACAGGCATGCGCTTCGGGTCAAGACAGGAGGAGGTCTCGACAATATCACGCTCGCTGAAGGGACTGGCCAAGGAGCTCGATATACCTATACTCGCACTCTCACAGCTTAACCGCTCCGTAGAGAGCCGTGGCGACGGAGACACCAAGGGCATAGACTCCAAGCGCCCGCAGCTCTCTGACCTGAGAGAGTCAGGAGCCATAGAGCAGGATGCCGATATGGTGCAGTTCGTCCATCGTCCGGAGTATTACCATATCTATGAGGACAACGGGCGCGACCTCCGCGGCATGGCACAGATAATCATAGCCAAGCACCGTAAGGGAGCCACGAAGGATGTCCTCCTGGCTTTCAAGGGAGAGTTCACACGGTTCGCGAATAAGGAAGAGCGCATGTCCGGACCCGTCCCCGGCATCGACACCGGAGGCGAGATAAGGGAGTCGTCGCTTAATGGAGGCTTTGACGACCCCTTCCTCCAGGCCGACCCCTCAGTGGCAGGGCTTGACGACATTGCCTATTGACGGCCTTCCGTGCCATAATACATGGCCAACTTAGGATTTTTCATATTTTCGGCCAAAAAGATTATAATTTATTTGTCAATCTCGTGGAATAGTTGTAATTTTGCGCCCGAAAAGGTAAAAAGATAATAATCAATAATAGAACAACATAAAAAATATGAGTGATAGATTGTTTGTCTTCGACACCACACTGCGCGATGGCGAGCAGGTGCCGGGATGCCAGCTGAACACTATAGAGAAGATTCAAGTGGCGAAACAGCTTGAGGCTCTCGGCGTAGACGTCATTGAGGCAGGGTTCCCCATATCCAGCCCAGGCGATTTCAACAGTGTCATAGAGATAAGCAAGGCCGTGACATGGCCTACGATATGTGCGCTGACAAGAGCCGTGGAGAAAGATATCGACGTCGCGGCCGACGCACTGAGATATGCCAAGCATAAGCGCATACATACAGGCATAGGAACATCAGAGAGCCATATAAGATACAAGTTCAACTCAACCCCAGAGGAGATAATCGAACGCGCCGTGGCTGCCGTGAAGCATGCCAAGAGATACGTTGAGGATGTCGAGTTCTACGCCGAGGATGCCGGACGCACAGACAATGAGTATCTGGCGCGTGTGATAGACGCCGTCACAAAGGCTGGAGCGACAGTATGTAATATTCCTGACACCACAGGATTCAGGCTCCCCAATGAGTATCACGAGAAGATAAAGTATCTCTACGAGCATGTCGACGCCTTCGCGGCCGGCAAGGCCATCCTCTCCACCCACTGCCATAATGACCTCGGCATGGCTACCGCCAATACCGTGGCCGGAGTGCTCGGAGGAGCGAGACAGGTCGAGGTGACAATAAACGGAATAGGAGAGCGTGCCGGAAACACATCGCTCGAGGAGATAGCGATGACATTCAAGACACATCCCGACCTCGGCATCGAGACAAACATCAACACAACAAAGATATACGCCACAAGCCGCATGGTAAGCTCGCTGATGAATATGCCAGTGCAGCCCAACAAGGCCATCGTCGGCAGAAATGCCTTCGCCCATTCATCCGGAATACATCAGGATGGAGTGCTCAAGAACGCTGCGACGTATGAGATTATGGACCCCAAGGATGTCGGCATAGACGATAACGCCATCGTACTCACTGCACGCTCAGGGCGGGCAGCACTCAAGTACAGGCTGCAGGCCAATGGGGTGAATGTCGAGGGCGAGAAGCTTGACAAGATATACCAGGCATTCCTCAAGCTTGCCGACAAGAAGAAGGAGGTCAACGACGACGATATCCTCGTGCTCGCCGGAGCAGACCGCTCTGACGCACACGCCATCAAGCTCGACTTCCTGCAGGTGACAACAGGCATGGACAACAACTCAAAGTGTGTCGCATCCCTCGGACTCGATATCTCCGGACAGAAATTCGAGGCCTGCTCGACAGGAAACGGCCCCGTTGACGCCGCCATACGCGCGCTCAAGAAAATCATCATGAAGCAGATGACACTGAAGGAGTTCACCATCCAGGCCATATCAAAGGGCTCAGATGATGTCGGCAAGGTACACATGCAGGTAGAGTATGACGGACATGTGTACTACGGATTCGGAGCCGACACAGATGTCGTCAAGGCGTCAGTAGAGGCTTATATCGATTGCATAAACAAATTCAAGGTAAGTTAACGGCAGTTGTCCACACTATTGACTGCTGCCCGATATACATTCAATAAAAATGGCAAAAACATTATTCGACAAAATCTGGGACGCCCATGTAGTGCAGAATGTGGAGGACGGCCCTACACAATTATATATTGACCGCCTCTATGCCCATGAGGTGACATCGCCACAGGCTTTTGACACACTGCGCGACAAGAACATCAGTGTCTTCCGCCCTGACCATGTCGTGGCAATGCCTGACCATAACACTCCATCTGACCAGCAGGACCATATCGATGATCCTGTGGGACGAAACCAGGTGGAGACACTCGCACGCAACTGTGCCGAGTTCGGAATCAAGCACTTCGCCATGGGCACAAAAGACAATGGCATAATACACGTGGTGGGACCTGAGAAGGCCCTCTCATTGCCAGGCATGACCATCGTCTGCGGAGACTCTCACACATCTACACACGGAGCCGTCGGGGCCATTGCGATGGGCATAGGAACATCAGAGGTGGCACAGGTGCTCGCGTCACAGTGCATCCTGCAGTCAAAGCCTAAGACAATGCGCATAAACATCGAGGGGACACTGCCAGAGAAGACAACAGCAAAGGATGTCGCACTCTATATCATGGCGCAGATGACAACATCTGGCGCGACAGGATATGCAGTAGAGTATGCCGGCTCTGCCATAAGGAACATGTCGATGGAAGGACGCCTCACACTCTCAAACCTCTCAATAGAGATGGGGTCGAGAGCTGGACTGATAGCACCAGACGACACAACCTTCGAGTATCTCAAGGGACGTGAGTATGCACCCAAGGGCGACGAATGGGACAAGGCTGTGGCCAAGTGGAAAGAGCTGTACAGCGATGAGGATGCCGTATTCGACAAGGAAGTGACATACCGTGCAGAGGATATCACACCACGCATAACATATGGCACAAACCCAGGCGCCGGTATCGCTATCGACGAGTCTATACCAACAACCGACGGAATGTCTGAGACAGAGAAAGAGCAGTTCCTCGGAATGCTCGATTACATGCAGTTCAAGCCAGGGCAGAAACTTGAGGGTACACCCGTCGACTATTGTTTCCTCGGGGCATGCACCAATGGCCGCATAGAGGATTTCCGCGCTTTCGCAAGTGTCGTCAAGGGGAAGAAAAAGGCTGACAGCGTCGTGGCATGGCTCGTGCCTGGGTCATGGCTCGTCAGACAACAGATAATCGACGAGGGCATAGACAAGATTCTCGAGGATGCAGGCTTTGAGCTCCGTCTCCCATCATGCTCGTCATGCCTCGCCATGAACCCTGACAAGGTGCCTGCCGGCAAACTCTCCATATCCACAAGCAACCGTAACTTTGTCGGACGCCAGGGACCAGGCGCACGTACAATACTCGCATCACCCCTTGTCGTTGCTGCCAGTGCTATAACAGGTGTAATAACAGACCCTCGAAAACTCTAAATGTCATGGCAAAAGAAAAATTCAACATCATACAGTCAACTTGCATACCTATCGAGATTGACAATAATAATACTGACAACATCATACCAGCACGATACCTGGCATTCACCACACGCGACCCCAAATTCTATGGAGACGCATTCATGCACGACCTCCGCTACGACGCTAACAATGAGCCGATAGCCGATTTCGTGATGAACAAGCCAGAATTCTCTGAGGCTCCGCGCAAAGGCGTACACGAGATTATTGTCGGAGGCCAGAACTGGGGCTCAGGGTCAAGCCGCGAGCATGCAGCATGGGCCATTGCCGGGTATGGGGTGCGTGTCGTCATCAGCTCCTCTTTCGCCGATATCCACCGTAACAACCTCCTTAACTGTTTCGTCCTGCCAGTTGTCGTCTCAAGGGAATTCCAGCTCGAGCTCTTCGATACCATAGCCAAGAACCCCCAGGCAGAGGTGAGAGTAGATGTCCCTGGACAGACAGTGACAAACCTTGAAACAGGACATTCTGAGCATTTCGAGATAAACTCATATAAGAAATACTGTCTCGAGAACGCATACGACGATATCGACTTCCTACTCTCAAACACAGATAAGATAGAGGCTTTCGAGAAGAATAAATGACGCAGAAGAATATTGAAATAATGGACTCGACACTCCGCGACGGTGAGCAGACCAGCGGAGTGTCATTCGTGCCACATGAGAAACTCATGGTGGCACGAATGCTATTGAGAGATGTCAATGTCGACCGTATCGAGGTGGCTTCGGCGCGCGTGTCAGAAGGTGAGAAAGAGGCTGTAAGGATGATATGCCGGTATGCACAGATGGCCGGAATGATCGATAGGGTAGAGGTGCTCGGATTCGTGGATAACGGACGCTCGGTCGACTGGATAGACTCGTGCGGCGGGAAAGTCATCAACCTCCTGTCGAAAGGCTCACTCAAACACTGTATGCAACAGCTGGGGAAAACTGCTCCAGAGCATATCGAGGATATCAAGAGAGAGGTCAGGTATGCTATGTCAAAAGGCATGAGCGTCAATCTCTATCTTGAGGATTGGTCTAACGGAATGAGAAACTCTCCTGACTATGTCATGCAGATGATGGAAGGACTGAAAGACTGTGGCATTAATAGATTCATGCTCCCCGATACCCTCGGGGTCCTCAATCCCCTGCAAGTGTCTGAGTATATAGCGAAAATGGTGGATAGATACCCCCAGATAAGATTCGACTTCCACGCACACAATGATTATGACCTTGCTGTCGCTAATTCCCTTTCCGCTGTCCTCGCGGGTGCTGCCGGCATACATGTGACAGTCAATGGACTCGGAGAGAGATGCGGAAACGCACCCCTCAGCTCCGTTCACGTCATACTCAAAGACCACTTCAATGCACACACCAATATCAACGAGAACAAACTGAATGATGTCAGCAAGGTCGTTGAGTCCTATTCCGGAATATCCATAGCACCCAACCAGCCCATTGTGGGCGAGAACGTATTCACACAAGTGGCCGGAGTTCATGCCGATGGAGATAACAAGGACAAACTCTATTGTAATGAGCTTACACCTGAACGCTTCGGGCGTAAGCGTGAGTACGCTCTCGGGAAAAGCTCAGGGAAAGCCAACATCGAGATGAACCTCCAGGAACTCGGACTCGAGCTGACTCCTGAGCAGGTGAGGAAAATCACACAACGCATCACTGAGCTCGGCGACAGGAAAGCTATCGTCACACAGGACGACCTCCCATTCATTGTCTCTGACGTGCTGAAACACTCATCACCAGAGGAGGAAGAAAGGGTCAGACTCCTCGGTTACATGGTAAGCCTTGCATACGGGATAAAGCCCATCGCATCGATAAAGGTGTCTATTGACGGAAAAGAATATACCGGCGACGCAACAGGCGACGGACAGTACGACGCATTCGTGAAGGCTCTGAGGAGAATATACCGTGACAAACTCGGACGCACATTGCCCGACCTCCTCAACTATGCCGTCACCATACCACCTGGCGGACGTACCGACGCTCTGGTACAGACTGTCATCACATGGCGCGATGGAGAGAAAATATTCAGGACAAGAGCCCTCGATGCCGACCAGACACAGGCTGCGATAAACGCTACATTCAAGATGCTCAATATTATCGAGATGTAGATGATTGGGCCTACACTATGCGACAGATGATTATGTCTAACCCCACGTCTGCCCATCTTCATGCTCAGGAGATTCCAGTTGGCATGCAGTGTTGAGTAGAAGAGCATAATGCTGGGTACAAGCGTGCTTGCATCGCTCGTCCCCAATCGCTGGCTCAACTAAGCGCCTCTTTACATCAATCTTTTTGAATATGATGAAATGCTGTCTCATGCGTACTATATTATATAAAATATAGACTTAATTTAAATCAAGTAAATCAAAAATATGCACTTTTTTTGAAACTTTTTCGTAAAAACTCTTGCGTGGTTCAGAAAAAGTGCGTACCTTTGCACTCGCTTCTGAGAACAACGGTTCTCATGACAGAAGCGGATGACCCTTTGTAAGGGTCTGATAGATAAAGAGTTCTTTGAAAGATTTCAATAAACAGACAAGTAGTACAAG
>JADYUK010000031.1 GCA_021531755.1 Hoylesella loescheii
GGATTCCCTGTGCGGGTGTTCTCTGTGGTTGTTGTCAGCGGGTGTTCTTCTCTATTATGAAGAGCTTGTCGCTTGGTCTCACTTTCTCTGTGACGGGTATGGAGACTCTCCATCCTTTCTCGGCCTTGCTGACGGGTTGGAGGTCGTAGCGTATCTCGTCACATGTGAGGCGCAGGGCTCCTGTCGTGGGGCCTGTTATGAGTATGTCGTCGCCGACGGTGAGCTCGTGTGCCTCGACCTGGAACTCTGCCACTCCTATCTTCGAGAAGTATTTTATGGCCTTGGCGCAGTAGACTTTCTTCTCTGTTGCCTTGGAGCCGTATGAGTCGTTCCACTCGCCGAGTCTCTGCCCGAGGTAGTATCCGTCCCAGAATCCGCGGTTGAAGACTGTCATGAGCCTTCTATCCCATGTGTCTTTCTTCTCCTCGGTGAATGTTCCGTCGATGACGCTCCTTATGGCCTCGTCATAGCAGCGGACGACGGTGTCGACGTATTCCGGGCCTCGTGCCCTTCCCTCTATCTTGAAGACTCTTACTCCGGCCTCTATCATGCGGTCGATGAAGCGGATGGTCTTGAGGTCCTTGGGCGACATGATGTACTTGTTGTCTATCTCGAGCTCTGTGCCTGTCTCTATGTCTGTCACACGGTATCCGCGGCGGCATATCTGCACACACTCGCCACGGTTGGCTGAGCGGTTGGCGTTCTGGAGGGACAGGTAGCACTTCCCGGAGACTGCCATGCAGAGGGCTCCGTGGCAGAACATCTCTATGCGCAGCTGGCGGCCTGACGGCCCGCAGATGTTGTCCTTGACGATGCGGCGGTGTATCTCTGCCACCTGGTCCATGTTGAGCTCCCGGGCGAGGACGACGACATCGGCGAACTGTGAGTAGAACCTCACGGCCTCGATGTTGGATATGTTCAGCTGTGTGGAGAGGTGTACCTCCTGCCCGATGCTGTTGGCGTATGTCATGACGGCGACGTCGGAGGCTATGATGGCTGTTATGTGTGCCTCGTGTGCGGCGTCGACGATGCGGCGCATCTGTATGATGTCTTCGTCGTATATGACGGTGTTGACGGTGAGGTATGACTTCACTCCGGCCTCATGGCATATCGCGGCGATGTCACGGAGGTCGTCGATGGTGAACGCTGAGGCTGAGTGGGCGCGCATGTTCAGCTGTCCTATGCCGAAGTATATTGACTGTGCCCCGGCATGTATGGCTGCCGCAAGCGACTCGCGTGAGCCTACAGGGGCCATTATCTCGTAGTCTTGTCTCATGTTGGTTTGTGGGTTGGTGGTGGTTGTGGGGTTGAGGGGGTGTCCGGATGTTCCGGATGTTCCGGATTATCCGGATTATCTGGAGCTTCCGGAGCGTCTGGAGCCTCCGGGGTGAGAGGGGGAATGAGGGCCCCAGGAGTGAGAGGGGGGATGAGGGCCCCAGGAGTGAGAGGGGGGATGAGGGCCCCACGGGGGGTAAGGGGGGGGTGAGGCTGTCAGCCATTCTTCATGTTCGAGACGAAGGCCTTGGCTGTGCCGAACTTCAGGAAGAGGTCTATGCGTATGGGTATGTGGCGGGAGTCGTCAGTGACATAGAAGCGGACAATCTCCTTCTGCTTCCCGTCCTCTGTCTCTATGTATGCCAGCTCGAGACATTTGTACTTGTTCCCGTCCTCGCCTTTCACTGTCGAGCGTCCGAGGAATCTCAGCCTCGCTGTCTCTATACCTTTGCCGTCGGCTATGGGGAAGAGGTATGTGTAGCCTTTCTTCCACCCATCGGTCGAGAAGTTCCTGGCGCGCAGGAATATCGACATCATGTCGTAGGCGTAGTTCCTTGACTTCTGCCGCTTCTGTGTCTTCACGCCCTTCGACGATGTCTGCTCCATCAGTATGTCCGCCCCGGCGGCTGAGTAGCTGTAGGTTATCTCGTCGATGTAGTATCTGTCGCCCTCGCGTGCTCCCTTGCGGTAGTAGAGCGGGCGTATGTCCTTTGTCGTGTAGCAGAGGAGGGTGTCCCTCATGCGGAAGTATTTGTCTATCTTCTTCGATGTCGTTGTTGTCAGGGCGCAGCGCCATGCCTGCCGTCCGTCATATCTGGTGTATGTCGTTGTCATTGTCGCTGTGCCGGCGTTGAGCCATATGAACTTCCAGTTGAAGTATAGCTTGTATGTCAGTGTCTCGCCGCTCTTGAAGGCGTTTGTGCCGTTGTTGGCCGCTGCCGCTGTCCGTGGTGCCGCCATGGCTATCATTATGAGGGCCATGATGGCTGCTATCCTGTGGAGAGGTGTGTGGCGGGTGGTGGTGGTGGGTGTTGTCATGATGTGTTGTCTTTATGGTGGTGCCTGCGGCCTTCTGTGTCATGTGTTCCTGGCCATTATCATTATTGTCGATAGGATGAACTCTGCCTCTGTCATGTAGTATCGTCCTGTCCTGCCCCATGAGTTCTTCATGATGAGGTAGCGTCCCTCAGCGTTGTGTCCTGTGCCTATGATGGCCATGGCGTGGTCGTCGGTTATGAGGCCGGCGTTCATGAGCTGCTGCCTCTGCCTCTCAAGGCTGTAGACCTTGCTTGGCCTCTCGGGGTTCATGTCGCCCTCCCATGCCACGGGGTGGCCTTCGCTGAGCGATTTGTGGACAATCCTTAGCATATCCTCCGGACTGACGTTCATGGCCTTGTGGCGCCGTGTGTTGTCGGGTATGTCAGGTATGACCATCCTCCCGTATGGCTGTCCGGGTATGGAGGTGTAGGCTGTCCACTCGTCGGGCATGGCTATGCTGTGGGCGAACTGCAGGGGTGTGTACATTGCCCCGAGCATGAAGACTGAGAGTGGTGGCGGCCCGAAGGCTGTGTCGAGGGCTCTCTCCAGCCGACGCCGCCTAACGTCGGGGGATGCTGACGGACTGATGTTGTCGAGCGGGCTGAGGGCTATGCCCATGTTCTGGCGGGGCTTGTAGCTGTCCCATGACACTATGCCGTAGTGCTGCATTATCCAGAACGCCTCGGGGAGCGTGGCGCTGAGTCTCGGTCTGGTGGCCTTCCCCTCCATGACCTGGTCTGCCACATAGGCCCGCGCTATCCACTGGGGTGAGAGGTTGACAGAGTCTCCTATGACGATGCGGTCTGTCTCTATGGCGGCGAGCATGGCGTATGCCCAGCAGAGCGGTGTGTGTCCCTGGTCCTTGACGGGTGTCGTGGGCAGGAGGATGTCTGTCGTCATCCCCTCGGGCTCCTCCTCGTGTGATGTCCCTGCCGGCGTTATGATGGCCATCAGGGCTATGGCTGTGCATACGGCCGCGAGGGTCATGATTCTCGTTATATATCTCATGGATATTTCTTGCCGTCTGGGCTTTATGGATGGTTGTTGCCAGCTGGGCTTTATGGATATTTCTTGCCCTCTGGGCTTATGGATGGTTGTTGCCGTCTGTGCTTTCGGGCTGTATTGAAGCGATACGGCCCCCTCGCCCCCCATGTCGTTGGGGTACGGGGGAGCCGGTCTCGGTATGTATATATTGCCGTGGGGTGGTTGTGGTCAAGTGGCCCCATAGCTGTTGGTGCTTGTCGGCAGTCTCGCTTATTTCATGTACTCAGCGAAGTCTGTCATCCTCATGTCGCCCTTGCGGCGCAGTGTGTCGTGCATGGCGAATGCTGCCGGGAGATAGTGTGGCGTGTGGCCTGCAAGGCTTATGCGCAGATACTCGCGGAGGAGCGGACGGTAGTCCGGGTGGGCGCAGTTGTTGATGATGAGCTCAGCGCGCTCCAGCGGTCCGTGGCCTCTGAGGTCAGCCACACCCTGCTCTGTCACGATGACATTGATGTCATGCTCTGAGCTGTCCTGGTGGGATACCATCGGCACGATGGATGAGATGAGCCCGCCCTTCGCTGTCGAGCCGCATGTGAAGATTGATATGTAGGCGTTGCGCTCGAAATCGCCTGAGCCGCCTATGCCGTTCATCATCTTCGTTCCGGAGACGTGTGTGGAGTTGGCGTTGCCGTATATGTCCACCTCTATGGCTGTGTTGATGGCTATCACACCGAGACGGCGTATCACCTCGGCGTTGTTCGATATCTCGCTCTGGCGCAGCACGAGGTGCTTCTGGAAGAAGTCGATATTGTCATATACCTGCTTGAGACAATCGTTCGTCACAGTCAGCGAGCATGTTGAGGCGTCCTTCACACGGCCTTCGAGTATCATGGGCACGATGGCATCCTGCAGCACCTCGGTGTATATGTTGAAGTTGGGGACATTCTTGTCCTTTGAGAGGGCGTCGAGGATAGCGTTGGCCGTAGAGCCTACACCTGACTGCAGCGGCAGGAACTCAGGTGGTATGATGCCGCGGCGCATGTCGTTGACAAGGAACTCTGCCACGTTGTGGCCTATCTGTGTCGTGACAGGGTCAGAGTCCTTGAAGGCGCGTGCCTCGTCAGGTATGTCACACTCTACGACACCGACAATCTTCCTCGCGTCAATCTCGACGTATGGCTTGCCGATGCGGTCAGTGACATGGGTAATCATTATTGGCTCGCGGCGTGGAGGGTCGAGCGGCTCGTAGACATCGTGCAGGAGACCTGCCTTCGGGTGGTGGAAAGAGTTGAGCTCAAGGATGACCTTGTCAGCGCAGCGCGCCACAGTGGGCGATATGCCGCCGGCTGCTGTGAGGTAAGCCTTGCAGACTCCCTCGCCCTCCTCGATGGCCGAGCACTCAAGGATAGCCCAGTCTACCTTGCCGTAGAATCCGTAGCGTATCTCCTGTGCCATGTGGCTGAGGTGGAGGTCGGTATAGTTTATCTCGCCTGCATTGACATGCTTGCGGAAATCAGGGTTTGTGGTGTATGGGGCGCGGAACCCTATCGCCTGTGCGTTGGAGAGAACACCGTCGGTGCTCTGTCCTGTTGACGCACCCGTGAGGATATTCACCTTGAACTCACGTCCTGCGGCATGCTCTGCCTCAGCTATTGTGGCCAGCTCGCGTGTTGTCGCCTTTGGCGCACCTGCTGGTGTGAAGCCTGATAGGCCCAGCGTATCGCCGTTCTTGATAAGTTGTGCAGCCTCTGAGGCTGTCAGTCTTGTGTAAGCCATTGCTCTTTTCTTTGATATTCTGATGTTATGTTAGACTTTCTCTCTACACAGTGTGAGGTATGGGCCCTGCCCGCTCCACATATCACAGCGGCGGTATGGCCGGCACGTGGCGCGGGGCCTGCCCCCTTTCTGCTGCAAAGTTACACATTTTCTTCATAATATGTATATCTTTTAATAAAAATTGTGTATCTTTGCAGCATGATATCATCATGCCGCACTTCAATGTCAGTGGCCGGTGGGCCCCCATCGCGCCTGTCCCGTGTCAGGCCGCTGGTGGTATCCGTAACATAATACCCAATCCACACACATACACATAAACAACAATGGACTTGCTAATATACAACACCCTCCACCGCAAGAAAGAACGCTTCGAGCCGCTCCATGCCCCCAATGTCGGCATGTATGTCTGCGGCCCCACAGTCTACGGCGACGCCCATCTCGGCCACGCCCGCCCCGCCATAACATTCGACATCCTCTTCCGCTATCTCCGCCATCTTGGCTACAAGGTGCGCTATGTTAGGAACATAACCGATGTCGGGCACCTCGAGCACGACGCTGACGAGGGCGACGACAAGATAGCCAAGAAGGCCCGCCTCGAGCAGCTTGAGCCCATGGAGATAGCCGACTACTACACACGCCGCTTCAACCGCGCCATGGAGAAGCTCAATGTCCTGCCACCATCCATAGAGCCGCACGCCACAGGGCACATCATAGAGCAGCAGCAGCTCGTCCAGCAGATATTGGACAACGGATACGCATACGTGTCGAACGGCTCTGTATACTTCGACATAGAGAAGTATGACCGTGACTACAAGTACGGCATCCTCTCAGGCCGCTCGCTCGACAATGTCAAGGACGCCAGCCGCGACACCCTTGCCGGAGTAGGCGAGAAGAAGAACCAGGCCGACTTCGCCCTGTGGAAGAAGGCACAGCCGGAGCATATCATGCGCTGGCCGTCGCCATGGAGCGACGGTTTCCCGGGATGGCACTGCGAGTGTACAGCCATGGGCAGGAAATACCTCGGCGAGGAGTTTGACATACACGGAGGCGGCATGGACCTCGTATTCCCACACCATGAGTGTGAGATAGCCCAGGCACAAGCCTCCATGGGACACCAGGCCGTGAAGTACTGGATGCACAACAACATGATAACCATCAACGGGCAGAAGATGGGCAAGTCATACAACAACTTCATCACCCTCGACCAGTTCTTCACCGGCGACCACCCTCTCCTCACACAGCCCTTCGCCCCGTTAGTAATACGCTTCTTCATCCTCTCGGCCCACTACCGCGGCACTGTCGACTTCTCCAACGACGCTCTCCTCGCAGCCGAGAAAGGTCTCGCACGCCTCCAGGCAGGGATGAAGGACATACAGCGCATACAGCCTGCCAAGGGCTCACAGCCCGAGATGGCCAAGTTTGTCAGCGAGCTGCCGCAGAAGCTCTACGACGCCATGAACGACGACCTCATGACTCCTGAGGTCATCAGCCTCCTCTTCGAGGCATGCCGCAACATAAACATCCTCGTCGACCGCAAGGCGAAGATTTCCGCCGCCGACCTCAAGCGCCTCACAGAGACCATGACACTGTGGGTGGACGATATTCTCGGACTGAAACCAGCCGCCGACACTGCCGACCCCTCACGCGAGAAAGCATTCCACGAGGCTGTCGATATGGTCATGGAGATGAGGCAGAAAGCCAAGGAGGAAAAGGACTGGGCGACAAGCGACGCCATACGTGACCGTCTGCAGAAGGCTGGCTTCGTGGTGAAGGACACCCCCGACGGGACTGTCTGGAGCGTCTGAGAGGCATTGCCAGCCATGACCGCATGCTCTCTGTCACGGGGGTTGCTGCTGCTGTTTTACAGAGAGAAAACTCTCTGTCACGGGGGTTGTTGCTGCTGTTTTTACAGAGAGAAAACTCTCTGTCACGGGGGTTGTTGCTGCTGATACAGAGCGCGTGCATGGGTCAGGCCCGAACAACAATAAGATGAAAGACAAGGAGAAATACGCACAGTTTGTGCGCTTCTGCGCCAACGGCGTCCTTGCCGTGGCGATACAGTATGGGGTTTATCTGCTGCTTGTGCAGTGGATAAACCCCTTTGCTGCTAATACGGTGGGCTATGCGGTGTCGTTCTGTGTGAACTTCATCATCACCAGTTACTGGACATTCCGCTCGCGTCCCTCGTGGCGCAAGCTGGCAGGCTTCGGAGGCTCACATATTGTCAATTATGTCTGCCAGCAGGCATTCCTCGCCCTTTTCCTATGGGCAGGCATCGCCAAGGAGTATGCCGCCATCATGGCCATGGGCTCCGCAGTCCCGGTCAATTTCATGATTCTGAGGGTTATATATAAGAAGAAGCCGGATAGACCAGATAGACAGGATAGACCGGAAGGCCCGGAGGACCCGGATATACCAGAGGACCCGGATATACCAGAGAGCCCGGATAGACCGGAGGACCCGGATGACCCAGAAGCTCCGGAGGCTCCGGATTATCCGGATTATCCGGGTCCTCTGGAACATCCGGCATAACCAGCACTTAACCCACTAACCATTCCCTCCCATCCCAATAAACCCCATCCCATAATAAACACCCACAATAAAATAACTATCCCTATGCCCTCAAAATACAATAATATAAAACTGAAGCATTATGATGACGGCATACCAAGTGTCTTGCGGAAGAAGACTTTATATAAGAAACTTCACTTCTACCGCAAAAGCGAGGTGCTGTATCAGCTGACATGTGTGTTCTGTGAGCGTTTCCTTCCACGCTATGGCGACCGCACAGTCGACCAGATGGTTCAGGCGGCAAGGTCCATAAAGCAGAACATCACAGAGGGCTTTACTGATGGGGAGACATCATTCGAGACAGAGCTGAAACTGCTGGGCATTGCCAAAGGCAGCACTCAGGAGCTCCTGGAGGACTATCAGGACTATATCAAGAGGCATGCCCTGCCAGAATGGGCGGAGGAGAACACCGCGCGGTATGAGAATATGAAGCGTTTCTGCAAGGAGCATAGCGACCTCAACTGCTATACCCCTTACTTCTCAAAATGGAATGACGAGGAGATGGCCAATGTCGCCATATGCCTCTGCCACATGGTCGACAAGGCCATGACGACGTTCATGGAGAAGCGCGACCGTGAGTTTGTGGCGGAAGGTGGTGTGCGCGAGCGCATGACGGCCGCCCGACTTGAGATGCGTGGCACACAAAAGCAGATTATTGACAGGCAACAACAGGAGATACAAGAGCTGAGAAGAATTATTGATATCCAGCAGAAAGAAATTGAAGCACTAAAAAACAAGATAAACACTAACCAGCAGTAAGGACCGGATAGACCGGATAGACAGGAGGACCCGGATATACCGGAAGGCCCGGAAGCTCCGGAAGCTCCGGATAATCCGGAACATCCGGATTGTCCGGATTATCTGGATGTTCCGGGTTTTAGGTTCTTGTCAAGGAATTTGAGGACACGTTGCTGCACCTCTGGTCCGCAGTAGTGTCCCATGTCCCATATCTCTGTCTCGAGGGCTGTGCCGGCGTTCTGGCTGTCCCATACGCTGTGCATGGTGTTGAAGGCGTCGCTGACAGATACTGGCGGGAAGAGGTGGTCTGTCTTGCCGTTAATGAACAGCATCGGTTTCGGGCATGCTATGGAGGCTATGTGGGGGTAGTCCATGTACCGCCTTATGCCCGGAATGAGGTTCGCCCATTCCTCGTGCCGCTTCAGTCCGTACTCACGGTTCAGCTGGTAGCGTGTCGTGTGCATCCAGCACACCGCCGCCCCGCATCTTACCTTGTCTGTCAGCGCGCTGACCATCCATGCCCTGTATGCTCCCATGGAGAATCCCATGCACGCTATGCGTGAGCTGTCCACCTCTTTTAGAGTGGCGAGGAACTCCGCCGCGTAGACATCCTCGAAGTTCATCCATGAGCTGAGGTTACGTCCGAGCATCATGTAGTTTCCGGCTATGTATTTATAGTCGTCCCACCGTGTGCCGCCCTTCACGCCACGTTCTCCCCAGAAAGGCGCGTCGGTGGCGAAGACGAGGTATCCGTGTCGTGCCAGCCAGTCGCCGACATACTGTCCGCCGTAGCATTTCCTGCACCATGCGTCGGCGTCGGCAACTATCGAGTCCGCCACGCCGAATGGTCGTATCATCTTCTCCTTGCCTATGGTGAAGTGTCCGCCGTGGTCGTGCAGCAGAAGCACAGTGGGGTGAGGTCCCTTGCCGTCGGGTATGAGCATATAGGCTGTGACGCGTGAGTAGGCTGTTATGTCCAGCTCCACTCTCAGCGCCCTGTATCCGTCGCGCCGCTCCTCGGCTGTAATCCTCATATTGTAGTCAGTGGCTGGGCGTGGCGGTGTCAGCATCTCGTCGATGAGCAGCGCGCGTGCCTTTGTGCGCCACATGTCGAAGTCACGTATGTCGCTGTTGCCCCATGCCATGGGGTATGTCATCTCGTTCTGGAGGCTGTCGAGGAAGTACGGCAGTCCGTTCTCGAAGATATGGCGCTCGGCATTCTGCCCGCAGAGGGTGAGGGGCAGGAGAAGGAGGTAAAGGAAGAATGTCTTTCTCATAAGTGTGGTAAGGTTATGGAGGAATTAAGATGACGGCGGTGGTTTATCCGTCGTTTTTTTTATTTGTTTTTTTGGGGGGGAGTGGGGGAGGAGGATATTTATAGCCGATGGATAGGCTATAGATAGTCAATGGGGAGGTTATAGATAGTCAATGGGGTGGTTATTGATAGGCAATGGGAAGGGGAGGGGCATCAGGCATTGCCAGCCATGACATTCTCCCACATGCTTATGATTCTGTCCTTCTCATACCGCTCAGCCGCTTTTGTGGCGTCGTGGCCTATGCGCTGTGTGAGGTCAGGGTCTGTCAGCAGCCTTATGATAGCGTCGGCCAGAGCCTGTGCTGACCTCTCGGTGAGTATTCCGCCGCCCCCTCCGAGCAGGTCGCGGGGGCCATGTGGAGCATCGACCGATACGACCGCCACGCCCCTCTGCATAGCCTCAAGAATCACCATGCCGAACCCCTCGAAGCGTGACGACATGACAAGGAGCGAGGCACGGCTGTAGACAGCCTCGACATCGCTGACAGAATGGTTGAGGGAGACGCTCCCGCTGATGCCGAGTTGCACAGCAAGCCGCTCCAGCATGTTACGCTCCGGGCCGTCGCCGAATATGGCGAGGTTGGCTGTGGGCACTGCCTTGCTGACTATGTGCCACGCCCTCAGTAGCATCGCGAAGTCCTTCTGGGGTGTCAGACGTCCAAGGGAAATGATTGTTTGGCTGGAGGCTCCGGAGGTTCCGGAGGTTCCGGAAGTTCCGGAAGTTCCGGAAGAACCGGATAATCCGGATAATCCGGAGGAACCGGATGGCCCGGAAGGCCCGGATGATAAACTGCTTATATCAGAGTAGTTGGGGATGACAACCTTGTGGCGCGCTATGGTATATTCCATAGCGTCGGCCGTGGTCAGCGTCACGACGGTGTCCACCCTGCGTTCCATGCGTCTCACCATGAGTTTCAGGGGCATGAAGCGGCGTGCTCCGTGCGACTCATATATCATCCTTGTCCTGTAGGCAGACATGCCGTAGACCATCACTCCGAGCAGCGCGGCGGCTGTCATCGCGTCGGGCTTCTCCTCATCGACGACACGTCTCGTGGCCCTCATCACCTCATGGAACTGCCATGGCTTCATCCATAGGCCGCGTTTCCTTATGCCGAGCCTTATACGCCTCACCTCGGGCGAGATATAGAATGCGTCGGGCGAGTCGCCATGGTCATAGACCTCGACCATAACAATCTCGTGTCCCCTCCCGGCGAGAGCGTTCATGCGGTCGGCCATGACACGCTCCAGACCGCCCCTCAGGCTCAGTCCCTCTATGACGAAGAGAATCTTCTTCCGCGGCTTCCTCACGCCTGTCCCGTCCGTGTCGCTTCCTCTCTCAGAGAAACCCCCAGTCATGTTGTCGCTGCCTCTCTCAGAGAAACCCTCAGTCATGTTGTCGTAGTCTCTCTCAGAGAACCCCCCAGTCATGTTGTCGCTGCCATTACCAGCCTCCCAATCCTGGAGGCGCTCCTTAGGCTTATTCCTCCTGCTGTTGTCGCCTGCCCATGATAGAGCATCCTGCATCCACCGCCATAGCCCCGGCATGCGCATTATGGCCTTCGCCGCCTTCCCCCTCCATCCTATTGAGAGGCCGTGGCGGCTGATGATGTCCAGGCAGTCGTCGCGCAGCGTCCTGTTGCCAGATGCCATGGCGTCGCAGAGCATCACGTCAGATATTCTCCCGAGATGACGCCATACCTCGGGCGCTGTGATGTTCAGTGTGCGGGCGATATCGGCAGAGAGGTCTATACACCCCTTTATGAGCTGGCAGTGGCGTCGTCGGCCGTTGTTATGCGACACTGACTCCCCTCCGATGGTGTAGAACAGCGTCACCTTGTCGATATACGCCACCTTCCCCCTCATGGCCATGAGTGCGGTTATCTGTATATCCTCACACGGGTATCTTCCCCCGACGAAATACTGTGGCCACTCCTTCATACACTCCCTGAAGAGGCTCATGCGGTACATGGCAGTGCAGAGATGCACGGGCGGCCTCACATCGCGGCTCATCATATCCCTCACGAAATCCTCCCCGCCGTATGGCTCGCGCTGGAGATGGTAGCGTGGTGGCAGAGTGAGCAGGCCCGTCGTGGCGTCGCGGAGGATATAGTCGGTATGCACGATAGCTGTGTCAGGATGGCTCTCCATATACTCGAGCTGCATGGCGAGCTTCCCGTCGTCGGCCCACTCGTCGTCGCCGGCGAGGTCGGCGATGTATTTCCCGCGGCATGACATCAGACACCCGACATAGTTGCCGAGCACACCGAGGTTCCTCTTGTGGGCGATGACCCTCACCCTCTCCCCGTATCTCCGCTCGTAGTCACGGCAGATGGAGAGCGTAGAGTCAGTCGAGTGGTCGTCGCCGACAACAATCTCCACAGGCCAGGGGCAACGCTGGCGCAGGATGCTGTCGAGCGCACGCCCTATCGTCGACGCCTGGTTGTATGTGCATACTACTACTGATATCATGTCTTTCATGACCATATAACGCAGAAAAGCAGAAAAAATTATATCATTTAATTGTAATATTGGTATTAATTAATTAATTTTGCAGAGAATGCAGCGGTATGGGTTGGTCATTATCAAACCCATACCGTGCCATCACACGGACTATTATGCACACCCTAACCCACCTTATGAGAAAAACCATCATCCTGCTGACATCCCTCACCCTCCTCATAGCCCAGCATCTGCCATCCCGTGGCCAGCAACTGTCCTCCTATGGCCAGCGGTTATCCTCCCCTGCCCAGCAGTTATCCTCCCCTGGCCAGCATCGCCTCTCGCCCTATCTGCGCAGCCTTGTCATGGCAGGGCGCCAGGGACAGCCATCGCTCAACGCCAAGCCGGGAGCAGCGGGCGCCAGGGTCGTCCAGCGCGTCATGCTTCTGGCTAAGACATCCGAGCCGGAGAGGCTCAGGCAGCACGGCGCACGCATCATAGACAACATAGGCGACATATACATCCTTGACACGCCCGTGACGGGCTTGGAGGCCATGAGCCGCGAGAGAGGTGTGGAGCGCCTTGAGGCTGGCCTGCCATGCACAGCGCTCATGGACACGACAGCCACCATAACACATGCCGACAGGCTGTGGGATGCCATCATACCCGGACGCGACGCCACCGGCCTGGCAGGCAGAGGAGTCATGATAGGTGTGATGGACGTGGGGTTCGATGTGACACACCCCGTATTCCTCGGCGAGGGAGGCATGCCGCGTGTCGCCGCCTTCTGGGACCAGCTCGACACCCTGCAGACAGGCAGGCCGGTAGAGGGGACAGACACCGTCTATGTCGGACGCCAGTATCTTACCCCCGATGAGATAAAGGCAAAGGCGTTCTCCACCGACTCACGCCTCACCGCCCACGGCACACACACGGCGAGCACAGCCCTCATGATAGCCACCGGGCAGACAGGAGGGATAACATCGGTTGAGGATATGCACTCGCGATACGCACACCCCTCAAAGCGCGAGGGGGCGACACTGTGCCTCGTCTCCAACTACACGTCAGACGGAAGGGATGCCGTCAGCGATGAGCGGCGTAGCCTGTACACCACCGCGACAGACATCCTCGGCTTCAAATACATCTTCGACCGCGCCGCAGAGCTCTCCATGCCCTGTGTCATAAACTTCAGCGAGGGAGCCCACGACGACCTCTACGAGAGCCGCCTATACTGTGAGGCGATAGAGAGGCTGACAGGCCCCGGACGCATAATATGCTCCTCAGCCGGCAACGAGGCCTATAAGGGGACATACATGGCAAAGCCACAGGGGAGAGAGAGGGCAGGAGCATTCATAGCCACCGGCTCTAACCAGGCCTTCTACACCATAGCGTCGGCAGAGCCACCCACAGTAGAGCTGACATTCTATGACGACAGCCAGGGGAAGAAGGAGACCGTCGCCTACGACCTCACGAGACTGAGGGAATATCCAGACAGCGTGGAGCTAGACACAATAAACACACCCACATCACGTTATATAACTGCGATGGTGATATATCCATCATGCTATGACGACGGCCGGTATGCCACAGAGCTCCTCGTCATGGCTCCCGACGAGAAGACCCTCCCCGACGCCATATCCATCGAGATAGTGGGCAGGGAGAACGATATCGAGGTGTACGCCAGCGGCGGATGGTTCAGGGCAGACAGCCACGACACCACGCTGTCGTCCTTCACACGTGACCACAACATCCTCTTCCCGTCGTCGGCCAGAGGCGTGGTGTGTGTCGGCGGGACAGCCTACCGCACCGGACTGAAAAACTATAAGGGAGAATGGATGTCAAGCGATGTCGGCAGGGAAGGCAGGAGGATGTCCTACTCATCGTGCGGACCGACAATGGCGGGTCTCACCAAGCCCGATATCATGGCGCCCGGGGCGAACATCATAGCGGCATACAACAGCCTCTTCATGGAGAAGAACCCCGACGACGCATCGAGGAGATGGAACGTCATGGAGTTTGACTATGACGGCCGCCACCACGCCTGGAACTCCAACTCGGGGACATCAATGTCGTCGCCCGTGGCGACAGGCATCATAGCCCAGTGGCTCGAGCTCTGCCCGACACTATCGCCCTCAGATATCATAACCATAGCAGCCAACACAGCGACACATCCCGAGAATGACCTCACATACCCCAACAACATGTATGGCTATGGGCAGATAGACGCCTACGCCGGGGCGATGTATATCAGCGACCACTATACCGGCATCTCCTCGCCAGCGCTGCCCCCATCATCCACTGTCGAGACATGGTATGACGTGGCAGGCAGGCGGGTCAACGGCATGCCACAGAGACCAGGGCTGTATATCTCGTCAGGAGGAAAGAAACTGATAAGAAGATAACCACCAACAAGGAAAACCGGAGGCTCCAGACGCTCCAGACGCTCCAGATAATCCGGATAACCCGGATA
The DNA here is from genome assembly GCA_021531755.1 of Hoylesella loescheii. Lineage (GTDB taxonomy): Bacteria > Bacteroidota > Bacteroidia > Bacteroidales > Bacteroidaceae > Prevotella. Next base: position 14,607 of record JADYUK010000031.1, read on the forward strand.
ATCCGGAACATCCGGAACATCCGGAAGTCCCGGAAGTCCCGGACACCCCCGTAACAACCCTAACAACCACCACCCAATGCCAACCTACCGCCACATACTCCGCGGCACCGCCATCTTCGGCGGCACACAGGTCGTGACGCTCCTTGCCTCACTCGTGCGAGGCAAGTTTGTCGCCATTCTCCTTGGTGCCCATGGCATGGGTATATCGTCGCTGCTGACATCGGCCCTCAGCCCCGTCATACAGTTCTTCTCGCTCGGCATGCCGACAGCCGCTGTAAGCCATATAGCCGCTGCCGAGGACGACATGCGGGAGAGAGCGCGACGCATAGTGGCCTTCAGGAGGTCCATGACACTGCTCGCCATCATGGCCGCCATATATATCCTCGCCATATCACCCCTGATGACATCAGTGACATTCAGCAGCCGCCACATTGACGGACACGACGCCCTGCTGTGGGTCATGACCCTCGCTCCGGCAGCCATATTCACCATGCTCGCCACGACAGAGAACACCATCCTGCAGAGCCAGCACGCCCTCCATCGCCTCGCCCTCTGCAATATCACCGGCCCCCTGGCAGGCATCCTCCTCGGTGTCCCCATCTACTGGATATGGGGCGTGGCAGGCATAGCCCCCGGCATAGCCATCCTCGCCTTCGTGACATGGGCTGTGGCGAGATACCACACAGCGAGGCTGGGCATAAACGCTAACCCCTCATGGAGAGAGACATGGACAGCAGCCCGCGGCATGGCATACCTCGGCGTGGCGATGATGGTGGCGGGAATGATGGGGCAGCTCGCCGTCTACATAACCAACACATACATATCCAACTACGGGTCGACGACAGATGTCGGACTGTACCAGGCCGCGACAAGCATCACGACACAGTGCACGTCGATGGTCTTCGTCGCCCTCGCCACAGACTATTACCCCCATCTCGCCGAGAAGATAAAGTCGCGCATGGAGACCATGAGGCTCATAGCCAAGGAGGGAGAGATAGCCATGCTCATCACAGCGCCTCTCGCCGCCATGCTCATCATCCTGGCGCCCGTAGTGGTCAGAGTGCTGCTGACAGAGGAGTTCCTCACCGTCATACCCCTCATACAGACCACAGCCCTCGCCTTTGTCCTGAGAGCGTTCTACTTCCCGCTCGATTATCTCTGCCTCGCAAAGAACGACAAGCTGTTCTTCTTCCTCTACGAGGGCATATGGACCAATGTCCAGAATGTCGGCATAAACATCATGGCATACCATCTCTACGGACTGAGAGGACTGACCTACGGCATCATCGTCAATGGCATAATAAACGTTGTGGCAGCGCTCGCCGTGGCACGATACAGATACAACGTGTCGTACACACGCCGCATCATGATGCTCTCCATAGCCATCACAGCCGCGACAGCAATGATAGTCGCCGCCCTGCAGTGGGACACCGGCACCACAATACGCTACGCCATAGCCATCACGACAGCCACAGCCATGACCCTCTTCTCTGCCATCATGATATGGCGGAGAAGGAAAATATGATGCCCTCTCATCCCCCCATCTCGCCCCCCTC
>JADYUK010000032.1 GCA_021531755.1 Hoylesella loescheii
CACACCCTATTCACTCATGCGAGTCTACGACAAATTTGCACTCGTGAATCAGAGACGGGCGCTGTATCTCTGCTAAGCAGCGATACAACACACCCTATTCACTCATGCGAGTCTACGACAAATTTGCACTCGTGAATCAGAGACGAGCGCTGTATCTCTGCCAAGCAGCGATACAACACACCCTATTCACTCATGCGAGTCCATGACAAATTTGCACTCGTGAAGAATAAAAACAAACAACAACAATACAAACAAAAAGAAAGGAAAACATTATGGCAATCGCAAAATCTCTGACAGAACTTATCGGCAAGACTCCTCTCCTCGAACTGGGGAAATTCTCACAGCAGAAAGGTATTGAGACTCCTATCGTAGCGAAAATTGAGTACTTCAACCCTGGCGGCTCTGTGAAGGACCGTATCGCACTCGCAATGATTGAGGACGCGGAGAAGAACGGCACACTGAAGCCGGGGGCAACGATAATAGAGCCGACATCAGGAAACACAGGCGTCGGACTGGCTCTCGTGAGCGCTGTGAAAGGCTATCATCTCATACTTACCATGCCTGAGACGATGTCTGTAGAGCGCCGCAACCTCGTCAAGGCCTATGGGGCAGAAGTGGTGCTGACACCCGGAACAGAGGGCATGAAGGGAGCAATAAGGAAGGCTGAGGAGCTGCGCGACAATACTCCCGGAGCCATAATACTACAGCAGTTTGAGAACAAGGCGAACCCCGCCAAGCATTATGCCACTACCGGCCCTGAGATATGGGAGCAGACAGAGGGCAAGGTGGACATATTCGTCGCTGGTGTCGGGACAGGAGGAACTGTCTCCGGAATAGGCAAGGCGCTGAAGGAGAAGAATCCGGACGTGAGGATAATCGCCGTGGAACCTAAGACATCGCCTGTGCTGAACGGTGGCCAGAGCGGCCCACACAAGATTCAGGGCATCGGAGCAGGATTCATACCAGCAACATATAATGGCGATGTTGTCGACGAGGTGTATGATGTTGACAACGACGACGCCATACGCACAGGACGAGAGCTGGCACAACAGGAGGGTCTGCTCGTGGGCATCTCGTCGGGCGCCGCTGCCTATGCTGCATCGCAGATAGCGCTGAGACCGGAGAATAAGGGCAAACGCATCGTTGTGCTACTCCCTGACACTGGCGAGCGTTACCTCTCTACCGTGCTCTACGCCTTTGACGAATACCCTCTCTGATATACCACATAATAAATACAGGAAAAAATAATGTCCCCTCATGCTGATGCCGACGACAAAAGCATGAGGGGACTGGCGTATAGTCTCCATTGGCGGAGCTAAGATGTCTGCTGCTTGTGTATACGCTCGTTGACAGCATACACATTGATGAGAAACTGCCTCAAGACTCTGTTAGCCCAGCGTCTGAGCTCAACTCCTCTGCGGCTTTTCACACGATAGAATAAGTAGCCGGCTATCAGAACCTTATGGCACTCTCAAGAGCGAGGCGCATCATCTGTGTGAAAGAGTTCTGACGCTCTTCTGCTGACAGAGCCACCTTATTATAGAACGCATCAGAGATGGTAAGGATGCAAGCAGCACGCTTCCCTGTCATGTGGGCATTGTGGAACAGCGCGAAACTCTCCATCTCCACACACTCCGTCCCGGTCATGTCACGTATTGTCTCCCAGCCTCCCATTGAGGGGTCGGTATAGAATGCGTCGGACGAATGGACCTTGGCGAGCTTGCAGTCTATGCCTATATCCTTTGAGGTCTGCATGATAATGTCATTAAGCTCCTCGCTCGGGTATATCTTGTCGGATGTCTCTCCGCTGGCCGAGCGGGCATAAGTCGACTGGCTGAAGGCGTACTCTGCCAGTGCGACATCACGCACCTGAAGGCGCTCAGAGTAAGACCCTGCCGAGCCAATGCGCACGATGTTCTCCACACCATAGAAGTTGTAGAGCTCATAAGAGTATATGCCTATCGAGGGCATGCCCATGCCCGACGCCATGACGCTGACAGGGACTCCCTTGTATGTGCCAGTATAGGCAAGCATGTTACGTACAGTATTGACAAGACGGGGATTCTCAAGGAATGTCTCAGCGATATATTTCGCTCTCAGCGGATCGCCCGGCATAAGGACGGTCTTCGCATAATCGCCTTTGCTGGCGTTGTTGTGTGGTGTGATCATTTTTTAATTTCCTTTCTGTTAATTAGATATTCAATACCTGTCACTCGGGGGCTCTCCGTAGCCTGGACACCCCCTCTATATAAGCGTTTCCTGATAGGTCAACAGACCGAAGAAAGCTTGCTTTGGCTATGCCTTGCAAGGAGGAGGAAGATGAAGTCAACCGATGGAGCAGCGAGAGCAGAGACAAAGCTTGCTTTGGCTATACCGAGTCGTGACAGAGGAAGACAAAGTCAACCTACGACATGCTCTGCAGAGGAGAGGAGAGACCGATGTATGGGCAAATAGAAACCACGGATACACCGCATAGGGGGTATGCACCCAAACTTATATCATCCCTATCCGGCTCATCATGATGCACATGGCGGCCTAAACATCACGGCAGACTAACGCCGGCAGCAGCTCACGGAACTCATCCATGGTATGCACGACAATATCTGCGCCCTCGTCTGCCAGGACGTTGTCGGGCAGCGGCCCTGTATTCACGGCCACTGTGAGGCAGCCAGCAGCGACAGCGGCACGCACACCAAGCGGGGCGTTCTCTACGACAATTGTCTGCCACGGCTCGGTCCCTGCCTTCTCCATGCCACGAAGATAGGGGTCAGGGGCGGGTTTGCCACGCTTTATGTTAAGGGCAGTGACCATGATGTCGGGAGAGACAAGGCCGGCGAAATCATGGAGTATGCGTTCCAGGAGGGAGTGCTGGCCACTGCCTGTCACTACGCCTATCCTAAGCCCAAGCTCATGCATGGTCTCCTGAAGGCGGTGGACACCGGGAATCATCGGAGCTGTAGGGCATGCGGCATAGTGCTCTGACTTCACCCTGTACATCTCGACCGACTCCTCGTCGGTTATCTCACGGCCCCAATACCGTCCTGCCACAATCTTTATTGTCTCAAAACCACGCATGCCCTCGAAGGCGTATGCCTCCTCCACGCTCATCGGTATGCCATATGACGCCATAGAGTCGTGCCAGGCTTTCGCATGATTGGCCATAGAGTCATAGAGCACACCGTCCATATCAAACAGGGCGGCACGGGGTTCCCATGAGCCATAGCCATGCTTATGAAGATAATCTTTTATTACTTTTTCCATATGTTTCTGGCTGCAAATATAGTGTATTTTCCGTTATAAAACAAATTATCTGACAGAAAAACTCTCTGTCAGAGACAAAGCTTGCTTGGGCTATGCCGAGTGCAGCCGATGTTCAACGAAGTTAATCGTGAAAGAGGAAGACGAAGTCAAATAAAAAAGCAGATGACACGAATGCCACCTGCCTTGTTCTTGTTTTCCGTTTAGTGTCACCCCATGCCATGCGAAGGATGCACGACGTGTATGACCTGAAAGCTCTGTGTCATCAGAATCTCCACTTCAGCGCGATAGTAGGATTGACGAAGAAGTTCTTGTCGCTGCCATCAGCAGGAGTGTAGAAGTTGCCGTAGAACTCACACTCTGTACCGATGGAAAGAGGGAAATTCTCCAGGCCACGCAGAGAGTTGAGGTTGAACCACAGCTGTGGCTCACTCGCGAATACCAGCTGGCCATGGCCATTAGCCTTTATGCCACGCCAGAAGTCAAAGAATCCGGCGAATGTGAGAGCCTTGTCACAGAATGTTGTGCTCCAAACGCCTGTCACCTGGAACGAGGAATAAGCCTTCGCGCCAAACTGTCCCTTGAAGTACTGCTTGTACATCACCTGGAGTGAATATGTCGTAGAGTAGTCGGCATTGTGACCGTTCCATGCCGGACCTATGAGGGCAGCATTCTGGAAGCGGACTCCGACATTATCATACTTTGTCGATGTGAGACCACCATCATACTCAATATGTGCAGCAAAGCCTTTCTTGCCCACATTGAACTCACGGCTGATCTCCGTATATGCTCCCTTGACACCATCCTTAAGCATATCAAGATCAACGAAATAGTACCATGAGCCGAGCTTGTCTGTGCTGAAATGCTCCAGGGTGAGTGTCATCTTCTGGCGCTCTGGCTGCTCAGAAGAATAAATGTTGCGGCCGAAATCATAGTGCAGCTGTATATCCTGAGCCACTGCTGCTGTGGCGAAAACGGCCATTATGGCCGACATGAAAAACTTTCTCATTATTTGTTTACTTGCGTTAATGTATTAATATGTATATCTGCTGAAACTTAACAGCCATATGGCTTGATGGACTGCAAAAGTACTATATAGGTGTGAAATATCCAAAAATAAGTAAAAAAAAGTTATACAATATAGATACAAGTCAAGTTTTTTGTAACTTTGTGGACAAGTATGCAATCATGCAGGATATATAAAAGCCAAAATCTAACACTAAGATACATTATGGACTACAGAACATTAGGAAAGACCGGGCTAAGCATCTCATCAATAGGATTCGGTGCGTCATCACTTGGCGGAGTATTCCACTCTTTCGACGAGAACCGCGGCATAGATGCCGTCTTCGCTGCCATAGACGCCGGGATAAACTATATTGACGTGTCGCCTTACTACGGACATTACAAGGCAGAGACTGTCCTGGGAAAAGCGCTGAAAGATATTCCACACTCAAAATACACACTGTCGACAAAGGTCGGGCGGTACGGCAAGGACGGAAAGAACATATGGGACTACTCGGCAGAGAGGGTACGCACATCGGCCTACGAGTCGATGGAACGGCTCAACATAGACCATATTGACATACTCTTCGTGCACGATATAGAATTCCAGGCTTCACTGCCAGGAGGGCTGCAGAAGATTGCCGACGAGACACTGCCTGCCTTAGCGAGACTGAAAGAGGAGGGCGTGGTGAGCCACATCGGGTGTACAGACCTCCAGCTTGAGAATCTGAAATGGATAATTGAGCATACTCCGAAGGGCACAATAGAGTGTCTGCTCTCTTTCTGCCACTACTGCCTGAATGACGATAAGCTCTTGGATTTCATCGACTTCTTTGAGGAGAACGGTGTCGGAGTAATAAATGCATCACCATTCTCCATGGGACTGCTGACAGAGCGCGGCGTGCCTGACTGGCATCCCGCCCCGAAACCTCTCGTGGAGAAATGCAGGCAGGCGGCAGAATACTGCAAGAGTGTCGGATACCCTATAGAGAAGCTGGCAATGCAATACTCACATGCCAACCCACGCATAGCATCGACTGTCTTCTCAACAACACGCCCTGAGAATCTGCTGAAGAACATCGGATATGTATCTGAGCCTCTCGACATGGAGCTTGTGAAGAAGGTGCAGGATATTATTGGAGACCAGAAACGGGTGTCGTGGGCTAACACATAATGATAACAATTACATGTCAGACGTGGCGGCGGCAACACCGCTCAAGGAGCTGACGAAGACAAACACTATCTCATGGTGTGAGCATATAGACACCACCCATAAAATACAATGACACATAAAGAATGCATCGACCGCTATCTGCGTTGTGACACACCCCCTGTCATCATCGACGCACACGCCCATCTATGGCTCTGGCAACACACAACGGTGAACAACCGTGAGATAAGACAGATGCCCGACGGACGCTCCATGTTCTTAGGCAAAGAGGTGCAGATGATGAATCCCTGGATGCACGACAACTATAACTCAGCAGAGAAACTTCTCGCCAACATGGACTACGCACAGGTAGGGGGCGCCGTGATAACACAGGAGTTTATCGACGGCCTTCAGAATGACTACCTCGACTATGCCTCACGGCGCTGGCCTGAGCGTTTCTTCGTCTTCGGCATGTGCGACTGCCGCCGACCGGGATTCATCGTCGAGGCACAGACGCTGCTGAGAAGAGGGTTCAAGGGCATCAAGCTTCCCGCTGCCCGGCTTATTGACGACAACGGCAGGATAAGATTTGACACACCTGAGTTCATGGAGATGTTCAAGATGATGGAACGTCATGGGATGATTCTGCACATAGAGCTCGCCGACGGCGACGTGCAATGCGGAGAGCTTGAGAACGTCATAAGCGAATGTCCCGGCCTGAAGATTGTCATAGGCCACTTCTGCATGGCTACACGGGAAGGATGGATGAGCCAGGTGATGATGGCACGGCATCCTAACGTCTACATAGACATGGGAGGAGTGACATGGCTGTATAACGACGAGTATTATCCATATCACTCAGCGATAAGGGCTATGAGAGAAGCTGCAGGGGCGGTCGGCATGGACAAGATAATGTGGGGCTCAGACTATCCACGGACTATCACTGCTATAACCTACCGCCAGTCATATGACTGGATTCTGCTGTCAGAAGAGCTGACAGACAGCGAGAAATATGATGTGCTGGGACGCACAGCAGCGCAGGTTTATGGATTCAGCGATATACCCCAGCTGAGGTATATCCCCAACATGAGCGAGTGAAGGATGGCAAGAGCAAAAGGAGGGACACGACAGGCAGCAGCAAGACATTTCTCAGCATAAAGCCCCCTCCCCTCTCAACATATAAAAAGAAGCAAACGGACAAAAAAAACACAATGAAAGCAATAACAATACCAGGGCTGCGTCAACTTGAAGTAGTTGACCTCCCCAAACCAGAGGCAAAGGCCGGTGAGGTGCTCCTGCGCCTCGAGTATGTAGGATTCTGCGGCTCAGACCTCAACACATTCTTAGGACGCAACACGATGGCCAAGGCCAATGTCATCCCAGGCCACGAGATTGGCGCTGTCATAGAGGCTGTGGGCCCAGAATGTCCTGACACGCTTGTGCCGGGAATGGTAGTGACCGTGAATCCCTACACCAACTGTGGCCACTGCGCCTCATGCCGCAACGGACGCTATAACGCATGCCAGCACAATGAGACTCTCGGAGTGCAGCGCGACGGCGCCATGCGCGAGTTCATAACGCTGCCTTGGCAGAAGATTATTCCGGTAAAGGATGTCACGACACGTGACGCCGCGCTCATTGAGCCGATGTCCGTCGGATTCCACGCCGTCGACCGTGGCGAGGTGAAAGACATTGATACAGTTCTCGTCTTCGGATGTGGCATGGTGGGACTCGGAGCAGTAGCACGTGCTGTGCAGCGCGGAGCGACAGTTATAGCAGTCGACCTCAGCGAGGAGAAACTTGAGATAGCACGGTCGCTCGGTGCGGCATACGGTATCAACTCCAAGACAGAGAATGTGGTGGAGCGTGTGATGGAATACACCGACGGTTATGGAGCAGATTGTGTCATAGAGGCAGTGGGCTCTCCCGTAACCTACGTCACAGCCATCGACGCAGTGTCCTTCACAGGACGTGTGGTATGCATAGGCTACTCTAAGAATCCCGTTGAGTTCCAGACAAAATACTTCGTGCAGAAAGAGATTGACATACGTGGCTCACGAAACGCCACGCCTAACGATTTCAGGGCCGTCCAACTCTATCTTGCAAAGACAAAGATACCGATGGACGGATTCGTCTCTGCTGTCGCAACCCCAGAGACCGCCCTCAGCGCTATGGAGAAATGGGCAGAGGCGCCTGCACAGGTATTCCGTATCCTTGTGCGATTCTGAGCCGCGAGACCACACACCATACGTTTATATACCTTAAAAAAGGGAAAATCCGAAGACAATTAGGGTTTTCCCTTTTGCAGTATATGATTATCTTACTAATTTTGCAGCGTGAGATAAAGAAGACGTTTCCCCAACAAAGCGATGGCAGAGGAAGACAAAGCAATGCCCAGCTTTAGCACGGAGACAGAGGAAGACGATAGTCAACCGACGACAAGCCGAGAGCATTATCAAGCTTGCTTGAATATTGCCGAGGCGCGAAGGAGGAAGGCGAAGCCAACCGACGCAAAGCCGAGAGCAGAAGCCAAACTTATTTGGATTATGCCGAGGCGCGAAGGAGGAAGACGATAGTCAAACAATAACATTACGAGAAAGGAACAGAACGTATGAGAAAGCTTATTATCATGACAATTGCAGCAGTGACGCTCCTGTCATCATGCGACACATATACCGGCCAAGGTGCCGCTTTCGGAAGCATAATAGGCTCTGCTGTAGGAGGCCTTGCGGGTGGACCACGAGGCTCTGACATAGGAACCCTCGTAGGTATGGCAACAGGAGCGGCCGTCGGAGCGGCAGCCGACGCCAAGGTAGAGCGCGAAAGGTACGAGCGGATGCAACGACAGCAGAGATACTACGACGAGGGCGACGGTGTATACTACGACCGCAGATATGAGCCGGAGAGAATATCAGCACAACAATACGACCCGAAGGCCGCACGCATCAGAAGATATCACGAGAATGTGGAGAACAAATACAACAGCAGCAAGAGGGGATATAAGCTGGAGCGTAACTCGAAAGACCCTGCAGGGACAAACTACTATACGCCCGAGTACAACCAGGATGTGCCAGAGCACAACGGCACACCACAGTATGACGACCGTATCGAGATAAAATAGCGTCTGCCCCCACCCATGACAAGGCGGCAAACATCTGGATAGCCAGCTGAGTGAGGGTGCCGCATCGGTGTGGGGACTCAATCCCTGATGGAGGGAACATAAGCCGCAGACACACATTGACGACTGGAGGGGAGCTGAATGTCAACCACCGTTATCCAGCACAACCACTAATATTTGAAATAAATAAAAAAAACGAGAAAAACAATGAGAAAGACAATAATTATGACACTGACAGGCATCATGATGCTCTGCAGCTGTGCCACAAAGACTATCACAAGCGACAACCTCGCAGCCCTGACAGGAAGATGGGCTATAGTGGAGGCTATGCAGAAAGGTGTGGAGGGCGCAGACAAAGCCCCCTTCATACAGTTCAAGGCTGACGGCCAGATAAACGGCAATGCCAGCGTGAACTCCTTCTTCGGAGGATTCACCATGAAAGGCGACAAAGTGGATTTCAGCAATCTCGGCATGACACGGATGCTCGGTAAGAGCATGGACATCGAGACAAATATAAGTCAAGCCCTCGACAATGCCGCTACCATAGAGGTGAGGAAAGAGGGGGCTGTCATGAAAGACAAGGACGGGAACATCGTCATGAGGCTGAAGAGACAGGCTGAATGACACATGCCGGAACCTGAGCGACAGTATTCAGACGAACAAGGATTGCCAGCTATAGACAATGTCAACAGCTGGCAATCCTTGTTCGTTTATCCTCCCCCACCCCAGCAGCGTTTCGACTGAAGATTATACCATACACCCATAATGGTCGACGATGCCGAGGAGATGGCGCTCGTCATCAGCGACGAGGACACTGTGTATCTTATGTCTCTGCATGACAGCCTGTATCTCTGTTATCTTCGTCGTAGGGAGAACCATCTTCGGGTTTCTCGTCATGATATCGCTGACGGTATGGTTGAAGAACTGCTCCTGCCAGCGTTCCATAGCCCTGCGTATGTCCCCATCTGTTATGAGCCCCTCGATACGGCTGTCCTTGTCGAGCGACACTCCCATGCCGAGCTTGCCTTTGCTGACATGTATGATAGCATCGCCAAGATGCATCGTAGAGGGTATGACGGGCAGATTCTCATGGAACATGACATCCTCGGCTGTTGTCAGCAGACGTCGTCCCAATGACCCTCCCGGATGGAACTGTGCGAAGTCTCTTGGCTTGAAATCCCTAAGCCTCATCAATGCGACAGCCATCGCATCGCCGACAGCGAGGGCTGCGGTGGTCGACGATGTCGGGGCGAGATTCAGCGGGCATGCCTCACGCTCCACACATACCCGTACATGAACAGTGGAATGGCGTGCGAGGAGCGAGTCCCCGTTCCCGCTCATGCCGATAATAGGGACATGCTGGTGCTGTAGCTGTGGTATGAAACGGAGCAGTTCGTCGGTGTTGCCTGAGTTTGAGATGGCGAGGACGACGTCGTCATGGGTGATGACGCCAAGGTCACCATGGTAGATGTCGAGCGGATTGGCGTAGAATGACGGTGAACCTGTCGACGAGAGTGTCGCCGCTATCTTTGCCCCTATATGCCCGCTTTTGCCTACACCGGTGACAACAATCTTACCCTTACACTCAAGCATCAGCCTTACAGCCTCAGCGAAGCTGTCGCCAAGGAGGGGTATCATTGACAGAAGGGCGTCTGCCTCATCATGAAGACACTGCCTCCCATACTCGATTATTCTCTCATTCATGTCTTTCATTACTTTTTATTTCTTACATGACTGCCAGACACGGGCAGAGAGGGCTCTCACCCAGCAGCCATCATGATGTGTCTACAAAAGGGATGTGACAAGCTCCTCAAGCTTGTCGAGTTCAAGCATATTGGCCGCATCAGAGAGCCCATGGTCAGGATCGGGATGCACCTCGAAGAAGAACCCGTTCGCGCCAAACGCCTTGGCTGCCCTCGCCATAGCAGGGACGAAACGCCTGTCACCTCCTGTCTTCCCTCCTGCTCCTCCAGGGCGCTGCACAGAGTGTGTGCAGTCCATTATGACTCTGTCTGTGAACTGCAGCATATCGGGAATGTTGCGGAAATCGACAACAAGGTTGTTGTATCCATAACAATTGCCCCGCTCTGTCAGCCAGCACTCCTGCCTGACTCCCCGTGCGGCATAAATCTTGTTGACTTTCTCTACCGGGTATCTCATATCCTCACCTGAGAGGAACTGCGCCTTCTTGATGTTCACGATGCGTCTTGTCTGTGCTGCCGCGACAAGAAGGTCTGTCTGCCTGCACAGGAAAGCAGGTATCTGCAGGATGTCACAAACCTCTGCGGCGGCCTCAGCCTGGTAAGTCTCATGAATATCGGTGGTGATGCGCAGCCCATACCTGTCCTTTATATCCCCGAGCATCTGCATGCCACGCTCCAGCCCCGGCCCGCGGTATGAGGAGAATGATGTGCGGTTGGCCTTGTCGAACGATGCCTTGAATATTATATCTATACCTAACCTGCGGTTGATATCCACAAGCGTGGAGGCCACAGCGTCAAGTATCTCTTCCGACTCTATCACACAAGGCCCTGCAATGAAAATTGGTTTCATGACTTTTTTCTGTTCTGTGTATATGTTTCTGTTCTGTGTATGATGCAAAGATACACAATATCTACCTAAACACCAAATTATGCGTCGCCTGACAGATGTTTTCTCGATGAAAATGATTACCTTTGCACATGGCAAACGATTGCACAACATGGCAGGACTGCCTCAGGGGTGCAGTTTTTTATTTTTTTTACACCAACGACAAGCATTTAAGACGCATATGGAGAAACATGACTACAGCGTTCTCGGCAGTGAGGACGAATTCAAGATTATCGGTAAGGAATGGATGCTGGTGACAGCAGGCGGCGCTGACGAGGTCAACACGATGACAGCCTCATGGGGCGGAATGGGATGGCTATGGAACAAGCCCGTAGCGTTCGTCTTCATACGTCCGGAGCGTTACACACACGGACTGATAGAGAGCAACGACCGGTTCTCACTGTCGTTCTACACTGAAGACTACAAGAGAGCCCTGCAGCTTTGCGGCTCTGTCTCTGGCCGAGACCACGACAAGATCAGGGAGGCCGGGCTCACACCTGTATCTCTCGACAATGGTGTGGTGACATTCAGCGAAGCCCGTCTGTCGATATCCTGCCGCAAACTGTTCAAGACAGAGATGACAGAGTGTGACTTCATTGACAAGGATATTCTCGCGAGATGGTATAACGAGAAGCCTGGAGGAGGACTTCACACCATCTATATCGCCGAGATAGAGAGTGTCTACACTGACTGACATATTCCTTCTCCCCCACCAGCGTCATATCTACACTGACTGACATGCTCCTCCTCCCCTACCAGCGTCATGCCACGGGGTAAGGGATGCTGCCAGCCACCCGTATGGCACAGGGGACATGTATAGCCCCCATAACGACAAAGCCGCCACGCCGTGCCCCCTCCTGTGTTGGGAATGTGGGCATAGTGGCGGCTTTGTGTTTTATTGCTCCCAGTGTGTGCCTGTGTGTGTTGGGGGGGTAGAGAACCCAGAGGGGGCTACCTTATCTCAATCGAGTGCTTGTCGGGGAATGGCTTCCAGCGCTTGCCATAGGCGTCGTAGGCATCGGTAACAATGACAAAAGCCTCCGGGGCTATGGTCTTGACAGCTGTCGTGACAGCCTCGACTTCTCTCATACGCACCATCATCATCAGTGTTGTCTGGGCTTGCTGTGAGTAGAGGCCTGTGCTGTCGAGGACAGTGGCCGTGCGGTCGAGCTTGCCAATGATGAAGTCGCGCAGCGTATTGCCGTCCCTCGGCGTGATGATAATCATCAGTTTGTTGTTCTTCGAGCCCGAGGCGATATAAGCGAGCGTCCTCGACATGATGAAGATACAGATAAGCGAGTATCCCGAGAGCAACCATGTGTTCTCTGCCGGGGCATCAGCTCCCACACCGAACCCTATCACTATGAGTCCGAATGAGACAATCGTCCCGTCGACAGACAACAGTGCGTTGGAGAATCTTACCCTCAGGTATTTGTGGATGAGCATCGCGACGATGTCTGTCCCGCCTGTCGTGGCGTGGCTCCTCATGATGAGTCCCGACCCTATGCCTATGAGGACTGAGCCGACAACGGCGGCGAGCATGAGGTTAGCGCTGAGGTCGAGCATGCCCCCGCATATCTCGGAGGGCGACAGGCGCTGCAGTGCCTCCTCTGACGGATAGACCACCTTAGAGATGAGATTCATGAAGCAGGGTGTCACAAGTGTGGCGAAGAGGGTCTTCGCCCCGAGTCCCCTGCCCAGCAGGAAATACGACAGCAGCAGCAGTGGGATGCTTATCATATAGCTGAATGTTCCCACTTGCAGCTGTGGCATAAGGTTATGGAGCACAATGCTGGTGCCGAAGACACCTCCGGGGACGAACTTATAGGGGTTTATGAAGAACACGAACCCCACACTGACGATAAGGCATCCCACAACGATGGTGAGATACTCGTTGATGGCTTTTCTTGCCGACGCTTTGTTCATACCTCTCTTTGCTGTTATTCTATGATGTTTCTTTTCTTCTTTCCTTTCTTCTTTCCTTTCTGTCTGCAAAGGTAGTTATAATGCTGTAGATGGCAAAATTTTCATGTGTGTTTTTTCTCTCTTTTACCATCGGAGGAAAAAACCTCTGGATGTGACACGACAAGAGCAGCGGACGGTAATATACCAGAAAAAAAGCTGATGTCATCGCCCATGCGGTTATTGCCCTTGGGGCTATCGACAGTGGCTGGGTTGATTATTTGCAAACCCACAGAAAGAGGCGACGCCCCCCCCAAAAAAGAGGGGTATGACAGCAGAAGACCCGCTTCGTTTCGCAACGGAGCGGGCCTTCCTCGTTCGAAGAGCATATGATGACGGCCATCGTCATGGCCTAATAATTATCGCCATAATAAAGGGCTGATAACTATGCTCTCGCCGTATTAGAATCAATTATTATTATGAAATCAATGCAAATTTACCCAAAAAGAACGACATATGGAAGAATATGTCTGATTTTGTCTTCGCCCAGAAGAAAAGGGAACAAACTTTCTGACTTATAGAACACTCGACAAGAGATAGGCGAGTGAGGGGGAGATGAGAGCTTGTGTCCCCCCGCCCCGCACAGGATTCTATATATCTACACGTGTGTGGTGGTGGTGTGAGGGGTTAGAGGTTTGTGTCGTTTGTGACTTCCTCCCTGACCTCGTCGACTCCCTCGACTGTATAGAGCGAGCGTGTGGCGGACATGAGCTCATCGAGCGAATGGACATAGAAGACGACGGAGAGCTCTACTATCTCGTCGCGTGTGACGGTTGTCAGGGAGTGGATAGAGAGTCCGAGGTCGTTTGTTATCTGGCTCACGACGTCAATGAGGAAATGGTAGCGGTCGATGCCACGGATGAGGATGCGGGCAGGATAGACGGTCTGGGGGTCGGTATCGAAGTGGAGGTCAATGATATTGTCTCCCTGTTTCGAGGCGAGGCGTATGGCCTCGGCACAGTTGCGCCGGTGGAGTGTTATGGTGCCGTCGCTCTCCCTGTACCCTACGGCTTCTCCTCCTGGCAGTGGCAGGCATATAGGGCATCGGTTGTACTTCTGGTGGTTCTGCTGGGATGAGAGATAGCTTCGCAGCGACCGCCTTGCCTTGTATGTCTGCACGCTGTCAAGCCATTCGGGGTGTGGATGGAATGTCTCGTCTGTGCCTATCTCGACACAGTCGCCACGTGTCAGCACAGTCCTTACGGAGGAGAGGCGCCCATTGATGCGTGCGTACTTGGCGTGCATGCCGATGTCATTATGAAGCTCGAAGGCGAAATCGAGGGCTGTGGAGCCTTTCGGGAGGATTATGCTCTCGCCACGTGGGGTGAAGACGAGAACATCGTCATAGTAGAGTGATGTCTTTATGCTCTCTATGAATCCCTGTCCCTGTGTCTCGCGGGCTATCTCCTTCAGGACGCTGCGGAATTTCTCTATCCAAGCTGTCACGTTCTCCAATGACAGTCCGCTGCCGACATCGCGTGTCTCGGCACGGCTCGCTATCTCGGCCATGCATCCGAACTGTGAGGCGTCGACCATGCGCTTTGAGCATATCTGGACATCCTCCCATACGCCTTCTTCGGATAGGAGCATGACGTTTATCGACTTGTATGAGTTTTCCTTGGCCTGGTCGATAAGGTTCTGGAATGTCCCTGACTTCTCCTTGTACTGGTCGGTCAGCAGGGAGTATATCTTGAGGCATACGTTCTTCTCTGTCAGGCTCTTGTCGGCACAGTCGGTGAATGTCACTCTGACATAGTATCTGTTATCAAGATGCCAGAAATCTTTTTGCCTGGCCTTCATCCTGCGCCATATGCTGTAGGGGGCTCTCCAGTAGACGCGTGCTGTCGCCTCGATGCCATTCTCTGAGAGTTTCTTCTCGATATTGTCAGTGAAGAGTCTCAGACGGTCTCTGTTGTCCTCATGGTCTTTCTCGAGCATGCTGCATATCTCGGCATACTGCCGTGAGCATCTGTAGCGGAAGGAGAGGTTCTCGAGGTCGGTCTTGACATCGAACAGTCCGAGCCTGTTGGCGAGAGGGGCATAGAAATAGTCTGTCTCGCCCGCTATCTTCATCTGCTTGTCGGGCCTCATGCTTGAGAGTGTTCGCATGTTGTGCAGGCGGTCGGCTATCTTCACCATAAGGGCGCGTATGTCATACTGCATGGACTCAAGGAGCTGCTGGAAATTGTCCACCTGCTTAGACATCCTGTACTTCTCCTTCTTGCGCTTTGTGACAACATTGACAAGGAAGGCGACATCCTCACCGAAGCGGCTGCGTATGTCGTCTATCGTGTACGGGGTGTCCTCTACGACATCATGAAGGAATGCTGCTGTGACGGAGTTGGTGTCGAGCTTCAGCTCCTCGGCTGCGATGAGGGCGACGGAGATGGGGTGGAGTATATATGGCTCGCCTGATTTCCGGCGCTGCATCTTGTGAGCCTCATGCGCGAACTCATAGGCATCATGGAGCTGTTGGAACTGCTTGGGAGAGACACGGGGTGCCATCGAGACAAACACTTTCTCTGCTGCGGAGGCTACGATGCTGTCATAATCTTTCTGCTGGGGATGGGGGTTCTTGTCGTCCATAACATTCGGAGGGTTTAGTCTGTTTAGGAAAGAGATAGTGTATGGGAGAGAGGGATGGATGGGGGGGGGAAG
>JADYUK010000033.1 GCA_021531755.1 Hoylesella loescheii
GGTGAACAGGGGGGCGATTAAGGGGAACAGAGGGGCGAGCATGAGAAAACAGAGGGGCGGAAAAGAGGAAAAGAGAGGGGCGAGCGCGGGAAAACAGAGGGGCGGAAGAGGAGGAACAGAGGGGATGGGAGAGAGTGGATGGGATGTGTTACGGGCGGTTTGGGGCGAGGTAGGTGGACATGGGGTAATGGTCAGAGGCTGTGATGGAGCGGTCGACACGGCAGCGGTATGGTTTCCAGTGGTTTGAGCATAGGATATTGTCTATCCTGACCTTCATGGTGGGGTATGTGAAGTCGGTGCCGAGGCCGGCCGTGCGGTGGCAGTCGGTCAGCGACGACTGTATGGTCTGGTGGACATATGAGAGGGGATGGTCGTTGAAGTCTCCGCATACTATCATGCTGCGTCCCTGGTGGACTCTGATGTATGCGTATACGGCGTCGGCCTGTGGCGAGCGCAGCGCTGACGAGGCTTTCACCTTCCTTACGATGCGTTTCGCGGCTGGTATCATCTCTCTTATAGGCATCTGCATGTGTCTCATGCTGTCGATGACGTCCTTGTCGGCGTAGCTGAGGCCTACTGTCTCGAGGTGTGCGTTGACGACGTGCACCTCCTCTCCCTTGATATTGAGGACGAAGGCTCCTATCGAGTTGCCCCGGGTATAGATGGGTATGTGCTCCTTGCGTATTATGGGGAACTTGCTGAATATGGCCACCGTCTCGCTGACATCCCTGCACACGGCGTTCGTGACGATGGTGTCGCGGTGTGCGTAGATGCTGTCGACGATGTTCCAGAGGGAGTCCTGTCCGGCAAGATAGGAGTATTCCTGCAGGCATATTATGTCTGCCCCGGAGTGTATGAGGTATGAGAGAACCTTGCTTGGCTGCTCTCTCTCCTCGGGTGTGGCTCTCTCCATGCCCATGCCGAGAGTGTTGTATGTGAGCACCTTTATGCTTCCCTCGGGTGGCTGGCGGTCAATGTTGATGGGGGCGTACTCTCTCAGTGGCGACCATACTATGGCGAGGGCTGCTATAGGGAGGAGTGTCTTCTGGCGGTCGGCGATGAGCCAGAGGGGTATGAAGATGATATTGGCAACGGCCATGACGGGGAATGCGAACCCTATGAGCGAGAGGTAATGGTAGCTGACGGGGTTCATAACTCCCGCATAGGCGGTGGCCGCGAGCGCTATGGCGAGGATGATGTTTATGGCGAAGAGTATCTTTCTCAAAATGTGGACTTTACTTGATTTTCTCTCCCGATTTCATATTCCTGTTATCAGCTTTGGGGGAGAGGTGACACCGGTCTGGGGCAAGGGTTATTCTACTGTGGTGTCCTTTCCCCTGCCTCTGGCGTGGTGTTGTGTTGTGTTGTCTGTGTGTCATGTGGCGCTGTGGCCATCCCGTCCTGCCCTGTCATGGCTGTAAGGGGTGGGTGGGTGATGGCCACTTGGCTCACATGCTCCGGCTGTCATTTCCTGTCGAAGAGTTTTCTGCGTTCCTCATCGGTAAGCGAGTCATATCCAGAGCGTTTGATTTTCTCGAGTATTCTGTCCATCTCCTCCTGTTCCTCGTGTTCTTTTCTGTTTTTCTCTGCCTTGTCGTAGTGGCTCTCCTGGTTGTAGTGGCGTTTTCCTCCCTGCATGTTGCGTTTCCACCATGCAGAGATTTTGTCCTTGAGGGATTCGCGCGTACGTATTTCATACCCGTCCCATGTCTCCCATCCGTTGAAGGATGACGCCCTTTGCCTGCGCTCGTACTGTTGTCTCCAGTGGCGTATGATGATGTATCCCACTGCCATACCGCCGAGGTGTGCTATGTGTGCGACACCGTCAGACGATGTTGAGAGAGCTGAGAAGAGCTCTATCGCGGCGTAGAGCATGACGAACCATTTGCCTTTTATCGGCACAGGGAGTGGGAATATGAATATGCGTTCCTCGGGGTATGTCATGCCGAATCCGAGGAGTATGCCGTAGACGGCTCCTGAGAAACCGACGGTCACCCACATGTTGAGGTATTCAGAGGTGGGGATAATCATTCCGCCGACGTTGACCATATTGTATGCCGCGAGGCCCTCGACGGCATACTGCACGAACTGTGCCGCCTCCTGGAAGAGTCCTGCGCCGACACCGCATGCGAGTATGTACCATAGGAAGCGCCTCGAGCCCCATGTCTGCTCTATGACGCATCCGAACATCCACAGAGCGAACATGTTGAAGAAGAGGTGTGTCACGCCGCCGTGCATGAACATATATGTCACGAGCTGGTAGAGGTGGAAATTGTCGGCCATAAAGAAGTGGAGGCCGAAAATCTCGTTGAAATCTATGCCTGAGCCTTTCATCACGACGGCTGCCAGATAGGCGAGGACGTTGATGATGAGGAGGTTCTTTGTTATTGGAGGAATCTGTCTGAACATATTATAAATCTGGTTGAAATATTGCACAAAAGTACAAAAAAAGTGTCGATAAGACGTAAAGTGAGGGTAAAATAGTGTTTTTTTCGTTTGTTTTAATAACTTTTTTCAGTTTTTTGTTTGGTTTCTAAAACTTTAATACTAAATTTGCGGATGAAAACACTGGGTATATTCTATTTATAATCAACATATAACAAACATCTATCATGAACAAGACAGAATTAATAGAGAAGATTGCAGCAACAGCTGGTCTCACAAAGGCAGATTCAAAGAAGGCTCTTGAGGCTACACTTACAGCCGTTAAGGACGCTCTCGCTGCAGGCGAGAAGGTATCCCTCATCGGTTTCGGCACATTCTCTGTCAACGAGCGTCCTGCTCGCGAGGGCATCAACCCACGCACAAAGGAGAAGGTACAGATAGCAGCAAAGAAGGTTGCTAAGTTCAAGGCAGGTGCTGAGCTCGACGCAGCTCTCTAAGCCCTGATACCCACAACGAGAAAAGGCACCGCCGCTGGCGGTGTTTTTTTTTGCCGGGGAATGCCGCCCGTCCTCCATCTGCAGCCAGAAGCACATCTACTCTATCCTCATAGCAGAGGGAAAGGGATGCTGCCCGTCCTCCATCGGCAACCAGAAGCAAGTCTACAATATCCTAACAGCTGGGGGAGAGGGATGCCGCCCGTCCTCCATCAGCAACCAGCAGCAAATGTTCACGTGACGATGTGGCGGTGGCGCGGTGGAGATGAGTGTGCGGAGCCTGCTGGGCTTTATTTGTTGAGAATCTTCTCCACGACCTTTGCCCCACCCTTCAGCGTGACGCCGACGAGATTGATATAGAGCACATTGAGAGGGTTCCCCTCCTTTGTCTTCACCTGTATCTCTGTCAGGCGTGCCGGTTTGCCGTTTATGTCCACCTGTGCTATCCAGCGCCCGTTGTTGCGGCAGACGCGTATATCGCGTTTCTTGTAAGCCGTGAGCCTCACTGTCGCCTCGTTGTTCCCGACAGAGATAATCTTGTATCCGTAGGCCAATTTGCGCTGTATGAGCGACAGCTCGTTCTCGTGTCCGGGGCGGTCAGTGTTGTTATGCCAGAAGACATGGATAGGATTAGCCTTGTCGAGCGCCCCACCCTTCAGATTGACGTCATAGCATACCCAGTTGCGGTTGACACTGCGTGAGATATGGAAGAGCCTCTGCCCGCTGCATGGCAGGGACATGGCTATAAGGAGCATGATGGCTATCGCGCCGCGCGTTATATTCATATAGACAAGGTATATTGGATGTACAGCGTGCAAAAGTAAGCAAAATTTCCCAAACAGGCAAGAAATACCCGATTTTCTGCACCCCCCATACTTATAAAAACCCCTTTGCGTGGCAGCCGGCAGCCACAGCGCCCCTCATTCCGGCCCCGATAATATCTCATTCCAGCCCCGATAATATACAGAAAAGAAGAAAAATGATAGACAAGAATTTCGTCAAAGGCTTCGCTGTGATAGCCGTCATGAGCGTCGCCGCATGGTTCATCGCCACCCTCGACGCTGTCAAGGCCCTCTCCTTCAGCTCGTTGATAATAGGCATCCTCCTCGGTATGGTATATGCCAACACCCTGCGCAAGCGCCAGCCAGCGGCATGGGACAGTGGCATAAAGTTCTGCTCGAAGCGCATGCTGCGCCTCGGCATCATCCTCTACGGATTCCGCCTGACATTCCAGGATGTCATCGCCGTAGGCCCCAAGGCGGTCATGGTAGACTGTATCGTGGTCGTTGTGACCCTCCTGCTCGGTGTCTGGATAGGGCGCAAGCTGGGCATGGACCGCGAGACGACACTCATGGCGAGCACAGGGTCGGCCATCTGCGGTGCGGCGGCGGTGCTCGGCGCTGAGCCGATAGTCAGGGGCAAGGCCCACCAGACCGCTGTCGCCGTGAGCACCGTGGTCATCTTCGGCACACTCTCCATGTTCCTCTACCCCATCATGTACCGCATGGGGCTCTCCCATCTGCTCGACACACAGCAGATGGGCATATACACAGGCTCCACGCTCCACGAGGTAGCCCACGTTGTAGGGGCAGGCAATGCCATGGGCCCTGAGATAGCCACCGACTCGCTTATCGTGAAGATGGTGCGTGTGATGCTCCTCGTCCCAGTGCTCATTGCCATGAGCTGGCTCCTCGGCCGTGGCGGCGACAAGCAGAAGAGCAAGATAAATGTGCCATGGTTCGCGTTCATATTCCTGCTCATGATAGGTGTCAACAGCGCCCTGAAAGCCATCTGGGGCGGAGAGGAATGGCTCGGACAAGGGCTCAAGGTGATAGAGATAGTCTCGACATTCATGCTGACACTCGCCATGACAGCCCTAGGCAGCGACACCTCAATCGAGAAGTTCAGGCAGGCAGGGGCCAAGCCGTTCTATCTCGCCGGGCTGCTCTACGTGTGGCTCGTCATCGGCGGATTCCTCCTCGCCATATTCCTTGTCTGACTCTCCCCCACCCTCCCCGGGCATGACACCGTGGGAGACCCTCCACCCCCTGGCAGGCATAATGCAGCGGAGGGAGAGGGAAGTTACAATCCGTAAGCAGGAGGGGTGTCCCAGCTTACAGTTTTCTTGCCATACCGTCAATTATCCGCCACATACTGAATGGCGCCCCGAGAAGCTGCCTATGACAGGCCGGGAGGCTATCTCCCGCGCCCTCATCCCTACAGCTTACAATCTGTAAGGCGCACACACGCCACGCCTCCCTCCCGCCCGTGGCCCGCAAAGGCGCGCGGGAGAGAAAACGGACGTGAAAATTTGGATTTTCCAAAAGATTATATTACTTTTGCATCGGTGACGGCCCGTCGCCCGCGACCGTCGCCCGCCCCCACCCCGCCAAACCCATACGACAACCATAACAACATCAAGAACACCATATGCAAGAGACAAGACAGAACCGCATCGCGAGGCTCCTTCAGAAAGAGCTGAGCCTCATATTCCAGTCACAGACACGCATGATGCACGGCGTCATGGTCAGTGTGACACGCGTCAGGATAAGTCCTGACCTCAGCATCTGCACCGCATATCTCAGCATCTTCCCCTCAGAGAAGGCCGACGAGATAATCTCCGCCGTCACCCGCAACCAGGCCACGATACGCTATGACCTCGGCCAGCGTGTGCGCAACCAGCTGCGCATCATCCCCGAGCTGCGCTTCTTCCTCGACGACTCGCTCGACTATATCGACCACATCGACGAGCTGCTGAAGAAGTGAGGGCAGAATCCGCCACGCTGACATCCCACCACGCTGACATCCCACCCCACCGACATCCATGCCCCGGCATTAACAATGACTGATGGCATGGAGCGGAAAAAGGACAATATCCATTCTGAAAATATCAAAAAAGCGAAACAGAATCTTCTTGGGATTACGGTTCAAGACTCCACTTGACCGAAAAGTACCAAGAAGATTCATACCTTAATTTTAAAACCATGAGACATATAGCCAAACTACAATGGGGAATCATTGGAATGCTGGGAATCTTGCTTACATGTCCAATGGAAATAGCAGCGGAAACAGTTGCGGATTCCTCCTTGAAACCACGGATTGTCGTACTGACGGATATTGCACCGACAGACATTGAACCCGATGACATGGAATCAATGATCCGCCTGCTGGCCCATGCTGACCTTTATGAAATAGAGGGACTGATCGCAACAGGAGGATGGAACATCTGTGGGAGAACTTATCCTGACGAATGGATGGGATATCTGCAGAATGTAATTAATGCCTACGAGGAGGATCTACCGAATCTGATGAAACGATCCGAGCAAAAGGGTTTCCTGCCAGCAGAAAAGGAAGCTGGCAAACAAACGTTGGGCTATTGGCCAAGTGCCGCCTATTTGCGCGGCAGGACCGCATTTGGCAGCAGAGATTTAGGCGTAGCCAAACTTGGAGAGGAGAATCGCTCACAAGGCAGCAAAATGATTATCGACCTTGTTGACGAAAAGGACGACCGTCCATTATGGGTATTGGTTTGGGGCGGTGCAAATACACTGGCTCAAGCGATATGGACTGTCAGGCAGGAACGAAGCGAGACGGAAGTCAGGAAGTTTCTGAATAAGTTGTGTGTCTATACAATTACAGACCAAGATGTATGCGGAGGTCCCCCTGTGGATTATGCCTTCAGTTCCCATCAATGGATTCGCAAGACTTGCGGCAAGGATATCCGCTTTTTCTGGGACGAAAGCGCCTGGATAGTGCAGAACACCATTGGAAGCCAGAATTGGAACGAATACGCAACTCATGTACAGAATCACGGGAATCTTGGGAAAATCTACCCGAAAAACAAATACGGAGTGGAAGGCGACACTCCTTCTTTCCTGCATGTAACCCCAAATGGATTAAACGATCCGACCGTATGTAGCCATACAGGTTGGGGTGGATATTTCCGATGGGGACTGTCACCGGACAGTCTGACAGCATGCTACACAAATGCAGACCCGGCAGTCAGAGAAATATCAGAGAAATATGAAAAATATTTCTATCCCGCAATATTCGCCAACTTCACAGCACGTATGGATTGGGCTGCATACGGCAAAGGAAACCGTAACCCGATAGTCATTGTAAACGGTGAAAAGGGATTGAGCCCGATTATAATTGAACCAGAAACAGAAAAGGAACTCCAACTGAATGCTTCAGAATCTGCCGACCCGGATAAAGATGAACTGACTTTCCACTGGTGGATATTGCCGGAAGCGGGTACTTACACCTCAACAGTAAGTATCAGAGATGCAGACAAAGCTAATGCCATTCTACGTATCCCCCGGGATGCGGCAGGAAAAGAACTGCATATAATCTGTGAAGTGACAGACAATGGGACTCCCGCACTGACCGGATACAGAAGGGTCATCATCCGCCCAAAACGATGACAGGCCAATAGACGAACATATCACCATTCTATACCAGATATCCAATGAAAAAGCCCCAGATTATATTAATAGTCTTTGCTGCATGTATGATATCTCACCAGCAAAATGCCCTGGCCGGAGAAAATCCATCCCTGCAAAATGATTCTGTGCCTTATGTAACCATGCCGGACGTTTCCCCTAAACTCACCACAGGAGATGGAAATCCCCTGCTGGATTTTATGTTTACAGCGGATCCAACTGCAGTGGAATATAAAGGCAGAATTTATGTGTACGCAACAAACGATCAGCAACAATATGAGACAATAGGCGGTTACGGGAAAAACTCCTACGAATATATCAAATCTCTGGTGATGATGTCTACCGATGACATGACAAACTGGACCTATCACGGAATTATTAAAACAGACAGCATCGCCCCATGGATAAAAACATCATGGGCGCCGTCGGTCACAAAACGTGAGGAAGCTGACGGCAAGACTCACTTCTACCTCTATTTCTCCAATAGCGGGGATGGAACCGGAGTGCTGACATCCACATCGCCCATAGGGCCGTGGTCAAGCCCGCTGAATCATAGTCTGGTAGACACAAACACTCCCGGCATAGCAGGAGAATGCAAAGCCGCTTTCGATCCGGGTGTAGTCATCGATGACAAAGGAACGGGTTGGCTGACAGTAGGCGGAGGATGTGCCCGCATTATGCGTCTGGGAAAAGACATGATTAGTGTGGATGGCCCGATAAAGCCCATCAGGGCTCCCCATCATTTCGAAGCTAACGAATTAAACTACATCAACGGCACATACGTTTATACTTATAACATAGACTGGCAAGATTTTAGCGACTGGCCTCTCCCGACAGAGAAGCCAACCACCTGTTGCATGAGTTACATGACCAGCAAGACTCCGCTGGTAACCAAAAGTTGGAAATACCAGCACAACTATATGAAAAACCCTGGAGATTATGGATTTGACTACAGCAACAATCATACACATCTACACAAATTCCGCGGGAAATGGTATGTATTCTATCACACAATGAGTTTGCAACATAGTTTCAATACAACAGCTGGTTACCGTAATGTTTGTGTCGATGAAATACAAATTGACGAGAATACTGTGAATATCCACATGGGAGACCAGACTCTGAAAGGCGCAAAACAGATACAGCCGATGAATCCGTTCATCATCCAGCAGGCCGAGACCACAGCAGCCACACAAGGCGTCAAGTTCACAAATGGCAAAAGAATCGGAGACATGTATGCCGTCACCGTTCCCAACAAGACTGGCATCATTGCTGTCAGAGGTGTGGAATTCAGCAAAGCACCTTCCTGTCTGGAAATCAAGGCATCAGGAAACGGAATCATAGAAGTCCGCCGGGATAGGCAGGACGGAGAAGTCATAGCTTCAATTAAAGTCAATACCCCGCAAATGAGACTCATAGAGTCCCAACTTCAAACGAATATGACAGGCACAATGGACCTCTGTTTTGTCCTGAAAGGAAACAATATCACATTCGACGAATGGAAGTTCAAATGATACCTTCCAGATGACAAGGAGGGTGCATTGCCCATTACGGCGCACCCTCCTTTAATTTCCTGTACGTATCCCGCGCCGAGGAGACTGTAAATGGGCTCATAAGGCAATACATTCCCAAGAATACTTCCTTTCCGGACATCAGTCATCAAGAAATCACTAAGATTATGCATAAAATCAACACAATACAAAGGGAAAAACTCAATTTCTCAACACCAAGAGAGAGCTTTTATGAAAAGATTTCGTAAATTTGCACTTGCTAGTTGAATCCGCGTGATTAAAAAAGCGGGCGCACGATGTTAAACAGAGTTAAATAACAGTCGTGTGAGTAGCATTTCCACATACAAAGTAGTCAATAGTATAGACAAGGGCGAGAGGAAGCGGCCCGCTGGCCATCCCATCGCCATACGCCAAGAACATACATGTCGTTATCAACAACAATAGCGCGGCGCTACTTCTTCGCAAAGAAGTCGACAAACGCCATTAACATCATCTCGGGCATCTCAGTGACGGGTGTCGTCGTGGCCACCATGGCTCTCGTCATCGTCCTGTCGGTCTTCAACGGCTTCCACGACCTCGTGGCGTCGTTCTTCACGACATTCGACCCTCAGATAGAGCTTACCCCGCGGAAGGGGAAGTCAGTCCCCGCCGACGACCCCCTGCTGGCAAAGGTGAAGAGCCTGCCGGAGATAGATGTCGCGACAGAGTGTGTCGAGGACCAGGCCCTCGCCGTGTATGACGGGCGGCAGATAATGGTGCGCATAAAAGGCGTGGAGGACAATTTCCAGTATCTCACTAATATAAGGAGCATCCTCTACGGCGACGGCGACTTCACTCTCCATGCTGCCGACCTCGAATACTGCATCCCCGGCATAAGGGCCGCCCAGGACCTCGGCGTCGGGGCATACTGGAACGGCTACATAAAGATATACGCCCCCCAGCGCGACGGGCAGATAGACATGATGAACCCCGAGGCGGCGTTCAATGTCGACAGCCTCATGTCGGCGGGATGCGTCTTCAATGTGCGCCAGATGAAGTATGACAAGCAGTACATACTCACCTCCATAGCCTTCGCCCGCAAGCTCTTCTTCCGCCAGGGCGAGCTGACAAGCCTCTCGCTGCGCTTCAAGCCGGGCACAGACCTCTCAGCGGCCAAGCGCGAGGTGGAGGAGATAGCCGGGGAGAAATACTACGTCAAGGACCGCTACGAGCAGCAGGAGGACACCTACCGCATCATGCAGATAGAGAAAGTCCTGGCCTACTTCTTCCTCACGTTCATCCTCGTCATAGCCTGCTTCAACATCATCGGCTCGCTCTCGATGCTCATGATAGACAAGAAGGACGATGTGGCGACACTGAG
Organism: Hoylesella loescheii; assembly: GCA_021531755.1. Taxonomy (GTDB): domain Bacteria; phylum Bacteroidota; class Bacteroidia; order Bacteroidales; family Bacteroidaceae; genus Prevotella. The sequence goes on from JADYUK010000033.1 coordinate 10,193, forward strand.
AAGCCTCGGAGCGCCCGACACCCTCATACGCCGCATATTCATGATAGAGGGAAGCCTCATCTCCGTCTCCGGAGCCATCATAGGCACACTACTCGGGCTCCTGCTCTGCTGGTTGCAACAGGTGTTCGGGATAGTGAAGATGGGAACGTCGAGCGGCTCGTTCATAATCGACGCCTATCCCCTCAGCGTACACTACGGCGATGTCGCCATAATATTCCTCACGGTCATCGTAGTAGGATTCATATCAGTCTACTGGCCAGTGAGATACCTGACAAGGCGGCTGCTGTGAGAGAGGAATTAGCCGGAGGTTCCGGAAGAGCCGGAAGAACCGGATAGACCGGAAGAACCGGATGTTCCGGATGTCCCGGAAAATCCGGAGCCTCCGGAACTTCCGGGACATCCGGGACCTCCGCCCCCCCAAAAAAAACAGACACTCATAAACAATAACAACAATAACAACAACAAAAACGAGAAAGAAACGATGAAAAAGATTCTTACACTACTCGTCATGGCGTTCGCCCTCATGTCACAGGCGCAGACAATACCTCCGCTGCCTACTGACCCAGCGACACGCATCGGAAAGCTGGACAACGGACTGACCTACTACATCCGCCACAACGAGTATCCCGAGCACGTGGCCAACTTCTACATAGCACAGCGTGTAGGCTCTATACAGGAGGAGGACAGCCAGCGCGGCCTCGCCCACTTCCTTGAGCACATGGCATTCAACGGCTCACAGCACTTCAAGGAGAACGGACTGATAGAGTATCTCCGCACACTCGGCGTAGCATTCGGCGCAGACCTCAACGCCTACACATCTATCGAGCAGACCGTCTACAACATCGACAATGTCCCCACAACACGCCAGACAGCACTCGACTCCTGTCTCCTCGTGCTCCAGGACTGGTCAAACGGACTCCTGCTGCTCTCTGAGGAGATAGACAAGGAGCGCGGTGTCATACACGGCGAGTGGGCCATGCGCAACTCTGCCAACCAGCGCCTCTTCGAGCGCAACCTCCCAAAGCTCTATCCTGACTCAAAATACGGCTACCGCCTGCCTATCGGCACAATGGAGGTCGTAGACAACTTCAAGCCAGAGGAGCTGCGCGCATACTACCGCAAATGGTACCACCCACGCAACCAGGCCATCATCGTCATTGGCGATATCGATGTCGACCACACCGAGGCAATGGTCAAGAAGCTCTTCTCCGGCATCAAGGCGGGCGAGAACTCTGTCGACTCTGAGCCACTCCCTGTTGCCGACAACAACGAGCCAATCTTCATCTTCGACAAGGACAAGGAGATGCAGTACTCGATGATGATGATCGACATGAAGTCTGACCCCATGCCACGCGAGCTGAAAGGCACACAGATGGCATACGTGCAGAGCTATCTGACTAACATCATCTGCTCCATGTTCAACTCACGCATGAACGAGCTCTCACAGCAGCCCGACTGCCCATTCACCAGCATGTCCATGAGCTACGGCCAGTACATGGTGTCAAGCACAAAGGACGCTACAGAGGTGAACGCCGTATCAAAGGAAGGCAAGGAGAAGGAGACATTCGCCACAATGATACGCGAGGTGAAGCGTGCGCAGGAGTTCGGCTTCAACGCCTCTGAGTACATACGCGCCAAGGAGGAGTTCATCTCACGCCGCGAGAAAGAATACACCAACCGCAACAAGCGCAAGAACACCGAGTACTACCAGGAGTGCGTGCAGCACTTCCTCGAGGGCGACGCCATGCCAGGCAGCGAGACAGAATACGCCCTCTGGCAGGCCCTCTCACAGCAGATAAACATCGACGTTATCAACCAGGCTGTGAAGCAGATGATGACAGTCGACAACGACACCAACCTCGTGGCCCTCACATTCGCACAGGAGAAGGAAGGCGTGCAGTACTTCGACGAGGCAAAGATGAAGCAGACACTCGCCGACGTCCGCGCCGAGAAGCTCACAGCATGGGTGGACAACACAAAGGACGAGCCACTCATCGCACAGCTCCCCAAGCCAGGCAAGATAAAGAAGGAGACAAAGAACGACGTTCTCGGATACACCGAGCTGCAGCTCTCTAACGGAGCCACCGTCATACTGAAGAAGACAGACTTCAAGGACGACGAGGTGCGCCTCAACGGATTCGCCAAGGGTGGCAAGGCTCTCTACGGCCAGGCCGACTACAGCAACATGAAGATATTCGACTTCGCCGTCAACGCATGCGGCCTCGGCAACTTCACAAACAACGAGCTGGAGAAAGCCCTCGCCGGAAAGCAGGCCAACGTGGGCCTCTCGCTCGGCATGAACTGGAACACCGTCAACGGCTCGTCAACACCAAAGGACCTCGAGACGATGATGCAGCTGCTCTACCTCCACTTCACAGCGCTGAAGAAGGATGAGAAAGCCTACAACACACTCGTCAACATGCTCGAGACATCGCTCAAGAACCGCGACCTCCAGCCAGAGGCACAGTTCTCTGACTCTATCTACGCAGGCCTCTATGCCCACAACCCACGCTTCACTCCGCTTGTGGCAAAGGACCTCAAGAACATCTCCCTCGACCGCATCATGCAGATAGCCCACGAGCGCTTCGCCGCCGCCAACAACTTCACGTTCACCATCATCGGCAACTTCGACGAGCAGACAATACGCCCACTCGTATGCCAGTACATAGCATCGCTCCCTGGCAAGGAGAAAGCCGTGGCAAGCCCTGAGGCACGCACATACTTCACAGGCAAGGCATCTATCGACTTCAAGCGCAAGATGGAGACACCGAAGCCATACATCGCCAAGTTCCTCGGCGGAGACATCGACTACACACTGAAGAACGACATCATGGCAAGCTACGCCGGAGAGGTACTCTCACAGATTCTCCTCAAGGCTGTCCGTGAGGATGCAGGCGCCACATACTCTATCGGCGCATACTGCGGACTCCAGCCACGCCAGGAGGGCAAGGCACGCCTCCAGGTGCAGATACAGTCGCCTATCTCCAAGCCAGAGCTTGTCGACACAGCGCTCCAGATAACAAACAAGTGCATCAAGGACGCAGCAGAAAAAGTCGACCCTGAGATGGTGGCAAAGGTAAAGGCAAACTTCCTCAAGGACGCTGACGTCAACGCCAAGAAGAACAACCACTGGGAGAATATCCTCTTCGAGTACAAGACACGCGGCATTGACACATACACAGAGTACAAGAAGATTGTCGAGGCTGTCACACCTGCCGACATATCAGCATTCATAAAGAACGAGATTCTCGCAAAGGGCAATGACCTGAACATCATCATGCGCCCAGAATAAACTGTCACACAGACAGCGACATGAAAGCCGGAAGACCGGTGGTAACCATCCCACCAGCCTTCCGGCTTTACATTTATAATAAGCCACACCCCCAGACATGACACCAAGACACACCCAAGGGACTAAAAAAACAGAAAAAGAAGCCCAAGTGTATGGTATTTAAAAGAAAATGCGTAATTTTGCAATGCAATCCGCTCTACATCAACCGATAAGATGGATGGCAACCCATAAAACAGTGAAACATCATCCCACCATGCGCCAATACATCCTGCCCTTAGCACGGACACTGAGCATCATCTTCACACCGTTCTATCTCCCCCTTGTCGGCATGATAGCCCTCTTCACGCTGACCTACCTCAACATGCTGCCGGCATCATACAAGCTGGTGGTAGTGGCGCTGACGTATGCCTTCACCATCCTGCTGCCCAGTATGCTCATCCACGCCTACCGCAAATACCACGGATGGTCGCCATTCCACCTTAACAACCGTGAGAAGCGTATGGTGCCATACATCATATCCATCCTGACGTATCTGGCCTATTATAACATCATGCGGTGGATGCACATGCCACATTTCATGTCGGCCATCATCGTCGCCGCCCTCTTCGTGCAGGTCTTCTGCGCCCTCTTCAATGTCCGCATGAAGATATCAACCCACACAGCAGCCATAGGAGGTGTGACAGGGAGCGTCATGGCGTTCTCGTTCATACTATCGTTCAACGCGCTGTGGTGGCTCATAATCCTCATCATAATAGCCGGAATGGTAGGCACGGCGCGCATGATGCTGCGCGTGCATACCCTATCGGAGATTGTCCTCGGATTCATCACCGGCCTGATAGTCTCGTTCGTGACGATAATCATCGTGCCGTAAGGATAAACCGGATAAACCGGAAGAACCAGAAGCTCCGGATACACCGGATACACCGGATAAACCGGAAGCCCCGGATAATCCGGAACATCCGGAACATCCGGAACATCCGGAAACCCCAGAACCCCAGGAAAAAAAACCAAACACACCATAAACAAAAGACAATGCAACCACTCGTATCAATCATCATGGGCAGCACCAGCGACCTGCCCGTCATGGAGAAAGCCATGAAGTTTCTCGACGAACAGCAGATACCCTTCGAGGTCAACGCCCTCTCAGCCCACCGCACACCGGAGGCTGTCGAGGAGTTTGCCAAAGGAGCCTCAGCACGTGGCATACGCGTCATAATAGCCGCAGCGGGCATGGCAGCCGCACTGCCCGGTGTCATAGCGGCATCGACAACACTACCAGTCATCGGCGTGCCCATCAAGGGCAGTGTCCTCGACGGTGTCGACGCCCTCTACTCAATCCTCCAGATGCCTCCGGGAATACCTGTCGCCACAGTGGCCATAAACGGAGCCATGAACGCCGCCATTCTCGCCATGCAGATGATAGCCCTCACCGACAGCAGCGTGGCAGAGCGGTTCGCCACATACAAGGCATCGCTCCGGAAGAAGATAGAGAAGGCCAACGCCGACCTCAAAGAGCTGAAATACAACTATAAGGTCTGATATCACCACAAGGCAGCCCCACCACCCCCTCAGGGCAGGCACCACCCTCAAGGC
>JADYUK010000034.1 GCA_021531755.1 Hoylesella loescheii
CATCCCTATCCCTCTAAACCATCACCCCTGCCCATTACTAAACCATCCCCCGGCTACACAAAAAACCCCCCCAGCAAAAAAAACTGCCCCTCCACCCCACCTCATCCTCCGTTCCTGGCGGATGCCTGAACCAACACAAAACCAACAGACCACCACTATGAAGCTTTGGGAAAAGAACTACGAGATAAACAAGGAGATAGAACGCTTCACCATAGGACGCGACCGTGAGATGGACCTCTACCTCGCCCGCTATGATGTCATTGGCTCCATGGCACACATCACAATGCTCAACAGCATAGGGCTGATAGCCGACGACGAGCTGCCACAGCTACTCAGAGAGCTGAGAGAGATATACAACGTATGCCTTGACGGCTCATTCACCATCGAGGACGGTATAGAGGATGTCCACTCACAAGTAGAGCTCATGCTGACGAGGAAACTGGGCGATATGGGCAAGAAGATTCACTCCGGACGCTCACGCAACGACCAGGTGCTTGTTGACCTCAAGCTCTTCACACGTGACGCCCTGCACAGCGTCGTCGATTCAGTCAAGACTCTCTTCGACGAGCTGATACAGAAGTCTGAGCAGTATCGTGACATCCTCATGCCAGGATACACTCATCTGCAGATAGCCATGCCATCAAGCTTCGGATTATGGTTTGGAGCCTATGCCGAGTCATTGGCCGACGACATGCTGTTCCTGCAGGCGGCCTACCGTATGACAAACCGCAACCCTCTTGGCTCTGCGGCAGGCTACGGTTCATCATTCCCGCTTAACAGGCAGATGACGACAGACCTCCTTGGATTCGACTCCATGGACTATAACGTCGTCTACGCACAGATGGGACGAGGGAAAATGGAACGCAATGTGGCGTTCGCACTCGCGAGCGTAGCGGGGACAATAGCCAAGATGGCATTCGACGCCTGCCTCTTCAACTCACAGAACTTCCAGTTTGTGAAGCTCCCCAAGGAGTGTACGACAGGCTCGTCCATTATGCCACATAAGAAGAACCCCGATGTCTTCGAGCTTATACGCGCCAAATGCAACAAGATACAGGCACTGCCACAGCAGGTGACACTCATCATGAACAATCTCCCATGCGGATACTTCCGTGACCTTCAGATTATCAAGGAGGTCTTCCTTCCCGCTTTCGGAGAGTTGGACGACTGTCTCAGCATGGCGGCATATATCATAAACAAGATGAGCGTGACCACTGACATCATGGACAATCCGATGTACGACGCCATATTCTCTGTTGAGGAGGTCAACCGCCTTGCTGCCGACGGAATGCCATTCAGGGACGCATACAAGAAGGTGGGACTGGACATAGAGTCGGGCAATTTCGTGCCAGACAAGAACATACACCACACTCATGAGGGGTCAATAGGCAATCTCTGCAACGACCGCATAACATCGCTTATGGAGAGCATAATAGAAGGATTCAACTTCAGGCGCGTGGCAGAGGCAGAGGCAAGACTGCTCGCGACAGGCGAGAAGGCATAAACCCAGGACGGATTTTCTTCTGAAATACAATGACAGATTGCTTGGAGGGAGGGGATAAAGGCCGTTGGCCATATCCTGCCGGCAAAGACACTGGCTGCCGCCTTCCCCTCGTCATATCCGGCTGCTCTCACAATAACTCTCACACACGACTCTGCTATGCGACGATACATCATGCTGACGCTCATGTCAATAATCATTGGCTCCTGCACAGACAATTTCACGTTCTCCGGATACCCCTGCTATCTCGTCATCGACAACAGCATACACCAGGACCCCACCCTCGCCTCGGCAATGAGTCCGACATCGCCAGGGGTATTCTGCCAGATATCCGCCGACGAGGTGAAGCATCAGTACCAGCTTACCAACAACTACGGCCAGAGCTCTGTGACAGCATACACAGCCGTCGACCTGCGCCTGACAAGGGATGTCGGCATGAACAATGCCATCATCGTCGGATATGGCACACTGACGGGGCTCTTCTACGCCTACGACCGTGAGTGCCCCAACTGTTTTGTCCCTGACGCCATCCCCGTGCGCTCCAAGCCTCTCACCATCGGGCAGGATGGTATGGCGACATGCGCCGTATGCAAGCGGCGCTATGACATGAACAACGGAGGCAACTGTGTCTACGCCGAGAACGACGGTGACGCAAAGGGTGCCAAAGGCATGGCACGATACCGTGGCTCTACGACAGGACCTTTCGGGCGACTTGCCGTAAGCAACAACTGATTTCACCGGACTACCAGTAAAAACCGTCTGCCAGACACGAATCATAAAAACCGAGATAAACCTTTCGTTAGCTTAGGTACATTGCTACAGACGAATTGTCCATTCCAGCCCCTCTCCACAGCAGACACAGGCTTTCACTGGTGCATACCCCAAATAAACATCCCAATTATCCTATGAGAAGATTACTCACAGCCACTCTCTTATCCATAAGCCTTATGGCCACAGCACAGGAGATACCATTCTATTCTCCCTACGGCCGTAGCTACTGGCACCTACACGAGGGACTGAACCTCCAGCTTGACCTTGGTGCTACAATAGGTTTCGGGCGCAACAACCCATTCCGCAATGGAGCCTTCCATACCGATGTCTCAGCGTTGTACGTAGGCAAAGGAAACGACAGGCTGAGCTATGCGGGCGGACTGACACTGTCCCACATGCGTTGTCAGGGAGAGTCATATCTGACAGCCACTGCCGAAGGCATCCTGGCCTATAAGCTGACAGACCGCCTGACAGCTCTCGCCTTTGCCTCTGTGACAGCATCGCTTGCCGGGGATGATGGCGACAGGATGATGATGAGAGACTCATTCTATCCATATTATTCGCCATACTACGCCGCCATGTACTCTCCCGCCGGCCTCGCTCCCTACGCCATGCCAGGGATAATGATGGGTGGCGGACTAAACTATAAGGTGACAGAGAACCTTCACGTAGGTGTCAGCTGCACTTGGCAGGTTCCTGTCTCCGCATTCGGAAAAGAGAGGAAGATAATCTATGACGGCGGTGCCGTAGACTATCCTGTGCCGCGAGAATAGTCCATTTAGAATGACATAACGACATCCCTGCGACGGCTTACATCCACAAGGCTTCCCGCCTTTATGTCTGCCACGAACAGGAGAATTCATCTACACGACGCTCCAGACAATGCATCACACATGCATGTCTGGAGTTTTTTTATTATTGAACTGTAGGGTGAGAAACGATAGGATTACTCGGCAACCGATGTTGCGATAGAATAATCACTGGATAAGAGGATTTCCAAGAGCTGAGTCTAGAAGTATCTACGCCAAGCTAAGAGCCATGAGTTTGCGATTATCCACAGCCACGGAGAGGCGGCGACACACGGCGACAGATATGGGGATGTATGACAATGCCTCCCGACTCATGACGAGACGGGAGGCATATATTAGATTGTTATGTCTTATCGTGTCTGACAGATTACTTTGTTACACAGATAGTAACGCGGTTAGAATCGTTGTCAGCGAATGGCTGCACTGTATCACCCTTGAACTCAGTGAAGATACGCTCAGCCTCGATGCCGAACTCATTGCGGAGGCAGTTAGCAACGTAGTTTACACGGCCCTCAGAGAGACGGAGGTTGATGCGTGCGTTACCTGTGCCCTTGTCAGCATAGCCTGAGAGAGTAACCTTTGACTCTGGGTACTTCTTCATGTACTCTGCGAGCTCCTTAATCTTAGCATACTCCTGTGCCTCAGCGACAGTCTTGTTAATCTTGAAGAATACGTTGCACATGAATGGCTCAACCTTCTCCTCTACGACAACTGGCTCTGGTTCTGGAGCTGGCTCCTCGATAACGACTGGTTCTGGCTCGATAACCTCAACAATCTTGTTGTATGTCTTGCCGAGAGCAATCTTCACACCAGCGAGAACATTGAAATACCAGTCAGCGTTGTTCTCGTGCTTGCCATTGTAGTGATCGCTGAGCACATGTGCGAGACCCTCAACGTTGAGAGATACACGGCTTGAAACAGCGAAGTCGAGGTCAAGACCGAAGCGTCCGAAAGGCATTGTTGAAGAACCTGTGCGATAGTGAGGCATGATGCCTGGCACCTTAGCATAGATAGCAGAAGCGTCAGAGTGGTCGTTAGCGAAGTTCATACCACCACCGGCGATGATGTTTGCTGTGAATACACGACCTGGCTTCCAGCCCCAGATAGCATTGACGATGTTGAACTTAACATCGATAGCAGGAGCAACATAGTTCCACTTGAATGTGTTCTGTGGGAGGCCCCAAGCAGCTGCTGTGTTCTCACCCCAGCCACCTTTGCTCTGCCATGCGTTAACACCGAGACGGAGAGCCCATACTGGAGAGAACTGGTAGCCTATCTCACCCTGAACAGTTGGAGAAAGGAGATCGCCGAACTTTGCCTCACCGAGAGTCTCCTGCACACCGCCCTGAAGCTGGATGAACCAGTGTGGCTGGAATGTGTAAGTAACTTTCTCTGTTGGCTGATTCTGAGCCGATACCATACCAAATGCCATCATTGACAGCATAAGGAGAGAAAAGATGCGTTTTTTCATTGTTTCTTTATGTATTTAATCGATTAAAAAATTTACTTCCTAACATTATGGCATAGCATACCACGTATATTTTAATGCAAAATTAAGTATTTTCTATGATACTACCAACTAATTTTATGCTTTTTTATCATATTTACCCTAAAATTCTATCAGAATTGTTACAATAATATACTTTCTTGTGTGGTATTCGTAGAAAACAAGAAAAACAGAACTGAAAAACAGTTGAACATCATGGCATATCTCACACATATATAGCTGTCTATGGAATATGAATAGTTTCAGTGGACGGTAGACATTATTATATAAAGTGGATAGATGGGCAGGTCGGAAGTAAAGCTATGGGGAAATTTGGAATATCTAAAACAAGGGGGAAAACTCTGAATGAGGATTGCGGGCGGGACGAACGACTGAACGCAAGGAGGGATTGGCTTTGTCTTCCTCTGTCACGATTAACTTTCGTTGAATATCGGCTGCACTCGGCATAGCCAAGCAAGCTTGACTTCGTCTTCCTCCTTCGCGCCTCGGCAATATTCAAGCAAGCTTGACTATTGCTCTCAGCTTGGCGTCGGTTGACTCTGCTCTCATTTGCACGATATATCGGGAGAGACCAAGCTTATTCTTATCCACAGCCCCAGAGGGGCGAGGCTGTGGACAAAGGTACCTGTAGCATGGAGGGCTGTACAAAGCTTAGTAGATGGAATTGCTTTGTACAGCCCTCTGGGCTTTGTGGTATCGTTCTGTTTATATACCCTTCCAGACTTAGCTGGGGGTTATCTTGTTATATACTTATGGTCGTGGAGCAGGACGTAGTATTTGCCACGTATTTTCTCCACCTCTATTGTCAGGCGCATGTGGATAGGATAGTTGGGGTCGTCTGTCGGATTATCCATGAAGCGGTAGCGGTAGGTGGCTGTGGCGTAGTCACGTGAGCGGAAGTCGGAGGTCTCTATCTCGTAGTCGAGGACAGGGAACTTCTTGAACTGCTGGAGGTACCTCGCACGCAAATCGGGGGTGAGAGTGTTGGCAGAGTCGTTCTTGTCTGTGCAAAGCATGTCAAGGGCTGACTCCACGTTGCCATTCTTGAGTTTCTCCATGAACTCCTTTGTCATGTCGAAGACTCGTGTGGTGTCCTCCTTTGTCGGAGTTGATATGGTGTCGAAGACGACACCGCGGTCTTTCTTCTCTGTGCAGGAAGAGCATGACTGCATGCCGAAGGCTGCTGCCATGGCTATCAATAATAAGAATAATGTATATCTCATATTTTGGTTTCCTCCTTGTGTTGAGTTGTCACAGGCGTGTTGCTGCTGGCTGACGGGCGTTGTCGTCTGATATGAGTGCAGGCTAATGGGGTAAGGAGAGCTTACTGTGGGGCGGTTCAAGCCACGTGGAGCGGGCAGACTGTGCCTGTGTGGGTGTCATATATAAGCCCGCCAGGAGACACTATGTTTTCCTGGCGGGCTTTGAGTTAAGTTATATCAGTTTAAGATAATCAGCTGGTGATTACTTAACGATGAACTTCTTGCCGTTCTTGATTACGAGACCCTTAGCAGCACCGTTCACACGCTGGCCAGCAACGTTGAACATCTCGCCGTTCTGAGCAGCACCCTCAGCCTCGATGTTCTCGATGCCAGTTGTGCCGTTGAGCTCGTTAATCTTAGCCTGTGATGTAGCAAGACCTACGAGAGGGATGATAATCTTCTTACCGTTCTTGATGTTCTCGATGTAGAGGTTGCCTCTTGTGATAACATCAGCGTGGTTAGGACGATAGTTGAGAGCGACTGTTCCGAGAGTGTCGAAGTTGCCGTCTTTCATGCTACCCTTGTGCCAACGGATAACGTCGTTGATGATGAATACGTCGACGTCAGTGTAGATGCGGATATCGTCGAGAGAGTAGTAGTTAACGAAGTCGATAGCAGCGAACTCAATCTCTGACTCGAACTTCTCGCCACCCATCTCAATCTCTGTGTCGTAGTGGTTAACACCCTTTGTAGAGAGGAGAGTCTTTGTACGTGTGAGAGGTATAGTAACTACAGCCTCACTACCGAATTTGATAGTACCGTTGTCCTTATAAATCTCGAACTCTGTATAATCAAATGCAGGAGCGCAAGATACCTTGAGGTAAACAGTGCCTGTGCCCTCTACGCGGTTAGAGCTTGTTGATTTATCAGGAGCTGAAACGAACTCTGCCTTGAATGGGAATTCGAATTTAGTAGCGATGCGCTGAATCTCGTCAGTGCTCTGGAAGCCAGCATAGTGAACAGCGATAATCTTCTCGCCGCCCTCCTCTGGGAAGTCGATCTGGTCGATAGCGTTGCCCTCGAGGTCAGTAGCACAGAGAGCTACCTGAGCAGCCTTGATGTTGAGCTTAATCTTGTTGCCTGTGAAGTGGTCAGCAATCTCGAATACAGCGTCGTTAGCGCCAATCTTGTTGCCGTTGAACTTAACGACGAGGTTGTAGCTTCTTACGCCATGCATTTGCTGTGGCTTTTCTACGTCTTCGTTGAGAGGTACGATTTCCTCAGCAGGGCTGGCAACTTTCTGGAGCTCGATGTAGTACTCGTCAGTAGCGCCCTCAATCTGTGTGATAGTAACGTCCTTCTCGTGGAATACGCCGTCAGCGCCAGTCTCGTACATACCATCATAGCCGAATGTGTAGAATGGAACTGTGATTGTGCCACGCTCTATGAAACGAATTGTTGTCTCCTCCTTGAGTTCGTCGAGTGACCAAGACATCTCAGGGTTGCGGCCGATAAGCTCAATCTCCTTTGTGAGACCCATTACGTTGACTGTGAGATACTCATCGTATGGGAAGCGGTAGTTGTAGTTGAACTCTGGATCAACTGGAGCGAAGTTTACAGAGAACTCCTTGTCAGTAGCACGGAATGTAGGCTTGTCAGTTGTGAAGTCCGGTGAAGTTATTGAGAGTGTAGCCCAATCATTGAAGCGGAACTCCTCGCTTGAAGGAACAGCGAATGGAAGTGTTCTAACAGCGTCAGCGTCGCGGAGAGTACCGAGCTCGATTGTCTCAGGGAGTGCAGCGAGAGTAGCCTTTACAGCAGCCTCGTCAGCCTTGTACTGAGCGAGGAGACGCTCGATAGTCTTAGTCTGCTCTTCCCAGTTAACACCTGTTGTAGAGATGACTTTAACAAGCTGATTGTATGTAGAGCCTACATAAGGAGAAGCGTTGATATAATCAGCAGCTTTCTGGGCAGCTACACGGAAATTGTACTGATCCTGGCTGATGAAAGCAACACGGAGAGCGCCATTGTCCTCTACAGTACCTGAAGTATAGAGCATGTATGTACCATCCTTATAAGGCTTTGAGATGAGAACCTCACTTGAACCCAACTTGTTGCCATTGTATGGGTTGTGGTTGAAGAGCTGTGTAGGAGTGAAGATTGAGCCACCTTCGAGCTTCTCCTTAAGGTCATAAGTATACCATGTATCCTTTACATATCCATATTTAGGATCAAGTGAAGGAAGTGTACCAGGCTTCCAATCATAGATTAGAGACTCGACCTGTTTACACAAAACATAGAAATTTTCGTAGTCGAGTTCAGGATTTGTTCCAGGTTTGAAATCGATTGTCTGGACAACTTTATAGAAAGATGCATGATATTTTCGATCAAGATCATAATCCTTCCAAGAATCATAATCCTCACCACCTATATTTGAAAGGCTGTTATATCCGAGAAGGTAGTCGTTGTCCTTGGTGAAGTTCTGTGGGAACATCATACCTTCTTCTGTGAGGATGCGGAGGAACTGGTTTGTTGTATGCACACCCTCCTGACCATAAAGGTTAGGCTGTGTGAGGTTGATGTAGATAGCCTCACCTGCCTTTGGATTCTGTGGAGTCCAGTCGGCAAGATATACATTGCGCTTCTCTGTGCCATTACCGTCAGCAGCGTATGCTGCTGTGCTGAGGGCAAGAGAGGCAAGTGCTGTAAGTAAAATTTTACCTGTCTTCATTATAATAATTGTTATTATTTGTGAATGCTTTAGGTGTTGTTTTGAGGGTTGTGATGAAGATAAAAGGAGGGAAGGTCACGTACCTGAGCAAGCAAGCGCACGACACTTCCTCCTCATTCTTTATCATTAAACCTCTTAATATTAATGTGAAAGTCTATCCATGGGGTTGGGCTGTCATCACTCCGGACCGCCGACAAGGAGCGTCGAAGAGAATAATTTACGGACAAATGATATTATCTATTTTTTCTTAGAGCCATTTTCCGCCGACGGTCCGTAGGGAGTGATGATGAAGAAGATTCTCTTTCCAGCTCCATGGATAGTCTTATTACATGCTATTAGCGACGCTTAGCAGTTGTTGTTGTCTCGCTGACAGTGATTGTCACAGTCTCTTCCCATGTACGCCACTTAGAATCAACTGTTACAGGAACAGTGATAACGAGGTCCTTAGTGATAGCGTTGCCTGAGTTGTTGTAGAATGTGAACTTAGCGTTCTTACCATAGTTGGCTTCGTCGGCATCGTATGTGAGCTCGTAAGATGGTGTGCCGTTAGCGTTCTTGTAAGAAGAGAGAGGCTGGCCGCCGAGTTCAGCTTCGTTGATGTTGATGTAAGGATAGATATCGTTCTTACCATCCCAGTAGTAGCCGTACCAGCTGCGGAGAACCTTGTCGCAGTTCTTCTCGTCGATGATTGTGCGGTATCTGTTATAAGCCTCCTTAACAGTGATCATCTTCTGCCATGGGAGTGTTTCTGTATATCCCTTAGAATGCTGGTCCTTGAGTGTTACAGCGAGAGTGCCCCATGTGAGGTTGATTGGCTTCTCGAAGCGTACGAGGAACTGGCTGAGGACTACGTCATAGTCGCAGATTGTGCCTACAATCTTGACAGGAACAGCGTTCTTTGTAGCCTCTGTAGCAGGTGTCTCGTCATAAGCCACGAGCATCTTGGCAGCGTCAGAAGCGAGAGCGTGAACACCCTTCTTAGGACCTTCCTCAAGCTGTACGAAGCCGTTGCGTGTGATAGTAGCGGCGACGTCGCGCTTGAAGTAGAGAGTTGTACCGTCGGCAGATACATTCCAGCCTTCGCCGAGAACCTCAGGAACGCGCTCCTCGTCGAATACGAAGCGAGCGTTGTCACCGTCAGCCTTCTGGAGATTGAGAACGAGGTTCTCAACGTCCTTAGGAGCAGATGTACCATTCAGGTAAGCGTTCAGCAGGTTGTAGAGAATCTGAGTGTCCTCGTAACCTTTCTCGAGTGTGTAAGCGTTATTGTTAGCGGCGTTATGCTCGAGAGTTGGGTTAGCAACAACGTAGCGGTTGATGTCCGGACGCTCACCCTTCCAGTAGTTAGCATCCTCTTTATAAGCAGGGTTGAGAGCGAGCTGGCGAGACTTGTCGAATGTAGCTGTGAGGACTACAGGAACCTTGTACTGGAGAGGCTCTGTCTTGCTCTGGATGAAGATGTAACCTGTGTAAGTCACTGAGCCACCCTCATAGAGTTCCTTTGTCATAATCATTGGAGTCTCGAATGTAACGAGGATATTGTCAATCTGACCGGCAGCCTCGCCATTCTCCTTCTTGTCAACTGTACCGATCTTCTTGCCATCAGCGTCAATGAGGTCGCTGGCAACTGTGAAGCGAGAAGAGAACTCTGTTACAGTCTCAAGGTTGAGCTGAGCAGCGAGCTTGTTGAGCTCTGCCTCACCAATCTTGCATGTAGCGATCTCACCGCAATCCCATGTTGTCTGCTTGTTGATATTATCGAGAACTATTGTCTCAACGTCCTTCTCAACCCACTGTATCATGATGTATCTTACGTCAACAACAGCGTTGTTCTTTGTGTCGCGGAGAACAATCTGTACGATTGGAGACTTGCCGATGGCAGCGCGGTTAGCACCTGTCACGCCTGGAGCTGTAGAAGCGACAACACCGTCGTTGATAGTAGCGTAGAGCTGCTGGTTTGTAGCGTCAGTTGTAGCGCCCTCGTTGAGCACCCAGTAGCACTTCATGAGGTTGTACTCGAACTTGAGGCCATAAGACTCGTAGTTGATCACATTGCCGTTATGGTCGCAGACTGTTGTGAGCTCCTTAACGTCGAATGTCTTGTTGTAAGCTACGAAGTACTTTGTCTTAGAGTCGCGGCTCTGAGATGTGTACTGTGTATAGTTGAGAGCCTGGATACCGCTGAATGTAGGAGAGTACATTGAGTAGATATCACCGAAGCGGTAGAAGTGAGCAAACTCAGCGCGCTCGTCAGCCTTGCCGTCCTTTACAGTCTTTATATTGTGGATGTATGGGCGAACAACAGACTCTGTGAGGCGAGCCCAGTCAGAGTAAACGTTGATCTCCTTACCCTTCTCGCTGGCTGTCTTAACCTTCTCAGAGAGAGGAGCCTTGAGAGAAACGATAGTGAAGTTCTCGTTGCTGTTGTTGATAGCAGCAGTATTCTTTGTGAGCTTGAGAGTCAGCTTGCCGTCCTCGATAGTACCAGACTTAACAGCAACTACAGGAGCAGCGGCGCCACGTGTGCTGATGTTAGAGGCTGTGTTAGAGATGAAGCTGAGGCCGCGGATGCCGCCCTCGATTGACTCCTCGTCAACACCTGATGGGTTGAGGTAGTAAACGGCTGTTGTTGTGCCGTTGTCGATGCGGTTCTCCTCGCCGTTTGCTGGTGATTCATTAGCGAGCCAGTCATTCTCGTTTGTACCCCAGTCGATGTAGTTGAGAGAAGCGAAGTCGATGCACTCAACACCGTCAACGAATGTTGAAGGAGCGAAGTAGATAGATGTGAGGCGCTTTGTAACGCAGATTGTGAGAGCGTTAACCTTGCCGTCAACAGCAGAAATCTTGCCGTCGAGCTCCTGCACAGCAGCTGTAACTCTCTGGTCGAGAGCCTCGATAGCCTGTGCGTTAGCCTCGATGTTGCGTGCGTTTGCAGCGATGTCCTCGATGCACTTGTTCACGTCAGTGCGGAGAGTGGCGATGTCGCTCTGAGCTTTGCGGAGGTCTTTAACAACATCCTCGTAGCCCTTGAGACGTTTCTCGAGGTCTGTGATGCGGTTGTCAAGACCCTCGTCAACCATCTGGAGAGCCTCAATCTGGCCTACGATGTTCACGAGAGCACCGTTGATGTTAGAAATCTCAGTGATAACAGCCTCGTTGAGCTCGTTCTGCTCAGCGATGAATTTAGCGAGGTCACCGGCAACCTCAGCTATCTTGCCCTCGAGCTCTGTGTCCTTGGCAGCGCGCTTTGTAGCCTCTTCTACAATCTGGGCTGCGAGCTTTGTGTCGGCTTCCTTGAGCTCTGCGATAGCTGCCTTGAGGCCAGTGATATCGCCTGTGATAGCTGCGATCTGGCCCTCAGCCCAAATCTTGAGCTCAGCAACCTCCTCCTTGTCAGCCTTGTTAGCCTTGATGTCAGCTATTGCATCGTTAATCTCAGCGATAGCTGTGTCGATAGAGTTGAGGCGTGATTTAACTACGCCAAGCTCTGACTCGAGACCTTTAACCTGATCAGCGAGAGCTGCAACAGTTGTCTTGTCCGCCTTCTGGTCGATGGCTGCCTGCAGAGTAGCCTGAGCATTGGCGATTTTTGTCTCCAGTTCAGACTTCTGGGCAGCGAGCTGGTCCTTGACAGACTGGAGCTCACTCTTCAGAGTTGACTCAAGGCTATTGATGTCTGTTCTCAGCTCTGAGATGTCGCCATCATAGTCCTTACAAGAGACAATCGTGCTTGTTGCGCCAAGTGCGAGGGCGCCAAGCAAGAATGCACTTAGAAACTTTTTTCTCATAATGATAAAACTTTAATTTATAAATTAAAAAAACTATTAATTTTTTTATTTCTTAGTTTTTTACACTTTCCCGCATGGGTATATGCAGTTGTTGCCTGTCGGCCCTATGTCGGGAGTTACGTTATTTACGCCCTGTGCCGTGTGGCATCGGCGTGGTTGTCTTGGTAGGCTTATGTTTTTCTGTCTTCTTGTCCTTTCGCTTGTATTAAGAGGTTAGACTTAGTATTTCGTTAATTCATCCGTTTCTGTATTTGGTTTACGCTGTTGTCATGTTTGCCATGTTCCTTTTCCCTGGCGTCCATGTACTGGCGTGGTGTCTTACCCGTGTGTGTCTTGAAGGCGTCATAGAATGTGCTTCGTGACCAGAATCTGTAATCATTGGCAATGTCCTCAATGTCGCGGTTTGTCCTCTCCGCCTCCTGACAGATGTGCTCAACACGGTACCTGTTGACAAGGGTCTTGAAGTTACATCCCGCCAGCAGGTTGATGGCCTGTGAGAGATAGACAGTATTCGTCCCGACTACTCTGCTGAGATATATCAGCGAGAGCTCTGGCCGTAGGAATAGCTTGTCCTGCTCGAGCGCCACTTTTACCTTATTATATATATAGGCATACTTGTCTTTGGGCATAGTGCCATGATATTTGCATGCAAAATTAGTGTTTTTTTTTAAATGTAGTTGCTTTTATTAAAGATTTCTGACTATGGTTTAAATAAAATTAAAGTTTTCGGACAAATAATGGGTGTATTTATGAGAAAATGTGGGGTTAAGGGTGTTTGTGGGTGTTGACAGGTGTGGGAGAATGTGAGGATTTGTAAAAAATAGCGGTTCATCGGGGGTATTCGTCAAAGGGAGAGTAGGTATCACACGGATGTCCGGGGATTATCACGGATTGTTTTTGGGGGTATAGGGGAAATGGAGTGGTATTATTTTTGGGAAAAGAGGGCAAGAGGGGGAGCTTGCCGTGGCTCTGCGAGAAGCGTAGTTTTGGGGATGGTTGCCATTCTGTGCTAATGGGGCTGTCATACAGTAGTTATGAGGCGCTCATTCAGTGGCGATGAGGCGGCCATTCAGTGCTTATGGAAGGAGGGGCGGATAAAAGGCTGAGGGAGAGGGGGATAAACGGGAAGGAGCCAGAAGGACCGGAAGGACAAGCCCCCCGGAAAACCGGGGGGGACGGGGGCAAGGAAGGGAACGGAAGGGGAACAGAGGGGAACAGAGGGGAACG
>JADYUK010000035.1 GCA_021531755.1 Hoylesella loescheii
GGAGAACAGGGGGAGCGTGTCGGGGAGGTGTGGCGCGCCCACCGTGCAGGGGTATACCATTCCAGTATGCAAAGATAATAAAAAAAAACGCGGCACGATGCACAAAATAGGGAGGAAAATGATGTTTTTGAGGATGAGCGGTATGATATGTCAGAATTTTTGCCTAAATTTGCACCGGTTTATCCGCGCCGTGTAAGTCTGTCCCTACGCCGATGCCTGCCACTGCCAGAAGGCGATGGGTGGAGGGGTGAGGGGGATGGCGCATGTGCCAGAAAAAGGGAGGGGCATGGCCTCCTGGGGTGACGGCCTTCGGGGGATTGTCATCCCGTACACAACAAGAAAAGACCCGATTATGTATAAGAGAATATCAAAAGGAAAGAGGACAGCGTCCTTGTCGGGAGGCGGGGCTGTCGTGCTGCGTCTCGTTATGGTGGGGCTGCTGCTGGTGACGGCCATTGTGCCATGTGGCGCTGTGTTGAAGGAGAAGGACCTCGGGGAGACGCTCCGCATACTCCGCTCTGAGCTCGAGAAGACCCATAACGAGATGGGAGAGCACCAGCGGCGCCTGTCAGCTGTCAGCGGGATGATGAGGGAGCGGCTTTTCGAGACGATGCGGCGGGCCAATCAGGACGCCCTCATGCTCTACTCGCAGAAGCAGGATTATGTCTTCGACCTCACGTATGCCTGCCATGAGGCCACCAAGCTGTATCAGGAGTTCCGCTCGCAGGTGATGCCCTTCAGGCAATGGGCGAGGAGGTCGGACAACGAGGTGGCCCGGTATGACTCGCTCATACAGAGCCTGCAGACGATGCCCACCGTCCTCCTCGACGAGAGGGCGAACACTGACCGTAAGGTCTGTCTGGCGCTGGCGTGCAACATACGCACCATGGTCCTGGAGAACGCGCAGACGCTGAGAGACTATATGGAGCTCTGCGAATCGTCAGAGATGCGGCTGAGGACACTGAACGATTATGCCCAGAAGAGATATAATGACATACAGAGCAACATTTTCGTCAACGGCGGTGACAATTATGTCAGGATACTGAGAAACCTGGGACGCAACCTGACAGAGTCCCGGCAGACGGTGGAGGAGAAATACCAGGTGAACAAGCGTCTGCGCTCACAGTGGGACTCGAGCGTCATACTGATGCTCTTCGGCGTGATAGTGTTCTATGGCATCATCAGTGTCCTGCTGAACCAGATTGTCATGCGTCTCATCGTGACGCGCCTCATGCGCCGTGGCATGTTCAACGAGAGCGTGCAGACGGTCTTCCTCGCCAAGAGGGCGTGCATCATCATGGCAACGACGACGGTCACCTTCGCCGTCATCCTGAACATTGTGCGTCTGGCCATGGACCAGAACTTCATCCTCATGGCAAGCAATCTCATGACAGAGTTCGCATGGCTCATGAGTGTGATACTCATCTCGATACTCATCCGTGTCGACAGCAGGCGGACGATGCACACCTTCTTCATCTACGCCCCGCTGCTGCTGATGGGATTCCTCGTCATCACATTCCGCATTGTCCTCATCCCCAATGCCCTTGTCAACATATCGTTCCCTCCCATCCTCCTGCTATCCCTCCTGTGGCAGTGGAGTGTGCTGCGGAGGTATCGCCGTGAGGTCATGAAGAACGACCGCTTCTATGCCACTGTGACATTCCTCGTCATAGCTGCCGCTGTCGTCTCATCGTGGTCGGGATATACGCTCCTCTCTGTCCAGCTGCTGATATGGTGGGTGATGCAGCTGACATGCATCCTCTCCATCACATGTCTCCAAGACTGGTACACACGTTATGCCAAGAGCCATGATATCGAGAAGAAGCCTATCACGAAGACATGGTTCTACTATTTCTTCACAAAGGTTGTGACCCCTATATCGGCCGTGATATCTGTACTGATAAGCATATACTGGGCGGCCGATGTCTTCAATCTGACAGAGATGACCCGTCAGGTCTTTGTCACAAAATTCATCGACTCGCAGAATTTTGTGGTCTCCATATCGAGCATCTCACAGGTTATCATACTGTGGTTCTTGTTCAGCTATGCCAATTTCATCGCGAAAGCATTCGTCAGACACCATTACGACCAGATAGACCACCGCACGGCAGAGAGCCGCTCCGTTATGATAATCAATGTCATACAGGTGGTGATATATGGTGTGTGGTTCCTCATATCGCTCGCGGTCTTCCATGTGTCAAACTCTTGGATTGTCGTCATATCCGGCGGCTTGTCGACAGGTATCGGCTTCGCGTCGAAGGATATCCTCGAGAATATATACTACGGCATATCGCTCATGGCGGGACGCATAAAGATAGGCGACATAATCGTATGTGACGGCACAAGGGGAAAAGTGTCGAGCATCTCATACACATCGACCATGATAGAGGCTGTCGACGGCTCGGTGATAGCATTCACCAACTCACAGCTGTTCACCAAGAACTACAAGAACCTCACACGCAACCATGGCCATGAGGTGGCTGTCGTGGAGGTCGGCATAGCCTATGGCGCGAATATCGACCGTGTCAGGCAGATTCTCGTAGAGGCTGTCTCGGCGCTCCCGTGTGTCGACACACACTATAAAGGCCATAAGGTCATGGTCATCGTCAAGGAGCTTGCCGACAGCTGTGTCACACTGAAGGTTGTATGCTGGGTCAATGTCATGTCGGCGGCGGTAGACAACGGCACGATACTCGAGTGTGTCTATAATACCCTCAACGAGAACAATATAGAGATACCTTTCCCACAACGGGATATCCACGTGAGGACAGAATGAAAGCTCCAGCCCCGCCAGCCAGTCTGTACCCCAGGCAGGCGGTATCCGCCTGCTGGACACTGGGGGGAGAGAACGTCAATGAAGAAGATATGAAGAGTATACACGAAAAGATGATGGCCGTCATCCTGCTCATGCTGCTGCTGACAGTGGCGTCTCAGGCGCACGCTGCTGGCGGTACAGATGTGGATGACGACAGCGGTCTCCCGTCAGACAGCCTTCTCGCCATCGACCTGCGCCGTGAGGGTGAGGTGTTCACAGCCGGCAACAATGTGACACTCCTGATGACAGGACAGCAGAAATTCGATGATTTGTTTGCCGCCATAAGGCAAGCCCGCCATTCTGTCCATCTTGAATACTTCAATTTCCGGAATGACTCCATCGCCATGCTCCTGTTTGATATCCTTGCCGCCAAGGCCGCAGAGGGTGTCAAGGTGAGAGCGCTGTATGACGCATTCGGCAACTCATCGAACAACCAGCCCCTCAGACGCAAGCACATAAGCGAACTACGCGAACGGGGCATAGACATACACGAGTTTGACCCTATACGCTTCCCATGGATAAACCATATCTTCGGCCGGGACCATAGGAAAATCGTTGTCATAGACGGACAGATAGCATACACCGGAGGCATGAACGTAGCCGACTATTATATAACCGGGACACCTGCCGTAGGGGCATGGCGAGACATGCATTGCCGCCTTGAGGGTCCAGAGGTGGACACGCTGCAGAAGATATTCTTCCGGGCATGGAAGAAAGTGACAGGAGAGGATATCGGGACAGAGGGATACTTCAACGGGAAGACACCACGCTATGAATACAATGGGCTGAGGGAGAATGGAGTAGACACAGCTGACCGTATGCTCTGTGCCACAATAAACCGTGAGCCACATCGTTCGCCCAAGGCTGTACGCCAGTTCTACTACCACGCCATAAGCGACGCCAAGGACACAATACGCCTCATAAACCCCTATCTCACTCTTATACCGAAGATACGACGGGCGCTGACAGATGCCGTGGAGAGAGGCGTCACAGTGCAGATAATGGTAGCGGAGCCAAGCGATATACCCCTTACACCTGACTGTGTCTTCTATAACTGTAACAAGCTGCAGAAGAAGGGATGCCAGATATGGGTCTACAAGCCCGGCTTCCATCATACGAAGGTCATCATGGTCGATGGCAGATACTGCACTGTAGGCTCGACAAACCTCGATGCGCGCAGCCTCAAATGTGACTATGAGGTGAATCTCGCCATCCTTGACAAGAACATAACACGCCAGCTGACTGATATGTTCGAGCGCGACAAGAAAGACTCGTTCTATCTCGCCGACGGTGTCTACAAACAGTGGCGGACACCTTGGCAACGCTTCAGGGGATGGTTCGCCCATCTCCTTAGCCCCTTCCTATGAGAGAACCAGTCACGGGGGACACTCCCCCTGTCAAGTCTCTCTCCATTTCTCCCCCAAGAGAGCTGCCGTGCCTGACTGCGACAGCCCCCGGGATGGGACTCTCCCAATCAGATTCCCTCTCTCTCCATCTCTCCCCCCCCCAAAAAAAACAGGAATAGCTATATATTAACGGTGGCAGCCTTCCCCCCCTCCCGTGGGCAATCCTCTATCCCACAGGCAAGGTCAATCCCCTACAGGCAAGGTCAGTACCCCACCATTTATGACAGATAACAATGAATAGACTGCTCGCCGACGGCGGAAGCACAAAGACAGAATGGAGTCTGCTTCATGACAACGTTGAGACCGGACATTTCACGACACCAGGGATGAACCCCTCGCTCATGACCCCTGACGAGATTCTCAACATCCTTGAGCATACTGTCAGAAGCTATCCCGCCATGTCTGTCTCGTCAGAGATAGAATACTATGGTGCGGGATGCACTCCTCAAGGCTCAGAGACCATGAGGGAGTGTCTCGCCAAAGCTTTCAAACAAGCTGACCGGATAATCGTCGGCAGCGATATCGTCGGAGCCGCAAAGGCTCTCCTCGGTTCACACGAGGGCATAGCATGCATCCTCGGGACAGGTGCCAACTCATGCCTGTGGGACGGTAGCCGTATCGTATGCCAGACTCCAGCTCTCGGCTATATATTAGGCGATGAGGGCTCGGGGGCAGTCCTTGGGCGCCTCTTAGTCAATGCCCTTTATAAAGGAATGCTCGATGACAATCTGCGCCGTGAGTTTGAGACAGAGCATGGTGTCGACATGATGGGAGTCATAAGCCGTGTCTACCGTATGCCCCAGCCCAACCGCTGGCTCGCCTCCTTGTCACCCTTCATACACCGCCACTTGGACAACCCACACGTGAGGGACATTGTGAGAGAGAATTTCAGGCAGTTCCTCGTCCGCAACATCATCCCCTACCGCCGTCCAGACCTCAGTGTGTCGTTCGTCGGGAGCATAGCCTACTACTATGCAGACATACTCCGCGAGACCATCATTGACGAGGGCCTCTCACCTGGAATCATACTCCTCTCCCCATTCTCCCCCTCTCCATCGCGCTGACAGGATACGATGCCACCCTCTTCACACAAAAGCCGCATCGCTTCCTCTCTTGGGATTTGATATAACGGGAATATGTTTTGTTCTTTTCGGATAATCCTCTTGCCCGTCTGCATATTTTTTATGACCTTTGCGGGCAATTATTCCGGACGGGCAAACGAGTTAACGAGTAAACAGGTACTACCCAGAACTCGTCAACTCGTTGACTATTCGCAACTTATCAATTAACAATGTATATAAATATAAGAATTAAGGATGGAAGACAGACAAACCCTTAACCGCAACCTTGCCCAGATGCTGAAGGGCGGTGTTATCATGGACGTTACCACACCTGAGCAGGCCCGTATAGCCGAGGCTGCTGGTGCATGTGCTGTTATGGCTCTCGAGCGTATTCCTGCTGATATCCGTGCAGCAGGAGGTGTAAGCCGTATGAGCGACCCAAAGATGATCAAAGGCATCCAGGAGGCAGTCTCTATACCAGTGATGGCGAAATGCCGCATAGGACACTTTGTAGAGGCACAGATTCTCGAGGCCATAGAGATAGACTATATCGACGAGAGCGAGGTCCTCTCACCTGCCGATGATGTTTACCATATAGACAAACGCCAGTTCAAGGTTCCTTTCGTCTGCGGAGCAAAGGACCTCGGCGAGGCGCTGCGCCGTATCAATGAGGGAGCTACGATGATACGCACCAAGGGCGAGCCAGGAACAGGCGACGTCATACAGGCTGTCAGACACATGCGCATGATGCAGAGCGAGATACGCCGTCTGACATCGCTCAATGCCGATGAGCTCTATGAGGCAGCCAAGCAGCTGCGTGTTCCGTATGACCTCGTCGAGTATGTCCACAAGAACGGCAAGCTCCCTGTTGTCAACTTCGCCGCAGGAGGTGTAGCCACACCAGCTGATGCAGCCATGATGATGCAGCTTGGAGCTGAGGGCGTATTCGTAGGAAGCGGAATATTCAAGAGCGGCGACCCTGTCAAGAGGGCGCAGGCCATCGTCAAGGCTGTCACAAACTATAATAACCCCGCTGTCCTTGCTGAGCTCAGCGAAGACCTCGGGGAGGCAATGGTCGGCATCAACGAGAGTGAGATACAGCTCCTCATGGCCGAGAGAGGTAAATAATCGCTGATGAAGAAGACTATCGCTATACTCGCGCTGCAGGGAGCATTCTTCGAGCATGAGCAGATGCTACAGAGCCTTGGGGCGGAGACAATGCTAATACGCAATCTTCCTGACTGGGAAGCCTTCGGACAGACTACGGGAGGCCTACAGCATGCCGGGCTCGTCATACCCGGAGGAGAGAGCACCGCAATGCTCCGCATCATGCGCGATGAGAATCTCCTCCTGCCACTCCGACAGGCCATAGCTGACGGATTGCCAGTCTTCGGGACATGTGCCGGGATGATACTCCTCGCCAGCCATGTCGACAATGACGACAGGGAACGCCTCGCCACGATGGACATCACCGTTATGCGCAATGCATATGGCCGACAGCTCGGCAGTTTCTATACCGAGGCTCCCTTCAAGGGCATCACAGAAGGGGGTGAGACTGTCCCCATGACATTCATACGCGCGCCATATATCACAAGTGTGGGACCTAAGGCGACAGCCCTCGCCGTTGTCGACGGCAACATCGTGGCAGCACGGCAGGACAGCCAGCTCGTATGCTCGTTCCATCCTGAACTGAACGACGATACACGCATCCACAACCTCTTCCTCAATATGATAGGCTGAACGGATACATGTGTGTCTGTTTGGAAAATGATAACATATAGCCATGGGGCGTGTCAAGGAAGCTGTGCTGGCATCCTTGGCGCGCCCCATTGTCAGTTCCGTCAGTGCTGGCATCCTTGGCGCACCCCATGGTCAGTTCCGTCAGTGCGCTATGGTCTCCATCATCGCCTGCTTTCTTCTTATATAGACCATAAAATACGCCAGAATTTATATACCAGAATTTATATATACCAGAATAAATATACACACCATACAGTTATGCGAATCCTCTACACGTTATCGTTCATATGGCTTCTGATGCTTGTTCCAGTGTCAGAGGCCAGTGGGCAGGAGCTCGACGCCAAGTATGCCACAACGCTTCTGCCTCCAGGCAGTATGGCTCCCGATTTCTCCATTCCCTCCATCGTTGAGGGTGACACTGTGTCGCTGAGCCATGTCCTTGCCAGTGGCTCATATGTCATTGTTGACTTCTGGGCGTCATGGTGCTCAGACTGCCGTCGCGGGATACCGTCGATGAAAAGCCTCGCCGAGGAGTATGGAGAGTATAACCTTGAGATTATAGGCATCTCGTATGATACCAACCCCAAGGCATGGAGAGACTGTGTCGAGCAGTACGCTATGCGTTGGACACATTGTAGCGAGCTGAAGCGCTGGCATTATGGCACAACCACCGACACCGCCTATGGTATCAAGTGGGTCCCGACGTTCTATCTCATCGCCCCTGATGGCCACGTCGTCATAGCTACAGTAGAGATGGACCGCCTCACCCAGGCTGTACGCACACTTGCCGGTGAAGGCAAGATACGCAAGCTGTAGCATATCTATGTCTCTGTCATACATGCTTTTCACCATGATGATATTGTGAAATACGCATATAGGGATGCAATATGGTGGACTAAGCCACTCGTGCATCCCTATATGCGTATTGTCGGAAGATACGATTCCTTCCCTCATCCGAATCATTTGTTTGTGGAGTCCGAGTCACGGAGATTATCTCCCATCCCTCCCATTTCTCTTATATATCCGTGAGGAGGTATACCCATCTTCCCATTTCTCTTATATATCCGTGAGGAGGTATACCCATCTTTCCCATTTCTCTTATATATCCGTGAGGAGGTATACCCATCTTCCCATTTCTCTTATAAATCCGTGAGGAGGTATACCCATCTTCCCCATTTCTCTTATAAATCCGTGAGGAGGTATACCCATCTTCCCATTTTCTCTTATAAATTCGTGAGCGTGTTATATCGTTTCCTTATCCTGCAGTCCCTGTCTCTTGTGTGGATATGATGTCTATGATATCCTGCGGCCTGCTGACCAATGTCTTCGCGCCATGCTCTATGAGGAACTCCCGGTCTCTGAATCCCCACAAGACAGATATGCAGTCGAGACGTGCGTTCCTGGCAGTCTCTATGTCCACGTCAGAGTCGCCTATATATACCGTTGTCTCCCGCTTGGCGCCCATCTCGCGCATGGCTATCTCGACCATGTCGGGAGCAGGTTTCCTTCTCGTTCCCTCCCTCTCTCCGACAGCGACATCCATCATCCCGTCGAGCCATGCAGCGTTCAATTCTGTCACTCCAGCCTGCAGCTTGTTGCTGACGACAGCCATCCTTATGCCCATACGCCGGAGGGAGAGGAGTGTCTCCATTATGCCGTCGTAGAGACGTGTTGTGTCCTGACAGTGGTCGATATAGTACTCCTTGAATGTCCTGAAGACATTGTCGAAGAGAGGGTTCTCCTCTCCTCCGTCGACGGCTCTTGTGATGAGCATCCTCACACCGTTGCCGACAAATTGTCTCACCTCATCGCGTGTCCTCTCCCTCATGCCCCATGTGCGGAGGGCGTGGTTTGTTGCAGCTGCGAGATCGTCGAGCGTGTCGAGCAGCGTGCCATCGAGGTCCCATATGATAGTGTCGTATCTCATTGTGCGTCTCCTCTCTGTTTGTGTTTTTTTTGTTGTTATTTGTCTCCTTGGCCCTATGGGGGGATGTTATCCCTGTGTCTGGATATCTCCTTGTCCCTATGGGGGAGATGTCATCCTGTGTCTGGATATCAGTTATATCTGTTGATTGTTGGATTTCATCCGACCTTTTCTCGCCATTGCATAGTCTGAGCAAGCTCAGCCCCCTATCTTTAGCAGCCTCTCTGTCAGTGGCAGGCGGTAACAATTCTGTCCAGCAATTATATGTGTTACTGGAGTAGGGAGGATAGGCGTTGGGGGCGGAGAGAGCGCTATTCCTCATCTTTCAGTATAGGCAGCTGCCAATGTAGCGTGACGGCGCATATCCTGATGACGACGACGGCCACGGCACATGCTATCTGTGCCATTCCCTCTAACATGCCGCACATGAGCGCTGCAGCATAAATCAGTCCTCCGACGAAGCAAGCGAGCGCGTATATGTCTCTTCTGAAGACCAGCGGCACCTCATTTATCAGTATGTCGCGCACGACACCTCCTGCCGCTCCTGTCATCATTCCCATCAGGATAGCAGCCCAGAGCGGCATTCCGGCAGCCGCTGTCTTCTCGAATCCCACGACTGTGAACAGGGCCAGTCCGATGGTGTCGAATGTGAAAAGCGTTCTTGATATCCGGTTTATGAAGGTGTGGGCTGGTATATAGATGATGAGTGCGAGAGCTGTTATGGCGAGATATACCCATTGTGTCATCCAGAACGGGCTGACGCCGAGAAAGACATCCCTCAAAGTTCCTCCGCCACATGCAGTCGCCAGTCCGACGATGAAAGCCCCGAAGAGGTCGAAGTTCTTCTTGCTTGCGAGGCGTATACCGCTTATGGCGAAGGCGAATGTGCCTATGAGGTCCATGATGGAAGTGATGGAAAATGTCAGCATTCCTTGTCTATTGGTTGTTAAGTGTCTTCTTTTGTTCAGGGGGGAGGCGTGTACAGCCGCTGGCCCTCTGCCTCCCTTTAGACCCACTGCTTTTCATAAGCAGGGTAGGCTGATTATCCCCCCCCTATACCTCCCACTGCTTCACAGTATCGGTAAGCCAGAAGACCAAAGAGAGCTTGCTCACTTTGGCTTGGCGAGCAAATGTCCGTATTTATACGAAGTTCTTTATGCGCTGCTCGTCTGATTTCCTGAATATGAGGAGCGTGTTGTTCTTCTCTGCCACGATATAGTCTTTCAGTCCCTGTATCACGACACGCTTCTCCTCAGTGGTATGTACGATGCATCCCTCCGACTCGACCATAGTAATGTTCTCGCCGAGACATGTGTTGCCGTTCTGGTCATGAGGAGTCAGTGTCCATAGTGAGCCCCATGTCCCCACATCGCTCCATCCGAACTCAGCCGGATGGACATAGATCTCCTCCACCTTCTCCATGATGGCATAGTCGACAGATATATTCTCGCATTCAGGATAGAGCCTGTCAATTTCCTTCTGCTCGTCGGGTGTGGCATAGACGGGTGCGAGGCTTTCGAAGATACGGTTGATTGTCGGGGCATAGAGGCGGAATGCGTTGACGATGGTCTCGACACTCCATACGAATATGCCAGCATTCCAGAAATAGTTGTTCTGGCTGATGTATCTTGTTGCCGTCTCCTTGTCAGGTTTCTCTCTGAACGACTCGACAGGGAATATCTCCTTGTTGCGCACAGTGGGAGCGGTCAGGTCGGCCTGTATATATCCATATCCGGTCTCTGGGCGTGATGGTTTCATGCCGAGTGTGACGATGGCGTCGCTCTCGCTTGTGAATTTCAGCGCAGAGCGTATGACGCGCTGGAACTCAGGTGTGTCCATGACGACATGGTCGCTTGGAGCAATGACGATATTCGCTTTCGGATCGCATGTCTTTATGCGCCAGCTGACGTAGCATATACAGGGAGCTGTATTGCGGCGGCATGGTTCAGAGAGGATATTCTCTATTGGCACCTCTGGCAGCTGGGCATGTACTTGGCTGACATAGCGTGCGTTTGTCACCACCCATACATTCTCTGGGGGACATATGCCACGGAAGCGTTCCATGGTTAGCTGTATGAGGGTCTTGCCGACACCGAGGACGTCGATAAACTGTTTTGGGGTCTCTTCTGTACTCATAGGCCAGAAACGGCTTCCTACGCCGCCTGCCATGATGACAAGGTGATTGTTCATATCAAGAAACGGGTGTATGGAAATGATCTGTCTGGTGGGGGATGATTCCTTTATGGGGGGTGGGGGCGTTATTTCCCCCACGGTTGTTGTGTGGAATCATGTTTGGGGTGTTGGGGTGTGTAATAGAGTGGGTGCAGACTATAGTGTCATCTGACTTGGGGGTGTGTGATTCGAGGCCGAAGGCAGAACCCCTCTGGGGGCTGTGGCTGGCTTTTGAGTATGGGGGTTGTGTCAGTCGAAATCGAGTGGCAGCCGAGCCTCGCCAGCGTCAGCGGTGTCAGTTGCTGTCTGGCATGAAGTGTCGTCGGCCATGATATCGTCGAAGCACAGTGACATCTCCATATTCTCCGCTACACTGTCGTTCAGCTTATAGACTCCGCGTCGTCCGGCATTGACAATTATCGGGTGGCGTGTGCGTGAGCGTGATGTCACGAATCGTGTCACACGCATCTTGATATCCTCCATATCCGCATGCTCGAAGAATGTGTTGCGCCTGTTGTACACATGCCTCGCTATGTTTCTTATGGACAGCCCCTCGGGAGCCTTTGAGAGAATGTCGATGATATCACTGCTGTAGTTTGCCACTTGTGTTGTCTCTTGTCTGTTCGTTTATATACGGGGGGGGAGAGAGGGGGAGAGTCGTCCATCCTGCCCGATGCCGTCCATCCTGCCCAATGCCGTCCATCCTGCCGGTTGGTGTGGGGCATTTTCCTGCCATGCCGTGTCGGTATCGCCTTCAGCCTTCTCATTGAGCCCCGCCGGTGTGAGCTTTCTCCCTCAGGCGTTGTAAAAAATGGTATAAAGGAGGAAAGGACTATGCCATCTCTCAGCATCACCTCGAAATGACAGAGCCCTTTCCTCCTTTGTTTGGGGTTGTAAGAAGTCTTATATTACTTATGCGAGAGATATGATATCGTTCTCGCCCTTGATCTTACCCTCTTTGAGAAGCCATCCTGCACCGAGGAGCACCTCTGTCTCGCTGATGTTAGCCACCTTTGCGATCTCCTTTACGCTGAGCGCCTTCTGCTCGCTTGCGAGAGCCTGGTAGACATCACCAGCGCGGAAGCCAACGTTCTCAGCGCTGATTGATACAGTTGCAGCAGCCTTAGTTGCCTTTGCTGCACATGTACGCTTTGTTGTTGCAGCAGCTGTCTTCTTGCATGCCGTTGCTTTTGTTGTTGTTGTTTTCTTTTCTGCCATTTTTTTACCTGAAATGTATTATTTACCTATTGTGGATACCATATCCCAAAACGTAATAGGGACGATATCTTCTGCAAAATTATATATAATCTTTTGAATACTAAGCCAGAAGGGTTTGGTTTTTTCTCTTGTTTTGTTGTAAATACAATAAATATCCATCTTTTTTGACTTTTGTCAACAGAATAATCTGTCGTGAGTTATGAATAAGGGCTGCATTTGGTGCATAAACATTCAGTAAGATAAAGGTCTCGTAATATTGGCAGATGCCTCTTTGTTGTGAGATAAACCCTTGCCTGAGAACACAGGAATAAAGAACTGCTCAAGATACGCAAGCTATTGTAAACGACAAATATTGTACGTTGGCCAGTCTCCAGGTTGGTTTTCATCCGTTGAGCTATCGTTTGTCTACTATGTTGGTAAATTGCATAATCTGAGTGAGGATTCTCCATTGTAGGAGGCAGATGTTATCTGCAAAGAGCAGATGCCTGATGACACAGATGCATATATACAGACGTCAACATCCTAAGCCCCCCATCATCAAATTGTGGCCTGCATGGTGTGTGCATGTCCCTGCTGATAGCGCGTTATATATATAATATTATGTCATTAGTGTCCCGTTAAAATCGGGACGAAGTTAAATTTAATCAAATAATCCCTCAAAGAGGGGATAATCGAG
>JADYUK010000036.1 GCA_021531755.1 Hoylesella loescheii
CAAAAGGTCGCACGCATTATTGTCGCTCTGTTTCAATGACCATTCTATTAACTCTGCAAATGTGAAATAACGCGCACCTTCAAATATTGACAGCATGGGCGACCATGTCTCAGCGTCCATACTATCCTTGTGCACAAGAACAGAGTCGCTAAGTGTCAGTCCTTTCTTGTGTAAGTAGTCTGCTACATATAAAGCCTGTGGGAATTTCATGACGCTGTGCATGGCAAAAGCACTATCCTCCTGATGACCGCAATATAAATCCCCATTTATAATGCTTGCCCCATATGAAGGACATGGTGATTGACCTTGTGCCAATGTAGTTTGGATGTAAGCTAAGAAAAAGGTGAGAAGCAGAAAGTGTTGCCAGATGAATGAATTTATCTTGTCTTTCATTTTTCTAAACCTTCTTTATGAACTTAGCCGGTACACCACCAACAACAGTTCTTGGTTCTACATCTTTTGTTACAACAGCTCCAGCTGCAACAATGGCTCCTTCGCCTATTGTCACTCCTTGCAGTATTGTTACATTTGCTCCAATCCAAACCTTGTCTTCAATGCGAATAGGCTTGAAGGTCATGCCGCCACGTTGCTCAGGATCTGGATTGTGATTGATAGTACAAAGTGTTGCATTGTGTCCTATAAGACAATCATTGCCGATGAAGATGCCTCCTTGATCCTGAAACTTACAACCGCTATTGATGAATACCCGCTCACCGATATGGGTATTTTTGCCACAATCGGTGTTGAAAGGTGGAAACATACCGAATGTCTCTGGTACGTCTATGTCCCAAAGCTTGGAGAACAACTCTCTAAGTTCCTCTGGCGTGTGGTACTTATTGTTAATCTCCATGGTAATGCGAATAGCCTCTTGTGCCATCTGGTGCATGAAGAGGTGTGGTTCGCTACCGTTCTCGACAGGGTTCCCTGCTGCTATGTAATCTCTATATTCTTGTACTGTCATATTTATTCAAAAGCAATTACGGCACATGTTCCGCGATCGCATTTCAGTTCGATGTAATATTTGTTATCATCCACATAAACAAGGGGAGTGAGTTCTTCGCTCTGACGAGCTGATACTTTATATTCTATTCTGACTCGTTTGATATTGAAGTCAGAAGGAATAAGTTCCTGAGCAATACGGATGTAGCAACAGTTATTCATGTGGTGATTGTAATCAATGTCATCCCGTGTGACAACGACAGGAGCACATACTGTTGGCTCAACTTTTGGCAGACGTACACGACGGTCACAGTATTCCATCGGGTACTTCTCGTCCAGTGTCAACGAGTCGATCATCTCTTGTGGCAGAGGACTCAGCTTTGCTGTCTGTAAGTCGATGAATGCCCCCATGCTGTAGCTCACGTAACATGGTTCACCTTGTTCATCACGGATGATGTCATTACGGAATCCGAATAGTGGCTTGCACTCATAGATACTTGTTGATATTGTCAGCTTCTCGCGGAGTTCCGGCACTCGTATGATGTCAACCTGACGTGCAGCCAACAGCTGAGCACGATGCTCATTCTCAAAGACCTCTTTAGCGTATGGCTCAGAATCTATCCAGAGATCATCGCAGTCGTGCATCATCTGGAACGCAGAGAACAGTTTCAGTCGCTTATGCTCATCAACCCTTGTTGGGGTACATTTTTCTTCTATCTTATACATTTGGCTTTATTCACATCTTGTTTATATGCTGTTTCCTTTACTTACGCAATGCCAAGCAGCTCAATCTCAAAGATGAGGGTGGAGCCTCCTGGTATGCCTGGTTGCGTAAACTTGCCATAACCCATTTCGGCAGGGATATAGACTTCCCATTTATCGCCCACACACATTTGCTGCATAGCGATAATCCATCCCTCTATAAGGTCACAGAGACGTATGGCCAATGGAGCACCGCCACGGCTACTGTCAAACTGTTTGCCGTCGATGGTGCGACCTGTGTAATGTGCAGTGACTATGCTTCTGGGCGTAGGATGCTTTCCGTCTGCCTTGCCCTCTGCCAACACCTTATAATATATACCATTGGATAGCGGTTTCACTCCATCCTCCTGTGCTTTGTTAGTAAGCCAATTTTTATTAACTTGTGCGTATTCTCTTTTATTCATGTCCATACGTTATTTGTTCGCAGATAAACCACCAAAGCAATCTGCAGCGTGATTATAAAAGGTATGCCATACTTGGATTTCTTATACATCGTCTTGTGATGCCAAAGTCGCATGCATATCCAATCTCCGATACTGCCACCTATGGCAGCCATCGTCAGCAGTGTAGTCTCAGATATGCTCCATTGGTATTCTTTGCCTTGTACTTGTCAATGCCGTACAATAGGAATGTGGCAATATTGACAACAACGATATAATAAAGAATAATATTCATCATCTCAATGCCCTTTCCGCTTCCATGGCTTGTACACAGATATAATAGTCACAAAAGTCAGTAGCACTATTTGGAGAAGTCCAGCATAGGCATTTGCAGTCACGTTATGCCAATACTGCGCAGCATCACCGTTGCCCTCCATGAGAGCCTTGCCTATCAGCACATTTTCCTTTACCAATGGTCCCATGTAGAACGTGCCGAAAAGGATCATGAACAGGGTTAGCACCCATTTCACCGTGAGCCATCTGTGCTTGAAGAAGCCCCAGTTGGTAAAAACACCATAAACAATACCCGTGAGCAGACACCCGACAGCTCCAGGCACTAGTATCTTCATGTCAATGGCTTCCAGAATCTCTGCCACCCAATACATTCCTGCCGCATCCTTTACCACTACAAGGTGCCGCAGCAGATTCATGGATATGGCAGAGCCAAACCAAGCAATGGCACATACAAGGTGTATCACCTTCAATGCCTTCATCCCTTTTGTAGACAGTTTCTTCATCATTTATCTGCTTTACAGACTGCTTTTTCTATTATACGTATTCTTTTTACTCCATGTATTAGCATCAGCAGTGCAAAACTAATACCTATTTTGTAATGTAAAAGACCGACCTGGGTGTTTACGCCCCATATTGCAAACAGGGCAATTCCTGAAAACACAGTGGATATGGAAACCATAGTCAGCATGGTTGTCATAAACCTTTTACGGTTGATTGTGCTTCGACGTACATGCTTGAACCAAGCCCAATGAGTGTGGATGTGATAGGCAAGCAGTATGGTAAACGAAACTGATAAGACAGAATGAATAACAGCCCAAATTTCCCATGTATTATGGTTACTTCCATGTCCCGCTATGTGCAAGCCTATACCAGACAGAATCGTAAGAAGTCCCAGAGGATATAGCCCACAATCAATTTTAAAAATCTTCTTCATTGTTATATTGTCTTTACAATTATTTTGTGATCAATCAAATTGGCAGTAGATATGTACACTCTGTCATAATCCAGCCTTCGACTCTGTCAACGTCCAACCATGTTCGCCATGGTAAATCATCTGCCGGGTCATGCCACCGTCAATGCAGATGTTCTCGCCCGTGATGAAACCAGCCTTGTCAGAGCAGAGAAAAAGCACCATATTGGCTATATCCAATGGATTGCCAACTCGTCCTGCCGGTTGTTGGGTGGCATCTGAACCTTCATAGACAGTGCATGCTGTGTCAATCCAACCAGGCGAGATACTGTTTACACGAACCTTTCCGGCAAGACTGACTGCCAAGGCGTGAGTCAGAGCCGCTATGCCACCTTTTGCTGCCGTATAGCTTTCCGTCTGTGGCTGACTCATACGGTCACGCGAGGAAGATATATTGACAATAGAAGCACCTTCTGCAAAATGTGGAGCAAAGAGTTTTGTGAGATAGAACGGAGCTGTAACGCCAACACTCAGGGCATATTGGAACTCCTCATAACTGCACTCGTTTATGCCCTTCATCAGTGGCAGGGCATTGTTGATGAGATAATCCACATGCCCGTGCTTGGCAATCACATCCTTTACAAACTGCTCCAGTACCTGTTTGTCAGCAAGGTCACCAACAAAGTAGTTGCCCTGCTGTTTATCGATTACACAAACAGTTGCTCCGAGTTTCTCGAATTCTTCAGCAATACATCTTCCGATGCCTTGCGCACCGCCTGTTATGACGACTATTTTATCCTTGAGATTCATTTTTATTTGATATTCTGTTAACTGTCAATGTAGGCAGAATGACCAATAACAATAACCATATCTACACCAATCCGTACGAGTCGAAATAGTCAGCCAATGTCTAACATTTCGAAACTGCCTTGTTCGTGATATAGTTGCCATGGCTACCTTCCTGTAGTCTCAGACGAGTGACCAATGTCCATTGAATGTTCTATATGGCAGGGATGGATTGTGGTAGTTCGTTCATTTCCTGCATAGGTACGGTAGCCCCAGGTTCAAGTTTTTACTAATTATGTTGCAAAATTAAGGTCTTTTCTTCTAAAAACAGACTAAATAGATGTAAACATCACGATGAAAGCAAAAAATATGACGAGAAAACCAATAGTCTGCAACTTTTTGTATATTTTTGCATGAGACAAATGTTTTTCCGTCTGTGCAGGCAGGATGCATCATTATTGTCTATTTTGCATTCGTACACTTATCACCGCAGGACGTTGAATCAAGGTCTCACTATATATAATAATGTATTATGAAGAAGGAAAATATCTACACAGACGAAGAACGCTATTGGATGAAAGGTGGAAATGGTGGAACTTTACCAACTCGCATTACCCCATCCAAAATCTACTCGTTGGCACCGGACGAGGTGTTTGTATTTGGAAGTAACGCCTTGGGGATGCATCATGGAGGTGCTGCCCGTGTCGCATACAATGAATTTGGTGCAGAATGGGGAAACGGCGAAGGTATGCAGGGACAGTCGTATGCTATTCCTACCATGGAAGGAGAACACAATACCCTGCTTGCCATACGTCGATTCATCTGTTATGCGCAGGAGCATCCAGAGCTGAAGTTTATGGTAACCCCCATAGGATGTGGCATAGCGGGTTATACGCCACAGGAGATTGCCCCAATGTTAAGTGAGGCTGCCTCTCTGGAGAATGTTTATCTGCCTATAAGTTTCTGGAAGGTGCTGGTTAATGAAAAAGATAATAAGCAAGAATAAAATAGAACGTTTTCGTTAAGCCATAAGACCAAAGAGAGCTTGCTCACTTTGGCTTGGCGAGAAAATGTCTGAATTTGTTCGAATATTTCCACGAGCGTTTGTGTGACAATTGGTACTAAGAATATACTTCAGCCAGATGTTTAACTGAAATAATTGGCTGATAAGGGTGAAGAGATTGTGGTGGCCTCTGACGAATCCGTATTATTGCTACGTTGTCAAGAAGGTAAAAATTATACCCGAAACCGAGAATATCGAGAAAGATATTTGGTAATCTATGGATAATTCGTTAATTTTGTAACCATAAAGAGAGCGATGACTATATATGATGGCAGATTTGGATTAGGTAGGGGGCTCGCTAAACGAAATTACAAGAAAGGATTCACATAGTGTCTCCCACTTCAAGTACGACAGGTTTATCTTTGCATAGTCTTTGCAAGTTCGTATAAATACAGACGTTTTGACTTCGTCTTCCTCCTTCGCGCCTCGGGATAGTCTGAGTAAACTCAGCCTCCTCCTCTCGGCTGGTCGTCAGTTGGCTTTCGCCTTCTTCCTTCGCGATTAACTTTCGTTGAATATCGGCTGCACTCGGCATAGTCAAGCAAGCTGGACTTTCGTCTTCCTCCTTCGCGCCTCGGCGGTATCCCCCCAAAAAACTCTCTTTGGTCTACTGCTTATCGAAAAAGCTTGTTTCCACTAATACTATACTCCCCCAGACAAGGGGTTCACACAAAAAAATCTTTTCCATTACAAAACATGAGACATTTGTTCACATTCATCATTTCAATAATGTTCGTCTCCTCTTGGGCACAATCCTCGTTACCTGTTCCATCAAGAGAGGCTAAGCCAGGCTTGCGCTGGTGGTGGTTAGGGTCGGCTGTAGACAAGGAGAATCTCAGCTGGTGTCTGTCAGAATACGCTAAAACTGGAGTCGGCGCGGTAGAGATAACGCCAATCTATGGTGTGCGAGACAATGAGGATAAAGAGATAAACTATCTTTCCCCACGATGGATGGAGATGTTCCGTCATGTGGACACAGAGTGCAGGCGGCTGGGAATTGAAGTGGGGATGTCTACCGGGACAGGATGGCCTTTTGGCGGCCCCTGGGTTCCTGTTGAGGAGGCTGCATGCAAGGCCATTGTCATAGACACCCTCGTCGGTACAGATATAAAGATGGAGGATGTGGATTTCTCCCCTGCTTTACCAGAGAAGGAGAGACAGTATGCACGTCTGAGACTTCTTAAGTCATATCCCAAGGATGGTGGCAGGCAGAGAATCATAGCTCTCTATGAGAGCCGGACAAGACAGAAGGTGAAACGTGCGGCTCCAGGTGGTGAGGGTTTCGTGGTCGACCATTTCGACTCGACGGCTGTAGCCCATTACCTCCAGCATATCGAGAAGGCTTTCACAGAGACCAATACACCTTTCCCGCACACATTCTTCAACGATAGTTATGAGGTATACGGTGCCAATTGGACTCCAACACTTCCTGAGGAGTTTGAGAAGCGGAGGGGGTACCGCCTGCAGGACAGTCTTGAGCTGTTTGTCGATGGAGACAGGAAGACTGTCAGTGACTACCGTGAGACTCTGGCTGAGATGCTGTTGGAAAATTTCACCCGACAATGGACGGCATGGGCACACAGACATGGCGCCATAACGCGCAACCAGGCCCACGGCTCGCCCGCAAACCTTATTGACTGCTATGCTGCTGTCGATATACCGGAGATAGAGGGTTTTGGACTTACTGACTTTGGTATTCGTGGTCTCCGTAAGGATAAAGGTTTTACACGCCCTAACTATAGTGATCTCAGCATGCTGAAATATGCCCCGTCGGCATCCCATGTGACAGGAAAGAGATATACCTCCAGCGAGACATTCACATGGCTGACAGAGCATTTCCGCACGTCTCTCAGTCAGATGAAGCCTGACCTTGACCTTATGTTCTGTGCAGGTGTCAACCATGTCTTCTTCCATGGGACACCCTATTCACCAAAGGACGAGCCATGGCCGGGATGGCGCTTCTATGCCTCTGTCGATATGAGTCCGGCTAATAGCATCTGGAGGGACGCTCCCGAATTGATGTCGTATATAACAAGATGCCAGACATATCTCCAATGGGGAGAGCCCGACAATGATTTCCTTGTCTACCTTCCCGTACGTGATATGTGGCGCAATGACACGGATAATTGGCTTATGATGTTCGATATCCACTCCATGGACAAGAAAGCTCCTGATTTCATACGTACAATCAACGAGATTGACAACATGGGGTTTGACTGTGACTATATTAGTGACAATCTCCTCCTGACCACAGTGTTCGAGAAAGGCAGACTGGCAACAAAAGCTGGCACGGCATACAAGGCCATTGTCATTCCTGAAGGGTGCATCATGCCAAAGGAAGTTTCTGACCATATTCAGAGACTTAAGGAGCAGGGGGCGGTAATCATAACAGGGAACGACAGAACCGCCATGGAGAGAGCCGCCACACCAGAGGCGATGAAAAGCCAGTACGGACTGAAATCAATAAGGAGGAGGAATGCTTTCGGGCATCATTATTTTATCGCCAATCTCTCACCTGAGGATGTCAACGCCTTCGTCCCCTTGGCTGAGGAAGGGCGATATGCATTGTGGTATAACCCTATGAACGGTCAGTACACAAGGGCGACATTTGACAATCACCGCCTCTATCTCAACCTCAAAAGTGGTGAGAGCCGTATTCTCATATGCTCTGACAGCGATGACTTCTACCCCGACAATATAGCTGAGGAGAGATACCCCAAATGCAGCAGCGGGATAGATATCACAGATGGTAAATGGAAATTGTCCTTTGTAGAGGAACATCCAAGGGTCCGTGAGACATTCTCCCTCAAGGGACTCCAGACATGGGAGACATTGAGCGAAAGCGCTGCCGTGACCATGGGGACAGGTGTCTACGAGACCGTCGTCAAGCTCTCATCAGCCCTTGCCTCCAGACAATGGTATATTGACCTTGGCGATGTCAGGGAGAGCGCACGTGTCTTCGTCAATGGCAAATACATCGGCTGCGCATGGGCTGCACCATACATTCTTGATTGCAAGAATACTCTGAGGCAGGGCAGGAACACCATACGCATAGAGGTGACCAATCTGCCTGCCAACCGCATAGCAGACCTTGACCGAAGGGGTGTCGCATGGCGCAAGATGAAGGATATAAATGTCGTGGACATCAACTACAAGAGGACGACATACGAGAACTGGGGGCCGGTAAAGAGCGGACTCTGCGGCAGGGTCGTGCTAAGAGATTAAGCTGGATTCGGGGAAAGCTCGCCAAGCCCCCCCCGCAATTCACCCGTTCCCCCACCCTAAGAGCAGATTTCCTGATTTTTTGAGGGGGGCAGTCCTCCCCAGGGGAACGGAGGAATCGACGTGGGAGGGGGATACGCATATTGACCGATGCGGGCATTCCTGACCGGGAAAACTGACGACAAGCCGAGAGGAGAGGCAGAGTTTACTCAGACTATCCCGAAATATCGTGCAAACGAGAGCAGAGTCAAGCTTGATTGGCTATGCCGAGTGCAGCCGATATTCAACGAAAGTTAATCGCGAAGGAAGAAGGCGAAAGCCAATTTTCGTTCAAGCGAGAGCAGAACATTAAGCTTGCTTAATTGTTATGCCGAGTGCAGCCGAAAATCATCAACTGGCAATATACGCCAGAGAGAGACGTACCCCTGTCGTGACAGCCCCGCCCCCATGGATAATAGAATTATAACGGTGGGAGATAAATCCCTTTTGAGGGGCCTACTGGCCGTTGGGGAGGTAATTCTTCCCGAACCCACCTTAACCAAAAATCATAAAACAAAACAAGAAACTATGAGGAAAACAATCATCGCCTGCACGATGGCCGTCTGTGGTATCCTTGCGCCCACACAAGCATACCCACAGGACAGTGAGAGAAAGAATGAGATTATCGAGGCCGTCAGGCGCACTAACGATTATTTCATGTCCAAGTACAACGACCCGACCCTTGACACATACGTCAAGAAACGCCGTACGAGTAACCTATGGACACGTGCCGTATACTACGAGGGACTCATGGCGCTCTATGAGGTGGACAGGCAGCAGAGGTACCTCGACTATACAGACCGCTGGGCAGACTATCACGGATGGATGGCCCGTGGCGGCGTGGAGGCGACAGATGCCGACAACCAATGCTGCCAGCAGACATATATCGACCGCCATATACAGAGCCAGCTGCGCAAGGACCTCTCCAAGGTAAAGGAGAATCTTGACTATCAGATATCCACCCAGAGACACGACTATTGGACATGGATTGACGCCATACAGATGGCAATGCCAGTCTATGCCAAGTATGCCCAGCTGACAGGACAGCCAGAATATCTTGACTATGCAATGAAATCGTACATCTGGACGAGGGACACTCTTGCCGGCGGCCTTTTCAATAAGAGGGAGGGGCTATGGTGGAGAGACAAGGACTATGTGCCACCCTACAAGGAGAAAGACGGGAACAACTGTTATTGGAGCCGTGGGAATGGATGGGTCTATGCAGCCCTCGTGCGCGTCATGGAGACGTTGGACAGGAAAGACAGCTCTTACAAGACACTGAGGCGCGACTTCATACTCATGAGCAAGGCCCTCGCCCGGTGCCAGCGCGAGGATGGGTTCTGGAATGTGAGTCTCCACTCTCCCGTGACATACGGCGGACCAGAGATGACCGGCACATCGCTCTTCCTCTATGGCATGGCGTGGGGAGTACGCCACGGGATATTGAAGAAGAAGGATTATGACGCAGTGATGGAGAAGGCATGGCAGGCGATGAGAACGTGCGTTCACCCTGATGGGTTCCTTGGATGGAACCAGGGGACAGGGAAAGACCCCTCGGCAGGTCAGCCTGTCACATTCACATCAGTGCCAGATTTCGAGGATTACGGGACAGGATGTTTCATGCTTGGAGCGATAGAGTACTATCGGCTGCTTTCTGAATAATTGACACTCTCCCCGTACATCATGCCCTATCCGTGCAATACTGGCAGTGCGCACAAGCGTTGATAGTGAAGCAGGATGTTGGGGGAGAATCAGTTGTGTTCTTTCCTGCTACACAAAAGCGACCTTCATGGCAAGCAAATAAAATGAAAGGGAGGCATCATGTGGTTATTATCATGATGTCTCCCTTCAAAATTTTATGTGCTTACCTTCCATGCATAGTATTGCATGGATTCGCCTTCCCTTACAATCTCACTGTCTGGTCATAACATAGAGGCCAATGACGTCCGACAGAAGTTGTTATGAGGCCTGCGCCCTGGCGTGACACTTCTTGCAGGATGATACGAGACATGGCGCTGGCATTGATGTCGTCAAGATGGGATATCGGCTCGTCGACAATGAGGAAATCAAAGGGCTGGACAAGTGAGCGCAACAGGGCTACACGCTGCTGCTGGCCGAACGACATCCTGCCGACTGCCCTGTCACGTAGGGATGAAATGCCTAGAGCGTCAAACCATTCAAGTATGTCGCTGCGCTTGCGGTACCCTCTCGTGCCTCCGTGGCGGTACAGGCGGTTCTTAATCTCGACATTCTCGAGGGCTGTCAGTTCGGGGAACAGTCTCAACTCCTGGAAGAGATGTGAGATGTGCCGCTGACGCAGGCGCACTGTCTCGCTGACCGACAGCGACGTGACATCTCTCTGGTCGAAGAGGATATGTCCGCTGTAATCATGGCGATGGCAGAGGATGTAACTGCAGAATGTCGTCTTGCCTCTGCCGCTCGACGCTTCTACGAGGTATGTCTTGCCCTTCTCGAATGTCAGGCTGTTATCCCACACGTCTGATTCGAGGTGTGCATCAGACATGAAGACATGGGGTATGACGTGGTCGAATATTATCTTGTCCATTTCGCAGATGGGGGTGATGGGGGGATATGTGTGATGAGGAGCAGGTGGGGTGAACTATGATGCACCCGGCGAGCTTGCTTGTTTTTGTACGACTGACGGTTGGGTGAGGGGCAAGCCGCACGTGTAAATAATCTCAGTTATATGCAAAATCCTTAGTACAAAGGACGAGTAGGGTAGGGATGAGCGCATTATGGTTATGCTTCATTTCACTGTATAAACTATCCTCCTGAGATTAAGTCTCGCTGGCAGTGATATAGTAGTGGCGTTGTCCCGTCCAGGCATTAGCGACGAGATGTCTGAGACAAAGGCGATTTTCTTCCCCTCTATAAACTTCATAATATTTGAGGGAAGCGGAGTGGAAGATGCAACCAAGGACTGGCGTGACGTAGAGACAGTTGGACCAGCGTAGAACTGTAGCTGTGGTTCAGTTGAGACTCCGAAGCAGAGGTCAGAATGAGGCGAGCGGAGCAGGTATTCGTCGGGCGAGCCTGAGGTAGGGTCAAGACTGTAATCCTGGGGGAGTGATGACCGCCAGTAGGATATGTCTTGGAGGAACCCCTTGTCGCGCAATGCGCCTGCTATGTGGATAGCTGTCCTTGACGACGGCATGGTATAGAGCATGAAATCGCCATTGAGGCTCTTTATTATCGCATTGAGGTCGATGGCCTGGTTTATGCCTGCAAGGAGGGAGACTGCTGTCTCGGCAGACGAGATGACGGGGAAGAATGTCTTGCCATCGATATTCATGAACAGGCCGAACGATGCGTCAGCCGGCATATTGGGCAGGTATGCCGATGATATAGGGCGGAGTGAAGAATATGTCATAGACAACTGCTTGGACATTTTCTTGTCTGCTGACATTGGCCTTGATGATATCATCAGTGTCTTGCCGGCGATGTCCATGTCTGCGGAGATGATACACGACGAGAGGTCTGAGCCATGGGGGAGCCCGAGGGTAAGGAAGGGTATGACTGGTCCCGGAAGTGCGGTGGCCTCTGTCGCAAGACTTATGGCATGATTATCTGTCTCATTGAGATATGGATGCAGACGACACTCCGCGAAACTGTCATCAGAATCAAGATAGCCCGACAATTCGCCTACAGCCTCGCTATGGGCGGAGGGCAGCAGGGGGCCGAGGGCAAGGAGAGTGTTGCTGCTCCAGCCGACAACAAAATTCCGGCATGAATAGAATGTACATCCGTTCCTTGTCGAGATGATGTGTATTTCCGGCCTGACCGACAGTCGCTCAAAAAAAGACGAGACCTTTTCCTCATCGGCCACTTTCGCACATAAGCCGATGTTTCCCACAGAAGTGATGAATATGTATGGCCGTGATTTCGTATCCAGGCCGCAATCCCGCATATCGTCTATTCCGATAAGGGAGTTTAGGATTTCAAGACGCGACACAACCTCACTGTCTGCCGGGTTAAAAGACATGATGAGCTGGCTGTCTTTAGGTATAGAGTCTCTATAGTCTGATTCTCCACATGCGATGATGGAGATGGACAGCATGAGGAGGAGTATTGTTCTTATTGTCTGATGCATCTGTATTTGTATTAGGAGATAGTGTGTCGGGGAATAACTCGAATGTGTCATTGCCTATACTATGTCTGTCACAGTCATTTGTTACCATCGCCCCGATTCATCATCTATTGGAGGAAGCAGGGTGAATCCATCGGGGGG
>JADYUK010000037.1 GCA_021531755.1 Hoylesella loescheii
CCCCATCCCCCACCCCCCTCAGGAACCATAGAAAAACCACACCATGCTTGTAAAGACATTCTGTGCTGCCGTCAACGGCATGCAGGTCACAACCGTCACAGTAGAAGTCAGCTCAGTAATAGGCGACAAACTGTTCCTGTCAGGCCTCGCGGACAACGCCGTGCGAGAGGCCCAGAGCCGCATATTCTCTGCCATAACAAACATCGGGATGCAGTATCCCATGAAGCGCATCACAGTAAACCTCGCACCGGCTGACATAAGGAAAGAAGGCTCGGCATTCGACCTCCCCATAGCCATCGGCATACTCGCCTCTGACGGGCAGATATCAGACGAGCGCCTGCATGAGTACATGCTCATCGGAGAGCTCGGACTCGACGGGAGCATAAAGCCTGTGAAAGGCGCGCTCCCCATAGCCATAAGGGCACGGGCAGAACATTTCAAGGGACTCATTGTCCCCGAGGAGAATGTCCGCGAGGCATCCGTCGTCAACAACCTTGAGGTCTACGGCATGTCGACACTAAGCGATGTCATCATGTTCCTCAACGGAATGACAGCTCCTGAGCCCGTGACCATAGACACGAGGGCAGAGTTCTACACCAACCAGGCGGAGACAGGACTTGACTTTGCCGAGGTGAGAGGGCAGGAGAATGTCAAACGTGCGTTCGAGGTGGCAGCGGCAGGAGGACACAACCTCATCATGATAGGCCCTCCTGGAAGCGGAAAGTCAATGATGGCAAAACGCCTGCCCGGAATACTGCCCCCTCTCACACTCCGCGAGAGCCTTGAGACAACACAGATATACTCCATAGCGGGGAAAATGCCCGAGGGTGTCTCACTGCTC
The DNA here is from genome assembly GCA_021531755.1 of Hoylesella loescheii. Lineage (GTDB taxonomy): Bacteria > Bacteroidota > Bacteroidia > Bacteroidales > Bacteroidaceae > Prevotella. The sequence continues at coordinate 842 of JADYUK010000037.1, forward strand.
TACCGCCGTCCCTTCCGCGCCCCACACCATACCGTATCGCAAGTGGCTCTCGTGGGCGGTGGCGCATCACCACAGCCTGGGGAGATATCCCTCGCACACAACGGTGTGCTCTTCGCCGACGAGCTACCAGAGTTCAGCAAGCAGACTCTCGAAGTGTTGAGACAGCCCCTTGAGGACCGCCGCATAACAATATCCCGCGCAAAATACTCCATCGACTATCCCTGCTCTATAATGTTCGTGGCGTCGATGAACCCCTGCCCCTGCGGATACTACGGCGACCCGACCCACACCTGCGTCTGCTCGCCAGGCCAGCGTTCACGATATATGAACAAGATCAGCGGCCCACTGCTCGACCGCATCGACATACAGTGTGAGATACAGCCCGTACCGTTCAGCGACATATCCACGACGAAGCCGGGCGAGCCGAGCAGCGAGATACGCCGCCGCGTCATAGCAGCACGCGCCATACAGGAGGAGCGGTACAAGGACTTCAAGGACATACACTGCAACGCACAGATGACAGAGAGCATGATACACAAGTACGCCGAGCCTGACGAGGCTGGGTTCCGCCTCCTCAGCAACGCCATGGAGCGCCTCTCGCTATCAGCCCGCGCATACTCACGCATCCTGAAGGTCGCCCGCACCATCGCCGACCTTGACGCCTCTCCCTGCGTCTCGGCACAGCACATCGCCGAGGCCATAGGCTACCGCAACCTCGACCGTGGTGACTGGGCGGAGAGGTAGTCAGCCGAACCTTAAGGACCTCACGAGCGTGCGTACCCCCCCAAAAAACTTGGTGATGCCACGATGCGTCCCTTAGCAAGGACAAAGAATAATCACTATAAAATAGTAAAATTTACAAATTAAACGAGAATGATAGCCTCTCTATAATTAGTCGAGCCTTAAAAAACTTCACACATGCGCGCATGTGAATGCATTATATGTGATAACCGACCATTGTTCCTCTGTCATGAGCCTACTAATGACCCATTTGAAAAGGCACAAAAAGAGCCAAAAGGTGTTTGAACTGACTATATTGGGAGTATGTAACAGGTGTCTTAAAAAAAATGGCTGCGGATGCAGGGATTACGAAAAATGTCAGTTTCCATACGAGCCGTCACACATTTGCCGTGCTGACACTGGCTGCCGGAGGTGACTTGTACACAGTAGGCAAGTTGCTCGGACATACGAGCATAAATTCAACACAGGTGTATGCCGATGTGGTTATGGAAACAAAGGTTGAAGCCATTAGCCGAATTTCAAATTATTTTTCTAACTTGTAAAATACGGGGCTGCGCCGTAAATCTTAATTACGACACAGCCCCGTATTTTCATCATCACTTTATTTTATATGCAGCTTTACGTGGATTATTTTTTCCGATAACCACATTTTGGGCATACTCCATCCGCATTGAGGGCGACACCGCAAAGAGGACAGCGGTCGATGTTATTCTTTGTGGTAAACTCGGCAGACGCGGCATTCACACCGCTTGTGAAAGTGATTTTAGCGATGTTCAGTTTGTCTTTCAACAAGTCATATACAATCTTAATCATACCTTCCACTGTCATGGTTTCTTTGGTAACAACCAGACGGGCATCGGGGTAAGCCGTTGCCAATTCGGTATTGAAGGCCTCTCCTTTCATTTTGTTTTGCGGATGGCCGTTTTTGATGCCTTGCTTTTCATACACATCAAGAATGGCAGGAAGCAAAGGGTCATCTTCGCGGAGCACCAAGGCATGGTCAAAATTCTTCAACAGGCTCCATGCCACCTTTTGGATTTCATTACAAGGGTACACCATGTTTACACCTTCTTCAACCGTATCTTCCACCTCAATGGTCAGTGTGCCAGTGTGACCGTGAAGATACTGGGCTTCGCCTTGGAAGCCATAGAACCGATGTGCATACTGCAAATCGAAAGTCGTGATACTTCTCATACTTTTTTACTTTTTTGAGTTTAACTTTGGGTTATTTATCGTTATCTGCACCTGTATTCGGCTAATGTCAACCGATGCAAAATTCTTTTCTTTCAAATACTGTCGTATCAATTCCGTAAGCCCTTCATCCATATAATCCAAGATGCTCTCTCCCTCGAATATGTGGTGATGCTCTTTCACGGTAATGTCATAATAGCTTTTCCCCACTTCGGGATGGAACACAAATGATAACAGATTAGCCTTGCAAAACGAATCAAGAATGCGATAGATGGTTGAGATGGTTATCTCATTATCTTTTGATTGCACACACTTGATTATTTCATCAATGGCAGCATGACGCACTTCCATCATAACCTCATAAACCACTTTACGTTGCGGAGTGATTTTTAGGCCTGCGTTCTTTATAATCTCCGTAATTTCCATTCTTCTCGTATTTTGATGCTGTAAAGTTAATGATATAATTTCGCATTTGCAAATTTTTACCAACAAAATTGCTGCTTTTTGAAGAATAAAGCCGCATCACCTATTTAATGAGCATAAATAAGCAAATTTAGACATACAAAATACTCCAGGTTGAATATGGGGTCATTGTCAGATGTCAGTCCAGCATGGTGTTCGCCAGCGGCAATGCTGTTCCTCCAAACGTTCTAAGTGGGCACAAAAGTCCTCGTAGCAGCCAAAGCCAACAAACCGCGATATTACATCCAGCGTATGCCGCCGTGTTTCCACCTCTTCATTCTTCAGATATCCCCAAAGCCGTTTTAGTGTGGTGGGTGAAAGCCTCTCGTGCGTGTGAGATAATAAGAGGTGACTCAACTGCTCAAATTCATTTGCCGATGTCAGCCGATGACCTATGATACGTTCCACTTCCAGTTTTACTAAATCATGTTTCATACCACGACGATAACCATAATTCAGCAATTATGCAAGAGCTTGCCAGAAAAAGGACAGAAAAGGACTTGCACAAATGTCATATTCCTGCTAATTTTGCTACCCAAATGTAAAATTTCGGCTCACAATGAATCAACTTTCAAGATAAATGCGTATCTTTGTGGCGTCAGTTGAGAAAGACTGGCGACATCGAGGAGAGATATTAAGCTTTGACCCGTCTGAGAACCTGGAAAATTCGAACTTTAAGGGTGAGAAGTCTGAAAGCTGCTTCTCCTGCAGTTGCATATATACTGCTTGCTCCGTTATGGAGCTGGCTCACATATATACCTGCAGGTGTGAGCTGATTTCATTCTTACTTATACGGGTATTCCAGGACCTTCAGACATAGGATGTCAAAAAGGCTCACACTCTTTGTGCATCAAATACGATTAAACCATCATGAGCGAAAAACACCAGACCGATATAGAGCGATTGCGTATAAGCATCGAGACGGCCATCGACCGCCAAATACGTACACCCAAGGACTTCGAATACCTCGCTACGTGCATCTTCAATAAATTGCACCAGACCATCAGCATCTCCACGCTGAAACGACTGTGGGGCTACGTGCCTTCCAGTACCGTGCCCCGTGAATTGACGCTCGATCTGTTGGCGCAATTCTTAGACTATGATAGTTGGAGAGCATTCTGCAAAGACGAGAAGACTTGCTCTGCCAGCGAATTGCTAGAAACTGCCAAGAAACCAAAGCCTTTGAAGGCCTATGTCATCACTATCATCACCGCCCTAATTGTTGTGTTTGCCCTGGTGTACATGTTTCATTCGCGATGGAATCCACTGACAGCGACAACCGATCAGCAGTCTGACTCCACCACTATCATCCGAATCGGCCGGCGATTCGACTCTCCCCAACAGTACCTACGCCTCTTCGGCATCATTGCCGACAAGTATCTGTGGGGCCAGCAGGTCCCTAACCACCCAGGCATCTCCATCTGGGGGCCCAAGTATCATCACCCTGAATGGCACAATGACGGCGACTCTGCCAAGATGCTGCCCACAATCACCGAGTGGTGGGAGTCCCCTGACAGCACCGACAGCGTCGCTGCCGCCATTCGCAATTACGACCACTATCTACAATATCGTCGTATGGACGAACTGCGCATCACCTTTATGAAAGACCTCGTAGACACCGGCTATGTCTTCCTTGGCGTCTATCGCCTGTCCCTATCCAAGAGCGACACCACCCGCTGCATTTGGCAACGGGTAGCCGACGAGGTTGACCTGCATGACATCGGCAAACTGGAGGAACTAAAAAAGTAAAAAAACATCGATTTCATCGGTAAGAATTCAATTTGAACCAAACTTGAACCAGAAAAAGACCAAATGGCTTTCCGTCCGTTTGGTCTTTTTTCTATACTTTTGTACTAAATGGAGGAACGAGTAAACTCACCCTCTTTGTAAATGTTGAAAAATTACCGAAAAACAGATGACAGAAAAGAATCCTTAGTTGAGTATCACAGAAGGCAATGTGAAGATTGCAGAATGCGACGTTCCCGACTTTGAACGTAAAGGCTATACTCATTTCTATTTTTGATTCAAAAGGTAAACTTGTCAAATGGTTATGGTTCCTTTGAACATGAAAGAGAATATGTAAAGTGACTTTGTTTAATGAATAAATAAACTAATTATGGGACATTACGAAGACATTCAAATTGACAGGAGAGAAGGTAGAATTTGGTGATATGTAAAACAAATATACATAAAACTGTAATAGAAATGAAAAAAAATCTTTTCTTACCGATTTTATGTCTCGCACTATTTTTAGTGTCGTGTGGAAGTTCATCTTCAAAAAACGAAAAAGAGAAGATAAATTATGATTATCAAGGGGCTTGTCATGAAAATGATTTTGAAAAAGCGCACTTGATAATTAATAAAATGAAGTCTGAAGCGGAAGATTTCCGTAATAGCAACCAACTTACGGAGGAAAAATTCTGGGGAGGAACTGATTATTCGAATCAAGATAAATATGCAAACATGGTTCGTTCATATTTAAAAGGAGTAGACTATGTTTATAATGCAGAAACACGCTTACTTCTTCAAGATAATAGCGTTGAAAACTCTAAAAGAATTGTATTCTTACTTAATGAAATGGATGGTGAAATTGCAAAATATCAGGATAATGCAGTTTACTATGATATTGAACAACAAGCTAAAAAAATCTCTATTAGGATAAGAGAGAACGTTGCATCATTGGCAGATGAAATGGGAAACACTGATTTATCAGATAAGATAAAAAATTATTACTGTCCGGTAAAACTTTTGCAAAGATAATAAATTAGGGCTGACACTTCTCACGAGGTATCAACCCTTTTGGTTATCTTTGGATAAGATAGGCTGCACCTCAGCAATGCCAAACAAAATCCTTCGGCTTCTCTTTGGCCATTGCATTCGGTTTGCACTGTCTTTGGATAAGATAGGCTGCACCTCAGCAATGGCCAAACAAAATCCTTCGGTTTTTCTTTGGCCATTGCATTCGGTTTGCACTATCTTTGTTTTTGAGAAAATAAAATATAACCATGAGCAAAGATAGTCATTTTACCGGACAGCCGGTCTATAGTCAAGTATTAAAGCTACTCGATAAGGAGAAAATTCTCATCCTTAAGTTTTTACAGACAGTAATACTTCTTCGTCTTCTATTGCTACATGGCTGTCCGATGAACATATCATTTTTCTTCTCTTTTTCTTACCGGGCAGTAATAAGAAACCTTGTTTTTGTTGGCAGATATCCTTCACAAAACATACAAATTTGAGTGGAAAACATTGAATAGTAACCGCTTTCTGTCATTAACCAAACAAAAAGTGTTATATTTGCATCATGAATGGAATCGCAGAGTATATTATTATTCGTTCTGTGATGCCTTTCCAAAAGCAGAGCAGGCGCCACAACAATCGTAGCGAGGCAGATAAAAAAATACGGGATACCAGCGCCCCCTCTTTTCTCAATACAGTGTGAGATGCAGCCCGTCCCTTTCAGCGACATACCATCAGCAACACTGGGTGGAGAGATGAGTGACTCATGCCTATAAACACATGCTTACGTACTCATGGTTTTATACTCATGAATGTAATAATGCTATATACTGATGCTTATAAACTGACAGAACTGGGATGTCTATGTAGTATCTCCAGAGCGAACTAACTTTTAAAATCAATAATAATCATGAAGAAAGGAATCAACATGAAAGAAGGCATCACAGATGCACGTCAGCTTGGCTACGGCAAGTTTGGTGTCCTTGGTGTCCAGCATCTGTTTGCGATGTTCGGCGCCACGATTCTTGTGCCCGCCCTTACGGGTCTGCCAGTCTCCACGACACTGTTGTTTGCAGGTCTCGGAACATTAGTGTTCCATCTTGTCTCCAAGGGTCAGGTGCCGGCATTCCTTGGCTCGAGCTTCGCGTTCATTGGTGGCTACCTGTCTGTGAAGCAGATGGGCGTGGATATGGGCATGACGGAGACACTGTCGCTGTGCTATGCCTGTGTGGGAGTGATGTGTGCCGGTATGTGCTATTTCGTGATGGCAGGACTGATAAGATGGTTTGGGACAAAGCGTGTCCTGCGGTTCTTCCCTCCTGTTGTGACAGGCCCTATGGTCATCGCCATCGGCCTCACGCTGTCTGGCTCAGCCATATCCAACTGCCAGACGGACTGGCCTCTGGCCATCATAGCCATCGCCACGGTTATCGTCAGCAGCATCTGGGGCCGTGGCATAGTGAAGATAGTGCCTATTCTGCTTGGTGTCGTGGTGTCATACGCTGTGGCATCGATGATGGGCAAGGTAGACTTCTCGAGTGTCTCGGAGGCAGCATGGTTCGGTTTGCCGGTAAGCCGTGAGCAGACGGTGCTTGCTGTCCTGGAGAATACAGACATGACATTCCTCATCAGCAGCATCATCGCCATTGTCCCCATTGCCTTCGCTACAATCATGGAGCATATTGGCGATATGTGTGCCATATCGTCTACTGTGGGCAAGGACTTCCTCGCCCGCCCAGGTCTTCACCGCACACTGACGGGCGACGGACTGGCGACGGCACTGGCAAGCGCATTCGGAGCGCCGGCAAACACGACATATGGCGAGAACACGGGAGTGCTGAACCTTACTCGTGTGTTTGACCCTGCTGTCATACGTCTTGCAGCCTGTCTGAGCATCCTGCTTAGCTTCTGCCCTAAGTTCGCGTGTCTTATCGGCCTTATGCCGGCAGCCACGATAGGCGGTGTGAGCCTTATACTGTATGGCATGATATCATCGGTGGGTGTGAGGAATCTCGTTGAGTCGCATGTTGACCTGTCAAGCTCTCGCAATGTCTTTGTGGCGGCCCTTATCCTTGTCCTTGCCATCGGTGTGAAATACGGTGCCAACGACAGCGTCGCCATAGGCAGCATCCATCTCTCCGGCCTTGCGGTAGCGGCTATCGTGGGTATAGTGCTTAACGCTGTCCTGCCAGAGCGGATAGGTGTGGAGGTGATGAGCATCACGAAGAGCGAGGAAGAGGCTGAGAAGGAATGATAAGCCGCGGAGTGGCGAATAATGGACAGCACGACAGATGACTGTCCCCAAGAAGGACAGATGACTCTCCTCTAAGAATGACGACTGACTGTACCCAAGAAGGACGATTATCGCCCCGTATATGCTTAACTGTTGCAGAGCATATGCGGGGCGTTCTCGTGCCTCATATGAAGGAGCGTAAGCAGGGAAAACAGTACAGAAGAGGAAGACAACGTCAACCGATGGAGCAGCGAGAGGAGAGACCAAGCTTGCTATTATCCACAGCCCCGGTGATGCGCGACCACTAGAACCGATGGAGCAGCAAGAGGAGAGGCTGAGCTTGCTATTGTCCACAGGAGAGGCGCGACCGTTAGAACCGATGGAGCAGCGAGAGGAGAGGCCGAGCTTGCTATTGTCCACAGCCTCGAATAGGCGCGACTGTTAGCCATTGATTGTTATCCCCAGCCTCGAATAGGCTTTACAGAGAAAGCCCCAGGCGTTCCGGATATGGAAGCCTGGGGCTTGGTGTTTTATATTCTTATGTTTTTGTTCAAGACTTACTCAGCTGCCTCAGCGGGTATGAGGTTCTTTATCTTGCGGCCGAGGGTTATGAATGCAACCGGAGCGGCGATGAAGATAGAAGAGAGAGTACCGAATACTACACCGAGAATCATCGCGAACGAGAAGCTGCGTATGCTGTCACCACCGAGGATGAAGATGCACAGGAGCACGAGGAGCGTTGACACTGAGGTGTTGATTGTACGTGCGAGGGTCTGGTTGATAGACGAGTTGAATGTTATCTGGAGATCCTGCTTCGGATGGAGCTTGAGGTTCTCACGGATACGGTCGAAGACAACCACCTTATCGTTGATAGAGTAGCCTATCACGGTGAGGATGGCTCCGATGAATGTCTGGTCTATCTCGAGAGAGAACGGCACGAAGTTGTAGAGGACAGAGTAGAGTCCGATTACGGCTACTGTATCGACCGCGAGAGCCGCGATGGCGCCTACTGAGAAGGCGAGGTTGCGGAAGCGGAGGAGGATGTAGAGGAATATGGCTACGAGGGCAACGAGGACGGAGATGATGGCTCCGTATGTGATGTCCTTAGCTACTGATGGTCCCACCTTTGTTGATGATATGATGGAGCCACCCTCGCGTACGTCTGGGTTCTTGAATGCCTCGACACTTGCCTGCTTCACGAGGTCGGCCTTCTTGAGGGCGTTGTAGAGCAGTGTCTCTGTCTCGTCGTCGACCTTAGGGTCGTTCGACTCAATCTTGTAGTTTGTTGAGACACGTATTGTCTTATGGTCTGTACCGAGTGCGAGAGCTGTTGTGTTGGCTCCCTGGAATGCTCCGGCGAGAGCCTCACGCACCTGCTCTGGCTCGACAGCCTTCTCGAATGTCACGACATAGTTACGTCCACCTGTGAAGTCGATTGACTTGGAGAGTCCGCGGACGAAGAACGACACGATGAATATAGCGCAGAGGATGCCATAGATTGTGAACGAACGCTTGTAGATAGACATGAAGTGTACCTTAGTGTTCTGGAGGAGGTTCTGGCTGATACCTGTTGCGAATGTGAGGTTCTTCCACTTGTTCTTGTTGAGGCGGTTCTCATAGACGAGGCGTGTGAGGAATACTGCTGTGAAGAATGAGCAGGCTATACCTATAATCCATGTTGTGGCGAAGCCCTTGATTGGGCCTGTACCGATAGTGAGGAGTATGACGCCTGTTATGAGTGATGTGAGGTTAGAGTCGAAGATAGCAGAGAATGCGTTGCTGTATCCGGCGCGGAGGGCATCCTTGAGTCCGAGTCCCTTCTTCATCTCCTCCTTGATGCGCTCGTAGATGAGCACGTTGGCATCGACGGCTGTACCGAGTGTGAGGACGATACCTGCAATACCTGGCATGGTGAGTGCCGACTGGAATGAGGCGAGTATGCCGCCTGTGAAGAAGAGGTTGACGATGAGGGCGCCGTCAGCCATCACGCCTGGTATGAAGCCGTACATGACAACCATGTAGAGGCAGAGGAGGATGAAGGCGATGATGAACGACACGAGACCCTGCTGTATTGACTGTGCACCGAGTGACGGGCCGACAACCTCTTCCTGTACGATGCGTGCAGGAGCTGGCATACGTCCTGACTTGAGGGTGTTGGCGAGGTCCTTTGTGTCCTCTATGGTGAAGTTGCCTGATATCTGTGAGTTGCCGCCGTCAATCTCTGAGTTGACACGTGGAGCGGAGTATACTACACCGTCGAGGACGATGGCGACAGCCTTGCCTACGTTGGCTTTTGTGAGCTGTGCCCAGAGGCGTGCGCCCTCTGAGTTCATCTGCATTGACACGCATGGACGGCCGAAGTTGTCAAACTCGTCCTTTGCGTCGACAATCACGTCACCCTCGAGTGGTGCGCGTCCGTTGGTCGTTGTGACCTTGAGGGCGTGGAGCTCGTAGATATTCTTTGCCTGTATGCCGTCGGCTGGCTTGGCGCTCCAGAGGAGACGGCAGTCAGAAGGTATTATGCGCTTTGCCTCAGGAGAGTATATGAGGCTGTTGATATAAGCTGTATCGCGTGCGTTGGCGTATGCGACGAGCGAGAGGCTCTGTCCGCTTGTTGGCTGCAGGACAGCGAAGAGTGGGTGGAGCTTCTTTGCCTCTGCTATCTGCTTGTCTGTCGACTGCTTGTCGGCAGCAGCGGCGGCTGCAGCGTTTGTCTCTTCCTTCTTTATCTGGAACTTTGGCTGTGCCTTTGTGTCGGCCTGTGCTGTAGCGGCTGAGTCAGCCACTTCCTGCTTTGTTGTGTCAGCCACCTCTTCCTGTCCGCCGTTGGCGAGACGCTGGTCGAGCTGTGTGAGGTAAGGTATTACTTCGGAAGCGTTGAATGTCTCCCAGAACTCGAGGTTTGCCGAGCCCTGGAGGAGCTTACGCACTCGCTCTGGCTCACGTATACCAGGCATCTCGACCATGATACGTCCCTGCTGTCCCTCAAGCTTCTGTATGTTAGGCTGTACGACGCCGAACTTGTCGATACGGTTACGTACGACATTGAAAGAGTTGTCGATAGCCGACTGTATCTCTGTTCTCAGGGCTGCCTCGACCTCCTCGTCAGTGCTTTGTGTTGACACTTTGCCTTTCAGCTGCTGTGTGGCGAAGATTTCGGCGAGTCTGTGTCCAGGAGCGTTCTTCTGGTAGGCTTTGATGAAGAGTGAGAGGAAGTCTTTCTGGCTTGTCTCTTCTTCTTTCTTTGCCTCGTCCATAGACTTGCGGTAAGCTGCGTCGGCCTTATGGTCGGCGAGGACATCGATGACGTCAGGTACTGAAATCTCAAGGATGACGTTCATACCTCCCTTGAGGTCAAGGCCGAGGCCTATCTGTGTCTCGAGACACTTCTGGTAGGTGTAGATGCCAAGGTACTTGACTGAGTCCTTGTAGTCCTGCTGTGCGATAGGGTCTTTAATCTCTGACGCTTTGCTGTCATAGTAGCTTGTGGCTACTGAGAAGGAAAGGTAGAAGATGCTGGCCAGTGTCAGGAGGACTGCTGTAACAATTACAATTCCTTTGTTTTGCATTTTAGTTATTTATTTTTTTGTTTTTGTTTTCCAAAGAATACAATACACAATACGCGTGCAAAGTTAGTTATTTTTATTTAAATACAAGAAAATTCGGGAGAGTTTTTTCGTTTTGTTGTGAAAAAGGGTGTGTTATGGCATCACTTTGCTCATTAAGGGGGGAGGTGGGGAGTGGGATATGTGTGTATTGGATTGCCGCTGCATGTGTGGCTCAACCGTGGGTGAATGGCGGCGCGCGGTGGGTCCGGCAGCTATTCGGCTGCTGCTGTGTGGTCTGGCAGATGGGCGCTCAGGAAGGGGCGAGCATGAGGGAATTGAAGGGCGAGTGTGGGGGAAAAGAGGGGGCGATTAGGGTGAACAGG
>JADYUK010000038.1 GCA_021531755.1 Hoylesella loescheii
GGTTCATATGCAGTCTTCTATTTGACTGCAAAATTACAAATTCAAATCCGTTTCATTTCAAAAACACGCCTAATAGACTGAATTTCAATTATTTCAAAGACCGATTAGCCAACTTTTATTAGACAGTAGTGATAAACTCTGTATATCTATCAGTGAATAACGATTCTTGTTATTCGTTTCTGGTCAAGTGGAGAGATGCCAATGATTATACATGGGATGAAATCCGCAGGAAGAAACTTTATCGCCGAAGAAAGTTGTCCGAAACAGTGATGGAGATTTTGATAGGACTATTCAATAAACATCTCTCTCAACATACTATGTATGTCCAATAAATAACCTTCCCATGTCTCGTTAGTTCATCTACGAAGACGGCGGGAAGGTCTTCGATGCGAGCTACGACGCATGGGGCAGGCAGACGGTGACGCTAAACACCAAATAAATATCTCTAAAGCATTAATGAAAGAAAAGTTTGGAATGTAATCATTTATCGACGATTTATCTATCATTGAACTATGAGTAAACATATATTATGTAACATATTGCTTTTATTAGTATCTACGCATATTTTCCTGGTATCGTGTGTTATAGATACTATTCCATTAGGATATCGTGTCAAAAACTGCACAAAGGACACTATGCTGATCGAACTGACTGTGTCTGACACTCTTGAGGGTATTATGGTGCTTGGTAAAAACCCTTACGACACTTTACACATTGATAGTCCTGAGGATACAACGGTAGTTTATATTCATGGTAAAAAAGTAATATACTCCAACTATTTCTATACGTTACCAGATTCTGAATCAGGAGCTATCTTTCCTGACCAACTATATAAAGACCCTTGTTATATATATGCCATCAATTGGCAAGTTGCAACACATTATTCCATGGATGAAATCCGCAAGAAAAAGCTTTATGACTGTCGAAAGATAAGAAGGAGTGACTTCCATAGACGTGTATATGAGTACAAAACACAAGAGAATGCCGGAAAACGTTAATGTCACAATAGCTATCCGACATGGGTCTTGATGTTTCATGCCACTATAAAAGCGAAAAGAATCATTGTTGTTTGAAGATATGACGAATTCTGGACTGGTGCTGCTGGACTGGCGCAAGGTGTAGCATCTACAGGTTTCTGGGCTGGTGCGGCATCAGGAGCGAGTTATGGATTTGCAGGAGGCTTTATCTTGGGTGCCGGTAATTCGTGGGCTGAAGGCTACAGTTTTGGAAGTGGCCTTGTTGAGGGTCTGAAATCTGGTGGCATAGGAGCACTGTCAAGCGGTGTTGCTGGTGGTCTGCTCGGCGGCATGGACGCTTTGGACAAGGGAACAAGTTTCTGGACAGGAAAGGCTAAGTTTGACCTTAATGGAGCTTTCTCATATGTATATAACAGATATGTGATAAATTTTTGCACAGAAACACTATTGACTCACGGTTAAGAACAGACACAAACACACACTATCATGAGATATTTATTCTTCATTTCGTTTCTTCTGCTTCCCCTGTCGCTTTTTAGCCAGGAGACATACAATGTCAATGGCATGGTATGTGGCGATGAGGGCAAGGGTGTTGAGTATGCTACAGTATCGTTCGCTGATTCAGTATCGGGACATGTAATGGGGGCTGTAAGCGACAGCTGCGGTCATTTCTCCGTTATCGTGCCTGAGGGAAGGTACCGTGTGACATTCAGTGCGATAGGCTATGAGACATGTTCCATGGCAGCCATCGTGGACAAGGATATCAACATGGGCACAGTAACTATCAGCGAGAGACAGAACGCGCTACAGGATGTCGTCGTCACAGCGAGACGGCCGAGAGTAGTGTTCGAGGCTGACAGATACAAGATAGATATAAAGAACAGCGCTGCGGCGACAGCCAACACGGCCGAGAGCCTCATGAACCAGATGCCAGGAGTGAGGATGACGGACAGCGGCGAGATATACATCAACGGCATATCGGGAGCCAAGGTCTATGTGAACGACAAGAAGATGGACATGGACGGCGAGAGCCTCAAGAGGTATCTGGCGACAATACACTCGGAGGATATCGACCGCATAGAGGTCATACCGATACCTCCGGCAGAGTACTCGGCCGAGGGGCAGGGCGGCATCATACGCATCATTAAGAGACGGTCGTATGGACGAGGATATGAGGGGACAGCACAAGTGAAGGGTTTCCTCCTCAACTACCATGCTGTGGCGCCATACGTGGCATTCAGATACTCGACGGAGAAAAGCTCGATCGACATATCGGCCAACACGCTGACGGGCAGGGAATGGCTGTATGTCGACAGCAGGACACACGACACGAAGAACAGCATCACATACGACACCCCACACGCGAGGGACAAGATAGACGACAAGAACCACAGCGTGGCGGCTAACTGGTATTTCACGCCAAATGCGCACCACTCACTGGCACTGGGCGCAAGCTACTCCTACTGGCGGAAGGATGAGGCGGTGGAGAGTGTCACACACCTGACGGGGGCTGATAATGTGAGGACTGAGACACAGCACGACGAGTCGCAGAGATCTGACTATCTCGACCTGACCCTCAACTACGCCCAGGCTCTCGACAATGAGGGGAAGAGGAAGCTGAGCGTGATAGCTGACTACTCACGCTGCTTCCGTTATGACGACGTGAACAAGTACATATACCAGAACTACGCGCAAGACACCTCCGCCCCCGCAATGGAAAGGAAGACAGAGGAGCAGTCGCGCCCGTCGACAATCATAACAGCGGAGACCAGCTACACCCACGGCATTGGCCAGCATGTGAAGCTCATGGCGGGAGCGAGATACTCACTCTCCAGCCTCCATAGCGACCTTGCATCATACAAGGCTGACAGTGAGGGGGTATGGACACAGGACGAGAGCGCAGGCTACAGGCTAAGGTACGAGGAGACATCATACGCGCTGTACACGAAATGCAGCGCAGACATGGGCAGATGGAACATATCGGCAGGCCTGAGGGGAGAATACTCAGACATAGACATGGCAGAAGGTGTGGAGCCCTACTCAAAGCTCTATCTCTTCCCGTCGTTCTACAGCTCATACAAGACGACTGACAGGGCTGCCGTCAGCTGCACATACGCCAGACGCATAGAGAGGGTATCGTACAACCTCCTTATGCCCACACAGTATTACATGTCACGGTACACCATATATACTGGCAACCCTAAGCTGAGACCGAACATCGTCAACGAGATGAGCCTGGGCTCAGTCATAGGCAACAAGTACTCGCTGACACTGTCGTATATATGGAGCGACAACGCCATCAGCGAGTATAACTATCCGAGCCGTATAGGCTCAGATATCGTGACCGTACACACTGCTGTCGACGGGACAAAGCGGAAGGCGTTGTCACTGAATGCCTATATCCCCGTCACGCTGACAAGATGGTGGAACATGATATGCCAGGGCGGATTGCTATACAGCGACTTCTCTGCCGACAATGCTGTCTACCCCAATGCCCTCTCCGGCAACTTCTTCACACAACACTCATTCTCCCTTGGCAGAAACACCTCTGTTGAGATGTCCTACTCGTTCTCCTCTGCTGTGAAGAACGCATACACAAGAAGCAATGCCTACCACTACACGTACATCGCCCTTCTGCAACATCTCGCCAAGAGACGTGTGTCACTGAAGATACAGTGCTACAACCTGCTGTGTCACCAGAAGAGCAAATCACGGACAACCACTGACGGTATTGTCACCGATATATCCCGCTATAACAAGTCATGCCCACAGCTGAATATCACCCTGACATATAACCTCAGCCGAGGATACAAGCATGACAAGCAAATCATAAAGCATAGCAATAAAGAGGAGAACGCACGAAGATAAAACAGATTGTACCGGTAAAGGAACGGCATGGTTGTATGAATGA
Source organism: Hoylesella loescheii (assembly GCA_021531755.1). GTDB lineage: Bacteria > Bacteroidota > Bacteroidia > Bacteroidales > Bacteroidaceae > Prevotella. The sequence continues at coordinate 3,889 of JADYUK010000038.1, forward strand.
GTGTGGCAGCTCCTACACGGCCGTTATCATGTGCTGACAGCGTGCAGTAGGCTGTGCATGGGATTATATATAAAAACTCATGCACACCTACTCATCTGCCTGCATACGAGGAACAGACAAATCTCAAACAGAGCAAAAACTATCAAAATTAAGGAAGGGGAGAAAAAAGGAGCATAAAAATTTGGTGGTTTAAAATAAAAGCAGTACCTTTGCACTCGCTTTTGAAGCTTATGCTCTCGAGAGCAGCTGAGCGAACAACCAGTTTGGAAGGTTGGGTGAGTGGCTGAAACCACCAGTTTGCTAAACTGACGTACGGGTTTACCGTACCGGGGGTTCGAATCCCCCACCTTCCGCACAGCACATTTACTCAGCCACAAAGACAAGACTCTTCTACGGTGGATTCATCTAAGGGTTAGGATTCAAGATTCTCAATCTTGCCATAGGGGTTCGAATCCCCTATCCACTACAAAGAGAAAATAGTAGAAGACGAGAAAACATGGTGGATTCATCTAAGGGTTAGGATTCAAGATTCTCAATCTTGCCATAGGGGTTCGAATCCCCTATCCACTACCAAACGCAACAAGGGCGATGCTATAGGCACCGCCCCTTTTTTATATAAAAGAGAACCAACCATGACGACAAAGGACAAGACAACAGACAACGGCATACGCCATAGAATATGCGCCATAACCTTGATCATGGCCATGGCCGCAATCATGCCATACGTGGCACCGGCTATGGAACCCGTCAAATGGAACCAGAGATACCAGAACTATATAGACAAATACAGCGACCTCGCCGTATACCAGATGCTGAAGCATAACATCCCCGCAAGCATAACCATGGCACAAGGACTGTTAGAGAGCGCGGCGGGAGAAAGCACGCTGGCAAGAAAAGGAAACAACCACTTCGGCATAAAATGCCATGACTGGACAGGGCCATCAATGAAAAAGGACGATGATGCCATAGGAGAGTGTTTCAGAGTATACAAATCACCATACGACAGCTACGAGGACCATTCAAAGTTCCTGGAGAGACCAAGGTACAGGCGGCTCTTCTCACTGAGACGCACCGACTACGCAGGATGGGCAAGAGGACTGAAGGCGTGTGGATATGCCACCAACCCGCGATACGCTGATCTGCTGATAGACATCATAAGATGCTACAACCTACATGCACTCGACAACGCGAAGACATACGATATAGCAAAAGTAAGGGGGACAGGAGGAAACATCGACGAAGTCCCAAGGAAATTCGTCGCCCACAACACGACAACAACAGAGCATGTGGTGAGGATGAATAACCGCAACTACTATGTCTTTGCTCGGAAAGGGGACACGTTCAGGACCATCGGAAAGGAATTCGGACTGTCATACAGGAAGCTGGCTAAGATAAATGAGCGTGACAAGCATACTGTCCTCGACGACTGGGATATCGTATACCTGGAGAAGAAAAGGACCAAGGCTGACAAGGAATTCAAGAACAGACCACACATAGTATGCGAGGGAGAGTCAATGTACACCATAGCCCAGAAATATGGAATACGCCTGAAATCCCTATACAAGAAGAACCGCATGTCACCTGACTACCAACTGCGTGTAGGAGACAGGATAAGAGTATATTGACGACATCAATGACAGGAGAGAAGGTCGGAGGAGGCCATCTCCTGTCATATTATATTTACCGGCTTAATGGCAGAACAACAGGCTTATAAACACGGGAAAGCCATAAGAGCCAAGGAAACACAAGAGACACAACAGGACAACAACCAATAATAGAAAGGGAAAAGACGTGATACAGGACAACACAACAAAACCAAACCACTATAAGGATCTGCTGCGCTTGGGGACACCAATCGTAATAGGACAGATAGGCCAGATTGTACTCAACCTCGCTGACACACTGATGATAGGGCATCACAATACAGAAGAACTGGCAGCAGCAAGCTTCGTAAACACGATGTTCTCCCTGCTTGTACTCATCGCCGTGGGGTTCTCATGCGGACTGACACCTGTAGCCGGAGCGCGCTTCGGACGCAAAGAATACTCAAGCATAGGGCAAGTGGTGAAATGCGCCCTCGTGGCCAACACCATGCTCGCCGTCCTGCTCACAGCTGCCGCTGTAACACTATATTACGCCCTACCCTATCTCGGACAACCCGAGAAGCTCCTCCCGCTCATGAGGCCATACCTCTTCATAAATATCCTGTCGATGCCTTTCGTCTGCTGGGGATGCGCCATGAGACAGTTCTTTGACACAATAGGACGCACAAAGATATCCATGATGGTCTTTGTCATGGCTAACACATTGAATATTATAGGCAACTATATCCTTATATATGGCAAATGGGGCATGCCAGAGCTGGGACTGCTGGGAGCAGGAATATCGACAGCGATATCAAGGGTTATCATCATCACAGTGTTCATGATTATCTTCTGCATGAGACACGACATGAGAGTCTTCTCTTCCAGGATATTCACATCCATAAGGCTTGACAGCCATGTATTCCGCCGCCTGATATCATTAGGATGGAGCTCAGGACTGCAAATGGCCATGGAGAGCGCTGCATTCTCGCTGACAGCAATCCTTGTAGGATGGACAGGAGTGATGCCCCTGGCCGCACATCAGATAATGCTGACAGTCTCCATGTTCTTCTACATGTTCTATCTTGGCATTGGTATAGCCATCTCCGTCCGGGTAAGCCATTATATCGGCCGACGTGACTACCACTCCATCAGCCAGGTATCAAGAGCAGGCCTCCACATTATCCTCTGCATGGCATTCTGCGTCGCAATACCTATCTTCATGCTCCGCAATGAGATAGGATGGTGGTTTGCCAATGACGAGCAGATAGCTGTCCTCGTGGCTGCCACAATAGTGCCGCTGATAGTATACCAGTTTGGCGATGCATTGCAGATGACATACGCCAACACGCTGAGAGGACTCGGTCTCATGCACCATCTGATGGTCGTGTCGTTCATAGCATACTTCATGATATCCCTTCCCCTAAGCTGGTTCTTGGGAATTTATCTCGGATATGGAATCGTGGGGATATGGTGGGCTTTCCCAGTATGCCTGACAGTGGCGGGAACTCTGTTCTACATAATATTCAAGAGGCACAACAAGCCCCGCACAATAACAGATGAACGACAATGATTGGCACACGCATGAGAGACCTTAGCCGCCTCTCCTCACAGATAACACCTGGCAGCTATTATAAGGTAACGATAATAAATGGCGACAAGGAAATGACGTGGCATGAAATATGACAGTCCATTACACCCACGCTGATTGCAATAACAATAAAACAGCCGGGAAAGCGATAACAATCTTCTTTCCCGGCATTATCTTATCAGGACAGCCGTATACGGAATAACGGGCCGCCCATGGCTCAAATCAATTATATCACATTACTATATCGAGATGCTGCTCCTTGATAATCTTTCGCATATTGATCACCGCATAGTGCATACGTCCAAGTGATGTATTGATGCTGACGCCTGTCTTATCAGCAATCTCCTTGAAAGGCATCTCCATGAAGTATCTCATGTAAACAACCTCACGCTGTACAGCAGGTAGAGAGTCCATCATATGCTTCACAGCATCAAGCGTATACTCCCTCTGTACATACCGGCCAATGTTCTCATCAGCGACACTGAGGTCCTCAAGCCGCTCCACATTATTCTCAACCCCCATCTCCACAACACAGTTCTTTTGCTGCATACGGAAATAGTCCATCAAGATATTATGGGCAATACGTGTCATCCACGCGCAAAACTTCCCAACAGGTTGATAATCCCTGCCACGAAGCCTTGTTATCACCTTGACAATAGTATCTTGAAAGATATCATCGGCTAGTCCACGATCCTTTACCATGAACATTATGTAAGAAAGTAGTTTGGCCTTGTTACGTCCAAGTAACAAGTCAAACGCCTTTGATTCACCATCTGCATATGCCATCGCAAGCTCCTCGTCAGTCATCTTTGCCAACTGATTGACACTGCGGGCTACACTGAATAGTTGCTCCTTATTCTCTGTCCTTAGAGAAGAATAGGTTGTATAGTTCATTCTTCTTAAATTTTCATGTATTTAAGTAGATGTTCTCAATAGGCGTTTGTTTTTGTTTGTCAGTAAAAAGAATATCAATACGTCTGCAAATTTACAATAAAAAAATGACATACGGAAGATATTCGTACCTTGTTTTGTTAAGCCTTGTTAAATACCACTATTTTTGTTCATAATTACACAATAAATCATCTGTTGTACAACGAATGATAATACAATCTTTGCAGATTGTTTGACGTGTCTCAATGATTATATATTTTTGGGTAAATCATATTTGGAACATTATCGGATAATAAGTAACTTTGCATCAACAATTAACTAAACACTGTAAAAAAACAAAGATGAAGCCATTCAAATTTGAGCCATACCTTAAAGAAACCATCTGGGGTGGAAAGCAGATTGCAGAATACAAAGGGATAAAGGCTTGCTCAGAGAATATTGGAGAATCATGGGAAATATCCGGAGTAAAAGGCCATGAGAGCATAGTAGCAGAGGGAGGAACGTCATGTGAAGATAAAGGGCTAACTATTTCTGAGCTTATACAGAAATACAGAGAGAAACTATTAGGAGAAAAAGTATATGAACGATTCGGGACAGACTTCCCACTCTTAATAAAATTCATAGACTCCAGACAAGACCTGTCTGTACAGGTACATCCAGATGACAAGCTGGCGAAAAAACGCCATGGATGCCAGGGAAAGACAGAAATGTGGTATATAATAAACAGTAAACCTGGAGCAAAGATTTACGCAGGACTAAACAAACACATAACTCCAGAAGATTATGTGCGCATGACTGACAAAGAGACAATTAATGGACACTCACCTCTAATGGATGTAATTGCCGCACATGACTCTCATGTGGGAGACATATTCTTCTTGCCAGCAGGAAGACTGCACTCAATCGGAACTGGGAATCTGCTGGTTGAGATACAGCAGACATCAGACATAACATACAGAGTATACGACTTCGGGAGACGAGATGCTAACGGTAACACACGTGAACTACACATAGATCTGGCTAAAGACGCAATAGACTACAACGTGTACACAGACTGCCGCTCAACATACGACAAGGATGCTCAAATAGCAGAGTTAGTAAATTGTAAATATTTTGACGTAAGAAAGCTTACTATAGACAAAGAGGCGATCATCGACTTCAAGATTCAGTCATTCGTCATAGCAATATGTCTTAAAGGCACGGCAGAAATCAATGGTACTTGTATAAGGCAAGGAGAAACCATACTTGTTCCAGCAGATAATAATAGCCTTAATATAACAGGAACAGTTGAGCTGCTGACAGCCTTTGTTCCATAAAGAAGCAAAGCATTCAAATCCCGCATATTTTTAAGGACTACGAAGAGAAAAATACCTATATCCCTAAAATATGGCGTGGTTTGAATGCCTTCATTATAAATAATAACTCATTCTGAAATATTGCTGTCCAGTAAAATGATTTTTGAGCGCCATAAATTAGGACTGGACTCCTCACTTAATTATTCACCCATTTTAGATACTTTGTAATTGTTCAAAAGAGATTTACCGGACATCAATAAAACTTTTGATTTTTCTTTTACTGGTAATCAAAGAACTAAAATGCTTACTATATGAATAATAATCCGCTAGGAATCTGAGCGAGGCTTCTGAAGCCTTACAATACTCATGCTTGAGATAATAAAAAAAGCTCTAGAGATTTTACTCTCCAGAGCTTCACCATGTTTTGAAAAAGAAGGCGGCTTCCTACTCTCCCGCATTGCATTGCAGTACCATCGGCGTAAGTGGGCTTAACTTCTCTG
>JADYUK010000039.1 GCA_021531755.1 Hoylesella loescheii
TACAGTTCACTTCATAATGATTACAGGATACCTAAAGATTACCGAATGTGCTGATATGTATTGCCGCCCCATGTTCTTCTCTTGTATTGGAGGCATGGATGCCAAATACATCTCGACGCATAAGGTAATATCCTTAACACTAACCACAGCATGATATCTTTAGGAACATGGAACTGGACACCCTAAATGTTAACCATAATAATTATGAACGAAATGAAACATTTAAGATTGTCATTAGCCTTAGTGGTGATCATGTCAGCATTCTCGACGGTGTTGAAGGCTGACGTTGAGACGTTAGAAGTAACCCCAAGACCCATAGCGTCAAGCAGCTAAGGGCCACTGCGTGTTCCTCCGCATCTTACATACGTATTGGATGTGAGATATGATGATGATAACAAGTGCCTGTTACTATCAAAAGCTCCTTCTGGCACGACCTGCACATATAGTGCCTTTGCTGATGACGGAAATGCCACAATATCAGGTGTGACAGCGTTTAATCAGGATTGTGAGTCTGTGATTGACGTTGATATGTTGTCTTCTGGTATATGCACGTTCGAGCTTTTGATTGGAGCATATGCATATACGGGCACATTTATTAAGTAGGTGTGAACATTGGCAACCGCAACCTATCTTTCATATTAGATGTATTTCTATGAATGTCCCCGCTTCATTTGACAAATTGGTTTTGGCAATCTTTGTGCTGTTATGCCTATTCTGCACAATTGACACTCGCCAGTTTGTCTATCCTGCATTATCTAAAACCCTGCTTATGGAGGCAGGCATAATGCTGCTTGGGCTCTGTGTGCTTGGACATATCATATTTGTACATGCAGGAGATGCTGGTCGCCGTGTTCATTTGAATGTGTGCTGCCTGTTCGTATTTGTGTGGGCGATATATATTGCCGCCCATGGCATAATCTCAGATGTCTGTGAGGAGTATCGTTCCTCATATCTCTGTCTGTGCCTCCTCGCTGTTATCCCTTTGTCCTATTTCAATAATATGGGTGTCTTAAGACGTTCTGATATTGAGAGGGGATTATTGATGATGGCAATCGTCCATATCGTCTATGTATATGGCCAGCTTATGGGGTTTATTGCATCTGGCAACAAGTATTTCCCTGTCACAGGATGCAACGAGAACCCTACTTCTACAGCTCTTTGCCTTGTCGGATGCATGCCGTTGATAGTTAGGCATATGAGGGGTACGAGATACAGACTCCCGTTGCTCTTTGTGCTATTACTGTCATTTGTCGCTGTGTTATTACTCCGTTGTCGTACCGCTTATGTAGGGTTAGCAATGGAAATTGTTGTATGGTTCGCATTACACTGTAAAGATAAGAACATCAGGCTGACAAGCATTCTCAGAAATAAGAAATGGCTCTTTGGATGTGTCTTGTTGTTGGTGGCCGTGTCGGCAGTGAAGCTTTACGATATGAAACGTGAGTCGTCCAATGGTCGTAAGCTTGTTTGGACTATTTCGTCTGCAATGATATTGGAAAAGCCTTTAGGGTATGGCTACGGGCTCTTTGAGCGTTATTATAACCTGCGACAAGCAGACTATTTTCGTTCCGGTACATCTACAGTCTCTGAAAGACATAGAGCAGACTACACAACGGTAGCATATAATGATTACATTGAGCATGGTGTTGAGGGTGGTGTCATCGGTATGCTGTTCCTTGTCGCTTTCTATGTGTTGCTATTCTACCAGGCAGTATGTCACAGACAAAAAGATGACGCGGCTGTTGTTGCGGCTTTTGCAGTGATGTCGCTGACTAACTTTATATATACATCCATTCAGGCATGGTGGATATTGATGTGCTATGCCTCTTTCGTCTCCGTGTATTCCCATAATATACCAATACGAAACAGGATGTATGGCAATATCATTTTGGTTGTGGCTCTGTTGCTTGTCGTCGTTTCAGGCATCAGGCAGCTCCCCAAAGTATATAGCCAGATTAAGCTTGCCCGGTATTCCCGCGCATTGTCCCATGGTGATGTTGTCCTGAACGACGATATACTATCTCTTCAATCCACAATAGGGTCTTCAGAGGCGTATTGGCGCTTGCGGGCCAGGAAGTATATTGGTGACAATGATTTCGCCCAGGCCATTATCGCCATACGTAATGCAAGAGCCTATTCGTCCAACCCCCTATTGCTGAAGATGGAGTACAGATGCCGCATGTCATTGCGTGACACTGTGGGGGCAATGTCAATGGTTGACACTATATGTATGATGCTGCCGTCTAAGCTCATGCCGAAACATATCCTCATGAACTATTATTCGCAGAAGTCTAATAAATCCACAGCTCTTAGATATGCACACGACATTTTGTCAACAGGAGAAAAGGTAAAGTCAGAGCAGTCATCCTTAATAATAACAAAAGCACAAGAATATATCCGCGAAAATGAGAAGTAGGATTCTGTATATCGTTCTTGCTCTCAACGCTTTTGTGTGTGGAGCGCAGACAACGCCCAGAGAGCAGTATGCTGCCACGCTGAGCCATTTCTCAGATGACAGTCTTAAATACAAGGCCGCTTTGTATCTTATTGATAACATGGAGGGTCATGCGTCGCCAGATGGTGATGCCATAAAATGTTATTGTGACAGCCTGATGGAAATGTGGCCGAGAACTGCTCCGAAATATCTTGAAGCAGCCTGGAAAAGATTCAAAGAAAAGGGTGAAGTGTCGTATGTGCCAGACAATGTTATCGTAAACGACGCTATGCTTATCAATTATGTCGAGAAGGCTTTCTCCGATTGGCATGATGCACCATGGGCTGAGAGTATAACGTTCAGTCAGTTTTGTGATTATATCTTGCCTTATCGAGTTAAGGACGAGAGGTTGTCGCAGTCATGGAGAGAAGCCTTGCGACAGAGATATATACACATGATAGATGGCGTTACCGATATGAAGAAAGCATACGAGATTGTCTGTGACTCAGTAAGGGAAAGCGTCAAATATTGGACACCATCGTTCCCATACACCCTTGATGTGCTGACTTATGACCATATCCAGCGTGCCACATGTGACCAGCAATGCATACTTCTGGCATCTATACTGCGTTCATTAGGCATACCTGCTGTTGTTGACGGCATTAACAAATGGGCAGACTATAGCACGATGGGGCATGCGTGGGTGGCACTTGTCATGTCTGACGGCTCTACCTATACAATCTTTGACCATGAGCATGAGGCAAAGCGTTTTAACCGGATAAGCGCGTCGGTCTTTGATTCTGCCCTCCCTGTTACTGAGGATGATGGATGCCCTATACAAATAAAACGCACCAAGAGCGTCTCGAAGATTCTTAGGTATCATTTCCACCATACTGGCTTGTTTGATAAGGACGACCCTAAGTTCCTTTATAATCCCTTTGTTACTGATGTGTCTGCTGAGTATGGCCTTGATGCGACCCTCACCGTGCCGTCATACACGTCTGAGCCTGTATATCTTTGCACATTCCTTACAGGTAAGGATTGGGTGCCAGTGGCGAAGGCATTGCCACAAGATGCCTCTGTGACATTCAATAATATCGGCAAAGGTATTGTGTATCTCCCGGTTGTGATGAGTGGAGAGAGAAGATACATGCCAATATCTCCTCCTCTCCTCGTCGGGGCAAAAGGGATAGAGAAAGTGTTTGAAGCTGATGATGCCGATACTCGTTCAGTGACACTTACCCGTAAATATCCATTGTGCCTTTACATATCAGGCGAGTGGAAGAAACTGATCGGCGGATGTTTTGAGGCTTCTGCAACCTCAGACTTTGCCCTGCGTGATACTGTTGCGGTAATCACTTCTATGCCGTATGGCAAGACAGTATTGAATATAGACTCCAGCAAACAGTACCGTTATGTCAGATTCAAGAGTCCCGATGAGGCTGTAGCTTTGGTCACGGAGATGGCGTTCTGCTCTGATGCAGGAGAGCAGATTCGTCCTATCCGGTGGATATCAGAGGACGTTGACACCTCTACTGTGAGGAATCTGGCTGACAACAACCGTGAGACAAGACTTCATGCCAGAAAAGCCGGATATAGCGTAGGGATAGAATGTGAAAAGGCGGCAAGGCTGTCTCAAGTGTCATTCTTCCCCGCTTCTGATGGCAATGATGTTGAGGCCGGACACCTTTATGAGCTTTACATGTTCGATAACGGATGGCGTTTGCTTGACAGCCGTAGAGCGGAGGATGACAGCATAACATTCCATGGCATACCGCGTGGGGCTCTGTTGCTTCTGCGTGACAAGACAAGAGGCCGTGAGGAACGTATATTTGAGTATATAGACAATCAGCAGCAGTGGTATTGACCACGGTGCTGCAACAACTTATAATTAACCTGACAAACATAAAGAATTATGAAAAAGGGACTGGTTTCCTTTGTATCATTGCTCCTGTTCCTGGCGACAGGTGTTGCCATGGCACAGGTTCCTGCCGATACCTTGAGGAAGTATCGGCAAGTGATTAGAGAGACAGCAGATGAGAATGCCCATGAGGCATATCTCGAAATCCTCGACAAGTATATCATAGACAGGAGTGACATCAAAACGCTTCAGCGTTTGCTCTACAAACGGGAGAAGCTTAAGGCGCGTTGCCGCTATCAGTATCCTAATTCTATACGTGACCGCGTCAGGGCCAAGAGGGCTATCGACGAGGTGTACAGGGATTCGATTAATGCCATACTGATAATATTCAACAAGGGCATATCGGGCGAGAACATATCAGCTGCCTTGCGCGCCCTGAAGGTTATAGACCTTGAACCTGTCAGACGCAAAATGATCCTTGATGAGGCTCTCTCCGTGGCACGCAGAAGGAGGGAGAACCCGAACGTGGACACATGGGACGAGGAACTGGAGGTAATCAAGTCTTGTTTCGGGAAAGACAAGATGAAGGGCTACTTCTCAATAAGAAATGCCGAGGAAACCACAGAAAAGATGCGGGCGGCATGGCAGACGGTCGTTGATGCGGGACAGGCTGAGGATCTGGACAGCGCATGGGAGTGCACAAGGGCATATTTCTATATTTTCGAGGAGCTGCGCCTGAAATGCTTGTACAAGAACAAGAAAGACATACTTGCCAAAAGCCTGAACAACCTTCATAGCGAGATGCCACCGCTGCTGCGCAGACAGGAGGCGTTGCTGAAGCCTGATGATGACGCCGTGAAGAAAGATGATGACGGCAAACCTGACGAGAACAAGGGTATAATATGGTAAGCACGAGTCCGGAACCTTGTGGGCCATTATGATTCTTAATATATGACTTAATTCTTTCTGACTATGATACAGAGAAGATTTTTATTTTCATTGTGTATGCTGATAGCTACAGCTACCACATCGTTTGCCATCGACAAGGAGCAGATAAGGGAAGCTGCTAAGATAATGAAAGGCACAAGTGACAGCCATCCTGTTGAGTGGGCTGTCAAGATACTCACTGACGCCGCCGCTAACGACAATTCAGGTTATGCCATGAATATCCTCGGTGTCGCATGTTTCAACGGCATAGGCATGGAGAAAGACACCGCCAAGGCTGTCACATGGATGGTGTCAGCGGCTGATGCCGGATTCCATGTGGCTTATCATAATCTCGGGGAGATATATCACCAAGGAAGATATGGCATGGGGCAGGACTTCCAGAAAGCTTACGCCTACTATAAGAAAGGTGCTGAGAAAGACTGTGTCATGTGCTATTACGATGCCGGCTATATGTTGTATAAGGGCTTGGGATGCCAGCAGGATTATCAGCGGGCTGCCGAACTCTTCCGTAAGGGTGTGGACCGTAATCATACCCCATGTCTGTACATGATGGGGCTATGCTGCCGCAATGGCTATGGCGTGGAGCCCAACGAGGAGCTTGCAGCATTCTATCTCGGCCAGGCAGCACGCCAAGGCTATGTCCCTGCCATATTGGAGCAGAGGAGGGCAAAGCCTGAAAACTGTATTGTGCTTGACAATGCTCCTGCCGCTAAAGCCGTCCCCGGGTCAATGCCAGAGGTCGAGCCGTTCATCCCGATCACTGGGAACCTGGGCGGAAAATACAGCGGTGTCATCGTGACATACGACTGGAGTGGCAATCATGTCATATCTGTACGTGACATATCCATGGATGCGACGATTCGTGGCGACTCGCTGACAGCAACGTGGGTTGACGGCAATGGGACAACAAATGTAAGGGCCTTGATATCTGATAACGGCAGGCTGGTTTTTGATAATGGTGTCATGAGGATGCAAGACAGGTATCATGATAATAAGATTACGGTCTTCTCGCTTGTCGATGCTGACATATGTCTTGAGAACCAGATACTCACAGGCAGCCTGCGCCTTTACTCCATGAGAGACAGGGAGCCTGACCGCCCTATGTATATCATGCTGCAGAGGGATGATGCCTCTAATGCCAGCGGGAGGGTGTCAGGCAAGGCTTATGCCTATCCTTATCCCTTCACGAGCCAGCTCACCGTTACCTTCGAGCTTTCTTGCGACGAGCCGAGTGTCATGCTCTGTTTCTATGACCAGTATGGCTCGAATGTCTTCAACTATCCGCTCGGATCTCTGACAGAAGGACAGCACTCGTTCAGCGTCTCTCCTGATGTCATGCCAGGCATCTATATGATTCGTATAAAGGCAGGGAATGAGTATTTTAAGACTATTTTCACAAGAAAGCGAGGATAATAATGAGGAAAGTTTTGTTCTTGTTGGTAATTTTGCTAAATTTGCAGGTGGCAGCATACCATCTTGGATGTACCATCCCCTCCGTCTGCCTTTATGCGCAGAATTACGGCAATGAGGGATTCTATGAGTGTGAGGATGACGATGGAAGCATCTACTATTCGTCCTTGCCTTGTGGGCAGGAGGCGTGCGTGACAGTCTGCCCGCTCTGTCATACGAGTTATCCCTGCAACGGTACCCACTACTGCACTTATGTCCCTCCAGGCTCGTCAGGCGAAGATATCACCTGGAATACTGGGGGCTATGACGACAACGATAGCAATGAAGAGGACAGCGGTAGTGAATCTGGCGATACAGGCGACAATGACATTCCATGCGGAGAGTCAACGGGAAATGGCAGATATATCTCCATTAGAGATTTGCGATTCAAGCAAGGGGTCACGCTTGCACGTCCATATCTCCTGCCCGATACGTTGCATAGGCAGACATTAGCCTTCGAATGTGTTGTCAGAGCCATAGCCTTCCTATCTGAGCTGGATGGGCATGATTATAACTATGCTTATGAAAAGATGTTGAGTATAGCCGATAGTATTCGTCGTAATTTATCTAAAAAAGGCATTCTCCCAAACGAAATTCATCGTATTTTTGATGAATACTGCAACATTGCCGTAGAGCCTTACAATGAGAAGCTTATAGAACAGTACATTGACTCTGGTACGCCTGTTGCCGCTGTGACGCGAGAAGAGCAGCCGCACATGGTCGTAATCTTTGGATATGACAATGGTTGCTATTACACTGCAGCAGGCGGAAAGGATGCATACATATATTGGAAAGCAGAACTGGGAGGAACCAATAAGATATATTTGTTTAACAATATTAATCCACCATACAAATGCAAACAAAATCCATACTATTATCAATGTTCCTTGCCATGACGAGTATGTGCATGGCACAGGTGAGAATCTCCACGTCTGACTTGAATGGGACAAAATGGAGAGACAAGCATACACCAAGGGGTTACGACGCTTATACAGCAGAAAAGGAGATCTGGTATGACGAAAAAGGGAAATCCCATCCCTCCCCATATTATCTTACAGACCAGCCCATATATTCATACGAAGGTTCGTTGTTCGATCACTCAAAGGTTGGCAAGGGCACAAAGGGATGCTATATGATAATCTACGATGCTCTCGCAAATGTTATATTCTGCTATTCTATTGAGCAGTTTGACAGAGAGAAGGGCGTGATGGCCATTAAAATGATATCAAAAGAGTACTTTGGTTCTGGAACGGTAATTGATTATGTCCTGATAAAATGATGCCGCACGCTTTGTGCTCACAATAATGCGCACTCCTTGTAGCTGTTGTATCAATAAACTTATATATCTATGCAAGTAAAAAACTTTTTAATAATACTGTTCCTTGCCTTGTCTAATGTCGGCATGGCACAGGTGAGAATCTCAGTGTCAGATATCATTGGGACAAAATGGAAGATTAAGGATTCGTCAGATAATGATTACATGACGTACACTTCAGAACGCGAAGTGTGGTATAATGATGACGGGTCTCAAACAGACTTCTCTTATCCATATTATCTTACAGACACTCCTGTAAAATCACCAGAACGTTCCGCGTTCGACTATTCGAAAGTGGGCAAGGGGACAACAGGATGTTATTTAGTGGTAAAGAATGAGAAAGCGGGCACTACTTATTGCCATCGTATCCAATATTTTGACAAGGAAGAGGGTATAATGGAAATGAAGCTGATAACAGATAGAATTATCGGCTGGAACTTTGTGACAGTTTTTTCTCTAATAAAGTAGTGTCAGTGGCTCAATGAGATAGATAATCCCCGCTTGGCTTTACGAACATCCTCTGATGTCAGGCGGGGATATGATAATCAAAAATTCCATATCTATGCAAACAAAATCCATACTATTATCAATGTTCCTTGCCATGACGAGCATGTGCATGGCACAGGTGAGAATCTCCACATCTGATTTGAATGGGACGAAATGGAGAGACAAACATACACCACGGGGTTACTACGTTTATACAGCAGAAAAGGAGATCTGGTATGATGTCAGAGGAATCCCTCACGCTTCACCATACTATCTCACAGACCATCCCATATATTCATACGAAGGTTCGTTGTTCGACCACTCAAAGGTTGGCAAGGGCACAAAGGGATGCTATATGATAATCTACTATGCTCTCGCAAATACTATATTCTGCTATTCTATTGAGCAGTTTGACAGAGAGATGGGCGTGATGGCCATTAAAATGATATCAAAAGAGTACTTTGGTTCTGGAACGGTAATTGATTATGTCCTGATA
>JADYUK010000003.1 GCA_021531755.1 Hoylesella loescheii
CATCAAGACACACTGGCAACAAATCAAGGCGAAAGCCATACACATTATATATAATTACGAATAAAGCAACAAATGATATGACAAACATTTGTACAAAGGTAACAGCGAGAACCAAACCTATCAAGAACAACAGACGCTCAGTAGAACCGACTGACCTTAAGCTTAACGCTTAAAATCAGTCGGTAACTTTATGGTCTTAACAATTTGTTAAGGCTGAACTAATAATGTAACAGAATCATGGTGCTTCTACACCAACACCTTAATTATTATTGTTGTTGTTGTTGGTATTCTGTTGTGTAGGACCCCCCTGGACATCATTGGCATTTATATAAAAATGCTTCTGTGCAGGTTTGCTAACAGCATTAGTACCGAGATCGATACCCCAACCAATAAGACCACCGAGAAGAATATTTCCAAACGCCCAACCATTAGTTGCCTTCTCGAGAACTATATCTTTATATCTCGTAGTTTCAGATTGAACATAGATTCGCTGTCCATCAATTTTGTGACGTTTAACTTTTACTACGTATGGCAGAGTCACATTAGGATAGGTCTGCTTTGTGGTAGTAATTGTAACAGGTTCTCTAACATTGCCATCGATGGTAATCGTTGGGCTACCACCAGATACAATAGTTGCACATGACGACAGTAATAGCGGCATGACTGCTGCAACAATAGCGGCTTTAATTTTTGTTGATTTTTTCATTTTGCAAAATTTATTTCATTTAGTATTTAAATCTCCAAATTTGGAAATTTCAACAAGATCTCTAATGTTGGTTGAGATTGGTTTGTACACCACTTTGAAACAGTAGTAGGGTCTTTCCCCAATTGTTCAGACAACCATTTACTAGTACGGTGTTTTTCAACCAATACCATTTTGATTCTGTTTAGATCCTTATTTCTCTTTACTATTTTATATTTTACGCAAAATTAATAACTTTTTTTCAAAAAACGAAAAAGATGATATATATATATGTTTTTACTTAAAAAATATGAAAATTCCATATTTGCTTGGTAGAATTCACATTTTGAGGTGTCCAACTTAAAAATAGTATTTATAATGCAACATGCCCCCAGGAGATATGTTTTTTCTTATAATTGTACCATTTATGTACCATTATCTTATAATTACCTAGATAATAAGAATATTATGAATTCGCAAGAATTTCACCTTATTTTGCTGTCTGTTTTGCTGTTTCTTCATGATTTCTCGTGTGGTTTTCATGGTCAGAGGAGCACTTTCCAGAATAAAGATAATCCCAGGCTCCTATGTTCCATGTTATGCTATTGCATTAATATAAGGTGTAGCATAACCCTCCCATGGTGAGATGTCGCCCTCGGGTGTCAGTCAGAATGCGGTGAGGGATACAAGCCCATGATACGATAATCCCTCTCTGCCGGAGACACATGAAACGTGCCAGACAGAGAGGGATAGTCAGTATGTGGCCGGTTGAGGTCACCAGCGGGGGCGACACCTCTATTTCCATTCCACCCTCAGGACATAGGATAGTGTTACTTTAGTCCAACCCGCGGGGGCGAGACCTCTATTTCCATTCCACCCTCAGGACATAGGGTGGTGTTACTTTAGTCCAACCAGCGGGTCGAGACCTCTATTTCCATTCCACCCTCAGGCGGTGGAGCATTGTGGCGCCCTCGCCGCATGACCCGGTATGCTGTATGCCTGTTCCGCCGAAGCTGTTGGGCGTTATCTCCGCCTCAAGGTCGACTGATGGCTTGAGGTTCGGGTCGGCAGAGGTGTCGGGCAGAGGTGTCGTAGTCTCAGCGTGAGCCTTCAGGCGGTTGCCCGATGCAGAGAGTGATATAGTGCAACCTGTGCGGTAGCATACTGATGATACCGGGGCGGAGACAGGAGTCACAACGCCTTTGTCGTACCTTACCAGCAGGAAGTCCACGGCGTTGCTGTATTTCGTCGTTCGTATTATGCGCAGTGCGTATCCTGTCAGTGTCTCCGTGTCGAATTTTATGTACAGGTCGAGATACTGTCCTGTGGCGCTTCCGAAACCCTGTCCTGCTGTCTTGCTTGGGTCTACACACAGGGTTATGTCCATGTCGCCATATGTTCTCGGCAGCGGAGTGTAGAGCAACCGTGCCCCCTTCTCTATCTGCAGCAGTCCTGTCCCCCGTGTTCCGTTTATTCCCTCGCCGTATGTCCAGTAGTCCTTGTCGGGATATACCGTCCAGTCATACTCAGCCGTGTCTATCGGCTTGTATCCGCCTATTGTCCATGTTCCAGGTATCAGGCGTGGCTGGTTGTGGCATGGGAAGTTCTGGAAGTCAGTCTCGAGGATATCAGACATAATCACCTGTCCGCTCCTCACCACCGTCTTCGTCATTGCGCTCACAGCCTCGCCCGGAGTGCAGCGCAGATGTTTGGGCTCGACATCCGCCATGATATAGTGTCCCACATCCTCCTTCGTCAGCCTGTACGTCATCTCAGGCTTCCCGAGACGTGAGACAGCGACAGGTATGCGGTCGCTACCGTCCTTGCGGCTGCATCTGTACCATGTTATGAGCGACTCGTCCTTCCGTCCCCCGAGGTCAAGGCTGTAGTCGACCGTTGCCATTCCCTTGCCCACAGAAAGGCGTGGGAGCGATGTGAAGCTTGGCGGAGCGATGAAGTCAGGCTTTACCGTCAGCTCTGCAGCACACTCCAGTCCGTCGTCGGTGTATGCTATGACAGAGAGCCGTCTCGTCTCGTCGTCATGGTTAGTCGCAGTCACCTTGCATTCGCCTCCCTCAGTCTGCGACAGTCTGACATCAGCCTCATGTCCCTGTTCCACACGCCATCTCACAACCCTGTTGTGCGTCTCGTAGTTCGCGTGGCGCTTTGTCGTGGCCCGCAGTGTCAGCGGTTCGCCACCTGTCTGTATAGTCGCCTCAAGCGGTGAGACGCTGAGGCATGTCGGCATATTCCCCACGTCCTTCCCCGTCTTTGCGGCTATGGCCTCCACGCGTGGTCTGACATTCAGCGGGTCCCATCCGTCATCACCCCTCAGCAGGTTGTATGTGTTGTAGAAGACCCCATCGTTGTCCGTCAGGCGGTAAGCCCCCAGGATATCCCTCTGGTCCATGCATATGGTGTTGTACGGTTTCTCCCCACCTATTATATATGGTTGTCCGTTCATGCTGACGTTATATTGGTAACACCTGAGCCATTCAGTCGGTGTGTGTGTCCATCCCGCATAGACAGGTTTCCTGACATGGTATCGGCAGTCAATGATGGAGAGCGGCCCCACCGCCTTGCAGAAATACTGCCTGTCCTCGTCGTGGCATACAGTGAAGTCACAGTCGAGGAACACCGCCCCACCCATATCGCTGCGCCAGAAAGGCTTCTGTCCGTAGAAGTCGAGAGTGCAATGGAGATAGACGCCAGTCCCAGTCAGGGCGTCGTCAGTGCTCTCCATGTGGCAGTTGTTGAATAGTATACGTCTCGCTCCGTTCAGCGGATTCATGTTCAGGCGGCTGATGAAGCGGACATTATCAGCCAGAATCCTGTCTCCGTGGCAGTATGCCACATGTGCCTGTGTTATGGCAGACATGCGCCGCGCACGGTTGAGTGACGGTTTCAGCGGGTACACAAGGTCGACATTGCAGAAGTTACCCATCGTCAGATTCCTCACCTCCAGTCCGTCGCCCCAGAAGTCGAACATGGTGAAATTGCCTATTGCGCCCTGTGTCTGGCCCCTGTTCGAGGCGAGCACGACATTGCGGGCATCGTCACAGAGCCCTGTGATATGTAGGTTCTGGCATCTCACGATGAGTCCGAAGGGCTCCCTGCCATCCTTCCCGACACGTATCTCCTTGTCGTCAGGATTGTCAATCCAGTAGACGTATGGCGCGACGAGCAGCGTCATAGGCTTGTCGGGAGTGCCGTCGGTGAGCGCCTCCGCAGCCTTTGTGAAGCTGTTGTAGACATGCTCATAGAGTGAGACGACATCGTCACTGAGCTGTCCGTCGACGAACAGAGTCCTCTCGTCGAGCGTGTACTCCTGTCCGCCAAAGCTGACCCTGTCGCCATAGAACATGACAGGGCAGGAGGCGTCGAGAGGCTTATATCCCTCAACGGGAGCTGCTGTGCGGCGCTTCGAGACCTTCTGCCGTGCCTTCTGCTGACAGTCAGGAGCCCCACTCATCCATTCGGCCGATGCCCCCCTGGGAGAATTAGGTGATGTGGAAGAACAGCCGGCGGCATAGGCCGGAGATAGAGGTAAGGCATAGGCAGCCGCCATGGCAGCCGCTGCCAGTAATGTCGATAGATGTTTCATAGTTTTTCGTAGAAGAGGTTTAAGGTGGAGAGGGTGGGAGCGTCCCCGCGTCAGTGTTCTTGTTCCGGGTTTCACCGGTCGTCCCGGACGTATCGTTCGAGGCATACCTCATGGGTTGTCGTGGGATGTCCCCCTGTATCTGCATGATGCTTTTGTGGATGTCCATGACATTCACCTTACAAAGGTAATCGTTTTCTATTTCATACGCAAGAAAAATACATTTCTTTTTCTTCGAGACCCCACCATGCTGATATCCAACCTCCAAGTCTGCCGCCTCGCAGTGGCCGCCCCTCAGGATGCAAGCCCAGCGTGCCCGTCGGCCATGCAGCGCCATATCATCCGATTTTCACAGCAAAATCAGATAACTATATAGAAATGGTTATTTAAAGACTCAGTAATTATAATATAAAGACTGAGTAATTACATTATAAAGACTGAGTAATTATGATGTAAAGACTTAGTAATTATAATAATAAAGGCAGTTTTTCGGGGTGTTATCAGTGGTGTCTGGCAAAATGACTGGCAATCCTTTGTACATAACCCCTTGCCATCCGTGAGGCTGGCATGGGAGAAACCACATGAGAGACACACCATGACACTACGAGAAACCATGCCGGCAGCATGGCAATCGACACCCGTGCGGCAGTGTCTTGAGGATTGTTCCGTGTGCTGAAAACATGGTGGCAGACGCCTCCCAACTTGATACATATAAAGGCATTGGTTAAAAAATATAGTTTTTTAGCCTATTGTGTGTGGCGTTTCGAAAAATATGCTTAACTTTGCATTATATTATGTACGTACGTCACACCCGCAGAGAACATTATGGAATGGACCGCAGTCATAGGACAGGAAGAAGTTAAGGACAGGTTGCGCTCGCTGATAGTGGCCGACCGCGTCCCACATGCCCTCATGCTCTGTGGCAAGACCGGCTATGGCAGTCTCGCGCTTGCCCTCGCCTTCGCCTCCGCACTTCTGTGTGACAGGACACGGCAGCGCATCATGCCACAGGCATTCTCCGGAGGCGGGCTCTTCGGCGACGAGGACCCCCTGGCAGACAGCGCCGCGGCTCCACGCACCATCGACGACGCCGAGGCATGCGGCACATGCAGCCAATGCAAGATGCTGAGAGAGTGGCATCACCCAGACCTCCATTTCACGTTCCCGACAGTGAAGCTGCCGTCAATGACAGCCCAGCACAAGCCCGTCAGCGACGATTTCATGGCAGAGTGGTACGGGATGCTTGTCAATGACGGGCCGTATGTCACCATGAACATGTGGGCCGAGCGGATGAAGGCCACAACACAGCAGGCCATAATAACAGCGGCCGAGAGCGACGCCATAGCCAGGAAGCTGTCCCTGAAGTCAAGCCAGGGCGGATACAAGGTGGCTGTCGTGTGGCTGGCAGAGAGGATGAACGAGGAGAGCGCAAACAAGATACTCAAGACACTCGAGGAGCCAGCGCCCGATACGGTGTTCATCCTTGTCGTCGAACAGCCTGAGCGGCTGCTCGAGACTATACTGAGCCGTGTGCAGCGCATAGATGTCCCGCCGATAGGACAGGAAAGCCTTGCACAGGCCCTCATAAGGCGGAGAGGACTCGACGAGGACACAGCGACGCGTCTGGCGAGAGCCACGGAGGGCAACTGGATAGAGGCCGTTGAGCAGCTCCTGCCTGACTCGGAGCAGAGACAGTTCCTCGACCTCTTCGTGATGCTCATGAGGCTTGTCTATAAGCGCGACGTCAAAGGCATGAAGGGATGGAGCGATGCCGCGGCAGCCCTCGGGCGTGAGAAACAGAAACGCATGATAACATATTTCCTGCGCATGGTGAGAGAAGCCTTCATGTCAAACTTCCATGACCCGAGGCTGACATATATGACCCGCGAGGAGGAGGATTTCGTGACGAGATTCGGACAGTATATCAACGAGGACAATGTCATAGAGATGACCGCGCTGTGGGAGCTCGCACTGAGGGATATAGCCCAGAACACTAACCAGAAGATTGTCTTCTACGACACATCGCTGAGGCTCACATCGCTCCTGGCACGCAGATGACCGCCATGACCGGAGCCTGAAGCAAAAACAAAGATACAGAAACAACTTTTATGGAAATAAACTACGACAACCTGAAATACGTCTGCGGTGAATGCTCCAGAGGTCTCTCGGCCAAAGGATGCGGACGCCAGGACCACCAGCTGAACACCTATGACTGGCTCGCCGATGTGCCAGGCAACACAGAGAGGACAGACCTCGTCGAGGTACAGTTCAAGAACACCCGCAAGGGGTACTACCATAACATCAACGGACTGGACCTGAAGAAAGGCGACCTCGTGGCCGTAGAGTCGTCACCGGGACACGACATAGGAGTGGTGACGCTGACAGGACAACTCGTCAACCTCCAGGTGAGAAAGGCCAACCTCAAGTCAATGGACGACATAAAGAGGGTCTACCGCATAGCAAGAGAGCAGGACATAAAGGTATGGGAGGAAGCTAAGTCGAGAGAACATGCCACAATGATTCAGAGCAGACAGATAGCCAAGGACCTCGGACTGCAGATGAAGATTGGCGATGTCGAATACCAGGGCGACGGAAACAAGGCGATATTCTACTACATAGCCGACGAACGAGTCGATTTCAGACAGCTCATAAAGATCCTCGCCGATGTCTTCCATGTCAGGATAGAGATGAAGCAGATAGGCGCGAGACAGGAAGCCGGACGCATAGGAGGCACCGGCCCGTGCGGAAGAGAGCTCTGCTGCGCCACATGGATAAAATCGTTCTCGAGCGTCTCTACCAACGCCGCACGATTCCAGGACATATCGCTCAACCCGCAGAAACTGGCCGGAATGTGCGCCAAGCTGAAATGCTGCCTGAACTATGAGGTGGACACATACCTCGAGGCAAGCAGGAAATTCCCGCCGACAGACATCGTACTGCAGACCCTGGACAGCGACTACTTCTTCTTCAAGAAAGATATCCTCGCCGGTACAATAACCTACTCGACAGACAAACGTTTAGCAGCCAACCTCGAGACAATAACACCCGAGAGAGCCACCGAGATAATCGAGATGAACAAAAGGGGCGAGAAACCTGCCGACCTCAATGACAATGACGATGACGAGAGACCTTCAAAACCACGCGATATCATTGAGAGCGAGGACATAGCACGATTCGACAAGGCAAAGAAGAAGAAAAAGAAGAAACCAAGGCGAAATGATAAGAACAATCGCAGCAGCGACAATGGTGGCGGCGCTGATGACAATAACGACAGCATGTAACGAGCGCAGAGTCTACGACCACTACGAGCACGCCGACCCAGGAGGATGGGAAAAGAACGAGACTCTCGAGTTCGGAATCGACTCGCTCAAGGAAAGCGGGACATACGCCATGCTCTTGAACCTCAGACTAAGCGGCAGATACCCCTTCAAGAACCTGCACATCGTTGTCGACCAGACAGTCTATCCCTCACGCGCCACTATCCACGACACCGTCACATGCTACGTGACAGACAAAAGGGGAATGACACTCGGAGCAGGAATATCACTCTATCAGTACACACTGCCTGTACGCAAACGCTTCTATATGTACGGAGACAGCATACATGTCAGGGTGAGGCATAACATGAAACGTGAGATTCTGCCCGGCATAGCCGATGTAGGAATACAGCTGAAAGCTGAGTGACAACGTCCGTGCGGCAAGCCCTTGAGATATTAGGGATAGCCTTATGTGCGCCTCATGGTATGTCCTTGCAGCGCCTCATGGCATGTCCTTGCAGCGCCAATGGTATATTCCTTCAGTGTCCCAGGCATGTCCCTTGCAGGGCCAATGGCATGTCCTTGCAGCACCCCCGGCTTGTCCTTGCAGCGCCAATGGCATATCCTTGCAGCGCCTCACAGCAGCATTACGGCTCACAGTTAAAGAGAAATAATAAATACATAAACAAAAATACACCACAGAAAATGGCTGAGAACAAGAAAATCAAAACAGCACTCGTGTCTGTCTTCCATAAGGACGGACTGGACCAGCTTCTAAAGAAACTCAACGACGAGGGAGTGAAGTTCCTCTCGACAGGTGGCACACAGACATTCATAGAGTCACTCGGATATGAGTGTCAGAAGGTTGAGGATGTCACGACATACCCCTCTATCCTCGGCGGTAGAGTGAAGACACTCCACCCGAAAATCTTCGGTGGCATACTCGGACGCCGTGACAACGAGGGCGACCAGCAGCAGATGGCACAGTATGAGATACCTGAGATAGACCTCGTCATAGTCGACCTCTATCCTTTCGAGCAGACCGTGGCAAGCGGAGCGTCAGAGGCTGACATCATCGAGAAGATTGACATAGGCGGCATATCGCTCATACGTGCCGGAGCAAAGAACTTCAAGGACGTTGTCATCATACCGTCAAAAGCTGAGTATGAGGTGCTCCTCGATATCATCAACAAGAGAGGAGCAGAGACAACAATAGAGGAGAGACGCATGTTCGCAACACGCGCCTTCGGAGTCAGCAGCCACTACGACACAGCCATCAACGCATGGTTCGAGGCAACGAAATGAGCCCGTCGGGCAGACAAACGACAAGAACACTACCCCAATATACACCCACATAAACAATAATAAGCAAGAACCGAAATGGGATTTTTCTCTTTTGTACAAGAAATAGCGATGGACCTCGGCACTGCCAACACCATCATCATCAGCGATGACAAGATTGTTGTTGACGAGCCGTCAGTAGTCGCTCTCGACCGCCGCACCGACAAGATGATAGCCGTCGGAGGAAAGGCGAAGATGATGTATGAGAAGACACACGAGAACATACGCACCATACGCCCGCTGCGCGATGGTGTGATAGCCGACTTCTCAGCGTGTGAGCAGATGATGAGAGGCCTCATAAAGATGGTCCACTCAGGGAGCAGGCTCTTCTCACCCTCCCTGCGCATGGTTATCGGCGTGCCCTCAGGGTCGACAGAGGTGGAGCTGAGAGCTGTCCGTGACTCGGCAGAGCATGCCGACGGACGCGACGTCTACCTCATCTTCGAGCCTATGGCTGCCGCTATAGGCATCGGCATCGATGTCGAGGCGCCAGAGGGTAACATGATAGTCGACATAGGCGGAGGCTCGACAGAGATAGCTGTCATATCGCTCGGCGGCATAGTATCGAACAACTCTATACGTACAGCAGGCGACGACCTCACATCTGATATCCAGGAGTATATGTCACGCCAGCACAACGTGAAGGTCTCTGAGCGTATGGCAGAGCGTATAAAGATACATGTCGGCTCAGCCCTCACCGACCTCGGCGATGAGGCCCCTGAGGATTATGTCATCCATGGCCCGAACCGCATCACAGCGCTGCCTATGGAGGTGCCGGTATGCTACCAGGAGATAGCACACTGTCTCGACAAGACTATCGCCAAGATAGAGAACGCTGTGCTCAACGCCCTTGAGAACACTCCTCCTGAGCTATATGCCGATATCGTAAAGAACGGTATATACCTCTCTGGTGGCGGCGCGCTGCTGAGAGGACTCGACAGACGTCTTGAGGCTAAGATTAACATACCGTTCCATATTGCTGACGACCCCCTCCACTCTGTAGCGAAGGGTGCCGGAATAGCGCTGAAGAATGTCGACCGCTTCTCTTTCCTCATGAGATAACTGCGGGGAGAGAGACTTTAAGGATACACAAGGTGGGCTCTATAATCTCTTCTTTATAGAGCCCACCATAAGATATATGAAGGCCCACCCCAAGCCAGCCAGCGCCGCCGTATACCTATGGTGGCAGACTGAAGCACGGGGCGTACCTATACACACATGAATGATATGGCAGGGCAGCGGGCAGAATCCCGGCGCCACACAACACCTGCCTCCCAGAATGAGAGACAGTGCCGAATATGCCGGGGGAGCATCATACACTCCATGAGGCTGGCAGCGAGACTCTACGCCGCCATGCATCACCCCATTGATGCCATGCATCGCCCCATTGCCGCCATATCATGACAGCCATATCATCACGACTAACAGACAACCATGCGTAACTTAGCAGAATTCCTGCAGAAATACCATCACTGGTTCTTGTTCCTGATACTTGAGGTCGTGTCGATGGTCCTGCTCTTCCAGTTCAATGGATATCAGGGCAGCGTGTGGTTCACATCAGCCAATATCGTAAGCGGAAAAGTCTACGAGGTGTCGTCTGCTGTGGACCAGTTCTTCTCTCTTACAAAAGTCAACGAGAGGCTGACACAGCGCAATGTGACTCTCGAGAGACAAGTCGAGTATCTCTCCCAACAGATAGAGAAGCTAAGCGGCGACAGCGAGGCGGCGACAAGGGAGATGAAGAACAGCATGGCATCATGCCGCATGATACCAGCACGCGTCATAAGCAACACCATCGACAAGCAGGACAATTTCATAACAATAGACAAAGGCTCAAGAGATGGCGTAAGGCCTGATATGGGCGTCGTGTGCGGGACAGGGATAGTCGGGATAGTCTACCAGACAACACCTGACTACAGTATCGTCATACCCGTGCTGTCCTCACACTCACGCATAAGCTGCCGCATCGACAAGAGAGGATACTTCGGGTATCTCAGATGGGACGGCAGGTCGTCACGCTACGCATATGTGGAGGATGTGCCGAGACACGCACACTTCAGGCTCCTCGACCGTGTCATGACATCGGGCTACAGCTCTGTCTTCCCCCCTGGAGTGATGGTGGGAAAGATTCTGCATGTCTATAACTCAGCCGACGGACTCTCGTACAGGCTCATGATAGAGCTGTCGACCGATTTCGGCTGCCTGCGCAATGTCACCGTCATCGACGACGACGCTGCGAGACAACGCCTCGAGACACTCAATGCGGCACAAGACTCAATAAGGATAAAGAAGGAGGACAGATGACAATAAACATAATAAAAAGGCTGGGAGCCATGACGCTCCTCGTCCTCGTACATGTCCTCTTCCTCGGACATATACACATTTACGGAATAGCCACACCGCTCATATACATCATGCTGCCAATACACTTCAGTACAGCACAGCCAAGATGGAGCGCGCTGATGTGGTGTTTCGTGACAGGACTGCTCATCGATGTCTTTATGAACACACCGGGCATGACATCAGGAGCACTGACCGTCATAGGACTCCTGCAGCCACGTGTGCTGAGACTTCTCGTGCAGAACGATGACGACGAGGAGATTGTCCCGTCGCTGAAAACAATGGGATGGATAAAGTTCCTCCTGTATATCCTCATCCTGACACTGATATGCAGCCTCGTATTCTTCACTCTTGAGGCATTCTCTTTCTTCAATCCGCTGATGTGGATAGAATGCATAGGCGCAAGCACCCTCGTGACTGTAATCATCATCATCGCTTTCGAGCGGATAAGGGAGTAAGGCATCGAACAGCAGTACTACGCCTGAATGTCTGTGGGATGCGTCGTCCCCCTGCTGTCAGCCTCCGGCATAGACATAGCGGAGCCAGAAAGCTGCAGGGACGCAAAGGAGGAGGGACAGAAAGCCAGACAGAACATCTCAGACATGAGGAAAGGGACTGCAGAAAGTCAAAACCATAACAATTAACTTTATTTCTTGACGGTGGGAGCATATCTCATCATCCCACCATATACTTGAATGGCAGATTACGGATTAGAGAATAGGAAATATATTATAGGTGGCGTGGCTACGGCTATCGTCACCATATATATTATACGCCTCTTCGTACTCCAGATAATGAGCGATGACTATAGGCAGAGCGCAGACTCAAACGCTTTCTTCAAGAATATCCAATATCCATCACGTGGCGTCATATCCGACCGTAATGGCGAGCTGCTCGTATACAATGAGCCATCGTATGACCTCATGGTCATCATGAACGAGCAGAAGGGACATATCGACACACTCGAGTTCTGTAAGGCGCTCGGCATAACACCCGAGTTTTATGAGCAGCGCATGGCTGAGATAAAGGACAGGAGCAAGAATCCGGGATACTCACGATTCACACAGCAGCTCTTCATGTCACAACTCTCAGAGCGCGACTTCTCCATCTTCCAGGAGAAACTGTTCCGCTTCCCTGGATTCTATGTCCAGAAAAGGTCCATACGCCAGTACCAGTATCCCTATGCTGCCCATGTGCTCGGCGATGTCGCTGAGGTGTCTGACTATGACATAGAGGACGACGACTACTATCAGGCTGGCGATTATATAGGCAAGCTGGGAGTAGAACGCTACTACGAGAAAGCCCTCAGAGGCGAGAAAGGCGTGAAAATTATGCTCAGAGACGCACGAGGGAGGATAAAGGGAAGCTACAGTAATGGAGAGTATGACCGCAAGCCCGTGGCAGGGAAAGACCTCACGCTGACTCTCGACATAAAGCTCCAGGCACTCGGAGAGAGACTCATGGAGGGGAAGATAGGCTCTATCGTGGCCATCGAGCCTTCGACAGGCGAAGTGCTCTGCATGGTATCATCGCCTACGTACGACCCACGCCAGATGGTCGGCCGGAAGCGTGGCAAGAACCATCTCGCCCTCTCACGCAATGTCTGGAAGCCTCTCCTCAACCGCTCCATCATGGGGCAATATCCTCCCGGCTCAACATTCAAGACATCACAGGCCCTGACCTATATGACAGAGGGTATCATAACGCCACACACCATGTTCCCCTGCCATCACGGATTCTCTTTCCGCGGCCTGCATGTCGGATGCCACAGCCACTCATCGCCGACAGCGCTCGTCGAGGCGATAAGCACATCATGCAACGCTTATTTCTGCTGGGGACTATATTATATGGTGGGGGCGAAACGGAAATACGGGAGCCATCAGGCCGCTATGAACACATGGCGTGACTATATGGTCTCAATGGGATTCGGATATAAGCTCGGCATAGACCTGCCAGGAGAGAAACGTGGCATGATTCCCAACGCCTCTTATTATGACGATGCGTATAAGGGCTCATGGAACGGACTGACCGTCATATCCATATCCATCGGACAGGGAGAGGTGGGCCTCACTCCTCTGCAGATAGCCAATCTCGGAGCCACCATAGCCAACCGTGGATACTACATCACACCACACGTGGTGAAGAAAGTGCAGGGCGAGAAGCTCGACTCAGCCTTCACCACGAGACACTACACCAAGGCGAGCCGCAAGGCCTATGACTGGGTTGTGGCAGGAATGAGGTCGTCAGTGGTCAAGGGAACATGCCGTGCCGCCAACAGGGCCGACTATCTCGTCTGCGGAAAGACCGGAACGGCACAGAACAGAGGGCACGACCACTCCGTCTTCATGGGATTCGCACCGATGGACAACCCCAAGATAGCCATAGCTGTCTATGTCGAGAATGGAGGCTTCGGTGCTGATTATGGTGTGCCGATAGGAGCGCTCATGATGGAGCAGTACATCAACGGGAAGCTGTCACCGTCGAGCGAGATACGCGCGGGCGAGTTCCAAAGGCGTAGAATCGCATACGGCTCGGCAAACAGATAGCTCCCCTCCCCTTTATATCATCTCTGTGTGGAGACAAGACACCATACATATTTATATATAAGTAGGTGTGCAGAATTATCTGTATAATCCTTGCACCGCCTACTGCGCATTGTCAGCAAGTGACAACAATAGAGCAGGAGTCACTACACTCCTTTATGTCACATACTGATTCAGCGTCACTAATCAGTACAATAATTATAAAAATAATTCTGTACACCTACTTAATAATAGCAGACAGGCAATATGTCACAGAAAGAGTCTAACGGAAAAGGCATACTTAGCTCACTCGATTGGTGGACCATAGGTATATATCTCGCATTGTTGGCTGTAGGATGGCTCAGCGTCTGCGGGGCGACCTACTCGTTCGAGGAGACTGATATCTTCAGTCTTGACACACGCTCCGGGATGCAGATACTGTGGATAGGCACATCCATATGCCTCGGGTTCATCATTCTCATGATGGACGACAGAGTCTTCGACACTTTCGCCTATGTTCTCTATGCGTTGTTCCTGCTTGTGCTCCTTGCCACAATCTTCAATCCCCATGAGATAAAGGGCTCAAGGTCATGGCTCGTCATGGGCCCGCTGCGCATACAGCCGGCCGAGTTCGCCAAGTTCGCCACAGCGCTCGCAGCGGCTAAGCTGATGTCCACATACGGTTTCTCCCTGAGCCGTAACCGTGACTTCCTCGCCGCCTGTGCCGTCATCATCACCCCCATGCTCCTTATCATCGGGCAGAAGGAGACAGGCTCTGCCCTCGTCTACACATCGTTCTTCCTCATGATGTACCGTGAGGGGATGCCCGGCTCGATACTCTTCACAGGGGTGGCCATGGTGGCGTATTTCGTTGTCGGCATACGTTTTGAGGAGGTCGCCCTATGGCAGATGCCAGTGTCCCTCGGCAAATTCCTTGTCCTGCTCATGGTGCATATCTTCACCGTCTGTATGGTGAGGGTCTATTGCCGTGACAAGCGTCTTGTGCGCCATCTTGCCCTTACTGTCGTCGGAGTGACCACAGTCTCCCTGCTCTTCTCCAAGTTCATCATCCCATTCGATATCGTCTGGGCGCAGTTAGCCCTCACGGCCTATATCGTAGGGATTCTTCTCTACAGAGGCCTGCGTGAGCGTCTGACTAATTATTACCTTACACTCCTCTTCACCCTTGGCTCCGTCACATTCTTCTATTCGTCGAGCTATGTCCTCGACAATATCCTCCAGAGCCACCAGCGCGAGCGCATCAATGTCCTCCTCGGCCTGGAGGAAGATCTCGCCGGAGCAGGCTACAATGTCCATCAGAGCGAGATAGCCATAGGCTCGGGAGGACTGAAGGGCAAGGGATTCCTCAACGGCACACAGACGAAGCTGAAGTATGTCCCTGAGCAGGATACAGACTTCATCTTCTGCACTGTAGGCGAGGAGGAGGGATTCGTAGGCTCAGCAGGCGTGCTGCTGCTGTTCCTCGCCCTCATATTGAGGCTGATACATGTGGCTGAGCGCCAGCCGTTCAAGTTCGGGCGCATATACGGCTATTGTGTGCTGAGCGTCTTCCTGTTCCATGTGTTCATAAATGTCGGCATGGTGCTCGGTGTCACCCCCGTCATCGGTATCCCCCTTCCGTTCTTCAGCTATGGAGGCTCGTCGCTATGGGGCTTCACTATCCTGTTGTTCATCTTCCTCCGCATTGACGCTGGCCGTAACCTTGTCAGACAATAGCCTCTCCCCATCCCTACAGTCGCCACTCTCCACTCTCCACGGCTCTTCCTGCCACGCATTGACGTAGCTCTCCTTGTGGCGAGCCCCCCTTTTCCCTCTTCCCCCTTCCTCCCCCATAGCCTCGGGACAGAGTCCACCGCCATGAGCATCACACAATGCCCCATAGAGCCCCACAGAGCTGTGATATTGAAAGTTTCTGGCCGTATCACGGACGATGGGCACGTCAAGAAAAAGAAAAACCACGCTATACATCATGCCCGTCGGCATCGTTGTATAGCGTGGTTTTGTTATGGACAGAACTGTGCGGAGTAAGTTCCTCGTGAATCGATGTAGCGCTCTTCTTCCGCACTCCTGCCTGATGCTCACCGCCTCCTCACCGCCCACAGTTATGTGGCTGTGAGGCGGGTTTATGGCTCCGGAGTGTCTATGTTTATGAGGTCGTAGGCTGTGGAGCCGAGACCGATACGCTCGGCATACTCTATTGTATGCATGCCATGGCGGCTGTTTATGCGCTCTTTCATGGCCTCGCTGTCGTTCTCCTCGTCCGCAGGCATATTGAAGATGATATCGGCGCACGCCTTGTCGAGAGCGACAGGGTCGGTAGAGGCGAGTATGCCATAGTCGCGCATGGAGACAGCTGCTGGATGGGCTACACAGTCACAGTCGACAGACATATTGTTCATCACGTTGATATAGAGAATCCTGTCGCCGAAATAGTCTGCAACGCCTTGTGCTGCAGCAGCCATCGACTCGAGGAATCCATCCTGGTCGCTGACATTCTTCCACATGCCCTCGACAGTTTCCTGCTTCCCTGCCGTGTGTATATAGGCCTTGCCGTTTGCCGAGGCTATTCCGATGCTCTGGTTCTTCAGCGCTCCTCCCAGTCCGCCCATAGGGTGGCCCTTGAAGTGGGAGAGGTTGATGAGGAAGGTATATCTCTGCAGGTGGCTGCCGACAATGTCGTATCTCAGGTGTGTGGTATCGCGGACAGCGATGCGTATCTCTCCCTCTGCATCCATGATATCGACGGGTGCGATAGCTGTGAATCCATGCTCCTCTGCCACACGCATATGCTCCTCAGTGGAGCTGCGCTTCCCTCCGTAGGCTGTGTTACACTCGACGATAGTGCCGTCGACAAGTTGGATAAGGGGAGCTATCAGCTCTGGCTTGAGATAGTTGGGGTTTCCCGCCTCGCCAGTGCTTATCTTTACTGCCACTTTCCCCTCTGCTCTGCGCCCCAGGGCTTTGTATATACGTACGAGAGATTGGGGCGTTATCTCGCGTGTGACATAGACTTTTGGCTTCTGTGCCATGGCTGTCAGGCTTATCATGGCTAACAGGGTGATGATCTGGATTTTCTTCATTGTCTGGTCGGGTTTATATATATGTCTGTACTGTTCTGGTGGGCTATATAGAATTACAATTCTTTCTTGAATCACCTTGTCTAAAGCTGATTTTTGCCCCCCGTCTTTAGGGGTATGTCCATATCTTGTTCATCTCGGGGAGATGCCACAAGGCTATTGTTATGGCTCTGTTGTCTTAATGGGAATGTTTTCCACGTGCCTCCTGCTCAGCTATAAGGAGAGCTGCATGGCGGTCTGTCTTCCCTGTCTCTGTCAGAGGGATGCTGGAGACGTGTATCACCTCTTTTGGTATCTCATATCTTCTGAGACACTCCGAGAGGACAGCTGTGTCGATATCGTGGGCGACGGAAAGCATGACGGCCACCTCCCCAAACTTCTCGTCCCGACGCTTCGTGATGCAGAACGGTGTGTCGATACGGCTGGCTATCTTGTTCTCCATATCCTCTATGTGCAGCTTTATGCCGCCTGAGCATATGACATTGTCCTTGCGTCCTATTATGCGGAAGCGCTGCCCGTCGGGATTTATCTCTGCCATATCGTTGGTCTTCAGGCATCCATCATGGACATTGGGGGCATCAATGACGAGACATCCATCGGACGCGAGCGATACAGAGACACAGGGCATCGGGGTGTACCATAGGCTCGCCCCAGGGCCGCTGACACGCCTCATGGCTATGTGTGACAGAGTCTCTGTCATGCCATAGCTGCTCCAAACGGCGTTGGGGAAGCTGAGCAGGGTTTCCTCAAGACGGCTGTCGATGGCTCCACCACCTATAATTATATGCCTTATAGCTTGCAGTCTCGCTGCCTCCTCCTCAACTCTCAGCGACGACCATACCTGTGATGGCACCATGGCTGCCACGTCGATATGCTTGTCAGTGCACCAGGCAGAGGCAAGAGGGTGGTTGGACGGTGTGACGCTTATGAGGTCAAGCCCCCTCTCTATGGCTCTCACAACAACCATCTTCCCCGCGATATAGTCCAAGGGCATGCAGAGCAGGGATGTGTCTCCCGGATTGAGGGAGAGGAAATCGTTTGTGGCGCGGGCAGATGCCATCATGCGCCGCTTCTCCACCCATAGGGGCTTCGGCTTTCCTGTGCTGCCACTGGTATGTACGAGGAGGGTGGGGGAGGGGGTATTCCATATGGAGTAGAATTCGGATAGTGTCATGCGCTTGTCTCCCCATTATTTGTCCTGTTTATATTAATCCAGACGTCAGTTGACCTTCGGTCTTCTTCCTTCGCACCTCGGCATAGAATGCACGCCTTCTCTGCGCTCGGTTTGTCGTCAGTTGACTTCGTCTTCTTCCTCCTTGCAAGGCATAGCACAAGCAAGCTTGGTCTCTGCTCTTGCTTATCGAAAACGCTTGTCTTTTGACGTGTGGGTGACCTCTCTCCAGCCTCCTGTCTCCTGCCCATAGGGGGGTAGAGGCATGCCAAGAGAAGTGTATATATTCGCTCATTCAGGGAACCGCCTCACCAGTCATTTGTCGAATGGTGTCTTGTATCCTGCTGCGCGGGCTATCTTGAGGGGTATATCGGCGTTGTCATTGTGCGATGAGAACAGCTCCTGTCCGACACCTATGGCGTAGACGGGAACAAGTCCGGCAGAGTGTCCTCTCGTGTTCCAGGTGATCATCGCCTTCTTGTTTATGATGTTTCTCGCGAGAACGGCGAGAGGCTCGTTGGCTGTGTACTCGTTTTTAATCTCCTCGGCTTTGTCCTCGAATGACTCATGCCACACTTGCTTCAGCTCTTCTTCCTCGTCAGTTGTCATCTCGAGAGATGTCCAGAATCCGAAGTTCTCGGTCAGTGCGGCCTTCGCCTGTTCCCATGTGACACGGTTCCTTGTCTCCTTGCGCATGTTGTGGAGTATCGCTGTGAACCCATCAGTGCTCACTTTCTGGTTCTTCAGGACTCTGAGCTTCACCTCATAGATATCGTCAGGGGCGAGCACGAGGCCTCCCGTCTCGTGGTCGGCTGTCAGCACAATGAGCGTCTCGTCAGGATGTTTCTCGTAAAACTCGAGCGCTATCTTCACGCAGCGGTCAACAGCCTCTACCTCGGCGAATGTCGCTGCCCCGTCAAGAGCGTGGCATGCCCAGTCGACCTTGCCGCCTATTTCGTTCATAAGGAAGAATCCACGCTTGTTGTCCTTCATCAGGAAGTCAATCTCCGCACGCAGTATATCCTCTATCCTCATCTCGCCCTCCTTGGCGTCTATGGCGTATGGTATGCTGTAAGTCCCTGATGCTGGATTGAGACGTGTCGTGTCTTGGACGAGGAGAATCCTCTCTGCCCGCCTTGACATCTTCTCATACTCGTCGATGCCGAATGCCACAGTGTAGCCTGCCTTGCGCATGATGTCGTAGATGTCGGGCTGGCCGGGATAATTCTTCTTGTCGGTATGCTTGTTCACTTCTGAGCCGGCATAGAAGTCGAAGTCGGCCTTCACCATGTCGAGCCCTATGCCATAGTAGTCTTTCCGTGAGGCGCGATGTGCTATGAAGGCGGCTGGTGTGGCATGGTTGACGGGACAGCTGCTTGCCACTCCGACCCTCATGCCGGCCTCTTTAGCCCAGACGGCTATCGAGGTCACGGGAGTCTTCATATCGGGAGCCATGCCTATCGCTCCGTTATTTGTCTTCACGCCTGTAGCGAGAGCTGTGCCAGAGGCGGCAGAGTCTGTCACACCACTGCTCGTGGAGAATGTCGATGATATGCCGACGACGGGGAACAGGGACATGGAGCATGGGACACGTCCGATGCGTCCCTCAAGCTCTGCACGGTACATCTCTGTCGCAAGCACGGTGTTGACGCCTGTGCCGTCGGTGATGAAGTAGAATACGTATTTCGCTTTCTTCCCTCCTGCCATGCAGCACATTGTGGCTATCATGAGGAGGATTACGGTCAGGTTTAGTCTTTTCTTCATAACTGTCTATATAAGGTTGTTTGTCTTTTCTCCTATTCATTCGGTGTGGCTCCGTCCGCATTTATATGTCTGTCCTCAGATTCTTCTTGCGTTGTCAGTCTGCCACTTCACAGCGCCACATCTTCTCGTGTCTCAGCTCCATATCCATCTCTATGTTGTCGGTATAGAGCATTCCAGTCCCGAGTCCCTGTGGCATGGTCTTGTGTGCTGTCTCGGGCGTTATGTTGTAGACTCTCGCAGCCAGGAGCGCCACATTCCTCAGTCCGATGTTGCTTTCCAGCGCACTCGTCATCCATGAGCCGATACCCCTTTTCTGTGCCTCGCTGACCCACTCGATGGCTCCCGACATGCCTCCGTGCAGCGTAGGTTTCACGACGATGTATTGTGGCTTTATGGTGTCGAGGAGCGTCCGTTTCTCATCGAGTGTGCCGACACCTATCAGTTCCTCGTCGAGTGCTATCGGTAGCGGGGTGTTCCTGCAGAGGTCGGCCATCTCTTTCCATTGGTATTGGGCTATGGGCTGCTCTATGGAGTGTATGTCATATCTTGCCAGTTCCTCAAGTTTCCTCATGGCATTGTCCACGCTGAAGGCACCGTTTGCATCGACGCGGAGCTCTATGGTGTCCTTTGAGAAACGTGAGCGTATTGTCTTTATGAGGCTCATCTCCTCTTCCCATCCTATTGCTCCTATTTTCAGCTTTATGCATTTGAATCCATCCAGAATCTTCCTCTTCACCTGGCTGAGCATATCGTCGTATGGAGCCATCCATACCAGTCCGTTAGTGGGTATCCCAACCTCGCTTCTGGCGAAAGGAGTGTCGTATAGCAATGGGTTCTGCTGATAGTCATACATGGCAGACTCGAGGGCGAAGAGCAGTGCGGGGTAAGGTCGCAGAGTCTCCTGATAGTCGCTGCTGTTGAGGGCATCGTTTATGAGACGTGCCACATCTGACATGTGTGTGTAGGCATCCCTGTCCGACGAGAGGTCGGGCAGGGGGGCACACTCACCGAGTCCGATGCGCTTGCTGCTGTCGTCTGTTATTGATATGATTATCATATCGTGTGTGGAGTATTCTCCCCGTGATGTCCTTGCCGGTTTCTTGAAGTGGAGCCGCTTATGTGTAAGGTTTATTTGCATCGGGTTTTCAGAATAATGAGGTTGCGTTTCTGATAGGTGGGGTTGTCTTTCCCTAATGTCATTGTCGCCTGCCAAGGCATGGGGGCGAGAGAGAAGTGGGTGTGCACTCGTCGGGACTGCCGCCTTTTATGGAGGCGAGAGAGAGGTGGGGTGCGCTCGTCGGGACTGCCGCCGCCTTTTATGGGGGCGAAGGATGAGCGATTTCGTTTATGGGACGAGAGGGAATTTCCCCCAGTCAGGCTTGCGTTTCTCGAGGAATGCCTTTCCGCCCTCCTGTGCCTCGTCGAGCATATAATAAAGAGCGGTGCAGTCTCCTGCCAACTGTTGTATTCCGGCCTCGCCGTCAAGCTCGGCGTTCAGTCCCATCTTTATCATTCTCAGAGCCAGTGGAGAGTGTTGCATCATCTCCTCAGCCCATGCCACACATTCGTCCTCAAGCTTGTCGTAGGCCACCACTTTGTTCACCATGCCCATGTCGAGAGCCTCCTGCGCCGTGTATTGGCGGCAGAGGAACCATATCTCCCTTGCTTTCTTCTGTCCCACCATTCTTGCCAGATAGCTTGAGCCGAAGCCAGCGTCGAAGGAGCCAACCTTGGGGCCTGTCTGCCCGAAGCGTGCGTTCTCTGATGCTATCGTGAGGTCGCAGACGACGTGCAGGACATGTCCTCCTCCTATTGCGAAACCGTTCACCATCGCTATGACGGGTTTTGGCAGACGGCGTATCTGCATCTGCACATCGAGGACAGAGAGGCGTGGTGTGCCTTCTCCATCGATATATCCTCCACGTCCTTTCACGTTCATGTCTCCACCTGAGCAGAAAGCCTGTGTCCGCAGCCATTCCTCGTCGCTCTGTCCTTCTTTGCGGGGTGTCTCCGCTCCTGTCAGCAGTACTACTCTGATATGCTGTGCCTCTCTTACTATGGAGAAGGCTTGTGACAGCTCGGCTGTTGTCAGCGGTGTGAAAGCGTTGCGGTATCTTGGGCGGTTGATGGATATCTTCGCTATACCGTTATATTCCTCAAGGACAATCTCCTTGAAGTCATGCATCTTTTTCCAGTTTCTCATGCTATGTGTCATAAATCGTTTTTGTTCTTGAAGTTACAGTGTCCTTACCTTGGGGGCGACTGTAAGGCAGACTGTATCAGCTGGGTCACTCTGCCAGAATCAGCTATGCCTCCCATGTGTTCTCAATCCAATGCCTTGCTGTATGCGTCAGCGTCAGTGTCAGCATCAGTCAGCACCTCGAGCACTACAGGCCTGTCATGTACTCCAGAGGTCAGCAATCTTATGCCCTCCTCAAGAGACGGTGTGTCTGTAGCCCTATAGTATTCCATGCCGTATTGTGAGCATATCCCCTCGGCTGTAGCGTTGTGCCCGGCAGCTATCAGGGGCTTGTGCGCAGGGCTCCTGTCCAGTCCTGGCAGCATTCCGAATATCGCTCCGCGCTGGTTGTTTATGAGCATTATGCGCATATTCCCTGCCAGCTCCTGTATCCACAGGGCGTTGCTGTCGTAGAAGAAACTGAGGTCGCCTATGACACAATAGACATTCTGTGCTGCAGTCATGTTCCCTGCAGTCACTCCTTTTTCCTTGGCTCCTGCTGCCATTCCAGCCGCCATGCTCAGCGTGCCCTCAATACCGTTCAGTCCGCGGTTACAGTATCTGTAAGCAGAGGCATACATCATCCCTGCTCGTACAGAGAGGCTGTTGGCATAGCACACGATGTCCTTGCTGTTGTCTATATTCTCCTCAAGTCTCCTGATGGCCAGCATCTGTGAGTATGGCGGGCAGGAGGCAGATATCCGCCTTGCAGCCATGTTGTCCATGTCGTGCCATCTTCTGACGAAGTCCATGTCGGCATCTGGGCATATCGCCCCGTTGCATATCATCCTCATGAAATCTCCCGCTGTGGCTTTGACCACCAGTGTCGTATGCTGTGAGACATCGTGGAGCATGCCGTCGTCGCTGACAGTGATGAACATCGTCCTTGAGTCCAGGCTGCGCATGTAGTGCCTGAGCCTTTTTGATACAGTGTGTCCTCCTATGTAGACGATACAGTCCGGGCGCATATTGTCCAACTCCTCCGCGCATGTGGTCCTGAGTATCTCGTCTATATGTCTCACTCTGCCGTATGGCGACAGCCACTCTGCCACAAAGACACAGCCAGAAGCCTTGTCCATCAGAAGCCCCGCTGCGGTGTCGTCAGTTGACTTTGTGCCTTCTTCCTTCGCACCTCGGCATAGAATGCAAGCATTTTCTGCGCTCGGTTTGTCGTCAGTTGACCATCGGTCTTCTTCCTCCGAACCTCGGCATAGAATGCAAGCCTTCTCTGCGCTCGGTTTGTCGTCATATGTCTGTCCTGAGATGACCATGAGCCTTCTCTTTCCCTTCAGTATGCGCCTCAGTGTCTCCCTCCCGTTCTGGTCGTCCAAATCGGCTATGCCGACAGGAGGAATCTCAGGCAGGCAAGGGGTGGAAAACCCGAACAGGGGTTCAGAGACAGGGACATTGATATGCACCGACGGAAAGGGCGGGCATGCGTTTGCTATCATTGCCTCGCAGATGAGTCTCCTGCATAGCCAGCGCTCTGTATCGTTGTGAGGCTCTGGGAGAGACACACTGGGCGAGGCGAACGTCCCCAATGCTCCGTGCTGGGGCATAGTCTGCCCGTCGAGTTGTCCTATCCATGCCTGTGGCCTGTCGGCAGAGATTATGATGATGCCCTCATGCTGGTATGTTGCCTCGGCTGCTCCAGGCATTGTGTTCAGCAGAGCCGACCCGCTTGTGACACAGACCGCTACGGGCTGTCGCAGACGCAGGCGCAGGCCGAGGGCGAAGAATGCCGCAGAGCGCTCGTCGGTGACAGCATGGGTCGTTATGTCTGGAGAGACATCGAAGTTATGGACAAGGGGAGCGTTGCGGCTGCCGGGGCATACGACGATATGCCTCACGCCGTAAGACACAAGGAGAGATGTCAGTATGTTTATGTTCTCTTTGTCTGAATACACTTTTATGGTCTTTTCTTTTTTTTATCACGTCGACACTTGCCCGAAGTCAGTCAGCATACAGGCTTGTGAGGATTGTGTACATCTTCATCTCCGTCTCGCGCCATTCTGCCGTGCATGTGCTCTCTGGCATTATGCCTCCTCCAGCGTATGCTGTTATGGTCCCGTCGCCCAGTTCGGCACATCTCAGCGATACATAAAGGTGGGTCTCGCCATTGATGTCGACAGGACCGGCGAATCCGCTGTAGTATTTCCTCTCCTGCCCCTCGTTGGCCATGATGAAATCTCTCGCCACCTCTTTCGGTAGTCCGCAGACAGCTGGCGTGGGGTGCAGTCGCCCGACAAGCTTGCCTATGGCAGCTCCTGGTTCCGTGGTCTGTCTGTCGTCCGGCCCTGTTCCTTCCTGTCCAGTATGTCGGCAGTCCCCGTGTCCACCTTCTCCATGGGGGGCACCTGTTGTCATTCTGAAGCGGAAGTCTGTCCGCAGATGCACGAGATTCCCCGCCCTCACTGTGTATGGCCCGTCCTTTATGATTTCTGTTGCCAGAGGCCTTATAGTCCTTTCGATGTATTGCTCTACGATGTTCTGCTCCGTCTTGTTCTTCATGCTCCATTCTGCATACCCCTCCTTGTATGCCATCGTGCCAGCCAGGGCTACGGTGTGGAATACCTCGCCCCGTCCCTTCAGGAGTATTTCAGGCGACGCCACGATCCATGTCCCCGACTCTGGTGTGCTGAAGAGCATTATCATCAGCCGTGGGAAAATTCGGCAGGCTCTTATGAAGAGAGCCTCGTGTCTCTCCCTTGTCATGGCGCCCTTTGTCTCCAGTTCCTTGTGTCTTGCCAGTACGATTTTCCCGAAAGTGCCACAAGCTACAGCGTCGTGATATTTCTCGAAAGCCGTATGGTAAGCCTCGTCTGGAGTGCTGAGGACCATGTCTGCATATTCCTCGTCGTCATCATAGTCCTGGGTGACAATCTCTCTTGTAATGACTCTGTCAGGCCTTATGATGAGGATAGGGTTGCTGCTGGTCCTTCTGCCGTGTGTTGTAGTGTCGAATGGAGCGATGCAGAATCCCCTCTCCTTGCCGATATCCTCGACCGACGACAGTATTATCGGCTGTCGCTCTGATTCTATTATGGTGTATCTGTCTGTATATGGTAGCCTGTAGTATGCGTATGAACCCATTGCTCTCATCCCTCCTTGTCTGTTATGAAGTTTGTGACATTGATGGTGCTTATGGTATGTCCTGCTCCGTCGCTGACATCGACACGCCACAGATGTGTCTGCCGTCCCTTATGTATGACTCTCGCCAGCGCGGTGACGGTGTCGCCTTTCTTCGCTGGTCTGAGATGCGAGGCTGTTATGCTCATCCCGACACATATATGCCCCGGTGCCAGAAGGATGCTTCCCACACCAGCAAGCGTCTCGGCGAGAGCTACTGTGGCTCCCCCGTTCAGGTATCCATAGGGCTGGACATTGCGGCTGTCGACAGGCATAGTCGCCATGACCGTATCAGCCTCTGGGGTGGAGATGAACTCAATGCCCAAGGTCCTCTCAAGCCCTTCGGCTTCTTTGTACATGCTGTTTATATCTGTAACGTTCATTCTAAGTCAGGTGTGCATAATTCTTTTCTTACGATGTCTTCTGCGCTTGGGGTCAGATTTGTATTCCTCCTCCTCGCTCGTCTGTTTGTGACTGCAGGCGGCATCATAACCTCCCTGCGGCCTGTGTGACACATCGGGGACAAATCTCCCAAGCCGCGCTCGCCATAGAGCAGCCTTGTTCCTCCAGTTTGTCCGAGGCGATTATTCGAGGGTTTTCGTTAAGCGGGAGCAGAGGAAGCTTTCTATGCCGAGCGGAGGAAACGCCTGTATTTATACCAACGTGCAAATATACTACTTTTTTCTCGCATTATGTCTTTTTTGTGTATGAATATTTATATTTTATTTGTATTTCCCTTTTGCCATAGACAGTGTTGTCTGTTTTCGGTCGCACTACAATGCTCACATGCTTCATAGACAACAAAAAGCCGGACAGAGCTGTTGGGCCTGTCCGGCTTGGGGGGATGATGAGCTCCCCCGTTCTCTTTAGAATAGTTCTATCGAGCCTCCTCACACTCAAGATAGAATGATTCTATTTGTCAGTGTCTATCAGTTTCCAGAGCACAGCAGCTATAACTCCGCCGAGTGATGGGGCAACGATAAACACCCATAGGTCTGACATGGCTTGTCCGCCCTCAAAGATGGCAGGGCCGATGGAGCGTGCTGGGTTGACCGATGTGCCAGTGTAGTTGATGCCTACGAGGTGGATGAGGATAAGCGTGAGACCGATAGCAAGGCCGGCGAAGTTGTTCGTCGCGCCATTTGTCTTGCTTGTCGCTCCGAGGACAACAAAGACGAATATGGCTGTGAGGACAGTCTCCACGATGAAACCGTTCAGCTGGCCTCCAGAACAAGCGTTGGCGCCTGTCGTGGTGCCGCCGGCAAGCTCAGGGGCTGTGCTGACAAAGGCGTAAAGGACGGCTGCGGCGATGATGGCACCGCATACCTGACCGCAGATATAGCCTACGAGGTCTTTGCCCGATGTGCGTCCGGCAACGTATGTGCCGATGGTTATGGCTGGATTGATATGGCAGCCTGAGATGCCTCCTATGGCGTATGCCATGGCTACGACAGAGAGACCAAACGCCATGGCTGTCCCGACAACAGAGGCGGCGTCATAACCGCAGTTCAGACTTACGGCTGCTCCACAGCCGAGAAGTGTGAGCACGAATGTGCCAAATGCTTCAGCAATGTACTTTTTCATGATGTGTGACGTTTTGTTAATAAATGGTTAGTTGTTTTGAAATGATGCGTCCCGACGTTATGGAACGTTCTGATATCATAGCGCATGCCTGACTGCCGGATACATGGTGTGTGGGGAGGGTCTTGTCTCGTTGTTGGCATGTTCAGGCACGATAGCGTACAGCTGTGCAGTTGGCTCCATGGGCATGATGGGGAATGAGCAGGAGCTCTCTCCCCCGGGGGAAAGAGCTCCTGCTTCTATCCCGTCGTCATTGCCGGGGATCTGTCTCCTAAGGCGTCCAGGCCGTTGGCTTGCCCGTCAGCCTCCTGTTGGCCGGTGGGCCATGAGGGAGGCTGACGGGCTTGCGTCCCGCCTGTCATAGGTGCCGCCCCTTGCTCTCCGCTCGTGGACCAGCCCGGCCTTTCTCCTCTTCCTCCTCTTTTTGGGGGGAGGAGGGGGGAGACTACTTGAGCTTTGAGACGTATGCGTCGATGACTGCTATGGCTACGATGTTCACAATGTCTCTCACGCTTGAGTCGAAGTCAGTGAAGTGGATAGGCTTGTTTAGTCCCATCTGTATCGGGCCGATGACTTCTGTCTCTGGCGAGAATGCCTTGATGAGCTTGTAGGCAGAGTTGGCGGCAGAGAGGTTGGTGAATATCATCGAGTTGACCTGCTCGCCCTGCAGACGTGTGAATGGATATTTCTCGTCACGGCGCTCATGGTCGAGAGCCTGGTCGATGGTCATCT
Source organism: Hoylesella loescheii (assembly GCA_021531755.1). GTDB lineage: Bacteria > Bacteroidota > Bacteroidia > Bacteroidales > Bacteroidaceae > Prevotella. The sequence goes on from JADYUK010000003.1 coordinate 27,458, forward strand.
CGCCGTCAATCTTCAGGTCAGGATACTCGGCCTGCATCTCTGCCACTACTTCACGCATGAGCTTCGGGGAGCCAACCTTGTCGACACCGAAGTTTGAGAACGATATCATGGCTATCTTCGGCTCGTCGTTGAAGAACCGTATGCTGTGTGCTGTCAGGCGTGCTATATCCTTCAGGGTCTCCTTGTCAGGGTCCTGGTTGATGAGAGTGTCGGCTATGTAGTATGTGCCGCGCTTTGAGTTGACTATGTGCAGCGAGCCGAAATGGCTGTACTCGGGCTGTATGCCGATTACCTCCTTTGCCACTTTTATTGTGTTGGAGAATTTTGTGTAGACGCCGGTTATGAATGCGTCGGCATCGCCGGTCTCGACCATCATCATGCCGAAGTAGTTGCGCTCGAACATCTTGTCGTTAGCCTCTTCGAATGTATATCCGTCGCGCTGGCACTTCTCTGCCAGTATACGGGCATAACGCTCGCGGCGTCCCATCTCGCGGTCGTGGCGCAGATTGACTATCTCAACACCTGTGAGGTCGAGCTTCAGCTCTGCTGCACGCTTGGTTATCATCTCGTCATTGCCGAGGAGCACAGGCTGGCAGATACCCTCCTGCTTGGCCTGGACAGCGGCTTTGATCATCGTAGGGTGGAGACCCTCGGCGAAGACGACACGCTGTGGGTGCTTGCGCGCTGTCTCATAAAGCGACTGGGTCACTGATGTCTCCTGGCCCATGCGGCGGCGTAGGGTGTTCTTGTATCCTTCCCAGTCAGTTATCTGCTTGCGTGCCACACCTGAGTCGATGGCTGCCTTGGCGACAGCGGCTGAGACTTCTGTGATAAGGCGTGGGTCGACAGGCTTCGGTATGAAGTATGACGGGCCGAACGTGAGGTTGTTCACTTTGTATACATTGTTCACAACATCGGGCACTGGCTGTTTGGCAAGGTTGGCGATGGCGTGGACAGCTGCCAGCTTCATCTCCTCGTTGATGGCCTTGGCGTGGACATCGAGCGCACCGCGGAAGATGTATGGGAATCCGATGACATTGTTTATCTGGTTAGGATAGTCAGAGCGTCCTGTGGACATGAGGACATCGGGACGGCTTGCCATGGCCTCCTCGTAGGTTATCTCAGGTGTGGGGTTGGCAAGCGCGAAGACTATTGGCTGCTCTGCCATGGAGCGTATCATGTCCTGGCTGACAACATTGCCCTTGGAGAGCCCGAGGAAAACATCCGCGCCCCTCATCGCCTCCTCGAGAGTGTGGACATCACGGCGGTCAGTCGCGAAGAGAGCCTTCTCCGGTGTGAGGTTGTCACGGTCAGAGGTGATGACACCCTTTGAGTCGAGCATGACGATATTCTCCTTGCGCGCGCCGAGAGCCACATAGAGCTTGGTGCATGATATCGCGGCGGCGCCGGCACCGTTCACGACAATCTTCACATCCTCTATCTTCTTGCCGTTCACCTCAAGGGCGTTGATGAGACCTGCCGACGATATTATGGCTGTGCCGTGCTGGTCGTCGTGCATCACAGGGATATCGAGCGTGCGCTTCAGGCGCTCCTCTATGTAGAAACACTGTGGTGCCTTGATATCCTCAAGGTTTATTCCGCCGAATGTCGGCGCTATCTTCTCCACTGCCTCGCAGAATTTCTCGGGGTCTTTCTCCGCTACCTCTATATCGAAGACATCTATGCCTCCATAAATCTTGAACAGGAGGCCCTTGCCCTCCATGACAGGCTTGCCGGACATGGCGCCTATATCTCCAAGTCCAAGCACCGCTGTGCCGTTTGATATCACAGCGACCAGGTTGCCCTTGTCGGTATACCGGTAGGCTGCGTCGGGGTTATCCTGAATCTCCAGACATGGGAATGCGACTCCTGGCGAGTATGCAAGCGATAGGTCTGTCTGTGTGCGGTAGGCCTTGGTGGGCACAACCTCAATCTTGCCGGGGCGTCCACTCTCATGATATTCCAGAGCGGCTTCTTTTGAAATCTTTACCATTTTTTTCTTCTTTAATCGTGTTGTTTTCGTTTATTGTGTCTTGTGATTGTCCCACTCCGTACTGTCGGGCATAGGGGGAGGAGATGTGTCCTTGTCCAGAATGATATGCCGACTGTTTTCTCTGCCTCGTAATACGTTCAGTCTTAATCATTTAGCCTCGCCTCTCCCAAAGATACTGAATGAGTGGCCCAAAGGTATTGGATGAGCGGCTCATTCACACTGGATTGACGGCCCATCCATACTGGATGAGAAACCTGCATGAATCCCCATTCTCAAGGCTGTGGCCTCTGTGGGGTGGATTCAGGCTGCTGCATTTCTTGCCCGGCGATGTGCGATGAGGCCCTTCAGCATCAAGATGCACAACCGTACAGGGGGCTTGGTTCTTACCAGCGGTGGAGAGGCAGGATGGTTGTTCTTCCTGAAAAACAGTATGGCAGATATATCCTTAAACTTATAATAAATGCCAAAGGATGATATGGCGCAAGCGGCTTGAGGGTGATAAATATCCGTGGGGACACATGTGTCCACCCCTCCACTGTATATGGCATAATCCAGCTTATTATCCATGTGCAAAATAACTAAAAAAAAACAGAACGACCAAACATAAAACATTTTTTTATCTAAAATACTTAAAAAAGAGACTAAGTATTTTGCTTTATAAAGAAAAATGTATAATTTTGCGGAACAAATGCAGACATTTTGTGTCCGTTTTCGATAAGCCAGAAGGCCAAAGGAAACTTGTTTGCTTCGGCTTGGCGAGAACTGACGAACGAAGCAAGAGCAGAGACCGGGCTTGCTTGGGCTATGCCTTGCAAGGAGGAAGAAGACGAAAATCATCATCGATAAAAACGTCTGAGTCATACAAGCGTTTTGGGCAGGCAATGCCATGCGGGAGACCATTGCCATGAAGGTGAACGATGCGCTCCCCCCCATGATGTCAGGCTGACAGCTTTCGTGTCGTGATTAAGCCACGGGTGTGGAGCCGCCCATGAGAATATCTGTTCTATAACAGCATGTCTGCATGTCAAACGGATATTGAAGCATAAACTCAACTCACAAAACACTAAATTACAAAGAAATGGTAAACTACAAAGATCTTGGTCTTGTGAACACCCGTGAGATGTTCAAGAAGGCAGTTAATGGCGGATACGCTATTCCGGCATTCAACTTTAACACAATGGAGCAGATGCAGGCCATCGTACAGGCTGCTGTTGAGACAAAGTCACCTGTCATCATGCAGGTTTCAAAGGGCGCACGCAAGTATGCCAACCCAACAATCCTCCGCTACATGGCTGAGGGTGCTGTAGCATATGCTAAGGAGCTCGGTTGCGAGAATCCACAGATTGTTCTCCACCTTGACCATGGCGACAGCTTCGAGACATGTAAGTCTTGTATCGAGACAGGCTTCTCTTCTGTCATGATTGACGGCTCTTCACTCCCTTACGAGGAGAACATCGCCCTCACAAAGAAAGTTGTGGAGTACGCCCACCAGTATGACGTTACAGTTGAGGCAGAGCTCGGTGTCCTCGCAGGTGTAGAGGATGAGGTTTGCGCTGCTGAGTCTCACTATACAAAGCCAGAGGAGGTCATCGACTTCGCTACACGTACAGGATGTGACTCTCTCGCCATCTCTATCGGCACATCACACGGTGCATACAAGTTCACTCCAGAGCAGTGCACACGCGACCCGAAGACAGGCAAGCTCGTTCCTCCTCCACTCGCTTTCGATATCCTTCATGAGATAGAGCAGAAGCTCCCAGGATTCCCAATCGTACTCCACGGCTCTTCTTCAGTGCCACAGGATGAGGTTGACACAATCAACAAATATGGTGGCAAGCTCCCTGATGCAGTAGGTATACCTGAGGAGCAGCTCCGTGAGGCTTCAAAGTCAGCTGTCTGCAAGATTAATATCGACTCTGACTCACGTCTCGCAATGACCGCTGCCATACGCAAGCACCTCGCTGAGAACCCTGGACACTTCGACCCACGCCAGTATCTCACACCTGCACGTGACGCGATGAAGAACATGTACATCCACAAGATTGTCAACGTTCTTGGTTCTAACGATAAGCTCTAATCGTAGGGATTTATGACAAAACACCTCATATTGATGGCAGCCCTCTTCATGTCGGCTGCCATTTCCTTTGCACAGACAAAGGAAGAGAAACCTGACACAAAGGCGTTCCTGAACCGTTACCAGAATCTTGTCATGCGGATGGAGAAGGCCGCGGCGAACAACAATGTCACACGCGACAGCATCTATGCCTGGAAAGATGAGCGTACAGCCATCAAGAGACTGTACAGCGACACCTACAAGCATATCCTCTCCGACGACGAGCTGGAGAAATACTTTGCCATCTCAACCGACTATAAGGCTACACGCGCCTCGATGAATCTTGACAAGGTGGGAGAGAATGTCGGCACGACAATGAGACGCACAGGAAAGAAAATCTCAGGATGGTTCGGCGGAAGCAAGAAGTGATGCCCCGCTTGTCGTGACACCAACACGCCTTCAACTTGAGGCCCACAAGCTGACACAGGATTCCACTTCTATACATCAACACAGTTTAAAACATTATCCCCGGTAGAGCTCTATCGGGGATATATCATTTTTAAGGACACATGAACAGACTATATCTCATATTCTCATTCCTATTTGTCAGCGTCTGTTCTTTTTGCTGGAAGTGACTCTGATGCAAGAATATTATGTGTGAGCTATACCGTATATTTCAAGGAAACTGTAGAAAAGAAAAATTACTCTCCTGAAGAGATGGTATTAGAAGCGAACCATGATAAAAAAGCATGCTTCTGTTCACGTTGGGGAAGGTTGCTTTATGGCACATCCTTATAGCCCCTCTCGTCCAACAGCTTCTCCATCCATATCATGTCATACCATTCATCGAACTTCCTGCCACAGCGGTGGAAATGAGCGACACGCCGATATCCCATCTTCTCATGGAAGATAGCGCTTTGGTGCGACAGATGCTCGTTAGGTGTCTCCACCCAAGCTATACAAGCATTGATATTTATGAAGCCACGTGCCCTCAGCTCGTCCTCGAGCCGCTCAAGCAGCCTTCTTCCTATGCCCTGGCCATGGGCCTCTTCTGCAACATAGATACTTGTCTCAACACAATGCCTGTAGGCATCACGCGCTTTGAACACTCCGGCATAGGCATAGCCCACAACTGTGCCAGAACGCTCTGCCACAAGGTAAGGGTAGCTCTCAAGGGTGTTGGCTATCCGTAGCCTGAATTCTTCTGTTGTAGGCGCGGCATATTCAAATGTTATAGCCGTACGCTCGACATAAGGAGCATAGATAGCCGCTAATGATTCCGCATCATTAATGGTTGCAGTGCGTATAGATACAGATTCCATCATTTGCTTGTCTTTTTCCTTCTCTTGTTTCTTTTTGACCATCACTGTCCGGTAAACATCCAAAAGACCATGGCATAGTGCTCCCCAACAATGAGCAAGCCCCCTGATATATGAAGCTTAGTACAGCCTTCCAGGCTACAGGAAACGTTTTCGATAAGCGAGAGCAGAGCAATGGCGGCTCGTCTCGTAGAGTTGTCTGTAAGCCATATATAAGCCTATTCTCTGTTCTCTCTGTTGCGTATCAGTTGAGTAGACAGAACAATGGTGATGCCGCTGGCCTTTTCCGGATCGGTATCACCATCATCGTTCCTTTACTCTGCTGTAGCCCATTTGCAGCGTACAGGAGATACTATAGCACCTTCTGCCTTAAGCTGCTTCATAGCCTTATCCACCTCTTTGCGGTCAAGACCACTCAGCTCGGCAATCTTACCTGCGTTCAGAGGCTGGCCAGCCTCTTTCATCGTCGCTAATACTTTTTCTTTTGTCTCCATAATTGTTCGTTTTTTTGTTGATATTTTTATATTATTACTGTCCGGTAAAACTATAGGGGTGAGAAACTATAGATTTATTGGACATCCATTGATTCTTGTCCACAGCCCCGGAGTGGCGCGACCGTTAGAAACCGATGGAGCAGCGAGAGGAAGACAAAGTCAACCCCACCTGAAGTGAGGGAGGAGGCGAATCCGATTTGTCTTTAGAAAACAATATCTTTTACGAGCGCAAAGATACTCAATAATCTTGAAACAGCATCAGAAAACAGAGATGTTTTTTCTTGCATATCGTAAAAATTGATGGGGTGGGGTATTAGCTAAGTATGCGCACTTTTTTTACATCTATACATCAAAAGAAGGATTCAATTACCAATAGTTAGCCTTTTTATGGCAGATTTTTTTTATAAGCCTGCATGTGTATCATAAATTTTTAGTATTTTTGCTCATACAATGTGGACTTTTCTTCATGGCAAAGGTAAATCGTATAAGAAGTTGTTCTTGCAGAACATGACCAATACATGGAACACATAAAGAATGTCGGCAGTGGTAATCCTGAACATTGGGTAATTCGACAAATAATAATGCCTAATAATAACATGGACAAAGCTCAACAGATACTGCTTGAAATATCAACTGGAATTTGGCATCTATAAGCAAAATAAATGAAGAAAAAACCATTAAAGCGTGGAATTTCTATAGAGAAATCGCCTACTTAGTCTTTTATTTTGCTTAAAATGATTAAATTTGCACGCATAATATTAATACTCCTGTCAAGTAATGAGTGATGTTCATACAAAGCGATATTGTCATAAAGTAATACCCTAACATGCTCGTCGTCACCAATTCTGGCGGTTTCCCTGTGGGTGTAGATACAGACAACATCTTATCTGTTAACAGTATGCCAAGAAGCAGACGTATCAGTGAAGCCCTCCAGAAGACAGGTCATGTAGAGAAAAGTGGACAAGGTATTGACCGCATGTTTGCTATCAGCATCTCATAAGGAAAGCCAATTCCCGATTAATCTCTGACCGACGAATGGCAAGTATGCTTACGACTACCTGGCGAAATCAAGTACCCAGCCTTCATGCTCTATGCTCGTGAGTTGCAGAATGTCCGGCCAGCGAACAACAAACTCAATGTATTCGACCTCCTTGCCCTCTTCCGTGCTTCGCAAGGCGAAAGCCAACGCTATACAGACGAAGTGACACTACGCAAACTTATCGACGAAGGATTACTTATCCCTGCGCAAGATGGCTATAAGTTACCAGAGAGGTATTATGAGATCGTCAAGAAAACCACAGTAAATGTAACTGGACAAAAAGATGATACGATAAATGTCCAATTATTAGATACAAATAAACTGACTGAACGTCAAACTGTTATATATAATAGCATAAAAGAGGGTGTCCAATTAAATGTCCAATTAAACACTACCGATTTGTCCAATAAGCTTAGCATTGGATTCAAGACCATGCAATGAGAATTGAAGGTTATAGAAAACTTAGGGTTAATCGTCAGAGTTGGTAGTAAGAAAACAGGTCATTGGGAACTCATAAAAAATATAAGTAAAAAATGAGTATCACAAAAAATATTATTTCTCAATTATTGAATTACGTTATGAACAATGAAGTGGTTTGCCAGTTCTGTGGTGAGCTCATGGATGTTTTTTATGATAACGAGAAGGAGAACAAAGCTGCTCTCCTTAGCTATTTATGTCGTGCTAAACGAATAGAAGTCTATGACAAGCATAATGCTTTCGAGCAGGACGGTTGGACAGAGTTGGTTGATTGGTCGACCGATGATGATGTGCTATTTCTGCTACAGGACATCGGTGTGCTGATCTGCGTGCCTGAGAAGTTAGCAATAGACAATAAATTAATAGCAGCATAAATCAAGAGTCAAGAACAATGGGAAAAATTCTAAAGTTCATAGAAGAAGCTACCGAAGGTGAATGCTTCACTTCCTTCAAGTATAGCTATGATGACGACAAAGTTCCAGGCATAGAGTACGAGACACAGGAAGAGACATACATTAACCTGAAGGAATATGCTGAAGAAGTGAAGGATCCAAAGCCTCGCGACTTGACCCAGAAAGCCAAGTTGTGCATGCAAGGGCCTCCACTATTCAAGTATTTCCTTGATGGTTCACGCAAAGTGTATAAGCTCGATGACATACAGTACGACAAAAAGGTTTATCCCATTGTTGGGGGGCAGATAGCGGTGGCGTGTTGTGGACGTGATGTTGATGACGATGGTAATTTCATAGGTTTTCACAAAGTTGAAGAAGAAGCCTACAGTGTACTTTGCCTTCCAGTTAAAGCCAATGGAGAGGGCATTGATCACAATGTGTTCTTCCGTAATCTATGCAATAAAATCAAAGAGAAGCCAGGTCTTAATTCAGCCAATGTCCACTTGGAGAAAATTCTGTATTATCAGACAAAACTCGAAGGACGTGAAACGCTTGAGAATAAAGGAATCGCGAGAATACAAGACGAGATGGTAGATTGCGAGAAACGCATTGTCTCTTTTCTTATGAGCAAACATCTCCTTAATCAGGATAGTTACTTGATAAAAGATGGTTCTATCCAATATAAACCGATGAAAACTGGCGATTTCAAAGAACTTGCACGTATTCGTAATAATTATCGTCATGTTGTTGGCGTATCAAAGAAGTTCAACCCAAACTTGATGCGAGATGCCAAAGACCAAAGCAATGCAGGTGCGATTGCAAGATTACCGCTGTATCATCGCACTCCTGCGTTCTTGTGGAAACCTGGGGAGGAATGGGGAAATGTCACTTTCGCCATTTGGTACGTGAGAATCAGAGATAGAAAACATACAGATACTCCATACTCGGGAATTGTTAAAGTGGAAAAAATGCTCATGACCGGACACGAGGCTGAATATGGTTTGTCAACCGATGAGATTGATAATATCTCTGCTAACATCATTAACGAACGTAATCCTGTTTGTTATGGATCTGACGCAAGATGGGCAAATCATCTTTATCCTGTTTACATGACCGAGTGTTATTGCAAAAGCAGATTCACAAGTGACTATTATTTTTTGAATTTATTTTAACCAGCATACAAGATGGATACTATCGGAAAAATTATAGCAACAGAAAAGCAACCCTCTACCATCGAGGAGTTTACTTTCTGGACAAAGAAAGACTTGAAACTAAAACCATTTGACGTGGTTGTGGTTGAACATGTTGAAAACTCCAAAACTTACGGAGTTGTGGAAGAAATCTCGCACATGACAGATTCACCAAGTGCGCTTGCAGGTTACATTTCAAGCGACTTTGGTGATGTTGAAGCATCTGCATACACTGAACGTATTGGCATGAATTATGTCAAGTGTAAGGTTGTTGGCAATGACAACAACATCTTTATCCCTGTTCAAGAAGGACGCAAAGTTTATCTTGCTACAGAGGAGCAAATAATGGATGCGCTCGGATTAAACGATGTAAAGAACCCTCTCCCCGCTGGTTATATGGAAATGTATGATGGCGAGAACAAACAAACACTTCCTGTGCATTTTAATTCCCATTTCTTGATAGGTCCTGAAGGTGCTCATCTCAACATTAGTGGAATCTCTGGTTTAGCATCAAAGACGAGTTATGCAATGTTCCTTATGAAAGCGACTCAGGATGTCATGAGCAAGCGTGAGAATGAATCGGTTGCTTTCATTATGATGAATGTGAAAGGAACTGACTTGCTAAAAATCGACCAGATGAACGAGCGCCAGAATGAACTGGATGAAATACGTCCTGTTTACGAAAAGCTTGGGCTTGAGATGAAACCTTTCCAGCAAGTTAAGTATTTCTATCCATATTCAAAGGATTATACAGCATACACCTACGAAAAGGAAGAAGTCATAAAGAACCGTATGAATGCAGGTAATGCATTTCAGTATAAGTATCTTTTCGAGAATGACGAAGACAAAGAGTGCCTTGATCTTCTTTTTGCTAACGTCGATGACCCTAACGACACTATCGAGAGTATAATTAATTTTATAATCTCCAACGGTGGCAACTTCAAAGGTGTTGAAAGTTGGGATGATTTCAAGACAGCACTCTACCAGCAGACGCAGTCAGACACAGCATCTAAGGCTGGTAAGGAAATCTCTGTTATGAGTTGGAGAAAGTTCTACCGACTTTTCAATAAGAGTTTCCAGAAGAGCAGACAGATGTTCACAGAAAAGCTTGGCAAGGGCAGCGTTCGCTTACGTGACGAAATAGGTAAGATTCAGAAAAATGATGTGATGGTTATTGATGTTGCTAAGATGGATGAAGAGTCACAAGGTTTCGTATTTGGTGACGTAATGCGTGCTGTCTATAATCTCAAATTGGGTTCGTCTGAACGAAAAGAGGAGGATATTCCAGATCGCATTGTTATTTTCATAGATGAGCTCAACAAGTATGCTTCTAACGATGTGCCTAAATCATCACCAATCCTTCGACAACTTCTCGACATTACCGAGCGCGGACGTTCTCTTGGTATAGTCCTGTTTGGCGCAGAGCAATTTGTCAGCGACATCCACAAACGTGTGAAGGGCAATTGTGCAACCCAAGCATTTGGCCGCACTAATGCGATTGAGATAACCAAGGAAGATTTCCGGTTTGTTCCATCTGTGTATAAGACAATGCTTACACGTCAGAAGCAGGGCGAATACATTATTCAGAATCCGGTATTCCGCTCAATGCTGAATATCAAGTTCCCTAAACCAATTTACAAATATTACGAGTAAATATAATGCCAGAAAATAATCCACAGATAGGTAAAGACGTCATTGAGTCGCTTACCTTAGGAATGTATGAAGATTGTCGGTTCATTTATCGAGAGTACATCCAGAATGCTGCCGACCAAGTAGATAAAGCAATTGATTGTGCTTTATTGGAGAAAGGCGAAGAAGAAATTCATGTGGTTATCGACTCATACGAGAGAACCATACGAATAGAAGACAATGCCACTGGTATTGCCAAGGATAATGTTGTGCCTATACTCCGTAATATTGCACATTCGACAAAGAAACGTGGAGTCGATAAGGGCTTCCGTGGAATTGGGCGTTTGGGCGGTCTTGGCTATTGTTCTAAATTGAAGTTTGTAACTTCATATTCGGGTGAACCTATAAAATCAATTATGACATGGGATGCCGAATTGCTTAAGTTTATCATAAACGACAGAGATAATAACGAAGAGGCGGTTGACGTGCTTCGTAAGGTAACAAATACCATTACAGAGCCAGAGGATAAGGATGCTCACTATTTCCATGTTATCATGGAAGATGTAACATCCGACGATCTACTCGATGTAAGTAGTGTTCATGATTATCTGTCGATGGTTGCACCTATTGATATTTCTTCCAATTTTATGTTCCGTCATGAAATTAACAAATTCATGAAAGAAAACGGATTGGCTGTTGACACATACAACATCTACATCAATGGTGATCAGATTTATAAGCCTTATACGAACTACATCTATGAGGATAACCATGGAGGAAAGAAAAAGGTTGATGATATTCTTGGCGTTGATTTTCTGCTGTCAAAGGACGAAAATGGTAATATCATTTATTGGGGATGGTATAGCCTTTCAAGATTAAATGGCCAGATGAAACCTAAGAATATTGCTAGAGGTATCCGTTTGAGGAAGGAGAATATACAGATTGGCGATGAGGAAATCTGTAAGAAGTTTTTTAGTAAGACGGAAGATCAACGATTCTCATTCTATTACTTTGGAGAGATTCACGCAATCTGTAGAGGTTTGATTCCAAATTCTCGTCGTGACTATTTTGGTGAAAGTCGTGAATGTATTGATTTCGAGAGAAGAATTAAACTCGATTTCTTGAAGTTGAAAGAGATTTGCTATGATGCACAGAAATTCCGTTCAAGTGCAAATACTTTGGCAAAAGCTCAAGAATTGAAAAACAAAATTGAAACAAAAAATAAGACTGGTTACACAAGTCAGAAAGAAAAAGAAGATTTACAACGTCAGTTTGAGGAGCATCAGAAGAAAGAGGAACAGGCGCGTAAACAATTAGCCAACGTTCAGAAGAAACTTGAAACTTTAGAATCTCCTTTGCGTGGTATTCTTGACAAGTTAAAGCCAGAAGAAACCACGTCAATTTTAGTTTCCGAGCCCGTAGTTTCACCACGCAACAATCAAGGGCAAAGCAAGACAAAGTACCGCACAGATAAACCGATTTATTCTCAGTATTCAAAGCAAGAGAAAAAGCTAATTGGGAAAATCTATGCGGCAATAACCAACGCTATCCCTGATGAACGACAGCGTGAGGCTCTAATTAGAAAAATCGAAGAAGACATTACACGATGAATAGAAAAGTTCTTTTATTAGAGCCTAACTACAAGAACAAGTTCCCGCCGATAGGACTTATGAAACTCGCCACGTATTTCAAATTACGTGGTGATAATGTTGTATTCTATAAAGGTGACATAAAGGATTTTCTAATTAATGACATCACCAATGATTGTATTGAAAAACTGAAACAATTAGATGGTTCTATTAATTGGAAACTCCGTGCTGATCGAATTACTGCTTTCATTAAATACAGAAAGAAGAGCGATTTAGACAAAATTGGCTTGGAAGACTCTGAATATGCCATACTTCTCTACCCTTGGCTTGAACATTTCAAGAACTTCTACCATAAAAAAGAGTACATCAAGTATCCCAAATGGGATTGGGTAGGCGTAACAACACTTTTTACATTCTATTGGAAAATCACCATTGAGACGATTGAATTTGCCAAACTATTGGTAAAGGACAAGAAAAACTTGATGATAGGCGGTGTATTGGCTTCAATTCAGCCAAAGGAAATTGAAGAGGCTACCGGCATAAAACCGCATTGTGGAACTTTACACACTCCATACAAGGATATTGACGAAGATAATCCTTACATAATTGATGAGCTTCCGCTTGACTATTCTATCCTTGATGAGATTGACTATGAATACCCAGATAGTGGTGCATTCTATAGTTATTCAACTCGTGGATGCATACGTCATTGCGCATTTTGTGCTGTGCCAATTCTGGAACCTCAGTATCAGAGTTACCTGCCCTTGAAGGAACGTATAGAACGCACAAGAAGATTGTACGGAGATCAGCAGAATCTATTGCTGATGGATAACAATGTTCTTGCATCGGAAAACCTTGCCGAGATTATTGAGGACATTCGGTCTTGCGGTTTTACTCCTGGAGCGAAATACATTGAGCCTAATCAATATAACCTTGCCATTCGTAATCTACGACTTGGCATGAATGATCGTGCATACATTCGCAAGAGTTGGAAGCTGCTCAAGGATTTAAACGAAATGAGAAGCCTAAACGAAGAAGCACGAACATTCATCTACCGAGTAAGAGAAGAAAACGGTTTGCTTCATGTTAATACTTGCACAAAAGAGGCACTGATAAGGACATACAAAGATTTTGCTCCATACTTTGAGAAGAAATACGCCAAACAGAAAGGCCGTTTGCGCTATATTGATTTCAATCAGGGAGTAGATGCACGCTTGTTCAATGACGAACGAGTGAGCCTACTTTCGCGTATCCCAGTAAGACCCCTTCGTATTGCGTTTGATGACATTAAGACAGAAAAAGCATACACAAAGGCTCTTTGCATGAGCGTTAATGCTGGAATGAAGGACTTCTCGAATTACCTCCTGTATAATTTCAAAGACACTCCACTGGATCTCTATCACCGATTACGCGTGAATGTTGACTTGTGTGAAACACTTGATGTAAGCATCTATTCTTTCCCAATGAAGTATCATCCCATTCGTGACGAACATAGTCACGATCGTGATTACATTGGTGAGCATTGGAACAGAAAATATATTCGCGCTATTCAAGCAATTCTCAATGCGACAAAAGGTAAGATTGGTCGAGGGGTTTCATTCTTTGAAAAAGCATTTGGTCGAAACGAAGAGGAATACATGGAGTTACTCATAATGCCAGAAACCTTCTTGCTGTTTAGATTCTTCTTTGAGCATCTTGGTTATACGCAGCAATGGCGTGAGGCAATGAGTGAATTGACAGATGCAGAACGAGAAGAACTGTATCCGATAATCTTCAAAAATGATTTTAATCATATTGACGAATTAACAGAGAATGAGAAATTCCGTCACATTCTAAAGTTCTATAAGAATTATAGAGGAGACATTGCCGACCACAACTCTGAGTTATTCAGATTGAAGCAAGAGTTTGACCAACAGAAGAATAACGTATGAGAGAATCAGCCTCAAGCATAAAACAGTTTTTATCTCTGCGAATCTAGGAATTGAACTCTACAGAGACGATGGATTTATTCGTAAAGAATAAAGGGTCATAGGGACAGGTACCATCGAACCGTAACGAATGTTAATAATCCGGAAACTTCCCATATTTAGTATTGTCTATGTAGGTTTCGAACTCCTCGACATTATGGAGAGGCTCTCAAACCATTACGTTGCTACGGAATGTCCCGTTTGTCGCCCTTTGGACGATAGAATATGGAACGCCTGTAAGACGTGAGAGGGTGCGAGGTCCGATGCCTTCCTCATGAGCAGAGAATAGATGCTGCTTGTTCACGCCACGAAGTATAGCGTGATAAACGTTAGTGGCTGATGTCGTTCGAGCTTGCCGTGGCATAATTTTCGATTGCTGATTAATGAATCAATGTACCTGTCCCTATGACCCTTGACCCTTTGCTTATGCCAATGAGGAGGCATCCCGTGATGCTTCCCACTGTGCCATTGTGGATTGCGAGGTGGGCATGAAGGACAAGCGGGTGCATGACATTGGGGCTTTCACGGTGATATTTGCGCTTTCTTTTTGCCATAAAACGAATATTTTGCCATCTGTGCATCAAAAACTTTGCAAAAATCATTTGCAATACAGAAAACTTTTGTAATTTTGTTCTCGGTAATCATAGCGAAATTCTTTAGCTTCATCGTGCTTATCCACTACAAAGTTTTTCGTTTCGTTCAAGGAAACTCCTAAAATTTCGCTAATTACCAAATTTTCAATAAGTCATATTCCATCGAGTTCACGTTAAATATGATTAATCTCAGACAAATATATCAGGAAACCATTGGTGACTGTTTTGAAGGTGAGTTCCATGAACCTGGCGAGAGCAAGCTTTACAAGAGTGAAGTTCAGCTGGATTTACTGATAGTTGCAACAAACGACACCAAGCTCTCTGTAGTAAATGATGACTGCCTCGTTGTGGGCAAGCAGATGCTGGATGAGGGTTTGAATCCTGCCGTCCTGAACATGGCAAGTGCTTATCGCCCTGGCGGTGGCGTTTTGAATGGAGCAAGAGCTCAGGAAGAATGTATCTTCCGTCGCTCGAACCTCTTTATGTCGCTGTACCGATACGACAGACAGATGTATGATTTGGTCATTGAACCAAATCGAGATGATTTTACGGATGACCTTTATGACCTAAGCTTTATCCAGCAAGGCTATCCCCAGGATGAGAACTTTGGCGGTATCTATTCCGATGACGTGACGGTATTCAAGGATGGTAACTATGAATGGCTACATAATCCATACCAGACAGCATTCATTTCTGTTGCAGCGATGAACATCAACCGAGCTTTGAGACAAGGTGAACCGGTTCTTGTTGATGGAAGACTTTCTGAACGTGCTGTAGCGATTACGAAGAACAAAATTCGTACTATCTATCGCATTGGTATTCTTCATGGTCACGACAGCCTCGTGCTTGGAGCATGGGGATGTGGAGCCTTTGGCAATCCACCAGAACATATGGCACAGCTCTTCATTGATGTGCTGAACGAGGATGAGTTCCACGGCCGGTACAAAGACATTCGCTTTGCTATTATCGAGGATCATAACTCAAGAGGCAGGAACTACCAGACGTTCAAGAATGTGATAGATAAAAACGTATAACCCCAAAAAGAAAGCGCAAATATGATACTATTTCATGGCTCACCATTCTTGTTTGACAAGTTTGACCTTAGTGGTGCAGGAGAAGGAACCGGCATCAAATTTGGTTTTGGAGTTTATCTGACAGAGGTAGAAGCCTCGGCAGTACACTATTCACAACCTCGTAACCTGGAACTAATGCCAGAGCACTATCTCTACACGGTTGAGATTCCTGAGTTGACAGAGGGCAATCACCTCGCATCAGCCCTTCCTGTTTCTCCTGTTATAATAAATAAGGCGGAGGCAAAGCTTGGGGTAAGCGTTCCCGAGAAGGTGAAGGCGCAGGGCAAGGAGTTCCGTAAATGGGTAGGCATGACGTTGACTGGAGCAAAGAAGAATGACTTTGCTTCGGAGAAGGCTGCAGCAGAACTGTTAAACAGCCTTGGAGTACTCTACAATGTATGGCCAACAGCGATGACAAAGCCAGAGGGTCCGAAGAACATTGCTGTGTTTGATGCTACCAATGTGCGCATCATCAAGCGTGAGCGTATTGGGATAGAGAATAAGTGCAAGAAATGGGTTTTAGCAAATAGAACTGAGATTTAATTATGGCATACATGAGAATACGTGATATGATAGCTTTGCATCATTCACAATACCTGAAAGAAGATAGTTATCCAGCTGACAAGGTTGCTGCTATAGTAAAGACTACAGACGAATGGGGTATCTTGGGAAATTTCTTCAAGAATCCTGCAAAGGGAGGAAAGCGAACCCCCATAGTTGTTATTGACGGAATGGAGTTTGACTGCACAGAACGTCTTTTCCAGCTGATGAAGATAAAAGACAAGGAGTGCTTGCAACTTATCAATGAGAAACCTTGTGGTATCTGTTTCAAGCGTCAGATGGCAAAGATTCTTCAAGAGCACAACCAGGAGTGGCGAAGCGACTGGAAAGACATGATGATGGATGCAATGAAGTTCTGTCTTCAGAAGAAATATGAACAATGCCAAGAGTTCCGCAATGAACTGAACCGCAGTAAAGGACTCTACATTGTAGAGGATGAAACCAAGCATCTCCGTGGTAAAGAGCCACTTTGGGGAACAAAACTCGAAGGTGATGTGTTTGTTGGTCCTAATGTCTTAGGCAAACTACTAATGGAGCTTCGCGACAACGGCAAGCTGGAGTACAAACTACCAGAGGATGCGCTGGAATTTATTTCCATCATAAAAGATTCTCAGAATTAACATTAAAACATTGCAATATGGATATTGATATTCTAATTGAAATTGACAAATTCCCACCATACAATCACTCACCTTTTGATCCGTACTAAGATACAATAAGCGTATGCAAGGAAACCTATATTAAAATTATGAGTCTACTTGAAAAAATGCCATTTTTGAAAGCTCGTAATTTTTTTTGCTTTCATTTTGCTACATTCTATGGTAGTAATTGTCCCGTAAAGACGATTTATAGTCATAAAACACCCCAAAATAGGGAGATTTTTATTATTATGGGTGGATAAATGTCAACAAATATTGTAGAATGCATCATATAATCAAAATTAAAAGTTATGAATAAAATTATCAATTCTCCTACTGAAATTTCAAAGAAGGAAGGCTGGATGGTATTCCTTGCAGGGCCTATGAAAGCCTCGCCTCGTGGTTGGCGTAATAAACTGGTGAAGGCTGCGGGCGAGATGGGTATGGACGGTGTGACTTTCCTTAGTCCTCGTTTCACGACTATGCACCAGCCTTCTAATCAGGTGCAGTGGGAAACCCAAGGTCTCCGTATGTGCGACGTTGCTCTCTTCTGGATACCGAATAAAGATCCTAAGGCAGAGCTTGGTCATCGTGTCTATGCCGAGACTACCAAGATGGAATTGGCAGAGAACATTGCTCGTGGCAAGAAGATTATCCTCGGCATCGACACTGAGATTGCCGGCACTCGCCACATGAAGTTCCTCGCCAAGCGTTATGGCATTAAGAAAGTACATACCTCTATGGAAGGTTGTCTTGAGGAGTTGAAGGCATGGATGGAGCGCCCTCAGCAGGAACATCATCTCGATTCTCCTCAGTTTGACTCAGAGGAAGCATTGGCAAAGCACCCTGAGTTTGTGGATATGCTTGCTATGAACCAGACTATCATGGAGCGTTGGAACCGCGTTGTTGCTCCTGGTGATAAGGTAAAGGTTGATGGTGAGACGCCCGATTCGTGGTGGATGAAACTGATAAATGGGAAAATAGAATAAAAAGAATGCGAAAGGACAAATACTGCATAGAGCTTACAGAGGAATACATTAAAAAGAATCGTGATGAGATTATCCGTTTGCTTCGCAGTACAGGACGAGAAGGTATAGAATTGAGCATCTTGATGCGAACAATTACTTTACCTATGCAGCTTCTAAGGCTCGTTATGATAGTTTCTATGGCGGATTGGCATATCATTCGCTGATGGTTTATAGGGAGGCAATGCGTATCTACGAAGCGGAGAAAGATACCACTGCAAAGGATGTTGATCCGAAAAGCATCATCATCACAACCTTGCTGCATGACCTTTGCAAGCTTAACCGTTATCCTGTTCTTCCAGGCGAGAAGCCACAGAAGATTGAATATGGAAAATAATTTAGAAACTCTTTGGGCAGACATTCTTGTAGCCTTTTAAGGCGAAAAGTGTGATGAGTTATGCAGAAGGCTCCAGACTCTCATCGCCGAGAAATATGAACTTGCAGAACTAGACGAATTGACCGGATATTGGATTGACGAAGGCGAAACCTGGAACGGTATGATGAACGATTGCATTGAAGATGATCCAGAAGAGTCCATGCGTTTCTGCCATGAGGACATGCTGACAGGCGACAATCTTGACATTTTCAAGAAAATCCATGACGAGTTCTGTCAATAAATCGCCGTAGAAATAAGATAAATATTTTTGGGGTTTGTTATTGGTCAACACGATGCTTATATTCTAAGCATGATTAACAATAGAAAAGCGATGAATAAAGAGAAGAAACTCAGCATCATGGGTGTAGGTTCCTATAACCTCGACACCATCGTAAAGCGTGAATATCCCGAAGGGTTCGTGCCTGGTAAGCGCAATAAGTTCGTGGAGAAAGTCATGATTGAGGAAATCGGTTCCAATCCGGGCAATGTGATGTGTATCCTTGGATGGTTCGGTTGGGACTCCTACCCAATCGCTCTCTTTGATGATAGCGAGGAAGGTATGAAGATGACCTCCGACATGAAGCGCTATGGCTGCAATACCCGTTTCGTCAGCAATACTCCAGAAGGTGGTACGAACCTCCTGAAGGTCACTCATGCCCTCGATGATTATGGCAAACCTGTAAGGAAATTCTCCAAGCGTCATGCTCCGGGTAGTGGATTTCCTCGCGACAAGGCATTCACCGTCAGGGGTAAGGATGCCACCCTTCCTAAGTTCATCGCAGGACTTGATTTCTTTCCTGATGTCTATTTCTATGAGAGCACCACGGCTGCTTGGCGCGATTTGGGCAAGTGGATGCGTAGCAAGGGAGTGATGGTGTATTACGAGGTTCAGCGTATGTATATGAAGGAGTTTCCTAAGTATCTGAAGTGCATGAAGGAGAGTGATATCGTGAAGTTCTCTGACGAGGCTGTGGAGGATTTGGGCTTTGTCGATGAGTTGAAGGACAAGCTCGTCATCCAGACGCTTGGTGCAAAGGGCGTGCGTTTCAATCTTCGTGGAGCAGGTTGGGTCACATTGCCTCCTGTCGTGAATGATAATGTCGTCGATACTGAAGGCTGCGGCGACTGGACTACGGCATCGTTCATCAATGCCTTGGGCAAGAGAGGTGCTGTAAAGTTTGCCGACCTCACCTTTGAGGTTATAAGCGAATGTCTTATGGAAGCGCAGGAGTATGCTTCTCGCAATGCTTCTTTTCTGGGCACTAAGGGCATCATTACTGCAAATACGTAGTATTTGCATATAGAATACTATTTTTGATATTATCCTCAGGTCACAAGTCTGGGCTATTTTTGATTTTTTGGGGGGATTGTGATTAATAGACCTATTATGTTGTATTGTAGGAACAGGCGCCAGAAAAACTGTTTCACTTTTGCTTTTTGAAAAACCAAAGTTAATCTGTAAAAATCTATTTGGGTTAGGGTCATGTCAACCATTTCTGTATAGTGGAATCGAAAAAGCATTTCACTTGCGGATTGAAAAAAAATCGAAAAAAGTGAATCCCGGTTTGTTAACTGTCAACCACACAATTATATTGACAGTACAAGCCGCACAATTAACATTTCATCTATATGAACAGCATTACATCAAAGCAGTACAACAATTCACTCTCAGTAGCTAACCTCTCACGTCAGGAGTCTCTTGACCCTCAGTCGCTCAACCTCTTGACCTACTCAGGTCCGAAAGATACTTGCCAAGGTGTCGCTACTGGCAGACTCGGCAATATGGCTGGTGGATTCCACTTTAACCTTTGGGGTGTCAAGTGGTACGGAACAGAGCACCTCTACCTCTGTGGCGAGTGGAGCACCGAAGGAGAGCGTTCTGTAGAGATTCAGGAGTACATCCGTAAGATAGCTTCAGGAGTCTATGCCAAGCGTTGCTCAAAGGCTAAGTATAAGGCTGAGATCCGTACTGACTTCACCTCCTTCCGTTATGACTGGATGCTTTGGTGCGTTTGGCAGAAATGTCTGTTAAACAGAGAGTTTGCGATGCTCCTTCGCAGTATTCCAGAAGATGCAGTCATAGTTGAAGTGGTCAAGAACGACCCTGTCTGGGCGGCTTATCCCGATTCGGAAGGCATCATCCGTGGTGGCAATGCCATGGGAAAGATCCTCACCATCTGCCGCCATTGTCTAATCACCGGAACCGAACCTGACATCAACCGTCAGCTCCTTAACGAAGTTGGCATCTACATCCTTGGCAACAGAGTTGAGTTCTAATCGAACTCCTCTGTTCCGTCCCAAACTTACTCATTGGGACTTTACTATATACTCTTTTAATCAATTTAAAACTCATTTATATGGTTTGGACATTAGCACTTTCAACTTATCTCGACGATGCTCCATGGGAGAAAGGAGCCACCAAAGCAGAACTTATCGATTATGCAGAGCGCACAGGTGCTCCATTAGCAGTAATCGAGAATCTCCAGGAGATAGAATACGAAGATGATCTCTTCTATTCCATCGAAGACATTTGGGAAGACATCCCAACAACAGATGACGAATTCGGCTGGAGTAAAGACGAGAATTGATTAAAGAAAGAATAGAATGAAATTATTCAGAATTAATCTCCTGTTATTAACTTTATATCCTTTATTAATTATGTTTGGAAGTAATAGAATTTCAGTTTACAGAGGTTACTCTACGTGTGGCACTCCCGCATACACCATTGAAGGTAACAAAATATACCGCGGCTACTCAACCTGTGGCACACCAGCTTTCACGATTGATGGCAACAGAGTTTACGATGGTTATTCCACCTGTGGAACTCCTGCATACACCATCGATGGAAAGAGAGTGTATCGTGGCTACTCAACTTACGGAACGCCAGCATATACCATAGATGGCAACAAGGTCTATGACGGTTACTCTACGTGTGGCACTCCCGCATTTACATTAGAGTAGAATTGTTTTTATAGAACATTTCGATTGGGTTGCTGCCTATCTTTCGTCAGTCGCAGATAGAATACTCGCAGAAATCAGCAGCTCGTGCAGAACGTAAGAAGAACGAAGATGAGCTTATGCGCCACACGTGGAGTGAATTGTCAAAGAAGAGACATCGTGATATCTCGAGTCTGAAGATTATCATTCCGAATCAGTTGCGTAGTATCTATGAAGAGATACAGAACATAGGTTAGCATTTAGGTTGGGAGCGCTCAACCTGTAAAGTAAAATAAGGGTAAGACAGTCAGCGGGATAGCCTGCTATCCCCTCTGTCTGAATGTGTACATCAGAAGCCGGTTATAACAAGATCCGGATGCAAACAAGACTTTAGGCCAGGCTCAAATTACTGTATCGGATGTAGATGACGTAAGTCATATCCCCGATATCACAAAAGGACTTTGGCTTCACTCTTGAGAGCCGTAGGCGTTATAGTTTGCGTTATTGATTTTGATAGAGCTTCGTTCACGTCACTCTGCTTATGCTGGGCAAAAGGTTGGAACTATACCCATTAGCCCTCAGTGTCACGGTCACTGTCTGACGACATACCTCAGTAATGGGCATAAAAACAAGGCATTCAGAGCTGTTACACAAGGCCACTCTCCGAGATGACTCTCACAGAGAGAAAGGCTGTATCAGTAAAAGGACTACCAGAGGCAGTGCTTCGTTAGATGTACACAACCCTTTTTTTTGATTTCAAGTCTGAAAAAGACATTCTAAAAGATGTTTCAAATATGAATATAATAGTACTTAATGACTATCGTAAAGCACTCGGCCGTGCTGCCAATGACAACAGACGTCTGATCGAGGCTGCAGGAAAGAGCATATATTTCCTGGAACGCACATGCCTTGACAACATGGTCAACCGTGCTATCTGCTCACCAATAGCAGTAGCTGAGACCAAGGAAGAACTCATCGATTTTTGTCGTAGAATGTATGGTGATGACATCCCGTTCGATGATAACGGCAAGACACCGACCATACAGATACCTATGGGCAAAGCATGTTTCGAGATAAGGACGGTTGCTTGTCTATAGTATCAGAAGGCAATGTTTTAGGCTTTTTTGTTTGGATTTTCTGCTTGTGGCTTGTAATATACGAATGAATGTATAATATTTAACTCAATGGATATGGATAAGGACGAATACTTGAAAATTATTGAAAACTACAAAGAATCAGCAAGAAAGATTGCTGACTTGTATTTGGAGCGATTCCCACGCAAGCTCTGCTGTGAGGTAAATGTTGGCCCTGCAGGACTATCTTTTGCATCATTTCTCTTGGAGGTCGATGATGACGAGATTGGTATCCTACGAGAGTGTATGAAGTCTGTTGACAATGATAGTTGGTGCCGCAGTGATGTCACTACGCTCGAATTAGTACTGAAGCAGAAAGGATATACCGACTTGCTTAATCGCCTTCGCAAACCATTGGCTACTGACGAAAAGAAGAAGGAGATAGAGCATCTGAGCAAGTTCTTCTCTTGCAAGCAGACACCATACATTAGTTCTGTCAATGTACACGAACTCAAGAAGTACGCTACCTTCGGATATTTTGAGTATCGAGGTGATGATGCACCACGCAATGAGGAGCTCGTTGAGTTGCCATTGACAGAAGATGAGTTCAGAGACATACTTGCAAAGTGTTTGTACGCAGCAAACCGCTATACGATGAACGAACTCATTGTCGATATGCCTATCCTTAGTCAGAGACTCATGCGAATGGCAATGGCGGAGACTCTTTTCCATTTGAGAGAAAAAGCATCTCCTTTCATTCTTGATATGACCGAAATAAAGTATGTGGCTGCTCGCATTCTTGATCCGTTTGTGGATCTTCTCGGTTTGTTCGGCAGTGACGACCAAGTCATAAAGGATTTTCTCGCGAAGAATCAACTCATTGACGGTGAGCCAAGTGAGTATGACTTTGAGGTAGCAGATGAAGAGGATGGAAGCCTACACTTGATGATGACAGCCAAGTTCATAGGAACAGATATTGAGTTCGCTAAATCATACGATATGGATTGCGAGCGTTTCAAGGTAAGTGCATTCGAGGTAATGAAGAAGTTCGGTCTCGCTGAGCCGAAAGACATTTTCCCTTACTTCCGTTTTCAATATAATTGGACAGAAGGTTTCAGTAACTTGCGTAAGGTTTTAGTTGAGCAATAATAATAGCCATACATTAGTGTCCCGTTAAAATGGGACACTAATGAAGATTCAATGGAATAATGCTTGTTGTTTTAATAAGCATTACCTTTGTTTATAATAAATGATGAATATGAAACTCACACAAGAACAAATAGAATGCAACAAAAGAGAAGTTATAGAGTTACTTCGAAGCACAAAGAGAGATGGTATAGATGGGCTGCTAAAGGTCATGGAAGAAGGTGGTTACTATACAGCAAAATGCCATTCTCATCATCATTATGTTGGTGGTCTAATGCTTCATTCGCTCAGTGCCTGTAGAATTGCATTGTCTAAGGATAGCGGACTTTCACGAGACAGCATTATCGTTTGCACTCTTTTACATGACCTCTGCGACATTAAAGGATATTCTGAGTTTGGTGGACATGGTGAACGTTCCATGAATATAGCAATAGCTTCCGGTTTGAATTTGTCATCTGGAGAAAAATGCGCAATACGTTGTCACATGAGAAAAGAACACAAAATCCCACATAGTTGGGATGATGTGTTGGCTGTACCAGAAAACAAAGCACTATACCGACTCGTATATGATGCGGACAAATCTGGTGCCAAACATGATAATCCAATTCCAAAGATGGAACATGTGCGTGGTGGAAAAATTCGTGTGTCGTATGAGGCTTATGACCGAATCGAAGAAGAGGAAGATGTTCTCAACGATTTCGAGATAACACCAGAACTCATCTCATGGCGACTTTGGCGTTTCGTAATGGGAAGAGATGTCAAGCCATTGGTAGAGTTTGAGGATCATGTTGATATGCGTGACAGAATGCCTTTGGCTGGAGAAATTACGCCAGATATGCGTGACGAGTTTCTCCAGCGTTTGAATGAAATGACAGGAAGGAATTATTCATTCCCAACTTATTTCCAATGGGAAATGGCCCGCAGAAAGGGTATTATGAATGACCTGGGTAAGAAACTTGAGATTCTTTATACTCATTCAAGTGCAGTAGGTGCAAGTGGAAATGAAAAGAATCACTTACCTTCTGAACTATCGTATGGTGTAATAGATTTTTCTTGGATTGGGTATAGATTAGTAATAGCGAAATGAATGCCTTTCTACAAGAAGGCTTACTTACAAATAAATCACGAAATGATTAGTGATTGAGCGACATTTCAATTATCAAGCGAAGATACGAATGCCCCCTCCTCTATGATGAAGCCATGAAACACGGTGCCATAATAAGGGCGGTCTCCGCAAACTAAAGTCTAATAAACAGAGAAAAGTGCATAAAACGCAAATAAATCGACTAATCTTGATATGTCTTTTTTTAGTGTCCCGTAAAAAACTGGAAGAAATTAGATTTAAATCAACAACAAGAAGTGTGTGATTTCTTTACAATGTTGCTGTAAGGAATGTAGCATTCCCAAAGATATACAGCACATTCTCACAGGCAGGAACGAGGAGCGTCTCCCTCTGATGCACTTTGATGCCGTTGATATTTGCTTCACCTCAGAGACACACTACCACAACAAAAGAGTCTACATGATAGTCTATCTGTGCCGCCACCTGTACCACGACACGATTAACATTGAAATACGGACAGTTGATAAGTTGGAGGGTCACAGGGACAGGTACCGTCGAACCGTAACGAATGTTAATAATCCGGAAACTTCTCATATTCAGAATTGTCGATGTAGGTTTCGAACTCCTCGACATTATGGAGAGGCTCGCAAACCATTACGTTGCTACGGAATGTCCCGTTTGTCGCCCTTTGGACGATAGAATATGGAACGCCTGTAAGACGTGAGAGGGTGCGAGGTCCGATGCCTTCCTCATGAGCAGAGAATAGATGCTGCTTGTTCACGCCACGAAGTATAGCGTGATAAACGTTAGTGGCTGATGTCGTTCGAGCTTGCCGTGGCATAATTTTCGATTGCTGATTAATGAATCAATGCACCTGTCCCTCTGACCCTCACTTTAAATAAAAACAATTTGAGACCAGAGGGTAACGGCAAATAGTGCATCGCAGCCTACCAGTGGGCGCAGACAAAAAAGAAGAGAATGGCGCTATCGAGCGTCACCTAGGTGTTCAATATCATGGAACAAAAAAACGATGAAAGTTTGGCGGTTTGCAATTAATTTCTTAACTTTGATGCAAAAATCATACACATAGAAGCACTAAACAATCTATGACAGTTATGAATAAAAGAACAATTTGTCTGGTATTGATGTTAGTATGTGCTCTTACTATGTTAGCACAGCACTACAACATAGTGAAGAATATTGCCTATACGATGAAAACTGATACCTATTCGGCCCAGCGGTTGAAGTTGGATATCTACTACCAAGAGCAAGCTACAGACTTACCAGTGGTGGTATGGTTCCATGGAGGAGGCCTTACCTCTGGAGAAAAGGATTTCCCGTATAAACTGAAGGAGAAAAATTGTGTATTGGTGGCGGTTAACTACCGCCTGCTGCCCAATGTTACTATAGACCAAACTATTGACGATGCAGCAGAGGCGGTAGCTTGGGTTATGAACCACATAACTGAATATGGCGGTAGTACGAAAAAGATGATTGTCTCTGGGCACTCGGCAGGAGGTTACCTCACGATGATGTTAGCATTAAATAAACAATGGCTGGACCGCTATGGAAAAGATGCCAATCAGATAGCTGCCTATGTGCCTTTCAGTGGTCAGGCTATCAGCCATTTTTCTTATCGCAAAATGAAGGGAATAGGGGAATTGAAGCCTTCAGTTGATGAGTTCGCACCGTTATATTGGGTGCGTAAGGATTGTCCGCCCCTTGTATTGCTAGTGGGCGACCGTGAGCTCGAACTCTTTGGACGCTATGAAGAGAATGCTTATCTAGCTCGAATGATGAAATTAGTAGGCCACGAATCAACCTATCTCTATGAGTTTGATGGTCACGGGCATGGCGGTATGATGGAACCAGGATATCATATACTAGAATGGTGGGTAAAGAAAATCGACAATAAGCACTTTGAACCATAAGCGCGAAAACGATAATGAGCGCATATACATAAGCGACCCTCTATTCAAAATATGGGTGAAACATCATTGTTGAAGGCGGGGCTATGACCTGGGGGCACAGGGACTGGTACTGTCGAACAGTAACGAATGTTAATAATCCGGAAACTTCTCATATTTAGTATTGTCTATGTAGGTTTTGAACTCCTCGATATTATGGAGAGGCTCGCAAACCATTACGTTGCTACGGAATGTCCCGTTTGTCGCCCTTTGGACGATAGAATATGGAACGCCTGTAAGACGTGAGAGGGTGCGAGGTCCGATGCCTTCCTCATGAGCAGAGAATAGATGCTGCTTGTTCACGCCACGAAGTATAGCGTGATAAACGTTAGTGTCTGATGTCGTTCGAGCTTGCCGTGGCATAATTTTCGATTGCTGATTAATGAATCAATGTACCTGTCCCTATGACCCACAACCATGCAATCGGCAGGATTAATAAAGCGTGTGGGAAGCGATAAGACGGGGCATTGGGAGGTTGTCCAATGATTCTCAACTTCCTCCCCACTCAGTTTTCAATGTGTCCTAAAACCTATATCTCTGTTCCCGTCTCAAGGACAAGAAGAACATCGACCTAGGCACAACGATATACAACGAACGTGGTTATGCGCCATTATGTACAACTGTAACGAAATAAATAAAACGACAAAGCATCATGGCTACGCTAAGATATTACTATTCAGATACCATCTCGATGTTCCTCACCAGGAGCACCGATGAGATTGTTGGTAAACTGACTCTTGCCAGCCAGCATGACATTAACGATGAGACTTCCAATTCATGGGTTGAGGAGATTGAGTCGCTGCGAAATATCCTTGCGCCATACAAGGACAGAGGTAGTATATATTTCGAGTACAACATTCCTCGTATGGGTAGACGTGCTGATGTCATCTTGGTCATTGACGAACTTGTGTTCATCCTTGAATACAAAACTGCAGGTAGCAAGTTTGCCCACGATGCACGTACCCAGGTTTGGGATTATGCCATTGATCTGAAAAACTTCCAAGAAGGCAGTTTGGAGCGCATCATTATTCCTGTACTTGTTGCACCATCAGAAAAGGATAAGAACTGCACGTTCAATCTCCGTCATTTCGAGGATGATGTTTATGAGCCATTGCAGACGAATAACGATCGACTCGCAGAAGCAATATCCCTGCCGTTGGCTCAGATACCTCATGCAACAATCCCACATTCTGACGAACGTGATGAGCGATGGGCAAAGAGCGGCTACGAACCTACGCCAACTATTATTGAGGCAGCCGTTGCACTTTACGAAGAAAATACTGTTGAGGACATTACGAAGCATGGTGGCGACATTGACAAAGCATCAGCCGAACTTTGTCAAATCATTGACCATAGCCGAGAACAAAAGCGTAAAGCCATCTGTTTCATTACTGGTGTGCCGGGCGCTGGCAAGACGCTCATCGGATTGAATACAGCCATCGATCAGTTCAATCGTGGCGAAAAAGCAGTCTATCTTTCCGGCAACTTCCCTCTCGTTGAGGTGTTGCAAGAAGCTTTGACTCGTGACTATGTACGTCGTGAGAAGGTTAAGGCGAAACAAGAAGGACGCAAGCCATGTACCAAAGAGGAAGCAAAGAGCAAGGTCAAGGCTTTCATACAAATGATTCACCATTACCGCGACCTCTACCTTGAAGGTACACAGGTCGTCGGGAAAGAGATAAAACCTATCGAGGGCTACTTCCAGAGCCATACCGATAAGGCATACATTCCTGCTGAGCATGTTGCCATCTTCGACGAAGCTCAGCGAGCATGGACAGGCGATGAACTCAAAAGATTCATGCGTGAGAAGAAAGGCATAAAGGAGTTCCCTTATAGCGAACCCGAATACCTCATTAGTTGTATGGATCGTCAAACCGATTGGGGTGTAGTCGTTTGCCTTGTTGGTAACGGACAAGCTATCAACAAGGGTGAGGCCGGATTGACGGAATGGATTGAATCCATCAACCGCCGCTATCAGGACTGGGATGTTTACATGTCCGAATACCTCATTGACTCTGGCGATGTGAGCAAGGAAGAACTGGCACTTGTAAAGCAACAGTTGAAACCTCGAGAAAACCTTCATTTGAAAATGTCTATGCGCTCTTTCCGTTCCGAAAAGGTGAGCATCTTCGTCAACCAACTCCTTGCATTGAAGCAGGAGGATGCAGCTGCGACCTTAAAGGAACTTGGCAACTATCCGATAGTAATGACCCGTTCTCTCGATACCGCTAAACAATGGTTGCGTGACCATGCCCGAGGCAGTGAACGATTTGGCCTTCTTGCCTGCAGTAAAGCAGAGCGACTGAAAGCCATAAGTATCAACGTGCGCTATCAACCTGACTTTGTTCATTGGTTCCTTGAAGACGATTCGGACATTCGTTCGTCAAATGCCCTCGAAGACACACTCACCGAGTTCAAGGTGCAAGGCCTTGAAATAGATTGGGCATGTGTGGCTTGGGATGCCGACCTGCGTCTGAACAAGGAGCAAACCGAATGGCAGCACTTCCAACTGCGTTCAGGTACCAAGTGGCAGAACATCAATAAGCCAATAAACCAAGAGTACCACATCAATGCATATCGTGTCCTCCTCACCCGAGCACGCCAAGGCATGGTTATCGTGGTTCCCGATGGAGACCATGGTGTACCGCCAGACGAGACGCGCAAGCCTGAGTGGTATGATGACATTTACAATTATTTGCAGAATATAGGGATTGTGGAAATATAAAACCGCATACAATATGATCAACTTTCAATTCTTTCCTCGCTCTCATGGAGTCACTCCGAGGATTCGCGAAATAATAGAATGCTTCAAGGCTGTGGACAAAGAGAAGGATGCAAGCGTACACTTGAAATCCAATGACATGCTTGCACTTTTGCGTCTACATCTTGAACAAATTGGCTTTATCGTTGAAACAGGTAAGGCTAAGGACGAACAGATATTTGTCCCTGTATTGTTCAGCGAGAATGATGAAGTTGATAAGTCTTTTGCTGCTGCTTGTCTCTCGCTATCCACAATCGACAGACCTGCGTAATTGGCTTATGGGTATTCCAAATAGGTACGTACACTTCGGTGTACTGATACAAAATTGCAGTCGTTGATTGGGTTGATCATGAATTATCATAAATGTTATGACCAGGAAGGGTGCATTATAAGATAAAAACAATAGTTACGCCTATGAAGATTGGAATTTATGAGCAGATAATCAACCAGTTGTTCGAAGAGAAAATCTCTTCGATTGACCAGAACCGGTTTTACATCGGGGAGCGGGTCATTAAGAAGGATGAGGTGGCAAAGTTGCTGTCGATGTATTTGACGAGCATCTTTGAACAGGTGCTGTCGGATATGGTTGATATAAATGATGAGAGTGATGAAGAAGACGAACAAAAAGATTCATCTGTCAAAAGGGGGCTGGAGTTAGCCAATTCCATCATTCGTAAACTGGTAAATGAGTTCCATTTGGATTCTGGCAACTTGGTTTCTGCTCAGGCCAAGATTTTGACAGCAGTAATTGATAAGACTCAATCGGATTATCCAGATTTGGCAAAACGTCTGGAGGAGATGATGCCAATGAAGGGTCTCATAAACGGGGCTCTGTTTACAGGCAAGGGGATGAAGATGTATACGGAGTTACAGAAAGAAATAGCCTCAGCTGATGAAATCCGTTTGATGGTGTCGTTTATCAAGAAACGTGGGCTTGCTCTTATTTTGCCACGGTTGAGAGAGTTTACCAACAGAGGAGGGCAACTGAAGGTAATCACAACAACCTATATGCAGGCTACCGATTATGATGCCATTATCCAGCTGTCATCGTTGAAGAATACAGAAATAAAAATTACATACGATGTCTCCTCTGAGCGCCTTCATGCAAAAGCTTATGTTTTCCTTCGTGATACAGGCTTTAATACAGCATATATAGGTTCTTCAAATATCTCCGAACAAGCACTTGATACAGGTGCAGAATGGAATGTGAAGGTAACGCAAATGGAGCAGCCACGAATGATGAAGACCATTCTTGGTGCATTTGATGCTTCATGGTGGGCAGATGGTTACGAGACTTTTGTGAATGGCGAAGATAACGAGAGGCTGAAAGCAGCCTTAAACAAAGAAGTGGATAATGAAATAGATTTCTCGACACTTAAGGGCTTAATTCGTCCTTTCGATTATCAGCAAGAGATTCTAGAACGACTTCAGGTTGAACGCGAGGTGCGGAATCATTGGAAGAATCTGGTGGTCGCTGCAACTGGAACAGGCAAGACCGTAATGGCTGCCAGCGATTACAAGGCATTTGCAGAGAAACACGAACGTGCCCGTCTGTTGTTCGTGGCTCACAGGGAAGAAATCCTCCGACAGAGTCTCCAGACTTTCCGGCAAGTACTTTCTGACTATAACTTTGGCGAGAAATGGTATGGAGGCGAAGAACCTGCAGATTATGAATATGTGTTCGCCTCAAAGGATACATTGAACAACCGTTTGGATAGTTTGTCATTACCTGAAGACTATTATGATTATATAGTCGTTGATGAGGTTCATCATGTGGCAGCATCTTCTTATCGTAAGATAATTAACCACTTTAGACCTAAAGTGCTTTTAGGATTGACGGCTACTCCTGAGCGAATGGATGGAGAAGACATTACACAAGACTTTGATGGTACCATTTCTGCTGAGATACGTCTTGATGATGCACTGAACAAAGGCTTGCTGGCTCCGTTCTATTACTATGGTATAACAGACTCCGTTGATTATTCAGAGGTTGCCTGGGATAAAGGTCATTATGTGGCATCTGAACTTTCTCGTATTTATAGTTACAATGATGCACGTACTGCTGTGATTTTGCAGTCTTTGCAGAAGTATCTGACCAATATTCGTGATGTCAGGGCTTTGTGTTTCTGTGTTGACCAGCAACATGCCAAATATATGGCTTCCAAATTTACGCTATGTGGATTGAAAGCCGATGTGCTGACCAGTGAAAACGCACAGATGCGAGCACCGCTTTACAGACGATTGAAGAATAAGGAAATCAACTATCTATTTGTAGTGGATATGTTCAACGAGGGTGTAGATATACCCGAGGTTGATACAATTCTTTTCCTTCGTCCCACGGAGAGTCTCACTGTGTTTATCCAACAGTTTGGACGAGGTCTCCGCAAAGCAGAGGGAAAGACACATGTTAATATACTTGATTTTGTAGGTAACAGTCGAGCTGAATTCAATTATACCGACCGTATGCGTGTGATGCTCGGCAGAACGTCAATGAGTGTCGTAGAGGAAATGGAACGCGATTGCCCTCACTTGCCTTTAGGTTGCCGAATTATACTGGAGCCAAAGGCAAAGGAGCATGTCCTGAACAATATCAAGGGGGCTATTCAGCGTTTTACGGCACGAAAGGTCATCGCATTGGTACAGAACTTCGAGAGACATCACTCAGTTCCGCTTACGCTCTCCAATTTCGTAAGAATCTATCAGATGCCCGTAGATAAGCTATACAAAGGGAGAACGTGGAATCAGATCTTGTTTGAGGCTGGGGTGGGCGAAGAGCAATCTCGTTTTAATGAGGAGCTGAGTCGTGCCGTATTCCGTAAGTGGTCTGCAACGGACTCGTATTCCTATTTGAGCTTTATCGAACAACTTGCAAAACGAGCGTTCAGAGTGAGAGTAAACAGAATGAATGCTGTTGATCAAAAGCGATTGCTGATGCTCTACTACGACCTTTTTGAGACGGCTGGAAGATTTGTAAGCCTCCAAGATATGGTTGATGCCCTTGCTGCTGACAAACTATTCTTTGAAGAGCTTGCTGAGGTGATAGGAGTGATGCTTCAAGAGAACAAAGCCTACGAGAAGCCGGATAACTCCCTGTTGCCAAATTTCCCATTGAAGCTCCATGGCGTATATACAAAGGCACAGATTCAGGTTGCTATCGGAACATCGACGTTGGCACGAAAATCGTCAGCTCGCGAGGGTGTGGAACGCAACAAACTGCTGAATGTGGAGGCTATGTTTGTCGATATCATCAAGAATCGTGAAGAGGGCTCTACGACTGATTACGACGACAAGGCGTTGTCACCCTATCTATTCCAATGGGATACTCAGAACCGAGTAAAGCCTGAATCAAATGAAGGTCAGGCTTATATCCATCAGACACAGACCATGCTGCTCTTTGTCCGTGAGCAAAAGAACTTTGTTGAGGACAAGACTCGCACAATGGGATATGTTTATTTGGGTCGTGTTACCCTGAGCGACTGGGAGTACAAGAATTTAGGAAATAGGATGCAAATGCAGATACGTTGGAATATGGTGGAACCGATTCCTGGCAGCGTGATGCACTTCGCACGAATGAAAGAAATGGCTACCTGCTGACAAAATTGTAGTTGAACAACTAATTGGCATAAATGTCAAGTGAAGTAAAATAAATCAATGAATATGAGCGACGAACAGAAATATACCATTCAGGGCCTAGATGAATACATTCGCCAAGGCGAACCACAGAAGCGTGAACGTAGCGAAGCTTGGAAGGTTGCTATTGGGCTTCAACAAGTTGATAGACTTCAGACTTCTGAATATCTGCTTGATACTGCTAAACGGCATATCGAGGGTGATATCAGCATCAATGAAGCAAAGCAACTTATCGACTCATACTACAAGTCTGCATCTGGACGAAAGGTTGTTGAGAATGACCGAACGGAAGAGGCAGACAAGGTAGCTACACGTATCACGGAGTTGATAGAGGAGAAAACGTTCTCATTTACTCCTGCTCAGTTGATTTCTATACATCGTCGCTTGTTTGATGGCATTTACAAGCTGGCAGGACGCATTCGTGATTATAATATTACGAAGAACGAGTGGGTACTTGGCGGCAAGACCGTGTATTATGCCAGTGCAGATACTATCAGCGAAACTTTGAATTACGATATGGGGCAGGAACGTGAGTTTAGTTATGCTAACATGAATATTGACGATGCTATTCGTCATCTAACCCGTTTCTGTGCTAATCTATGGCAAGTTCATGCGTTTTTCGAAGGCAACACACGAACGACTGCCGTATTTATGATTAAATACCTACGTACATTGGGCTTCAATGTGGTCAATGATGTCTTTGCAGAGAACTCGTGGTATTTCCGAAATGCGCTCGTTCGTGCCAACTATAGTGATTTGACAAATGGCATCACAGAAACGACAGAGTACTTGGAGAGATTCTTCCGCAGTATGTTGCTTGGAGAAGAACATGACCTTAGGAACAGGATAATGCACGTTGATTGGAACAAAGTTGAGAACGAAACCATATCCCAAAGTGCAAATCACGAAGTTCAAAGTGCAAAAGGTGGCGAAGAATTACCCCCAAAGTGCAAAAATTGCACTTTGGAAGAAGTCGCTCTACTTCGCATAGTGCAAAAGAATCCATATGCTACCCAAAAAGAGATTGCTGCTGAAATTGGAAAGTCTGAGCGAACCGTCAAATCAATTACCATAGCGTTGCAAGAGAAGAACATTCTACGTAGAGTGAATGGTAAAAGAAATGGCTATTGGGAATTTGTTGACGATTCAATTTAACAAAAGTCATATAATGGATGAACAGAACAATCCAATTATAATATATGAAGATGGGGAACTGGAAGTATCTGCAACCTGTCGGAATTTCCGACAGGTTCGTCAGGAAGATTCCAGGATGGTCGAAAGAGAATTGCCGCTACACCAACATGGACTGTCTATGGCGGCTTTGTTATGATGACATTTTTTGAGATCCGCATAGGGCGTTACTCAATTTGGTCCTGTACTGTACCACACATGTAGCAAAAAAAACGTAAAAAAAGGAATAATAAGCACATAACAAACATGAGCCTATAAAATGCAAATAGCGTGTAACTCATTGAGCTACACGCTATTTGATAGTGTTTTGTTATGTCTTTACTTATTGGTCTCATTTGACCTCCTCGAAAACGACTCTAACTGACTATCAATGCGTTAGCACCGGATGTTGCACACATGTCACAAAAACGGAAATAACCATTGATAATCAACATGTTACAAAATCGATGCAAAGATATAAATTTCTCCCCAAACAACCAAAAGAAAACACAGAAAAAATCACAAACTTGCCACATTTTTGATTGAGCCACTATCTGCTAGTATAATATGGCAACCTCATGCCAAACATCCATAAGATTCTATTTTGTTATATTTTCTATGATTGTTTGGGGTGTTTCTTTCATCTTTGTTACTGCGCAAAAACTATTTCCCATATCTTTCAAACTTGCCCCCATATGATAAACATCATCGTCTATTATAAGAAATCTATCATGAATGGCTTGAGAAAATTGGATGTATTCTATCGGGGAATATTGCTTGTTGAATTTCTCAATGTCGGTTTTTATTGTCTGATTATATCTTGAATAAATTGTTGCAGTTACATTCGTGTCTTTTTTTGATAAAATGGATAAGATACGTTCATCAATATAACCATCTATGAGGACAATGCGCTTCTGTGCATTTCTAATTAAACTGCTTATATAGTTCCAAGCATCAAACTCTTCATTCGTTTTAAATAGTACTTCGCCAGTTTCTTTTCTTTTATTGTTCTCAATTTCAAGAAGCAGTTTTCTAGCGTGATCAACTGATGTTATAAATTTATGATCTTCATAATCTGTAATCATAAAATGCCAGTTAAGATATACCTTGCATTGCTCTTGTATGTCCATAAGTTTAATACCATAGGTCAGAGCGACAGCTGCCAAACGACGTGAAAAGGTTATCATTAGTGTCCACCATCCTCCAAGGTATTTGCACATCTGGTCATTTACCTCACATCTAAAAGTTCTATAATGTCCTGCGCCAAGACCATGCTGTGCAAGCCAAAAGAAATCTTCTTCAACTTGTTTCCAGTATTTTATGTCTTGTTCGTATTCGTCAATGAACTGTTTACAAGCCTCTATCTGTTTTGCAGGTTCCAAAAGTTTACCCGTTCGTTCATCGACGGCATCTTCTACGACATTCTCCCATGATTTCATATCCTTTTGACATTCCACTATTGCGCGTTTCCTTTCATCTATCAGATCTTTTGCATAGAATGCAGCTGCAAATTCTTTAAATGGCTGAAGTAGTGATATTATGTATCGAACTCTATCATCATGGGTAGGGCAATTCTTGAGATTCTCATTAATCTCGTCCATAAGTCCACCATTGGTGTACATAAGTACTCCATCATTGAAGTCCTCATACTCTTCTGCTACATACTCTGGGATAAAAATCTCATGACGCTCTTTCCATCTACCAGACAGAAGTTCCTTTCGTGTTTTGCCACCATCATGCCAATGCGGCCCCATGTTGGGCATGTTGTATTCTATACGCATCCATTCCATACACTCGTATGCCGGTCCGCCAATACGGTAAGCGTCGAGAAATGTATCCTCAATAATTCTATTAGAAGGATGATTTGGAGGGTACAGTTCTCTACGTTTGGAACGTGCAAATTTTAAATAGTTTAGAGAAACACTATTTACTTTCTTCTTATCACATTCTGTAATGTAGGCAAACAAAGCTTCAGACGTTTTAATCCATTTCTTTTCTGAAGAAATATGATAACGACAAATGAATTCCCTCTTGAGATCTCTTTCCCAAGCATCATCATCATATTCATGCACTTTTTCATATTCTTCTAAACGAAACTTGAAATAAGCTTCAAATATGGCTTTTACGCCCATATCGTCTTTATGGTGTAGCCAAAAACCAATAAATCCACAGGCAACAATAGGACAAGCAAGTTTGCTATCCTCTGTCGTATGTTTAAGGCGAAGCTCACCATTGTCAATAAAGTCGATGAATCGGAAAATACAGTCACCTTTCAGGTCTACGATTTCGCCTGTCTGACCAGTAAGCCAGGCATTGGTGACAATAGTATCATTGGAATACTTTGATATTTTGTTGAGAAGTGTCTCTGTCATAAAGCTATGAGTCTTTATCGAATATTGATTGCAAATATAACATGTTTTTTACAGAAAAGTGAAGAAAACGCTAATAAAACGAAAATATTTTCCTGTTTTTAGCGTTTTTTTCGAGGAAATGCCTACATTTGCATTGTATTATATTTAGTTAAAAAAAGTTCGCAATGGAACGTAATATCAATCGTATAAAAGTAGTCTTGGTTGATAAGCGTAAGACTAACAAGTGGCTATCAGAACAGCTGGGTGTATCTCCGACTACGGTTAGTAAGTGGTGTACTAATGCCGCACAACCGCCACTTGAAACTCTTATAGCAATAGCCAATGCGCTTGAAGTGCCTGTGCAGAAGTTGGTAAGACAGGAAGAATTCAATCAAGAGAAATAAGTCGAAATGACGTACGAAGCAAGAGCAGAGCTAAAGCTTGTTTTGGCTATGCCTTGCAAGAAGGAAGAAGACGAAGTCAAATGATAACAAAAGACGAAGTACAAGAACTGCTGCGTATGTTCTCTTCAGAAGATGACGTCACAAGTTTGTCACAAGCTTTGTCACAAGTCTTGTCCCCAGGTCTGTCCCCAGTTGATAAATAGATTGTAAGAAGACGAATAGAAGTAAAATAGATACATAATATGAGCAATCAAGACATGGCAAATCCGGCTGGTGAGATAAGGAAAGAAGATAAATACTCGATTCCCTCCTTACCTCTGCCATACGATTTGGAGACCAAAGAGGTTCTGAAGCAGTTGAACAGGGCAAACCGCAAACTGGCAGAGTTGAAGGGTGTGGCACAAACCATACCCAATGAGCGCATTCTCATTAGCAGCCTTACCTTGCAAGAAGCCAAGGATAGCTCTGAGGTGGAGAATATCGTGACTACTCAGGATGATTTGTATCGTGCAGGGCTTGATCCAAGCCATCAGTTCATTAATGCTGCCACAAAAGAGGTGCTTTTCTATCGTGAAGCCATCAACGAGGGATTCCGTATGGTGCGAAACAAAGACATCCTCACCCTCAACGACATTAAGCATGTTCAAGAAATCTTGGAACAGAATACCGCAGGCTTCCGCACGACACCTGGAACCCAGTTGAAGCGCGAGAATGATGGTGCTGTAATCTATACACCTCCGCAGGACGGAATGACCATTATTCGGTATATGTCCAATCTTGAGCAGTTCATCAACGATGACCAGTTGAGTCAACTTGACCCGCTAATCAAGATGGCTATCATACACCATCAGTTCGAGAGCATCCATCCATTCTATGATGGTAATGGCCGCACAGGTCGCATTATCAATATACTCTATCTGGTAATCACCGGCTTGCTTGACTTGCCCATCCTCTATCTTAGTCGATACATCACTCACAACAAAGGAGAGTACTACCGACTGATACAAGCTATCAGAGACAAGAATACTGATAATGCCGCAGAATGGGAAGCCTGGATACTCTTTATGTTGAAGGGTGTAGAGGTAACTGCAGAGGATACGATATCCTTAGTTAAGAACATAGGTCGCTTGATGACAGAATATAAGAATGTTATTCGTCCAGACTTTGGCAGCAAATACAATCATGAATTGCTGAACGGTCTGTTCTATCACCCCTATACGAAGATTGACCATGTTGTAGCCAATATGCAAGTATCTCGTCAGACCGCCTCGAAGTATCTGGATAGAATTGTGGCTCTAGGTCTTCTTAAGAAAGAAAAAATGGGCAAGGAGAACTATTATATTAACACCCGCCTGATGAATCTCTTCATCGAGTTTGGCCAGTATAAAGCAACAGAACCAGCAGAGGTGATAGAATCTGTTCATGTTAATGAAATTGTGAAATGATAACACGTAAAGAAGTACGAGTTAAAAAAACACAGATTCTTTAACATGATAATAAAAACGAGTTAAGTTTTAACATAAAAGGAAACATAACAAAGCAATAACAACATGGACAGGAATGGTTTTATATATTTCAACACTAGACTTTCTCCGAAGAATTCGGGGAAGGCGGATAGCTATGCCTGGGCCATCATGATTCTCGACGAGGTATTGCCGTATCAGGACGTGACTGACTTGAAGGAAAATGGCAACCAACCCGCAGAGTTCAACGTTAATCTTATCACGGCATTCAAGGTTGATGTGATAGTCTCACAGAGCTATACCAACAAAACTGGCGGTAAAGTTTGCGGTAATGTCGTAGAAAATATCGTAGAAAACATCGCAGAAAACATCGTAGATAGTATCGTAGAAAAATTATCTACGACGCGTGCAAAAATTGTTAGAATCATCTGGAAGAATCCGAACGCGACGGCACTTTCCATTTCTAAAGAAATAGATATTGCTTCTCGCAACGTGCAAGAGCACTTAAGAAAACTACAGGAACAAGGGGTCATCCGTCGTATTGGACCAGACAAAGGTGGGCACTGGGAAAGAATCGCACCATAGTCTTTGAGGGTAAGAAGACCCCAAGAAGACAAATCGAAGTAACAAGAATAAACCAATAAAAAAAGAAATATGAATCCTAACGAAGAACAATTTGACGATTTCAAGGTAGCGGAGGAATCTCCTGAAATGGAGAATGTGGTCGCCAATACAATTGTTGCCAAAGAATTGACAGAGGTTGAGCAGTATAAGGAAGAAGTGCTTGACGAAACCTTGGTATGGCTGATAGCCCCAAAGATGAGCTGACGCAATTGGTGGTAGGTTACATCCAAGCAATGGGCAATGTTGACCAGGTGAACCTCTGTAGCTATGACAACGGCAACGGTGTGGCTCTTGACGGCTGGGGATTCAATGGTGATGAAGACCTTGTTTCCATCGACCTCTTCCTTAGTGTCTATCAAGACCCAGAGGAAGGAAAGCGTATTAATGCAAATGAACTTGACCGCCACTTCAACTGGCTTTACAGATTCTTTGAACAGTCTCAGAATGGTAAGGTGCTTGGCAAAATACATGATACCAAGAGCGAACTGTATCAAGTTGCAGACCTTATCCATAGCACCGAGAAAATAGACCGTATCCGTCTGTTCCTTTTGACTAACGCCATTGCTCCAGCTAACTACGAGAAGGAGACAGCAGAACTTGAGGAAGGTACTTCGTGCGAATACATCATTTGGGATGCCAAGCGCGTTATGCGGCAAAACAACATCATTTCTGGCAAAGACCCAATTGTTGTGTTTTTACGACTACAGAAATCATTTCCATTGTATTATAGTAAATTACAAAGTCAATATTCCTTTATTATGGCAGCAGCTGCTTGATGGAAGTAATAGTTTAGACAATTTGGCAATATAGCATATGACACAAAAAGGCTTTGAAGATTATTTATTTGAAGTTTATGGTCATAAAAATGGAACTGCAAAGAGTTACATTACGGCCATAAATATCATTGACGAGTTGTTTGTTAATCATGACTTTTTTGCTTTGAAGGGCAAGTCTATCACCTGTTTAGATGATCTTGTGTTGTTAAGGCAGATTGCAGATTTTGTTTGTTTACAACAAACTCTGTATAAAAAAGGTGAGGATTCATTATTTCGTAATATAAATAGTTGTCAGAGTAGTTATCCAGGAAAAGGATTTTGTTCTGCAGCAATAAGACAACTTCTTAAATATTACGCATACGACAAGGACGAAGAAAAAGCTTGGGCAATTGTAAATTTACAATCAAATGGGAAAAGGATTTCAAACGAATTGACCACTCTATTTAGGATTGACAAAGAAGGGCGTGATATTTCCGTTACTTTACGGGTAAGGTTAGGGCAGAGCTATTTTCGAAAAATGGTTATGAAAAACTTTGGGAACAAGTGCTGTATTACTGGATTGAACGTTCCTCAAATCCTACGAGCAAGCCATATTGTGGCATGGGCATCGGATAAGAATAACAGAATGAATCCAGAAAATGGTCTTTGTTTAAGTGCAACTTATGATGCGGCCTTTGATAAACATCTTATATCGTTTGATGATGATTATCGAATGATAGTAAGTAAAGAAATAAAGGACTATTATACGAATGAGGTTACAAAAAAATATTTTGGAAGTTTCGAAGGTAAGCGTATGATACTACCTTCGCTATACTTGCCTAGTAAGAAGTTGCTGGAAAAGCATCGGAGTTTAATGATAGAATAAAATCAGTCAATATAGCTTAATATTTGGATAATATGAATTTTAATGATTTCCCCGTAACAAAATTTCTGTATAGTCTTGATAATCGAGATTATCCTTCTAGTGCAAAGAAGTACATTAATCCCAAATATGATTTCTCTAGATTTCTATTTTCGTACGAGAAAAAGGATATTTCCTGGGTAGAAGAAGCTTCTGATGAAACAAGAACTCCGAATGATGTTCTTGAGAAACTCTATGATATGAAGAATAACTGTAGAAAGCCTGTGGTGATCTCAAAATCCTTTTTTACGGTTATGGAGAAATCTGAGGATGCTTTTACTCCCTTTCATAATGACATCTTAGAAGAGTGTAATGGTGAATATGGTGTCGTTCGTGCCCCATATCTTATCAATGGTTCTCTTTTGTTATATGCCGTAGAAAACGGAAAATTGTCTGTCTGGGTGGTACTAAATCAAAAACAAGGTGATCAGAGGATATTTGCGCCTTCCACCTATATTTCTGTATTCCCCATAGATAAGAAGAAAGGTGTTGGTCATCAACTTGCTATAGATTATATTTCATTGATTGATGGATGCTATGAACCTCCAATACCCTTGTATACTCATGCATTTACAATTCTCACTTATCTATGTTTGCGAAAATGGGCAGAAGTAGAAATTGCAGAGGTTAAGACATTGGTAAAGAAGGAAGTTAAGAACAAAAAGAAAACAATTGTTGTTACTGATGATGGTTTAAGCTATTTTACTTTTGATAGCAAGTGGTATACTGAAGTTTGTAATGACAACGACTTTAACGTAAGTGGCCATTTTCGACTTCAACCTTATGGCGATGGAAGTCGCAGACTTATTTATATTAACGAATTCGTAAAACATGGATATCATCGCAAGGCTTTGATAGACAAAGTTAAAGATGGCGAGCTTTCAATAGAATAATTCTTAATTCATAACCATATTGTGTCATTCCAAATCATAATAATCGTTATTTATGGAATTCCAAAAACAAAATATAATTGATTTCTTGAATATAGCGTTGCAGACCGCGCCTGGACAGGGGTGTGGAGAACAATCTGTTGCTATCAATAGACTTCCAAAATCCTTTGTTGGTTTGAATGTTGAAGCAAGTGTTGGCATAGGTAGAGCGACATCAATACCTTGGATAACATTTACAGGTTATAATCAAAGAACCTCAAATGGTATTTATCCTGCATTATTATTCTATCGAGATGTTAACATACTCGTAGTTGCTTTTGGTATAAGCGCAACCAATAAACCAACAGAGCAATGGGACATTCCAGGATTAAAAACCTTGGAGCAATATTTTTCTGAACAGAAAATACCTCAGACACGGATAGAAAAGAAGTATAATGGATCATTCGTGCATTCTATCTTCCCGATAAATGTTGTAGATAATAGACTGGATGAATCTCAGTTTAATGTAGATAATGTTTTCGAATCATTATCGACATTATGTGATATATATATAAAACATTTTGAAAGCAAGGCCAAGACTAGAGATGATGAAAATCCAACCCCTCTCTCCCTATATAAGCAAGACCTACCCTCTTTCTGGGAAGATGAGAGATACAAGTGGGAAGCGGTAAAGCAGTTCCAAGACAATTGGGATATTGATGCAGGGAATTTTGGCGAGATGTTTAAAATGGCTACATCGAAGCACGTCAACCTGCTTGCATCGATGAACTATTTCCCAGTAGGCATGATCTTGAACTTCGCAGAATATGACCAAGAACGTACACGGAATATGTTCCGCACGCTTTATGATGAAAGCAGAAACCTTGCAGAACGTATCAACTTCTTCATTGATGAATCGGAGGCTATTCGCAAGACACACGACTCTGAATGGAGAAACCACTACCAAGACCTAAGAACAATAAGCGCCTACCTGTTATTCAGATACCCAGAGAAGTACTACATCTATAAATATACTGAGCTCAAGAAGACGGTTGACATTCTTGGTGATTCCTTCTCTTTTAAGGGAAAAAGCGATAATGGAACATTCTACGCTTCCTGTGTGGAATACCTTAACGGCTTGTGTGCAAGACTTGTTGCTGACGAGGAGTTGCAATCAATGATGCACGAAAGACTTGACAATGACGATGCTTGCTATAATGACGATGCAAGACATATCACAACAACTGATTTCTTTTTCTATGTGGGAAAACGGCTTGACATGAAACGACTGAACCGCGAATCTACAGATGCTAATGTTGACATAGATGATAATACAGATGTTGAATCTCCAAACGACACTCCGAGTATTTGGGTTTATTCCCCAGGGGAAGGTGCGCGCAAATGGCAGGAGTGTTTGGATGAAAACGTAATGCTGCTTGGCTGGGATGATATGGAGAACTTCCGTGACTATGAAACCCGGCAGGATATTGTGGAACGGTTACGAGAGGTGTATGGCAACACCGAGAATGCATACACTAATGACAGTCTTGCCATTTGGCAGTTCTGCCGTGAAATGCGACCTGGTGACATCGTATATGTGAAACGTGGATTGACTTTGATTGTTGGTCGTGGTGTTGTGAAGGGAGGTTATACTTACAATGGCGAGCGATATGAATATAAAAATAGCCGTGCCGTAGAATGGACGCATTCAGGTGAATGGGAATACCCCAAGAAACTTCCGATGAAGACGTTGACACGTATCAACGACTATAAGGAAATGGTAGAACGGCTGGAGGGATTGTTTGATCCTCAGGAGATAATCGAGCAACTTTCTTTCAATATGCCAACTGTTGTTGAAGGTATCAAAAAAACGGGTCTTCTCTATGAAGACAAACTTATTAAGCGTTATGCTTGTTCGTTGATGACCAAGCCATTTGTTATCCTTAGCGGTTTGGCTGGTTCGGGAAAGACGCAATTGGCATTGGCTTTTGCCCGTGTTATGAGCGAGGATGTGAAACAGCAGCTTTGTGTTG
Organism: Hoylesella loescheii; assembly: GCA_021531755.1. Lineage (GTDB taxonomy): Bacteria > Bacteroidota > Bacteroidia > Bacteroidales > Bacteroidaceae > Prevotella. Next base: position 71,034 of record JADYUK010000003.1, read on the forward strand.
TGCCCGTGGGTGCCGACTGGACTAACCGTGAGCCTCTATTGGGATATCCTAATGCCTTAAAGCAGGGAGAGTATATGCTGCCTGAGAGCGGTGCTTTGCAGATAATGATGCGAGCATTGCGTAACCCACAAAAGCCTTACTTCCTGGTACTCGACGAAATGAATCTGAGCTATGTGGAACGATACTTTGCTGATTTTCTCTCTGCCCTGGAGAGCCATGAAGAAATTCCTCTGTGGGAGAAGCCTGACGAGTGTGACTCGGAGGTTCCTGCTAAGATAGCTCTGCCTAGAAACCTATTCATCATCGGTACCATCAACGTTGACGAGACCACTTATATGTTCTCGCCCAGGGTTCTTGATCGTGCCAATGTCATCGAGTTCAAAATATCCGATGACGAGATGGACAGATTTTTGAAGCAGAATATGAATATCGATGTTCAAGCTGCAGATGGTCTGTGTGCAAATATGGGACAAGACTTCGTTGCGAAATCTACCAAGAAGGATACAGAGAGCAGTGAGTTGGCACAGAAGACTTTGTGTGACTTCTTCAAGGTGCTGAAGAGAGTGAATGCAGAATTCGGCTATCGATCAGCAACAGAGATATATCGCTTTATCGCTAATGCTAAAGCGTGTGCCGAGGGTATGACGGAAGATGAAATACTGGATGCTGCCATCGTGCAGAAACTGCTACCCAAATTGCATGGTAGTCGCAAGAAACTGGAGCCTGCGTTGAAGGCTCTTTGGGGATTGTCTATGCAGAATGAACATACTACTGAGGCTATCACTCGCGATAACGTGGCATTTGCAAAGTTCCCAGAAGCGGCTGACAAGATTCAGCGTATGATGCAGACTGCCCTTGATAACGGATTCACAAGTTTTGCAGAGGCATAAAAGATGAAAGTTGATAAGCTCGAAATACCCATAATAGGCAACTTTGGAGAAATCAAGTTGTATATATATCCAGCCTTAGGCAGCTCAATGCTGTTTGAGGAAGAAGATGCTGTGGATTATGGTGAATCTCGCTGGCAGCTACAGGAGGGATGTACTTACGAGTATGAATTAGTGTCGGACAATGGCCACACATATCAGTTCATGGATGAGGATGAAATCGTTCGTTTCTCTCATTCTCCAAGACATCCTAATGCTGGTACGCTGAAGACGGGTATTTACGTTGGTTCCTTGTCATTAGCCATTAGGGATACAGAGCTTGGCTGTGAAATTGCCAAAGTGAATATAGAAATTAAGTCAGTTAAAGCAGAATATCGAACCGACTATCGCAAGATGCTGGAGGACATTACTGCATACTATACTGACTTGGTGCTGATGCAAGGAAGTCCCGTGACGCAAAAACTGGAGATTGACAATGATACACCTCAACAAACTCTTTATCAACGTTATGCCTTTGTGCGAAGCATCGTGGAAAATTCTGCTTTTCAAGAGGCCATCAACAAGATTGTCGCCAGTCCTGTACGTAAATGGGAAGAGACCATTGTAGAGCGTGACGTGAGCAATGTGAAGCGTCTGAGTCGCAGGAATATGCATCAGATAGCCTCCTCTCGCGACCGAATTCCAGTTTGTAATGGTGACGAAATAGGATTGCCTCATGGATTAAACTCCGTGCCTCGTACACTGACAGTTGCCTATAAAAGGGATACGTTGGATAATCAAGAGAACCAGTTCGTGAAGTTTGTGCTGCGTTCGTTTAGTTCTTTCTGCTCGGAACTTCGTGGAAAGAAGAACGCCAACGACCGTCTGAAAGCTGAGATAGACAAGACCATGGACGTTCTGAACGGCCATTTGAGTACGCTTTTCTTCAAGCAGGTGTCAATGCCGTCGCAGTTGAATCTGAACAGTCCTGTGCTGCAACGCAAAGAGGGCTACAGAGAAATACTTCAAGCATGGCTGATGTTTGACCTTGCAGCCAAACTGTCGTGGAAAGGAGGTGACAATGTCTATGAGGCAGGCAAGAGGAATGTGGCAGTGCTCTATGAATACTGGGTGTTCTTCAAACTGCTGGAGGTCATTAGCCGTGTGTTTGATATCGACCCTGTAAGCGTCAACAAACTCGTCAAGACGGATGCCGACCGAATTAACCTTGAGATTCAGCAGGGTAAAATGACCATGATAGAAGGTCTGTATGATACTGGCAGCAGAAAGTTCAATGTCAGGTTCTACTACAACCGTACATTTGCCCACACACGAGAGGACGAAGAACTAGATAAGTCGGGTTCGTGGACGATGAACATGCGTCCCGACTATACGTTATCGATATGGCCAGGAGAAATAAGCATAGATCAAGCAGAACGAGAAGATTTGATTGTTCATATTCACTTCGATGCCAAGTATCGAGTCAACAAGATTGACCTTGGTGTGGATGATTCGATGAATGATGAACAAATGTCGGAGGCTTTACTCAACGAAAAAAAAGAACAGGAGGAAGGTATATATAAGCGTGCAGACCTGTTAAAAATGCACGCCTACAAGGATGCCATTCGTCGCACAAGTGGTGCTTACATTCTCTATCCAGGAACGGTTCAGCGACGGTTGAAGGGATTCCATGAGATTATCCCTGGATTAGGAGCTTTCTGTCTGACACCTTCAAACTATGACGAAGAGCTTATCACGCTTCAGGTGTTCCTGCTGAAGATAGTGGAACATATGCTTGACCGCACAAGTCAACGTGAGCGAATGTCATATTATATTAATAATGTGTATAATACGCCATCTAAAAGCGTGCGTGAGGAGATGCCTGAACCAGCAGGAGATAATCGCGATTTCTTGCCCGATGAGACATGGGTAGTTTTAGGCTATGTGAAGAATGATAAACAGTTGGAGTGGATTCGTAAAACTGGCCTATACAACTTCCGTACAGGTACACAGAACGGCTCAATTCGGTTGAGTCGGAATCTTGTATCCAGTCGTTATTTACTCTTACATGCTCATGGCGAGAGTATTCAATTCGTACGGCTAGCCGATGAAGGACCTCGTGTATTCCGACGTTCAGACCTGCTCAGAATGGGCTACCCTCCTTCAGATAATGAGGAAAAGAAGAAAGATGATATATACATTGTATATCGTTTGGAGCCAAATAATACTGAACCTGAATGGGTGCAGTACCATTGGCAAATTAGTGAAGTAACGGATAATAAAGGCAATCGCTCTGCTGTACCAGAACCTGTTAAATTGAGTGATTTGATGCTAAAAGCCAAGAAGTAAAGCTTATAACTATTTTTCGTCGAGTATGATAGAACTTGGTCATTATGCAAATGCATTCTCAAACCTTCATACTGCAAAGATGAAGGAACATAAAGCACCACACAAGGCGGTGCTCCTATTGTCCATCATAGATCTTGTGGAAGAAGGCACAATTGCATCTCCTCGTATCTATTTGTCAGACGAACTGATAGATAGATTCAATAAGGTGTGGCATCATTATTTAGGAATATCTGCCATCTTTTCTCCAGACATCACAAAACCATTCTTTCACATGCAGCATGAACGTTTTTGGCGATTAGTTGAGCTCGGAGAATCTGCTTTATCAATGGTAGCAGAAGATTACCCGTATGTGGAAGAATGCAAGCAGACAAAAAATTTGCCAACTGGCGCATATTCTATAAAAGCCATGCGTAATGCGTTTCAGTTTGCGGATATTGATGGACTGCTCTTTCAATTGTTACAGAATGCTGATGCTAGAGCCATGCTTCGAGTAATATTGATTAATGAGTATCTTACAAATCAACCGACTAAAACGATGCCAAATATCACTCAGCTGATAATGGCATTACCATTCATCGCACTCGTTGCATAAAATAATGCATCTTCCAAGGATAAGCCTTTAGAAGACAATCACAATGAAGAAGAATAGTACAATAAAAAACATATGAGCGAAAAGCAGAAATACATTGACATTGAAGCTTACGAGCGTGTGGCAGAGCCACATAAGCGTGAGAGAGTCTCGGCTTGGCGTACCGCTATAGGTCTTCAGGACGTGGATGGACTTCGTGTGTCTGACTATCTGAAAGAAACGGCTGTACGACACATTGAGGGAGACATTACCATCGATGAGGTTAGAGAACAACTTCGATCATACTACGTAAACAAGACAACACATGATTTGTCCACCAAAGGAACTATTTTCATCCGACAAGTTACACGACAACCACCCTCGCCATCCTCGTCAGAAATATCTGCTGGCAGCAAAAGAACGTGGGATTATATAATAACCAAATAATGAAGTAGAACAATAATATCTCTAAAACGGTTTTTAAGTTGTTTCCATCAAACGAAAAAAATAATAAACCTTAATGGCACATTTACTGTCAAACATAGTATCTGACCGTCTCACACGACTTAATGGAGCTACATTCCAAAGTCTGTGTGATGAATACTTGTGTTATAAATTCTATAACCACATCAGGGTATTTGACAGAGAAGGTTCACAGCGAGTTAAAGATAAGACTATTGCTGGAACTCCCGATACTTTATTCATTCTTGACGATGATTCTGTAATTTATGTTGAGACGACAACTGTGGATAGAGGGATTGTGGAAAAACTTAAATCTGATATTGACGCATGTTTTGATACGAAAAAATCTGTATTTGACAACAACGACATAAGGGCTATCTATCTATGCTACAACAGCAATCTTGATTCGAAGCAAGTAAAAGAAATAGATGTTCATGCTGGTGATACTCTAGTTTACCACATAAATCTAGATCTCCTTACTAACGAAATCTGTCATTTCCAACCTTGGCTTGCTGAATCATATTTGGATGTTAGCGAACTTTCTCATGATATTTTCTCCATCAGTTTGTTCGTAAAGAAATACAACGAGTCAGCAAAACATTTCTCTTACCCACTTAATAATGAATTCAAGTTTAGAGAGAACGAGAAAAAGAAGTTGTACGAATCTATTGCCTCGAATCCAATAACAGTTGTACGAGGTGCTCCTGGTATAGGAAAGACTCGAATTGCCACAGAAGTTTTACAAGAATATTCAAAAAACGAAAATTGTAGAGTTGTAGCGATTCGTTCTCTAACTAATGATATACAGCCAAAACTGCGTATGATTTTAGGCGAACCTGATACGAACTATATATTGTTCTTCGATGATGCCAATGTAAGTATTAAAGATGATACATTACTCACCAAACTGTTGGAGGACAATCCATCTTCGCTAAAGGTTGTAATGACCGTCAAAGATCATGCCTATTCTGACTTAGCGGATTCTCTTCTGGAGTACAAACCGAAAACGCTTGAATTAAAAGCGTTTACACATTCAGAAATTGAAGACATAATCAGTTCTGAACCGTTTAACATTGACATCTTCACCATAAAGACACACATTTCCAGTTTAGTTGCAGGAAATGTGCGTCTTGCCGCAATGATGGCAAAGGTTGTAAGCGAAAAAGGCTATAAACAATTGATTAATAGCATAGAGGAACTATACGACGTTTATTTCAAAGGGTTATACAAAACAAAGGATGAAACAGAACTGAAACTACTGTCTGTACTTTCTGTGTTTAGGTCATTAGAGTTTGGGACAGACAATACTGATGAAATTTTAAAAACAATAGGTATAGACATTGAGAAGGTTCTTGATGCAATAAACACGCTTGACAGAAAAGATTTTATTGATGTTAGACATTCTGGTGATAAAATTATCGCAAGAATCTCTGACCAGAACATAGCCGCCTATACATTGCGAAACTTTGTTATTGGACAAGGGGTAATCTCTTTTACATCCATATTCAGACACTATTTCAAGCAATGGCATCGTCTAATACAAGAAGCAATTTATCAGGCAAATTATATACCTCATGATAAAAACTTTAACGACTCAATCCATAAGTTGCTGATTGATTATCTTGATAATATAGAAGACGATGAAGAGTTGACAAGGACGGTTTACAAGGATTTTTGGGCATACATTCCTGACGAAGCATTTCAGTATTGGAATGAAATCATTCAATCTGTGCCTAAGGTTTCTTGTGAGAGCATCACAACGTCCTATTCTCTTAATCAGTTTTCTTTCCATCAAGATGAAGTTCTCATCTCTTTGATGCTTTTCCTTGCTTCAGGGAAAGAGTATTGTGAACTGTCACTTGAACTCATGCTCGATTATTGCCACCGAGATGTAAACCATCTGCCTGAACTTGCATATTGGCTAAAAGAGCGTACTGCATACGAACCGACCGATGTGGAATGCCAATTACCCATGATGAACAACATTGTGGATTATTTGGCATTACGTATCATTAAGGGAGACATACTTGCTAAGCATCTTTTTGTTGCTCTTGCAGAGAAGTATTTGGAACAAAGGTCACAACATAATCGAACAATCGGCAGAAATTTTACTATAACAACATTCAATTTGGTTGCCTCAGATAGCATTGTCAAATTAAGACAGAAAGTTTGGAAAAACCTCTTCTACTTGCACCATTCGCTTACATTAGAGGTTAATAATTGCATTTGGCACTATCTAAATTGTTTTCAACAAGGAAACGATGACGTTGTTATAGCTGATTTGGAACTTCTTATTCCTTTTGTACAAGAGAATTTGAATGCTGATTCTTTCTCCGATACATTGCTTGTCCAATGTCTAATTGACAGAAGTAAAGGTTATCATAGCATAGATACTGCCAACCTCAAAAGTAAATTCGATACAGAGGATTACCGCTTCTATCAGTTACTCAAATATAGTGGTAGGGAGTATGACTATGATCTCAATAATTTTATTAAAGACAAGGAGACTGTTTTTCCAAAATCAATTAAAATAGAAAACAAGAATGATGTAATCCAAGTTGTAGAAAGAATACAGTATTTGCTGAAAACTGTTGATATACAAAAGATCTCATTTGGCGTTTCTATCTTGAACGAGGTTACAGCTAAGAACGATTTGGATTTGGGCATTTTCATGTTCAAACAGCTCCTTTCTTCGGTTCCTTCATTTGCAAATGTATTCATTGTGTCAAGAGTTTTGTCTTTCTTGTCAACAACGAATAGATATTTGGATTTAGAATCTTTCATATTTGAATACCAAGGCGAACAAGCTACCGCATTGGCATTGACTTATCTTAGGATTCTTCCGGAAGAATCTGTTTGCAGCTACCATAAAGATAAATTAAAGGAGTGTATCCGAAAAGTTACAAGCGACATCTCTATCTGTCCGCAAGAATACATAAAATTCTGTGACGTAAGAGAACTTCTGCATGCCATCTATGATGTGAATAAAGCTTTGACTTTCAATATTAAGCTTGAACGGGATTTCTATGCTGAGGAGAAATTGATCAAAAATGATTTGGAATTGTATCAACAAACATACCTACAACAACTTCAGATAGACAATGGTTTTGACTACTACAACAAGTTCATAGAGCAGCTGTATCGTGTTGACTCATCATTCGTGTTAGTTCTGTTGCGTGACTACATCCTTACAAACAAGGTTGAACTTCATCGTGGCATACCATTCCTTTTCAATGATGGCTATGATGAAAAACTACTTTTCCTTTTATTGGACGTTATCTGTGATTCATTTTATGATTACCGAACCTGGCGAAGGAAATCTCTTGGTATCATATTCACAGATTTAGACGAGCGACATAGTGGTAATGCAAGAAAGATCCTGTTTGATTACTATAAGCAAAAGATTAATGACAAACAAAAATTGTCTCTTATATTTGCAATAACACGTCAACTTTACCAAGATTTGTATGAGCAGATGCTGCTTGACTACGTTAACGAGAAATCTGCAGATGATTTCATGGATATTGATTGGCACCCAAGTCATTCTACTACTATAAGTGGCTCAACGACATTCGGTGATGTTGAGAAAATAAGATGGCTACAACTTCTTTCGGTTGTTGAAAAAAGCTCTAATAGATTAAAGGTTGTTGCCATCCGCAGCAAAATTAACAAGATGGTTCGTTATGCAGAGGAATCGAGCGAGAGCGAACGTGACAGAATGTTTTTAAGAGGAGAATTAAACTAATTTTGGAAAGAATAACATCAAATACAATATTTCCAAATTAATTTTTGAGTGGTCGTTCCCGAATTGGAATGACCACTCATTATTATATATAAGCATGCGTGTGTAGGCTTTTCGTAATCATCCTCGCTTAACACCTCTTTTCTTATCCTTGTCATTCCAAGGAGAATGACTATTACTTCCACCGCCTCCTGTACCTACACGAGCTTGAGCTGGGCCACCCATAGCTGCGATGAGGGCTGCACCTAGGAGTTCTGCCTGTTTTGCATTGACTTGTTCTGCGGGATCGAATGCGCTATTGACAAGTTCATGGATGGTAAGCTCGCCATCATCAAAGCGTTTTACATTATAGTAGCCAACATTATAAGACACTGCATCGTATTCCTCATTGCCAACTTTTGTCCAGATATGAAGTGTTGGATCCATGCGGTTAGGAATAAAATAGTGGAGAAGTTCTGCACCTGAAGTTAGACGATAACGCTCAGGATGAGCTATCTTGTCAAGTTCCTCAATCTTCAACTGTAGTCGCTCGATGGTTTGTTTTAGACTGTCACGTTCTGCCTCTGCCTTTTGTGCTCTACGCTGCAAAGTTGCCATCTGCTCAGCATGAGACTTCTTAACTTCATCAACCTTCGCTTGAGCATCTTTGAGCACTTTAGCTTTCTCCGTTTGAAGTTCCAGAACTTGTTTCCTGAGTTGTGAAATCTCATCCTCCTGGTCTGAGATTTTCTTTCGGGCTTTAGCCAAATCTCCCTTGTTGAAGATGCCGAGTATAGTTGCCTTACCTTCATCTGCGCTTTCCTTTTTAGATTCAAGTTCTGTGATTTCTGAGTCAAGTCTTTCTATTTGAAGATTCATGTGCGACAATTCAAGTTGAACTTTCTCTTGCTCTGATGTAAGGGAATAGAGAGTTTGCTTTGCTACCTCCAACTTCGCATTCTTATCCGAAAGATCAGCCTCATACTTCGATAGAGATGCCTTACAAAATTCAATCTGTGCCAAGATTTTTTCCTTGTTCCCCAGACCTGCTACCAATCGTTCTTCAAGAGAAGAAAGTTTCCCTGATACATCCTTCTGCCTATTCTCCAGGTTTGTAATCATAGAAATCAGGCCTTCTTTTCGGGTTGTTGCCGTTTTCACATCTGCCTTGATGGATTCAAGTATAGTCTGCTCTTTTGCTTTCGTCCGTTCCATTTCGCGAATCTCGTATTTAAGTTCGCGATGATATTCATCAAGATTGCGATGCTTGGCTCCAGTGACATGAATATTATCGCCACGTTCAAGTCCCCACTTCTCATTGACGGCAGCATACCAATCGTGCCATTCACGCATCTTGTCGCGAGCTGCAACCAAAGAACTGCCTCCGAACATATCCTTTGCCGACAAGCGTCCATCTTTCAAGATTGGAGTAATGGTTGCATGGATATGACAGTTCTTCTCGTCACAATGAACGATAAATGAGATTATATTCTTCTCACCGACTCTTTCCGACAGAGCCATGTAATTGTCGAGAGCGAACTGCTCTATCTCAGGCATCCGTTTGATGTGAGCGTTGCTCCCTCTTTCCTGAAGCACTTGATTTCCGAATGCAAGTTCATTCATACGCTCACAATTTCCACCCATAACAAGACAAACAGAGTGATGCTGGGTGCTTCGAACCTTGGGCTCTACACCTGTTTCTGCAAGCCTCTCGGCTTTCCATTCTGCGATACGTGCATCTACTTTTTCTTTGATGCAGACAGATTTATCTACAGGTGCTATCACTGCACCCTTACGTACTTCAAAGTTGAGATGCGCACGACTCTTGTCATAGTTACGTTCTGGGTTATCCATTTTACACTCCCATCGGGACTCATCCCATTTTCGCTGATGTTCTGCGCTTAGTGCTGGAGTCATCTTCATCTTTGTGATTTCCAGCATGGCTTTTTTGCCTGTAGCCATATTATTCTATTGATTAATGATTATACGGTTATTGTTGATTACTGCCAGAGCTTGCTCTTTCACCAGACAGACAAAAACCCTCGGAGAGCCTAACAGCCAAGTGAGCTTGGTGTATTAGGCTACACCAAAGGGTTATAATGTCTGCAAGCAGACTCGTTACGGCTTAGTTTTCCCAAGGTTCAGCCTTCAGGTATCTGTTCAGATACATCTGCTCAATGGCATTAGGTGTTTGACGGATGTAAGCTTGAACGAAGCCGATGGCTTTACGCTTCTTCTCTTCGCTGAAGGTTTCCCAGATTGAGAGCGATTCGTTGCGATAAGTACCGGGTTTGGGATAAATGGCTTCGATGGCATCGAGAGGTAGCGACTCGTCTGTTACTTCTGATGTGTTTGCATCTTCGTTTACGATTTGTTGCGATTCGCTATCAGCGGTATGAAGCTTCTTAGCTACCTTCTTCTTTGCAGCCGACTTCTTGCTCATGGCATTGGTCGTATTGATTTCGCTTCGTTTAGCAGAAGACTCACGTTGTGATTCTATTGTAGAGCGAAACAGAGAGAAGATTGCCTTGAGCGCACCATTGCTGAAAGTTGGGACAGTTCCCTCGTTGGCATACGAGGCAATGGCTTTGGCCATCTGCCCAGCTTCCTTATCATCAAGTTCTGCCAACATCACAAGATGACCAATAGGAATAACGAGATTTCTCATATGTTAAATTTTTGTTTTTTGCGGGCTTTCGCCCAGTTTTACTTCAATTGTTGATTTTTACATAATTGCCTTTGCTTGTGCGCTTGAGTCGCTTGTCCTGAATGAATTTGTCTATCCATTTGGAAGCCGTATTGGCGTTCTCGTTCATCTCTGAAACGATTCGGTCGTAAATGGATTTGTCGAACTCATCTGGGAGTTTGTGGTACAACGCATAGCGACGGGCATTGACTCCAGACTCTCTGTCGGGAAGAATGTTGAAAGCGTTCTTCGGTTGCAACTTCAAGTAAATGTGTACGGAGTGATAGAGCAAGATCTCACATAAGCACAACACCGTATTGAAATCCTTTTCAGTACATTCCAGGATTATCCTTCCGTCAGGGGCTCTGGATTGCGGATGGGGATTGTCGAAAGCACGTATAGCAGTAAACAGCATCATCATGCGAAAGGCAATCAGTCCCAGTCTTCGGACGATTCCTTGCATCCCATTGTCAACTTCATCACAACACTCGTCATTGAGCCTGGCCAGCCACTCAACGAAGTGACGTTGCAGATGCGTTGGCAATACGATGACAAAGGAACCTTGATCCATGAATTTATCGAGCAAGTGTAGAAATTCGTTTCCTATGGTTTTGAAAATAGTGTGCTTTGAACGACCGATGTCATCCGTAGCAAAAACATCGCGTATTCCTCTACGAAAGGGGATAAAGTAGAATATGAATCTGCTGAGCAATCCGTTCTCTGCATCTGGTATGAGATGACGAACCTGTTCGGGAGTGCCAGCCAGGACAACAGATATACGAGGATTGTCAATCTCAAGGTATTCTCTATCCTTGCGACGGCTCATGCTGATTCGTTCATGATGGAAACCCTTGCGTAGCATATCTGAATAATTACCATGTTCTGACTTGAGCGTTTGACTAAGCGTGTCTCCTTCTGTTTCAAAGATAAGTCCTCTGCCATCATTGTCGGCAAGAATGCCCATCAAGGAACTTGCGCTGCTGTTTGCCGGAACAACCAACGTCTTCTGTGGAGGTGGGTTGGGTTCGACAGCATCAGGATTCTTACCTTTGTTCTTCTGATACTCCGACATGTCTCGTTTGTAATCAAGTGCCATCTGCGATGATTGTTCGTGAAGCCGTTGATTAAGAGGATCCACTAACTCCCTGCATAAGGACAATGCCCCTTTGCCCATTCCAGCATCTGCTACAACAAACAGGTAGAGATTTGAATACACTACACGTTCGTCGTAAACACCACATACATTGTCGAAACACACGGATAGGCATCCGATGGCTCCCAAGAGTATTATGTCTCGGTCCTTTGAAGAGATGGCATTACTAACTACTTTGAGTAAAAAGAGAGGTAAACCGTCAAAAACGGTCTCTGGGAACCGGGGCAATTCATTAGCGGGTTTCACCCATTTTGCCGTTTTGCCATTTTGGTAATTTGGTAAAATTGTAACAGGAGAATGGCTTAATCTGACGCCTGATAGAGCGGCATGATGAAAGAAGGATGCGATAGTCACACCTGTCCCTTTTCCATTCAGACAATTAGAAAACTGCTTATCAGTGGTGGAATAATCATAGTCGGGATGTAATCGGCTCAAACGATGGAAAAAATCACGTCCTCCTTCACCCAAACCTTCTGATAATGCGAAGCCGATATTGACCCAGGTATCATATTGGGGAGCAATGTCAATTCCTCTCGCCTCGATATCTGCAACGACTCTCTCTACCTCCACATGAAGATCTGTGGTTGTCTCGTTGAGGGACATAACGGCGGAATATGTTGGTTCTTGCTTAGAAGGGACATTCTCCCATTCTTGGGCGGAAAATGTTTTCTTTGACATATTCTTCATATTTTGGATTAATATAAGCCTGTGGGTCATAGGGAAGGAAACATGAACGAGCCACGTCGCTTCCAGAGTTATCCACAGGAGGTAAGCCTGTTGACTTGATGCAATTTGCCACCGCCTTGAAGAGACGGGCATGTTCCCATCCCTTTAGTTCAATAGGAATTATCCATTTCACACCATCACCTGAAGGACTGGTAAACATCAGTTCTGTATCGAAGTATTCATGTTTCAACAGTTGCTCTTTGAGTTTGTCCGGATTCCCGACATGGTCAAAATCCAGACACATCAAGCCAGAGTGTTGCAACAGTTCTTTTTCATTTCGTCTGCGGAACAATCCTGAGAATGTGCAGTAGTCAAAATGAGTAGCCTTGAACTTTTTAGCTTCGGATGATGAGGGCATTGCGCGTAGAGTCTCGGTTTGTTGCTTCGCATAGTGACCAACAACATAGCGATACACATCAACTACCGTGATAGCACGATATGGTTCTGTGTTCTGGATAGGTTTCTGGAAGAAGGAGAACTCATGTAAGTCCTCCATTCCGTCCCAAAAGTCTGAAGCATTATCATACATCATACGCACATTTACTTTTTAGAGTTAATGAATGCCTGTGCCTCACGCATGAGGTCTTCTTCTGTCTTTCGAGCACCACTCTTCAACCATTCATCGATTTCAGACTGAAGGAACATAAGCCCCTTGGTCATCTTATGATATGGGATAGTCTTCTTTGACACCCATTCATAGACAGTCTGCTTCTTGGGATGGCTGGGATGGTAAGCACATAGCTCATCAATGTTCATCCATCGAGGTGATTCACTAACCTGCTGCTTGTTCCGCAGCGTGTTGACAGTCTTCTGAAGGCTATCAACTTTCTCAATAAGGTAGGACAACGCTTTTGGCATCTCCTCCAGCGAATTAACTGTGTAATTTTCGTTCATAGTTTATGTTGTATTTACTTCTTGATTTTGCGCCTTTTCTTGTTGTTTGGCGATGCAAAGGAACTCACTATTTCGCGAACAGCCATAAAAACAACCAATTGCAGCCCCGATATTAAAATAGTTTATAATTTGAGTATGATTTTTCGGCGAAAATCATACTATTAAGCTGAACAACAGTGCTTTATGAAGACATGAACAAAGACAATGAAAACTTACATGGAGGAGATAATAAAGACATAAAAAAGCCTCCGAAAACTCGGAGGCTAAGTAAGGATGTCGTTATAGAACATTAGATGACCTTTGCGTCATCAAGAGATTCATTCGAGGTGTTGAGTCCATCTATCTGGAGCACCTCGGCAGCATTTCGTTTGCTCTTATCAACTATATGAGCATAGATTTGAGTGGTCTTTACGTTTGTATGACCCAGCATACCTTTTACAACAAATATATCCGTGCCATTCTCCAACTGAAGGGTGGCGAATGTGTGACGCGAACAGTGAAAGGTAATATGCTTCTTGATTCCTGAAGCTGCTATCCATTTCTTCAGCGGACGTGATATCCATGAAGAGCCTGTCAATCCTGCAAATATCTGCTGGTCGTGTTCTCCTGGCTCTCCACAGAGCGAGTATGCCTGTTCATTTATTGGCAGGTTGTCAACAACGTGCGTCTTCCGTTGAGTGAAGTCCACACGCCAGCCTGTTGACGTCTTCTGTATCTCGCCCCATGTGAGTTCATGAATGTCGCAGAGCCGTATGCCTGTAAGTATTGCAAAGAAAAAGGCACGTTTCAACACTTCGTTCTCACAAGGTGTTTGAGCAAGTAGCTCAGCTTCCTCAAGGGTCAGTGTCTCGCGCTTGACTTTGAGTTCTGGTATGCCCTTTACCTTAGCGGCAATATCCACCGTCAGGTATTCGTCGATGAAGGCACGATGCAGGCCAGCCTTTACGATTGAGAAGTAGGTGGCGGCTGAGTTTTGTGACAGTGTGCCTTTCTTGTTTCCGCCTTGTGGAGCTGTGAGCATAAACAGTTTCAGGTCTTCAAGTAGTCTTACATTGATTTTTCTAAAAGGAATAGGCTTCCCCTCAGAAAATATGCTGAGCAACTTGCCTACGCGACACCAATTCACAATGATAGATTTGGAACTATTAGGGTGTACCTTATATATAATACTGTTGAAGTAGGCAATGAAGTCCTGTTCTGAACGTTCGTTCTGAGCAATCATCTCTTGTTCTCTGTCGGAATACACCACTGCGGTATCATACTCTTGCTGACGCAACGCGCGAACCTTCTCGGCATAAAGACAAGACTCACGATCCAAGCGAGATGTGCATTGGATTACTCCATTGATGTCACGCTTGGGTTTGTACTTGTAGTTGCCGCCTTCATCAATGCCGGAAACGGCTGTCATATCCCAGATGGGAGTTGTGATAGTACGATTGACAGCTTCAACTATTCTGGCAGGCTTGTCGCTGTCGGGTTTTCTAACTGGGTACGACTCAATGATGAGGTACCATTCGTCACGATAAGCAGACTTTCTAAGCTTGACCGTGACCTTAGTGTGCAATAAAGGTTTTCTCATTATTCTTCTGATTTATATAAATTGTCAATTTCTGTTTTAGGGACATACACATAGTTCCCGATTTGACGAGAGGGAATAGAGTATTTCCTGACATGAGTCCATACGGAACTGTCGTTGATGCGATACTTCTCACAAACCTCGCCAATGGTGTAGCAGTCTTCGGGCTCAAGGCTGTAAGTTTTTGGCAATGGCGTTTCCTTAATGTACTTGGCGATAGGACGTTTCACAAAAGCTTTCTCCAGATCTTTACGGTTTAGCCTTGTCATCTTGGTTCCTATATTGATGCTTGGAATCTCACCTCTGCGTATCATTAGATACAGCGTGCCACGTTCAATTCCATAGATGGCTACGGCTTCCCTTACCGAGATGAACTCCCTTACCTTTGGAACACTCTTGGCAATCAGAGCCAGTTTCTTTTCTCTGGCTTCAGTTCTCTTCTTTTTTGCATATGCAGCATCACTGCATTTTTGCAGCAATAATAGCTGTCGAGCGTCTTGATTAGAAATACCTTTCCGCAGAAACGGCATTTTCGCTTGATTTCCAGACCTAAATTTGGCATTGTTATTTTTCTTTTTAGTTAATATGTAACATGTAACAAATTGAAATCGCCTTAAATCGCCACTTTACCATCCTGTACGTCACCGACGTTTTTGTAAGGATTAGTAAGGTTTTGTATGGATTAGTCGAGCTTCACCGACTTTTTTGTAGTGTTGCACGCATGTCGCAAAAACGCCGTAAAAAAAGGAATAATAAGCACATAATAAACATGAGCTCATAAAATGCAAATAGCGTGTAACTCATTGAGCTACACGCTATTTGATGGTGTTTTGTTATGTCTTTACCTATCGGTCTCATTTGACCTCCTCAAATCTAAACATCATTGTGTATCAATACGTTACAATAACACGTTAACGATAAGAAAATGTAATAGAGGCGGTTGTGATAAACAAGCATAGGAATCGATAAATACACTATTGGTGATTCTTGCCAAGTACTTTCTCTTCCAACTGAGGCAGATGGTCTATGATGTTCGCATCAATTTCGATTGTATATGAGCCCGCAGTGTTGCGCAGCGTCTTTTGTATGCTTGAAGGTTCGGTGTTGCTAAACCAGGCATAAAAGAGATTGAGTGCAAACAGAGCCGTTGTCTTCGGATCAATTCCGTATTGGTTTGCTATATTCCAGCAGAAGTTCTTTAGGTCGGCTTGCTTCAGCCCCTTCTTCTTGCTGACGGAAAGGACTTCCATTCGGGTAACACCATTGAGTTCAACAAGAAGTTTGACAGCTTCCTCTATCTGATAAAGTTCCTCATCCGTGAAACCATGAGGCATGAGCGTATAACGGGTATATTTGAGGACGGCTTCAAGTTTCCTTGCTTCGCGAGCGACTTTTGCTTCATTCATCTGCTTGCGGTCAATTTGCACTTGATTGATGAATACCTCCAACTCGTCATGTGCCTTCTGGATGTCACGCTTCAACTGCAACTTTTCCAATGCCTCAGGAGTAACAATTATTTCTTCTGGACTATGTGATTCTACATTGCTTTCTCTTTTGGGAGTGTCATCAGCAATAGGTGCAGCATTCTTTGTATTGGTGATAGTTTCTGTCTTCTCTTGTGCCTTCTTCTGTATATGGCCAAGGTTTTGAGCGATGTGCTCCTCCATCTCCTCGCGGTCTGCTATGCTGTTCCATTCTTTGCGGTGAGACTTGAAGTAAGCATAGAGTCCCGTCTTGATGCCATGACAGGCAAGCACAAACAGAGCGTAATAGCCAACGAATATCGGAATTGTGAGCAGAACACACACAAAGTCATTATTTCCACCCACTATCCACTGAGATGTTTTGTAAGCCGCAATGACGTAAGTGATGATGAGAATGCCAAGGAAAACCTTGTCAAAGTTTCGAGCCATCCCATCCTTCCGATGGGGTACAGGGAAAATATCAATCTCCATACTTTTACAGGTCTTTGATTTGTTCTTGGGCAACTTCAATGGCTTGCGAACTGAGTTCTTGCTCGCCATCCACCGCATCAAGCACTTTGTCAGCCAGCCAGAGGGTCAGCATTTCGTTCTCATCCTGATGGAAGTACTCTGCAAGTTTTATAACTTGTTCGCGCTTAGCACGCCTATCGCCACGTTCAATCTTACTGAACATCGGGGTGTCTATCTCCAATAGTGCAGCCAACTGGCGTTGCAGAACGCCATTCTCATCTCTTAGTTCTCTAATCTTTTTTCCGAATAACATATCTATGTCTATTTTTCTTCTTTTGCAAATTACCAGCAAGTTACCGGCAAGTTAAACTTATTCTCAATTATCACTGATTATCAACATGTTAGCGAAATACTATTCCGCTTTTGGCACGTCTCAGCAAGTTGCCAGCAAGTTACAGGCAAGTTAAATCTATGCCCAAATTGGGATATACTTCATATAACGAGGAGCTGTATTTGGGTCAAGTACTTTTATTAAGTTCTTTCCAATCGCTTCCTTGATTAATCTAGAAGAACTGCTGGATGATGTTTCAGGAATGCCAAACCTGTCTCTCAGCGACTTGTTTGTCAAAGCATCACCTTGTATATACATAAGGCAAGCATGGAGATAACATGACCACAACTTATCTTCCATCGGGATATTGCTAAATTCCATTTCAGAGAAGAGGGTAACTTTCGTACTATCTTGGAACACTTCGATGCGAGGAGCAGGGAGATATTGTGCTTCACAAGCCAACACCATTCTATCCCAACCACGGCCAAGTTCCTCACACATCTTCAATCGGCGCATGAGAGAAGCAAGTTTCTCGTTTCGTGACTTCGGAGGATTATCAATGATACGAAGCACATCTACTAAGGGTGTACCAGGATTCGTCACTTCAATACGATTGTCAAATATCTCCACCATTGGTGCAGCCCCTGTAATATATAGGTCCTGGTGAATGAGGCTGTTTGCAATAGCTTCTCTTACAGATGGGAGAGGGAACTTGCTTTTTGTTGACAGTTGAACTGCATTAACATCCTCATTGCTTGGCAGCAAGGCATTCACGTAGCGCACGATATTCTCAAAGCAAATAGCATAGCCTTGATTAAAAGGCTCTTCTTTTTGAATCAACAGACGGTTGATGCCCTTATACTTCACCACACGCATAGCCTTTCGGCCTAACCGAGCAAACTCATTCAAGTCCTTGGCAAACAATATGGCGCCAAGATTGGTAATGCTATATAATCCATTGTCTTGTTTCTGGATGATGCCATCCTCATTCAGATAATGAACAACAGCTTCCTTTTCAGCAGGCTGTGGTATTTTCAGCAGAGTAAAGTAGGCATCCACCTGAAGCAGTCTAATGATGTCTTCGTATCTTTGGTCAGTCTTGACGCATACATCCTCAAACTGGGCATGACGCAACTTATCCCATAGCTGAGCTCGGAACACGGGGAACTCATGCAACTTCTTCGTGTAGCTACCACTCCGTATGTAGTCAACCTTCTGGAAGCTTACTGGCTCATTTAGAGCCTTATGAATACGAATCAGTTCAACATGCTTGCCATCAATCTCAGCATCATAGTATTCAAAATCCGCATTCTTGGAGAGCATATAGCGAAGCCAGTTCTCCAACTCCTGCTCGCCTTTCTTTTCCATCTGTAACCGCACCTTTGTACCAATTATCTCATGCGTAGTATCATCTACTCCCCATATCATATAGGCATAATCGCGGTCGTTCAATGTAGCGGTATTGGCAAGGGCACTAATGTCCTCGCCAACCATATTTGGCTCGCAATTGTTATGTTTGAACTCAACCCACCCAACTTCCTTGGGCAGTTTACAGAGTTCTTTTACCAGAATATCAATGTTTCCTATCATATCATTACTTATAGTTCGATTCCAAGACAAGTACTTCAAATTCTAAAATCCTTCCACTCACACCGAGTGTCCTCTTGTGGGTACTTACCGAGCAGATATTGTCGTAGTTCATATTCAGTCATTTTATTACACTAAAATAATTGCTTGTTAAAAAATACTTTCCTTTCTTTGAATTTTGTAAGAAATAAAAATAGCCTTTCAATATTGGTTTTTCCAATTATACGTTTACCATCAACAATATAATGACATAGATTATTAATACTTTTTGTGTTGATGTCTTGAACAGCTGCAATTATTTTTATCCAATAACGTGCTTTTATCTGTGACATATCTTCTAATTCAGAAGGACTAAATTCATTCTTATCGACAATCTCTTTTAAAGTATCATAAAGTACACACGGAACATCAGGATCAAAATCATACACTTCAATATCAATATCCTCTAATACAGAAAGATATTTTCTTGTAAGGGATTTGATCGTTTCAAGAGGTATTCCTCCATTCATCGCACCCATCCAAGGAAAAGCTACAGAAGAAATACCTAGGTTATGGTAGTTGTCTACAAATTTTTGTAAGGTTTCTTCAATCCATTCAACTTTTGAAGGGTCTTTCCAATCATCTTTGATTGCAAAATTCAAAATGATTGGTTTTGTTTTGGTGTAAGGAAGTATCTGACCTGGCTTTAACATACGATGAAAGCATATTTTCTGATACTCCTTGAACATTTCAGGAAAACGTAATTTAAAATCCAGGGCAATTCCTTTACCCATAGCACCAACGCAATTAACTGTATTAACAACAGCCATTGCTTTGGAGTTAAAAATATTACCTTTTATTTCTTTGTATGCCATTTACTTATATTGTTTGATCGATTTTACTATTTCTTCGTATGGAGAATTCCAACTATTGTACTCTGTCAATGATGGCAGAACATTTGCAAGTGCAAGGATTTTTTGACCGCGTAAAGTGTCATAAATAGATAACCGTAAGTAGGATTTATCACATCCTTTACCATGGAACCGACTTCTGTCTAATGCATCAGCATCTTTGAGAATTTTCCAAATGAGGTTATTCTTACATGTCACTGGGCATAATGAATCGTCAACAGAATGATATCGAATGGCTTCCAAAACAGAATTGCATATTCTGGAATTTGAAATCATGCTTTTGAGTCTTGAATCATACAGCATAGCGGAAGAGTTGCCATGTTCTTCGCCCTCACGATCGGATTTTTTCCCTAAATCATGAATTATAGCCGCATAATAGCATCCTTCTTTTACATCTGTTGGAATATCAGGAATTGTGTTTGCAATCAAATAAGACATGAACAATACTCTTGACGTATGAGCAATACCATGCCATGAATAAACCATATGAGGATAGAACAAAGATCTGTCTAGTTGAATAGACAACTTACTCATTTCTTTGGGGAATTCCTCGTAATTCAGATCTTGGAACCGATCCTCAGACTGCTGTTCGCTTTTGGCAGAATCACCTTCACTTATAATGCTGCTAAAAATTAGCCATTCTTTTGTGCTTGCATATGGACTAGGATCTACAAAATATATCTCTTCTGGAGGATTATTTTTACTGAATTCTACCATCGGATACATAATGATGCCCTCACTTGTATTGTTAATAATACAATCTGTATTAATAATAGTTCCACCTTTGATTCGCATATAAGCACAGCCATTGAGATCATAATTAGACTCTATAGAAATTCTATCCTTTTCCTCATTAAATGTTAAATGACGGTTCTTAAATGAAAACAAAGAAGGTCTTACCGAAATTCTACTAATAATCGAATCATCAGCAAAATATTGTTTCAATAGTTCTGCATGCGAATCCTCCATACAATATATCCTCAAAGAGTCTATATTAGAGAAATCAAATTCTTCTTTAATCAAGAACTCTTGTTGGGACTCCCTTTTTATGTGTTCACTATAGTAGTCATATGAATAAGGGCCAGAATCTGCAAGATCAGAAGCATCTGTCATATTATAATATAAGTATTGTGTTGCAAGATTGGAGGGAGAATCGGTAACCTTGAAAATTTGAGCTGACCCTCTTTGAAGATTACCATTACTATAATAACATAATTCTGGCATCTTCTCTATAACCTCACTTACATCAAATTCCATAAAAATAGGAATAGGGCACTTAGGAAGGTTTAATGCTTGGGCATTATCATAATAACTCTTCCAATATTTCTGCCATATTTTTTTACCATTGTAATCATATCCGACAAGACGATATTTCTCTTCACCGCAGCTACTATCTTTACCTAGACACTCGTTGTAAAACTGTGTCAGAGATTTAGGACGGTAATAGAATCTGGCAAATGGATGTGCCTTTGATGTGAGATTAATAACAGAACCAGCTGAACTATACTTCAATCTTTTAAGTTCCATTGCCTTATCTCTACTTAAAATCTTTTTTGACCGGAGTATGTCTATGATATTGTAGAGATGAGTAAAATGATAAATCTTCAGGGAATCGTATCCATGTGAATCACTCTCTTCAAGGTTTTTGATAAACCTTACACGATTGACCTCTTCTTTAAATACTTTTCTTATGGACTCTGCATCAATTATAGAAATTGCAGGGTTTTCCAAAAGGGAATTCCAATTCCACCTGTCTCTATATTTTCGTATAAATTCTATAGAGAATTCAATTGATGCCTTTGAAAGTTTATTCCAGTCAATAAATGACTCTAGTGCATCAATAACCGCTTCACTAAATTCACTGTAATTGTATTTCTTGTTTATTACGTTCCAATTAAATAAAGGAGCATATCTTAATAGAATGTCATTTGACAAAGTCATTTTTTCAGAAAGATATTGCCAATCAAGATAATCTTTTAGTTCTTCAATTGTAGCCCCATCCTCTATATTAATCACAGACTCGTTAGAAGTTACAATTGACCAGTTCAAATCATCCTTGAAGTGTTTTGCAATATCCAAAGTAAGACCAGGGTTTGATGAAATTGAATCCCAGTTCGCCCGACCACAATCCTTCGCTTTCTGGATAGTTTCTATAGATGGAACATACGACGGATTACCTGTCAACAACATCCAATCAAAGTCAAATTGTGATATACACTTTATTAAGGAATCGTCAAACTTTAGTTCCTCTCGCCGAACGACATCGTTCCATGAAATACTGGATGCGATTCTGTCAATTTTACAAAGCTTTCTCAGATAATTTTTATCCCACTTTATCGATTTGTTTTGGGAAATGGCTATCCAATCCCACTCTTTTTCAGTATGTGAGAATATAAACGCAAATGTTAAAGCGGTTTTTTCATTTGAAGATAATGCGTTCCAGTCCCATTCCTCATCAATGTAACTAGACACCATATCATCTGTAATATTAATATCTGTTCTCAGAGATATTAAAGAAAAGTTAAGCCGGTCTCTATATTTTCTAAGATTGGCATCTCCATTCTTGTTCGGCAGTAGACATAATCCATAATGGCTGATATAGTCCCAATCCCATTTTTCAGGCATTATTGAATAGAAAAGAGCATGCTGGTTCTGAATACTTTCAAGCTTTGTTAACTCTGAGAAATCCCATTTGAACTTTTCGTCTTTCAGTTTCCTTCTAACCACAGACTTCCATGTACGATATGCATATTCGTCAGAATTGTAGGTAAACATCTGATTAACAGGATTGCATCCGGAAAAAGCCGTCCAATTTACATAGCTATGTGGTCTTTCTACGAATAATTCTGGATTGTCAATAGCATCGTAAATATAACTATAATCCCAAAAGTATCCATTTTCAGGATTCTTCTCTTCAGAAAGAGATAGCAACTCGTAGGGTTCAAAAGCACGAGTCACGGATTCCCAGCACTTCTCTTTCTTACTGTCATCAAGTAGTGACAGCACATTTTTGATTGATCTCAGGTTTTCATCGCTCTGAATATAATCAGCGGAGAACTTTTGTGATAAAATGATATCCCAATCCCATAGGTCAGCATATCTCGAAAGATTATCTATGATAAAATCGGTTTCACATCTTTCGGTAATATTGCTCCAATCCCATCTTGCATATGAAGAATACGCACATTTAAGGATAGAGGATAGCTGCATATTGTCATTAAGAACATCCCAGTCAAGACGCTCCGACACCATTTCATTTTCAAAAATAGCTTCTAAACCGTTGTATGTTTCATTACACAAACGCCATGATATTGCATACCAATCCAAGTAATCAGCTCTTTCCTTAATTGCAGAGAATATATGACCAAGGGGTGCTTTTTTTGATATCAATGGCCAATTCCAAAAATATTCCAGGTTTTTATCAACAAGCAACTCTTTGGAAATGGAACTTAAGACTTTATCATGAACAATATCTTTCCTCCAAAGTGAGAGATACTTAGTAAGGTGGGATGCAATAACGGAACCAGATAGTGTTTGAGATAGAACATTCCAATCCCATCGATCTTTATATGCCTCAAGTAATGATGGATTTGAATCTATTAATTTGGCCAACCTAGAAGAAAGAATGACAAAATCCCAGTTCAATGATAACCTGCTTTGTATAAATTCAATTGAAAGAGATTCTGACAAACGAGACCAGAGCTTTATTCCATAACCATATGAATGTTGAGCAATAGAATCAATTTTATCTGCAACGGCAGCTATTTCTAAAGCATCGAAATATTTTTCTATTGTAGCCGCATTTGCTGACAATAGCCATATGGAGATAACTTCAGGATGCAGACGAAGCCTATCACAGAACTGAACGTCATTGACCAGATTTCTATTTCTAGCCAAGGATTTCCATTGCCAAGGAAAGGTTTCGTATTTTTCTATCCAATCAAAACTTGGAGCACTTGCTGATACAAAGTTTGTATTATCGGATGAAGTCATCCATAAAGAATAATGACTGAAGAATTCTTCTGTAAATTCTATATCCGATATTCTTAGCCAATTCTTATACGAAACACGGTCTTTGCCAATAGACAGGAATTCGTATAACCCTGCAAAATGTTCATTCTCTGACAGACTTTCCCAATTCCATTTGAAACTAGGATAATCTTGTACATAATCAATTGATTCAATATTTTTTGAGATGAAATCTAAATCATACTCGGTTAAAATTTTTGAATTATACTTTTCAAAAAACTCTTTTGTCCATGAAACATAATCGTATTGTATAAAACCCGGAGTACAAGATGTAGAATCCCAAGAAAGCAGTCCTGTTTTCTCAAAAAAAACAATCAGTTCATCATCCCAAGGATAATGAGATTTATTTTGTAAACTATATGCTAAGAGCATTCCTTTTTCTCTGGCTTCAATAACCATCTTAAGAAATGACTCTGATTTTATACACTTATCTTTAATAGATGATGTGATAACCTTATCCAGGATATAACCAACATATGTGAAGATAGATTCTTTTAACAAGATAAGGTTGTCTACAAGCAAATCTATATTTACGTTATATGTAAAGTACCTCCAATCCCATTGTTTTGTGGGGTTCTCAACAACTAAGTATAAATCTTCTTTTGAGAGCCAAGAGGTTAGATTGAAGAAGCTTATATGTATATTGTTGATGTTGGATTTAACAAAGTCAATGTCTATAAATCTGGAAACGACTTCCCATTCCCATTCTTCGCCTGGTTTTACATGAGCAAGCATTATTTTCTGCGCAACTGGCTTTGTCATATCGTCTCTAGACAAGACAATATTATAGTTCCAGTCAAAAGAATCCGCAGATTCTAAAATATAATTAATAGGGAGTCTAAAAGACAATATCGCAAAATCAAAATGGACAAATGGGTCTTTGAGATGTTTGATTATGACATCAACCGGACAAACATGGGATAATACCCCCCATTGCTCGTATTGACATAGTTCATTCTTTGATATGTATTCAAAAGTTTCGTCATCGTCCCAAGCAGTACGATGATCATTGATGATTATGTCAAATTCTTCTTCCTCAATTTCTTGTTCAAAATATCTGATTTCTTTGTAACTGATGATGGAGTCAGTATCATTCAGCAACTTACAATATAAAGATCTACGAATTTTCTGGTCTCGCAGATGTTCGTTTTCGAAACGGTAAAGCAAATTACATGCTGGTTCAGATAACACATTATCATGAAAAACCAAAGGATAGAAATTTCCTTCGTAATCGTACAACTTAACATCTACATAATAAACAGGGAATTTGAAAAGCAAATCTTTTTTTGCCTCGAAGATGTGAAACTCAGAGATTGACTGTAATCTAATCCTATCTGTCAGCTCATCATTATTACGCAAATTAATACTATCTGGTTCAAAGTCGTCTACTCTTTCAATATCTGTAATATCTGAATAGAATCCGAGTGCATTATAGAATGGGAAAAAAACACTATCATCAGGCAGAGAAGATTTGTTGATGTTTTCTAAAAGCTGCTTTTTGCCTTTATATATTTTAAACTTACAGTTCTCTTCTAATGCTATTTTGCCAAGATTCGTTAACCTTATAATTTTCTTCGGCTCTACTTGTTTGTTTTCTTCCACACCAGAGATATCCGAAGAATCTTCAGCTTTAGGTAACACATTAGATTCTTCAACAATAAGTTTCCATTTGAAGGAAGATTCCAATAATTTCTTAAAGAAAACTTTCTCTGCACGATCTTCATAGAATTGTACATTTTCATACAGCCTATTGGCCATGTCAAAACCCAATTTCATGCCGAGTTCTTCTCTTGTCACTTCTTCCCCCTCACAGGAATAAAGTAACTTTAGTATTATCGTTTCAATGTCAGTCAAAGGTTCTTTTTCATAGAACATCACTGTACACTGAGATTCTCTAATCTGCCACGACCTCAACTTTCTATCGGAAGGGAGTGAGGAATAAATAAGAGTCCCTTTTTCAATTATATGTTGATAATCCATATTATTTGTCTGCTATATTATATAAATGTTGTAGATAGATACCGTACCATAGGCCGGTACCGCTTACATGGATATCTTTAATGTTAAACTTATCCATTAAAGACAAGAACATTGGTAAACCAAGACGCATAGTGATCTGGTCATCAATCTTCTTGTTGCCCTTTGATGCCTCAAAATCGAAGTCGTTTAGGTCTCCGACAGTATCAAACTGATTGAGAATAGATTCATTACATGTATCTATACACTCTAATATTTTGTCTCTTGTCATCACCCGATCATGCTGTGCGGCATTATTCTTTCCTCCTGTTGCATGAGTGATAGCTGTACCGACACTAATGCAGAAACTTTCAGAGTCTGACTGCATAGCTTCTCCCATATTCTTATAGAAAACGACTAACCTCTCTTTAATCTTTTGATCACTTTTTTTCAATGCCTCAGATACAGGAGTATCTCTATCAGAATCAAGAAACAGAATATTTCTCAATGCCGTTGTTCCAAGATTTATACTATAAGAATTAATGAGGTCATTATTTTTGAACACAGATACCTCGGTTGAACCTCCTCCCTGGTCTATCATTACTACATGAGGAGATGTCAACATCTGTTGCTTATATCTCGAACTGAAGAGATATGCAAACATCGTTGAAACTGATTCTTCCTTTTTGGATAAGATTCGAACATTAATTCCAGCTCTGCTTTTAATAAAAGCAACTATTTCATCACGATTTTTAGCAGTTCTATAAGCTGCAGTTGCTACTGTATATACGACATCAACGTGTTCGCTCAACATTATACGCTTCCATTGCAATATTGTTGGCATAACATTCTTATTGAAAAAACGCATATCCATTTCATTCTGCGAGTCAAGACCTTTACCTGTTTCTGTTTTGTATGCATTGCGAATGAAGTTTCTGAAATCAAAGGCTTCAACACTTGCATTCCGAATAACATCTTGATCTTTACCTATTAGACACTTAACAGCTTTTGTTGACAACTCAAGAACTGCGATTTTGGGATTCGACCTATTGGCCATTGGGTTAAGCCATGTTTCTATAACACGCAAGTATCCATCCGTTTCTGGATTTATGTCTCGTGTATTCAAATTAGCAGACCTATTCTTGGAAATAGGACGAGGCCGCTTCTTCATCAATTGATGTTCCCACTTGATTATTCTTCCACATGGGTTCTCTTTGATAGTATCATAAACATTTTTATAGATAGCATCTCCATCCTTATTTTTGTATGCCGAATAATGTGAGCTATTACCTACAATAATTAGTAAACGTTTGGCTCGCGACAATGCCACATTGAGTCTGTTAGGTGATTTAGCAAATCCCAAATCTGATTGTCTCCTATATCCCAAACCCTTATAGATACGGAAATCTGGGGCTTGTTTATCATTCTCGGCAATACAATTACTTCGAACAAGCGAAACAATAACGATGTTGCGTTCCATTCCCTGGAACCTGTCGACAGAACTAGGTTTCAAAGTCAGTTTACCTGAAAAGTTTGCCTGTAGTCTTTTTAAATGCTTTAGTTGAGCACCATAAAAAGTTATCAAACCTATTTCCTTGTCCTCCTCTGATGTGAATTTGTCGTTATACTGCTTAAAAGAGGCAGAAGATGCTAATTGAGATAAAACCCAGTTGATTGCATCAACTTCGCCCATATTAACTCTAGATGTTCCCTCTGCAATTTCAGGAGAATTAGTGTCTATCCAAATAACGTGGTTTTCAGGTGCAATTAATCCTTCAATATTAATTCCATGAAAACGTGAAAAAGGCGTTCCTTCAGATTCATAATCTTCGTCGATAAAACCGCATTCAAGTCCACCATCCTTTATATAGAATTGTTTAATAACATCGTTTATATCAGGATGCATTCTATATTGTTTTTTAAATGTTCCTTTTATAGAATCATTCGCCTGAACGAACAGTCTCTCAAAATGAGATTTTTCTAACTGGTCAAAGTTATGTCTTACAAAATTTTCAAGCTCAATAATTTGTTCTTTTTCTTCGATGTCTGTAGCTTGAAGTCCTTGATAATGGAGCTTGTATAAAATATCCTCCCTATCTAGATTGGGCGGCAACTGGCGATGGTCCCCTATAATCACTGATTTTTTCCCATAAACAAGAGGCATAGATAGTTCTGATGGTGTTGCCTTAGATGCTTCATCTTGAACAACAACGTCAAAAGAGATGTGCTCGGCATCCTTGAAAACCGATTTATATCTTTTCATAAAGCGGCTTTCAATTTTATCTTTTCCTGCTTCAATAGCTTGATAGTTCTTTTCCGTAATCGAACTACATGTGGCGCCTATGACATTGCAATGCTGACGATATAAGTTAAAAAGTAGTTCTCGTTTATCCTGTGGAAGATTTAAGATATATGTCCTCCACATATCATATACAGTAGGGTCTTTTAAATGACAACGCTTAAGAATATTATTTAACCACCTTTCCAGTACTACATTTTTATTATTGAATAATTTATACTCCTCCGATTCTTCAATAGCTTCATTGTCTTCCGATAATACTCTATTTTGTGAAAAATCAATTCCTGCCCATTTCATCATTTCGGTAAGAGCATAAGGAAGACCTTCAGAAGAGAAGCGGTCGCCGGCTCCTATTCTAATAGGCTTAACAACATTATGCTCTGAGAATTTAAGCCGATCTAGAGCATTATCAACAGCAAGATTAGCCTCAGAAGTTAATAATGTTCTATCCTGAGGATGAGCCAAAGCGAGTTGCCATATCAACTCCGCGATAGCAGTAGACTTTCCTGTTCCAGGAGGGCCTTGAATAACAGCCAAATCTTTAGCCTCTACTGCTTTTGCTATCGCTTCTACCTGCCATTCATTGAGATGTTTGTTCAGGCGGTTCTTTTCTATCGTTTCGATACGGGAAGTGATTTTATCTTGATCGATTGGGGTCGCCTTGCTAGCATCAAACAAATAACTTGCAAGCATTGGGTTTCTTAACTGTTCATAGTTCTCTGTAATGTAATCAAAAGATTCTTGAAGGCGATTGACTTTTTCGGAATCACCTGAAAGGTCTGTTGCGACTTTTGTAAGTTTACCTTCATCTATCAAAGATTCTACATTGCTTAAGTTTTTTTCATCAACTATGAAAGTTAAAGATGGGTAGTTGACATTTTTTAATTTACCCACCTCAATGCCATTGCACGAAAAAACCTCTCCTCGAAGAGTTCCAACAACTACTGACTCATGTTCTTGCATACCAAAAACATTACGTTCTATATAAAATTTGTCTAACTCTTCTAGTGCTTCAATTCTGTATTCTAAATCAATTGGAGGATATTCCGTAAGTTCTCCTGTTTCTTCATTTTCTATTGTACAACCCGTCTTTATCTCTAGAATAATGTCGTATAACGCTGCGTGGAAATCGCGTGCTTGCGAATGAGAACTATATGACTGGCGAAAATCAATTTCTCCTCGTCTGGGTGTTGAAATTACAATATTGGGAAAACATTCTTCCAATTGTTTCTTTATTTCTTCTTCTTTATCTTTTTTGAAGCCCCATATCTTGCCTTCAAGAAATGGTTGTGGGAAGAAATTCATGTATAAACACTCGCATTCTTCCTCAAATTCTTTCATTATTCGAGGAGAAATTTGGTCCACATTGGCATAGAAAGACCATGAATTCTTGGTTATAGGAATAAGCGCAGTATTGAATTTCTGTGCAAAAGATTTTTTGAACAGATTGAACTTTGACTCGGTATTGGCTTGGACAACAAGTTTCTTGTCTTTCTTGTATAATTTGGCAGAATCCGGAATTAAAACAATAGGCTGCTTCATGTATTGGAGCAGAAGTTTG
This sequence comes from Hoylesella loescheii, assembly GCA_021531755.1. Lineage (GTDB taxonomy): Bacteria > Bacteroidota > Bacteroidia > Bacteroidales > Bacteroidaceae > Prevotella. The sequence goes on from JADYUK010000003.1 coordinate 100,622, forward strand.
TTTATTTGAGTAAAAACTTTCCAGATTTCTCTAATTGTCTTTTCCTCACCACCAAGATTCTTAACATCTTTGGCTACTTGCTCTTTAATTGCTTGCTCATCAGCTTTTTTCTTACTTAAATTATAACGAGTATTCCCATACTTGTCAGGCTTACCCTCGCCTAGAACCATAACTTTGATTTGCTGGCCTTCTTGCAAATAGTCTGCTACTTGGCCATACTTACATGGAACTTCCGAAAAATGAATCATCCCAGAGGTTCTTCCTTCAAGCCTTACGAATGCACCGATTTCAGTAATGTTGAGGATTTGTACAGTGATTATATCGCCTTTGTTATACCCCATTAGTATTTTTATTGAGTTGGATATTTATATGTTACATGAAGTGATTTCTGTTATGAACATGCGCTACATTAGCAATATATGCTCTTGCGTCCATCTTTGTTGAGCAAGATATCAAGGTTTACATCAGAGAGAGAGTCTGGAGAAACGTCTTCTTGTAGACACTCCTCATGTGGAATAGTCCCACACTTCTCGCGGACATACTTCAGAACTTCATCAAATGTATAGTACTCCGGTAGTTCAAATCCATGATATTGCTCAGATTTCATGAAGAAGTCCATCGCTTCATCATAATTCAAGGTTAATATATTTTTAGCGGCTTTGCTCATATAGGTGTCATTAGCAATTATTCATCTGCAGAATTGTCAGATTTTGACCACAAAGATAGTTATAAAATTCGGAACACAAACAACATCACCTAAGATTCTTCGTTTTTTTGTTGCATTTTAACAGTTGAGAGCAACTTGCAGACACATTTCGCTGCAAATCGCTCCAACTTTATTGCTTTGATAGCTTCAATAAGATTGACCTTTCTTCTTTGTTTGTGAGCCGAGGCCGAGTTTCTTCGTACCATCCCAATTTGTAAGTTGGTCGGCACAGCCATTGGAGCCACCAAGTGAAGTGTAGTTTTCTGCACTACATGACATATAATCAACGAAAGAGATAAAGTTGTCTATGATAGATGATCCATAGGTCACATCCCGTTCCGCAAATAGATGTGTCCAGTTAGTGACGAACTCTTCATTGAATTTTGAGCAGTCTCGCCATGACACACCACTAAGGAAGTTGTTGACAGCCGAGGTAACACCCTCCTTTGCACCAAGGCTCAATTCCATCTTATGGGCAACAGCCATGATACCGTAATAGATGGATGCAGCCTCTTTGTCGTTGAAGTTCGTTCTATTTGAAAGGGCGAATGCTCTGAGGGTAGCTCGTCCTTCTGCGATGAAGCGATTGAGAATGTTCTGGTATTGGTCTTGCTTCTCTGCGGCAAGTCGAGCCTCGCGCTCTTTGCGCTCCTTTACCTTCCTTGCTGCCTCGTTGTACTCTGGTTCATTCCAAAGGGCATTCCATTTTCCCAGGAGGTTCTGGTAAGTTGAACGAAGCGAGTGCAGTTCGCATTCAGCCTTGTCTGCACGAGCGGTTTCAGCATTTTTGGCGTTGCGCAATCTCTCTACGGCGTTCTCATCGATGAGTGTCAGGCGGTATTTGAGTCCATTCACTTCTTCTGTGAGGGTGGTTACTTTAGCACGAAGTCCACGGATTTCAACATCCTTTGATGAGATGATTCCTTCCTTGGTATTCAACTCATTGGAAAGATTCTTATTCGTGTCCCATGACATGCGGTACTGCCGTCCCAGGCTCTCAGCATTGGGCTCGCTCTTCCATTTTAGTCCAGCTGCCTTGATGAAACTGCCAATGGTTTCCCTAACCCCAGCATCATACGACTCTTTGAGCTTTGCAGTTTCCTCCTTCTTGTACTTGCCTGGCTGGAAGATCTTGGCAAGAAAGCCAGACTGGGCGTTCTTCAGTTCTTTCTGTGCTTCCTCTTTCTGTTGAGTGACAATAGATGCTTCTGCTTCAATCTCCGCTTTCAGTTTCTCTGCCTCTGCTATGGCCTGTTTCGCCTGACGTTCAGCTTCCAACACAACCTTGCTCTTGTGTCTGCGTCCTCGTTTCTCCTCCTCTGAGAGTTCTTGGTATGGGATGCCTCGCTCCAAACCATACTTCTTTCCCACCTCATTATAGTACTTTGTGTGGAGGTCAGAGAGGTACTCGGACTTTTCCTTTGCTGTCTCGCCCCACACCTTGGCATACGACACACGCTCTATCACCCCCTTGTTTGCCTCGGTCTTGATGTAGTTGCCGCGCTCCTCCTTGGGCAAGGCCTTCCACTCTTTCGTTGACAGGACTTTGTCGTGATTGTCCTTGTTGACATACTGACTGCCGATGCGTCCACGCTTCTTGACCTGCTCCACAGGAACGGTCAAGGCATGAGCATGAACACCAGTCTCGTCACAATGCACGTCGAAGCCGATAATGTTTTCCTCGCCCCACATAAGGCAACAGAACTGATACGTATCCTTTGCCCATTCGTAGATAGCTGGCATCAGTTTGATTTGGCTATTGTCTGCGTATGGGTCAGAGGTGTCTATCTGCTGTTCGCCAAAGGCAAGTTTCTTCATCACTTCGTGGTCGCCACCGAAGATGATATTCACCAATACGTTTGGACTGTTCTGAGCAATCTGGTTGGGATGCCTTGCATCCATGTAAGGTTTGAAACCCAGTTCATCGTGACGCTGCTGGAGGCGTTGATGGAGTGGAATAGGATTGGAGCCAAGGGGCATAACCTTGTACCCCTTGGTGATTTCAAAGTTGAGATGCTTGCGTGAGAAGTTGTAGTGGTTGTTCTTCTCCGTCTCGGCATTCTTGGACTGGTAACGTTTCTCGTCCCAGCCTCTACGCTCTGCCTCGTTACCCATCTGTGCAGAGAACGATTTCTTGTCTGCGCCAACATGGATGGAGGCGCGTGGTATGTTCATTTCCATTGAAACTTTTGTATTAGGGTTTTACATTGTTTATAATGTCTGTAAGTGGAGGATGCCGGGTCTCGGGCGGTGCCTGAGCATAATAGGAGGACTTTTTAAGTGAGCAGCGATAGCCAGTGAATCTAAAAGTCCCTATTATGTTTAGGACTTTTATAAAAGTCCGTCACACCACGCAGGACGAGACATCTCCATTGTTACAATTTCCGATAGCAGTTTTGACTGGAATGTTCCAGACGACCTTGACGGACGTAGTCATTGATCCACTTGGCAGTAGTGCTCACGGGATAGCCATGTTTCATGGACACAGCCCGATAGGTCTCTCTGTCAAATTTGTTTGGCAGTGCAGCTAACAACTGTTCCATTTTGCTCTTCTTCGTGATAATCTCGCCCTGCCCATTAGTAGTGACCTTGCTTTGTGGCAGATGGGCATAGCAATAGACTGTATGGTAGATGAGAACATCACCTATCGCCATGGCGATGTCGAAATCATCCCTACTGCATCGTATTACGATTCTACTACCATCCTTTGGAGTCAGTGCAGAAGGATTGGACATTTCGTCCATGAACCTGATAGAGGTCAGCACCATCATAATGCGAAACACGGTGAAGGCCAGACGGCGTACCACACTCTGCATATCATGCGAGATGTCATCGACCACCTCTTGATTCATCTGTCTGAAATGCTCATTGAACTCCTTGCAGTATTCTTGAGGGATGACAATACGGTAACTACCATCACGGAAGAATGACTCACGACGTTGCTTGTACAGCTTACCTAACTGGAAAAATCTCTCTCGCAAAGTGTAGTTGTCATAATTGTGGTTGATACTCTCGACAAGGACATCACGGAACTCTGCTTTGAATGGCATGTGATAACAGGTGATACGTGAGAAGGTGCCATCCTCAGCCTGAGGTGTCAAGGTGTATAGCTGACCAGGCGTACCAGAAAGGCAGATAGCAAGCATCGGTCTCTCAATGACACGATATTCATCGTCCTTCCTGCGGCTCAGGTCGATAGCTTCATGATGATAGCTCTTGCGGATGATGGTGCTATAGTCACCATACTCCGATTTCAGTATGGCACTCAGCGTGTCACATTCCGTATCGAATATCAGACCGACACCTCCGTTGTTGTCCAACTGCTGTATGACGGATGCAGCACTACTGTTGGTAGGAATGAAGAGTGTGCGACGGTGTGGAGCTTCATTGACATTGGAAGTATCTTTCTCGCCAGACTTGGACTCGCTTTTACTCTCCTTATATTGTTTCATCAGCTGCTCGGAAGCTTCACGCAGTTCGTTATGGATGGGAACTACAATCTCGCGACAATATTTCAGCGAGCCTTTGCCCATACCGGCATCGGCCATAACAAAGAAGTATAGCATAGGGTGCCAATCATCGTGATTGTACTCACCGACCACATTGTGAAGTGTGGCTGAGATGCAAGTCAACGTGCCCATCAGCATCATGTCTCGGTCATCTTCTGAGATACAGTTGCCCAACACTTCCTTTAGGAAAGGTGGAAGCATGTCGTATATGAAGGCAGGGAAATGTGGAAGGGATTCTTCATCCAAAATCCATTTGGAGTCCACTTCGATAGGCTGGATATTTGGTTTTTTGGACATTTGGTTGTCAGAACCGTAAGTCCAAATATCCAAAGTTCCAACGGATGAATTTTGGTCTTCTTTGGGATTGGAAATGTCAATACCAGCATTTTTCGCCATCTGAAAAAATGTGGCGATAGATACGCCATCCCCATGTGCAGACAGACATTTATTGTATTGTTTGTCTGTATCACTTGCCTTATACTCGGGGTTTTGCCGACTGACACGGTGAAAGAATCCCCTTCCTGCCTCTTGGAATTCACTTGTAAGAGCAAACCCGACTTTCAGCCAGTTGTCATAGCCATTTGTAATATCTATTCCCTTTTGTTCAATAAGAGAAAGAACACGCTCTACCTTGGCTCGGGTGTCTTCGCTTGTGTTGGAGTATGCAGACGGTGTATTGCTTGTATTGCTGTTCGCTGTGTTAGAAGGGACATTCTCCCATTCTTCTGGTGAAAAAGTTTTCATCTTTAACGTTGTTGTACTTAGGGTTAATATAAGCTTCTGGGTCATGTGGAATGAAACAGGAGCGAGAAACATCACTGCCAGATTTGTCGGGCTCAGGATAGCCATTTGCTACGAGATAGTTTAGCACTGCATTGAAGAAACGGCTTTGCTCCCATCCTTTGCGGAATACCTGAATAATCCATTTCAGCCCATCGCCCGAAGGTGAACGAAAGAGTAGTTCGGTCTCAAAGCAAGGGTCATTGAGCAGTTTTTCATGCAACGAAGGAATGTCAGCCACATGGTCGAAGTCAATACAAATCAGATCGGATTGCTGCAACAGGCCATCCTTGTTTCGAGTATGAAAGATGCCCGAGAATGTGCAGAAGTCGAAATTCTCAGCTTTGTACTTGCGTGCCTGGTCTTTGCCCGTAATGGAACGCAACATTTCTGTTTGCTTCTTTGCATACGGGCCAACGATGTAGCGGTAGATGTCAGGAATGCCGATGCAGCGCAATGGCTCCGTGTTGCGGATGGGTTTTCGGAAAAAGGAAAAAGACAGCAGTTCTCCCTCTTTAACTCCGAAAAACTCCTCATAGATAGAAAGGTGGTTATACATGGTTGCGTGTCACCTCCTTTCTGCCTTTGGGATTATTGGCTACATACGCACATGCTTCATCGTAAATGTCATTGACTGACTTGCGAGAGGTCTGCATGAGCCATGCATCAATCTCCGACTTGCGGAAGATGATGCTTTTCCCATTCTTGTGGAAGGGAATGGTGCGATTACTCGTCCAACCGTAAACTGTCTGTTCGGCAGGATGGTTAGGGAGGTAATTGCATAGGTCTTGCAGAGAGAACCAGGCATCGGCCTCTACATTGTTGTTAGACTGCAGAGCGTCGAACTTTTGTTCAAGCGTCTCCAACTTCTCAAGGATGTTAGCCATCATCAGTGGCATTGCATCGAACGTGGGTACTTCTGTACGCATAAAAAATGTGTGTTTAAGTTGGCTGCAGCTTATGCTACAGTCACTCTCTTTGGTAAGAAAGCGACTGCAAAAGTATCGTTAAAAGCAATGGTGATTTGGGCATGATTACGGGCATAAAAGAAACATGTCTATCATAACATTATCTTGTTTATATAATACTGATAATCAGCTAAAACAAAAACAACGGTGGTGAAAAACAATTTCGTTATGGCATCGTTATGATTGGTATCATATCCTTGCCATAATGGAAATCGGCAACAAATGGGCAAATATGAAGAAAGCCACTCACACATGAATGTGAATGGCTATGGATGTGAACAACGTAAAAGTTACTGTATGTTTAGACCTATGGTAGTGGAATACGAACTATTCTTTCTTGGAGTCGATGGGAGTTCCTATCATGTCGTCAGAGAGGTTGATCTGGATGGCATCAGCGGCAGCATTCTTCTTTGCGTCAACTATCTTGGCATAGATTTGAGTTGTTGTTACCTTTTTATGGCCAAGCATCTTGCTGACCGTATAGATGTCCGTGCCATTAGTCAACTGTAAGGTAGCATAGGTATGGCGAAAACAGTGGAAGGTGATGTGCTTGGTGATACCAGATGCTTCTATCCATCGTTTCACAGGTCGATTAATCCATGATGGGTCTTGTAGCCCTTCAAAGACAAGTCGGTCTGCATCGCCTCGTTCGCCACACAAGGAATATGCCTGATCAGAAATTGGCATATACTCTACACCCTTGGTTTTCTGTTGGGTAAAATGGAGTTGGTAATGTTCCTTGTCTTTCACAATATCGCGCCACTTTAGCTGTTTGATGTCACTATGACGTAATCCTGTCAAGGCAGAAAATAAGGCTGCTCTTTTGAGAATTTCGCTATCGCATGGTGTTGCTGCCAGTTGGTTGAGTTCCTCCAATGTCAGATACTCGCGCTGGCTTTCCTCGTAGTATATGTTCTTAACTTTGGCTGCAAGGTCGATGGTCAAGTAACCATCGATGAAGGCTTGATGAAGACCTGCCTTGAATATCGAGAAATAGGTCGAGGCGGTATTGGCTGATATGGTTCCTGCCTTACTGCCTCCTTGGGGCGCGTTGATAAGGTAATCCTTGTAGTCTTCGATGAGATTCAGGTCTATGCTACCAAATAGAAGCGGCTTCCCATCTGTATATAACTTCAGAAGTGCAAGTTCACGATTCCAATTGACTTGAATGGACTTGGAACTGTTCTTGTGACGTTTGTCCTTTAACTCCTCAAAGTACTTGATAAAGTCGCACTTTGACCTTTCGTTTTGTGCTGCTTGTTCAGCCTCGGAATCTGTGTACAAAGACTGATTGTCGTATTCGTGCTGACGGAGGTCACGTACTTTGTCAGCAAAGATGCAAGCCTCTTGGTCTTTTTGTGAGCGGCACATGATGATTCCATTGGCATCACGCTTGGGACGATAGTAGGCTTTACCATCAGATAGAGTTCTTCCAGAACTATTCTTATCAAAGATAGGAGTAGTTATAAACCGCCCAAGTGGTTCATGCTTACGGAGAGGCTTATCCTTGCCAGGCTCAAAGACAGGAAAACTTTCAATGAGCAATGACCACTGCTCTTTGTATTCGGATTTGCGGAGTATTACTTTGAATACCGTGCGCTTCATAGGAGTCTTCATAGTTTGATGGATTTATAGAGTTTGTCGATTTCTGATTTTGGAGCGTACACATAGTTACCTATCTGTCGGGTAGGGATGGAGAACTTGCGGATATGAGCCCATACGGATGAATCATGAATCCTGAACTTCTTCGAGATTTCTCCTATGGTATAGCAATTCTCTGGTTCCATGTTGTATGTTTTTGGTATAGGCTTCTTGGCAGCCTTCCGCACTTTCTTCCTCAGTTCGTAACGCTCATCCAAATCAGAACGTTTCAGCCTTAGCTGACGTTGGCCGAGATTAACGGCCGGAAGTTTCTTTAATCGAATGTCACGATACAATGTACTACGTTCAACGCAGTACATTGCTATTGCCTCTGCTGCTGTTAGATACTCCTTGATGTCTGGAATTTCCTTCGCCATCTGCTCATACTTCTTTTCCTTCTCTTCCTGAGCCTTTTTCCTCTTAGAGGCTACAGCGGAACAGTTGTGAGAACAATACACAGCATCAATGGTGCGAATCTCAAAGATGGTTCCGCATATAGGGCACTTCCTTCGGATATGATAATTTGCCTTTGCCATTTCTTACATATAATAAGGTATATGTCTTTAAGTTTAACTTCGTCAACCTTTAAGTCGCGTGAACGATTTGGCGCAAATTTACGATAAAAATCCGAAATCAGAGCCAAATATACAAAGTTTAACAAAACAAAAATCGGTGCAACTCAATGAGTTACACCGATTCGCTTATTATTGTTTATTGCTGTTTATCAGTCTTACTTCACCTCCTCAAAGTCGGCGTCCTGGGCGTCGTTTGAGCTGTTGTTGTTAGGCTGGGCACCACCGTTGAAACCTTGTGCTCCGCCGTTGAAGCCCTGCGGGCCTGCTTGTGGACCGCCTTGTGCTCCTGCCTGGGCCTGATACATCTTCTGTGCGGCGTTGTTGAGCTCGGCGATGGCGGCGTCGATGGCTGCGAGGTCCTGTGCCTTGTGTGCGTCCTTGAGCTTGTTGACAGCTGCCTCTACCTCTGACTTCACGTCGGAAGGGAGTTTGTCGCCAGACTCCTTGAGCATGTTCTCTGTCTGGAAGATCATTGAGTCAGCCTGGTTGAGCTTGTCTATCTTCTCGCGCTCTTTCTTGTCGGCGTCGGCGTTTGCCTCTGCCTCTGCCTTCATGCGCTCGATGTCCTCCTTTGAGAGGCCTGATGATGCCTCGATGCGTATTGACTGCTCCTTGCCTGTCGCCTTGTCCTTGGCTGATACGGAGAGGATGCCGTTGGCGTCAATGTCGAATGTCACCTCAATCTGTGGCACACCACGGCGTGCCGGTGCGATGCCTTCGAGGTTGAAGTTGCCGATTGACTTGTTCTGTGATGCCATCGGGCGCTCGCCCTGGAGTACGTGGATGGTCACGGCTGTCTGGTTGTCGGCAGCTGTAGAGAATATCTCTGACTTCTTGCAAGGTATTGTCGAGTTGGCGTCGATGAGTTTTGTCATCACTCCGCCCATTGTCTCGATGCCGAGTGTAAGAGGTGTGACGTCGAGGAGGACGATGTCCTGTCCTGCGTCGCCAGCGAGGATTGCGCCCTGGATGGCAGCGCCGACGGCTACTACCTCGTCAGGGTTGACGCCCTTTGATGGTTCTTTGCCGAAGTAGTTCTTCACGAGAGTCTGTACGGCAGGTATACGGCTTGAGCCACCTACGAGGATTACCTCGTCGATATCAGATGTTGATATCTTAGCGTCGCGCACGGCATTCTGGCATGGCACAAGGCAAGCCTGGATGAGGTTGTGTGCGAGCTGCTCAAACTGTGAGCGTGTGAGAGTCTTCACAAGGTGCTTGGGCACGCCGCCCTCTGCTGAGATATAAGGGAGGTTTATCTCTGTCGATGTAGAGCTTGAGAGCTCAATCTTGGCTTTCTCTGCAGCCTCTTTGAGACGCTGCATTGCCATTGGGTCTTTTGTGAGGTCGATGCCTTCGTCGGCCTTGAATCCGTTGGCGAGCCAGTCGATGATGACCTGGTCGAAGTCGTCGCCGCCGAGGTGTGTGTCACCATTTGTTGAGAGAACCTCGAACACTCCGCCGCCGAACTCGAGGATGGAGATATCGAATGTGCCGCCACCGAGGTCGAAGACTGCAATCTTCATGTCCTTGTTAGCCTTGTCTACACCGTAAGCGAGCGCTGCGGCTGTAGGCTCGTTGACGATACGTCTCACATTGAGGCCTGCTATCTGTCCTGCTTCCTTTGTTGCCTGACGCTGTGAGTCAGAGAAGTATGCAGGGACGGTGATGACTGCCTCTGTGACTTCCTGTCCGAGATAGTCCTCTGCTGTTTTCTTCATCTTCTGGAGCACCATGGCAGAGATTTCCTGTGGTGTGTATTTCTTGCCGTCGATGTCTACTCGTGGCATTCCTCCTTCGTTCACTACTGGGTAAGGCATGCGCTCTATCTCTTTTGCTGTCTGTGCGTATGTCTCTCCCATGAAGCGCTTGATGGAGTAGATGGTCTTCTTAGGGTTTGTGATGGCCTGGCGCTTTGCCGGGTCTCCCACCTTGCGCTCGCCGTTGTCAGCGAATCCTATTATTGAAGGTGTTGTGCGCTTTCCCTCTGAGTTTGCTATTACTACTGGCTCGTTGCCTTCAAAAACGGCAACGCATGAGTTTGTTGTTCCGAGGTCGATACCGATAATCTTTCCCATTGTTTGGTTCCTTTCTATATTTTTTTTGTTATTATTTTCTGTTTTGTTATGTGTGTGTTCCCTCGCTTCATTATGGCGTGGATAGCATCACGCTTATTGTTCAACAACGATTATGCCAGTACGCGCCGATGTGTCAGATGTCTGACATTATGGCAGAATATGGGTGACTGTTGTCCATTGTTTATGGATTTCCTGTATATTCTGTCGGTAAATGGCGGTCTAAGTATGCAGGCAGAATTGTGTGTTTGATGGTCTTGTCCCGCGTAGATGTGTCGTTGGGGTAGGGGATTGTGGCGTGTGCGTGGTATTTATCTATGGTCGGGGCGAGTGGTGTGGCTGGGTGTGTTATGTGTGGTTTGGCTATGATGCCAGACGCTATGTGTGGTTGTTGATGGGATGTGTGTTGGCTTTTGTCGTTGTGCCTGGCTGTTCCAGATGTCACTATACAGTATGGGCGGATACCATTCTCTCCGGCAATGCCGTTGTCTGGTATCCGCCCATTCATGTTATGCTTTCTTCAGCTGGCTTTCGTGTCATTATGAGCCACGTGCCGTATTCTTGACGTTTCGGTGTGTCGCTAAGAAAGGCCGATGTGCTGCTATCCTGCTTGTGTTATAGTCCGAACACGTCTGCCACAGCCTTGTATGTCACTTTGCCTTTGACGATGTTCAGTCCGAGTTTCAGGGCTGCGTCGTCCTCGCATGCCTTCTCCCATCCCTTGTCGGCCAGTTTGAGCACATAGCCGAGTGTGGCGTTTGTCAGGGCTATTGTCGATGTGTTAGGCACTGCTCCTGGTATGTTTGCTACAGCGTAGTGTACTATTCCGTCGACGGTGTATGTCGGTTCGGAGTGGGTTGTGGGGTGAGATGTCTCGAAGCATCCACCCTGGTCTATGGCGACATCGACGAGCACTGTCCCCGGCTCCATGAGTTTCAGCATATCGCGTGTGATGAGGTGTGGGGCCTTGTCTCCTGGCACGAGCACTGAGCCTATCACTATGTCGACATCCCTCAGCTCTCTCATGATGTTATGTCGGGAAGAGTAAACGGCGTTGACATTGGCAGGCATGGTTATGGAGAGCTCTCGCAGTCTTGGCAGTGAGATATCGGTTATGATGACATCTGCTCCCATTCCGGCAGCCACTCTTGCGGCAGCCTGTCCCACAATTCCGCCTCCGAGGACGAGCACCTTAGCCGGTTTCACTCCCGGCACTCCGCATATTAGTTTCCCTTTCCCTCCTTTTGTCTTCTGTAGGTAGTATGCGCCGTTGAGGGTAGCCATCCGTCCTGCCACCTCGCTCATGGGCACCAGCAGTGGCAGCGAGCCATCGTCAAGCTGCACTGTCTCATAGGCGAGGCACACGGCTCCGCTTTTCAGCATAGCCTCTGTCAGCTCTCTGTCGCATGCGAAGTGGAAATATGTGAACAGCAGCTGTCCTGGCCGCACGAGAGGGTATTCTGGCTCGATAGGCTCCTTCACTTTCACTATCATGTCAGCAATGGCGTATGTCTCCTCTATTGTCGGCACTATTGTGGCACCGACAGCCTTATAGTCGTCATCGGCAAAACCACTGTTCTCGCCAGCGGTATGCTGAACGTAAACCTCATGTCCGTGTTTCACCAACTCGGCTACTCCGGCAGGAGTCATGCCGACACGGCTCTCGTTGTTCTTGATTTCTTTTGGAATACCGACTCTCATAATGTCTTTGATTTTTAAGGTTAATATGGTATGTTTGTAGACAGTGTCGTTTTCCTTATTCCGTTATGGATATGTGTTTATGCCAGTGATGTTTTCGCATATATCCACACATCATTTTATGGGAGCAAATTTATTATTTTTCGTTAGAAAAACAATCGGTGTGATGTGATATTTAACTATAATTAAGGGATTGGAAATGACGGTGGCTATTCAGCGAATATAGTAAGCAGCACGCGCTTGCAGTGCGGGTTAATTGAGATACTAAACTATTTCTGTTCGGTAGACATTATGATAAGTTGTGATTCTTTTACCGGAGAGTGATATGCTGCCGGCTGATGCTATTGTGGCGACATACTGCATCTGTCATTCGCTGAATACTTTCAAAAATGTCGTGATTTCTTTTGGTGTTATACCTAACTTTATGTATCTTTGCAGTATGAAAAGCAGAGAAGGAGGTCTGCATGAGGGTGTCTCTGAATTGTCCTTGAGTGTGATAATCATACAGAAGATGATTCCTGCAAGGGCATAAGGACACCGCCCGATTCTCTTTGGACACAGCCATGGCGTGTAAATGCCGCTGAAAGCAAAAAGCAAATGACATACATTAAAAATCTGACAACCATGAGAAAAGCATTATTGTCGCTCTTCTGTCTTGCCTCCAGCATAGTCACGATGGGGCAGGACGCGTATATATTCACGTCGTTCAACGAGCCGTCGATTGACGGTCTGAGATATCTCTACAGTTATGACGCGCTCCACTGGGACACTATTCCTGGGGTGTGGATGAAGCCCACGATAGGCAACGAGCGGGGGTATGTCGACGCTTTCACCCATGAGGCCTGCGTCCCGACGTTCGCGCCTGACAGCCGTGTCCTCCGCGACCCCTCCATCGCCCAAGGCCCTGACGGCACGTTCCACCTTGTCTGGACAACCCAGTGGCTGGGAAGCAAGGGTTTCGGCTATGCCCACTCGAAAGACCTCATCAACTGGTCGGCACAGATAGAGATACCTGTCATGCAGGATGCTGAGACAAACAATGTATGGGCTCCGGAGATAATGTATGATGACGACGAGAAGGTCTTTGTCATCATATGGTCGTCGATGATAGCGCCTGAGGACTACACTGAAGCCGACAAGCTCGGCAAGAATGGTGCCCACCGCATGTGGTACACCACCACGCGTGACTTCCGCCGCTTCACTCCTGCCCGCCGCTATTATGACCCGGGATTCAACAGCATAGACGGATTCCTCCTGAAGCGTGCGAAGAACGACTATGTCCTCATCTCGAAGGATAACCGCAAGCCGGGATTCTCCAATCTCTTCTGCTCGTTCTCGTCGTCGCTCCACGGTCCGTTTGTGACAGCCGACAATGCCCCTGTCGGCACTACGCCCAGTGTGACATTCGGGCGGGAATACTCAGAGGGTCCCTGTGCGATAAAGGTCGGCGACGAGTGGCTGATATATTTCGACCAGTACCGCCCGACACAAGAGTTCGGGGCCGTGAAGACACGTGACTTCAAGACCTTCACCCCTATAAACGACAAGATAAGTGTCCCCGCCGCCCATAAGCATGGCACAATAGTTAAGGTATCGCGCGATGTGCTCGACAATCTGCTGCGTCACGCCGGCATACGCCCTAAAAAGAGATAGTCCTGCGGGACAGCCGTAAGACAGCAGATATACGGCCGCTTTCCCATATGTACTGAATGAGCCTCCCATTGGTACAGGATGAGAGGCTCATTGGTGCTGGATGAGAGGCTTATCCAGTATGTATGAGGATGAAGTGTGTAACCGCGTGTCTTACAGCATGTTGCCACATAGTGCTCCCCCAGGTGTGCCAAGATTAGTCTCTCCCAACGCTGTCGGGGTGGCATCAGGAAGCCCGGAATAGAGAAAAGAGAAAGGAAAAATGAGAACAAACCATATTGCAGACGCCCTGCTCACTACACTGCTCCTTGCCGTTGCGGTGTCATCCCCAGCCCAGTCGGTGGCAGACTCCCTGTTCTTTGAGGAGAGCCATGCCCTGGACACGGCCGGTGTCAACGAGCTGCGCCTGAATATAGACAATCTTGACTTCTTCCGTGACAACGAGTATAAAGGCCACCTCACGAAGGGGTACACCCTTCCCGGTTTCCGTCTCCGCCCCACGGTGAGCTACCAGCCATTATCCCGTCTTCGTCTTGACGGAGGCGTCTATATGCTCCATTATTGGGGCGCCAACAAGTACCCCAATCTCAACTATGGTGGCCTGCCGGTGTGGATGGGCAACCAGACACAGCGCGGTTTCCACCTTGTCCCCTTTCTCCGTGTCCATTATGCCCCCAGTGCCAGTTTCCATCTTGTCCTTGGCAGCCTCTACGGCCAGTGCAGCCACCGTCTCGCCGAGCCACTCTACAACCCCGAGATGGCCCTGTCGGCCGATCCAGAGACCGGATTCCAGATACTCTGGTCGACACCCTGGCTGAATCTTGACACATGGATAAACTGGGAGAGCTTCATCTACCGTGGAGATGACCATCAGGAGAGTTTCACCTACGGGCTGTCGTCGCGCTTCCTGCCCAACCGCCCCTCGTCGCCCCTCCATGTATATATCCCCCTCCAGATTGTAGCCCAGCACCATGGTGGCGAGACGAACACAGAGGCAGAGGAACGCAGCGTAAAGACATGGGTCAATGCCGCTGTCGGGTGTGGTGTGACATTCAACCTTGCCAACAGTCTGCTGCACAGTGTCAATCTCGAGCTTCTCGCTGCCGCCTACAGGCAAGTGGCGGGCGAGGAGCTGCCTATGGACAACGGCGTCGGCCTGCACGCAAAGGTGTCGGCACAGATATGGCGTGTCAGTCTGAAGGCGGCCTATTGGCATGCGAGGGATTTCATAACAGTCCTCGGCAACCCACTCTTCGGAGGCATAGGCATAGACGAGGACGGATACACCATCAGCCGCCAGCGCATGGCATACGCCACAGCCACCTACGGACAGGAGATAGGCCAGGGATTCTCGTTAGGCTTCCATGCCTCGGTATACAATAACTTCGGAGCCGACGCCTACAGCGTGGAGGAAGGCCACTACCGAGAGAAGAGCGCAGTGAGCATAGCGGCGGGAGTCTATATGAGGTACAACACAAGTTTCCTGCTGAAGAAGCTCAGGAGATAGGCCGCTGCCAACAACGCTCACATCGAGCCTGCCACACATCAGGCGAGACAGATATTCCTGGCCATTGAGACCCCAAGGACAGCGGTCATAGCCATGGGCAGCCGGCATGCATACCGCAAGGACAGCAGCCATGGCCATGGGCAGCCGGCATGCATACCGCAGCCGTAAGCCCCGCCAAAGACCCAATCCCCACGACGTAACCATACAAGAACAGACAATGACACTCGAAGAGAAAATACGCACAGACATACACCAGTATCTCGTAGACAAAGGCTATGCTGACGCCCACATGCCCGAATGCCCTGACGTAGAGGCAGAATGGGAGAAGATAGGCGCGGCATATCTGGCTGACGGAATACGCGAGTTCAATGACTATCCCACGGTATCACTCGGCTGGATGATGCTCATAGGCATGGCTGTAGCCAAGATGTGGGACACAGACTGGGAGACATACAAGAATACAGGACACCCCTACGAGACCCTGCGCGACAAGCGTGGCTATGACCATACCGACGAGTATATCCTCCAGGAGGTGCTCTCTCTCAGCAGAGAAGAAGAGCAGGCTGTGAGCCAGCTTGCCGGCGATACTGCCGAGCGGGTCTATGGCCTGTACCTCCACCAGCGCTTTGAGCCTGCCACGCCCGAGGCCTTCCGCGGCTATGTCGCCTGCCTCCACCAGCTCTACCTCATGGGCATGGCCGTAGAGCTGAAAGCCTTGGGATACAGGATGTCGAGGGTAGAATAGGAGGAAACCCTATATAGAAAAGGAAAAGCCCTACCACATGATATGGACATCCCCTTCTCCTTGAACGCAGAAATGCTTACCTTTGCCATCGTGAACAATAAGAAAGAGATGGCAGACGTGAGCGTCGCACAATCAGAAGACCTCTCTGCCACTAACTCTATGACCAATTAATAGACAGAGATTATGGTGAACAAGACAAGCAAGGTGATGATGACAGCATTGATGCTGACACTCACGACGATGATAAGCGCACAGGAGTTGGGGACCAGGAATATCACGACCAGCAGCAAGAGCCATGACCATAGAGCCAGTGTGGGCGTAAGCATAGCCCATGACAGACACGAAGGCAGACACCAGGGCAGACCAGCGCGCCACGGCAGGCATGACCGCATAGGCTGCGAGCCGGAGCGTTATCTCGTCACAGACTTTGATGTCTACTACGGCAGACACAAGGTCAAGGGTGCCTCCGCGACATCGTTCAAGGACCTTGGCATGGGCTACGCCAAGGACGCCTTCCATGTCTATCACGACGGCATGAGGCTGGAAGGTGCCTCGGCGACATCGTTCGAGATTCTCGGCTGGGGCTACAGCAAGGACTCATTCAGTGTCTACTATTGCGGGCGGAAGATAGAGGGCGCGTCAGCCTCAAGCTTCTGTGCCGGGCGCGACGGATATGGCAAGGACTCATTCAACGCCTACTATTGCGGACGGAAGATAGAGGGCGCGTCAGTCTCAAGCTTCCGTGCTGGGCGCGACGGATATGCCAGCGATACATTCAACACATATTATGAGGGTGTGAGGATAGAGTAGCAGCCTCCTTGCCCATGGTGTGTGGTGGGGGCACAACCATGCCCCCAGACATCCTCCCCAAACAAGTCGTCATATAAGGAAACCACCGTCCGGCATCGCTCATGATGCGCTGTGCCGGATGACAAACAATAAACAAGAGCATCAGACAAAGAGCAGGACACCCATGGTTTGGACAGACCAGATACGTCAGGTGAAGATAGCATTGGTTGCAGTGGCTGTGGTTATAGCCGCTGCATCGCTCATCGCGTCCCATATCCTTGTGAGCGACCTCAAGGTAGAGGAGCAGAACAAGATGGCGATATGGGCCGAGGCGATGCGCTCGCTGAACACTGCCGACGAGACAACCGACCTGAATCTTGTCCTCCGTGTGCTTGACGGGAACAACACAATACCGGTCATCGTGACCGATGAGAAAGGCAATGTCCAGACCATGCGTAATGTGACAGTCTCATACAATGACGACGCCGACAGCATAGCCAAGGTGACACGCCTCGCTGAGATGTGGATGGGCGAGGGGCATGTCGTGCGTATCAAGCTCGACAGCAAGTCGTATATCAATGTCTGTTATGACGAGTCGCTCATGATAAAGCGCCTCGCCACATACCCGTATATACAGCTCGGCGTTGTCATCCTCTTCGCCATTGTGGCCGTCTTCGCCCTCCTCACCTCCAAGCGTGCAGAGCAGAACAAGGTCTGGGTAGGCCTGTCGAAAGAGACCGCCCACCAGCTCGGCACACCGATATCGTCGCTTATGGCATGGGTGGAGATACTGCGGGAGACGTATCCGGAGGACGCGCTCATACCAGAGATGGACAACGATGTCAAGAGGCTGCAGCTCATAGCCGACCGCTTCTCCAAGATTGGCTCGACACCCGAGCTGAGAGACGAGTCTCTGGCTGAGGTGATACAGAATGTTGTGGGATATATGGAACGCCGGACATCACACAAAGTCATCATAGAGACAAGCATCGACGACGAGCAGGCGACAGCGATGATAAACCGGCAGCTGTTCGAGTGGGTCATCGAGAACCTCTGCAAGAACGCCGTCGACGCCATGGAGGGAGAGGGACGCATAACCATCAGCGTCGGCACAAGCATGGGACGGAAGACCATTGATGTGGCAGACACGGGCAAAGGCATAAGGAAAAAGGATATCACCAATGTCTTCCGCCCGGGCTTCACGACAAAGAAACGGGGCTGGGGACTGGGACTGTCTCTCGCCAAGCGCATTGTCGAGGAGTATCACCATGGGCGCATATATGTCAAATCGTCAGAGGTGGGAGTCGGGACGACATTCCGCATAGAACTCGCCTGAGTCTCCCCGCAGTGCCAGTATACTCAATGCTATACCCACAGGCTATATGTCATTAGGCGAAACACAGCCTCTCATGTCATGGTTCCCAGCCTCTCATGTCATGGTTCCCCGCCTCTCATGTCATGGTTCCCCGCCTCTCGTGTCATGGCTCCCTGCCTCTCATGTCATGGTTCCCAGCCTCTCATGTCATCTGCTCCAATGCCAATGTCACCACTATATACCAAGAAGATTTAACCTAAACCTAAAACCATATTATATATGATGAGACACAATGTCATCCTTTCGGCAATACTTCTCATGTTCTCCTTGCTCGCTACGGCAGCCAAGGACTATACACCTGAGCCGTACACATGGACCACACAGAGCGACAACTCGAGCGGCTCCATGCCTTGCGGCGGACATGATATCGGCATGAACGTATGGGTGGAGCGTGGCGATCTCCTCGTCTATCTCTCCCGCAGCGGCTTCTTCGACGAGCACAATACTCTCCTCAAGGCAGGACGCCTGCGCCTTCGTCTTGAGCCGAAGGACGCCACAGGCACATCAGTCTTTGACGGTGAAGACTTCAGGCAGACCCTCTCGCTCGATGACGGAGCCGTCTATGTCAGAGGAGGTGGTGTCACCGTGCGTCTCTGGGCCGATGTCCATGAGCCCAAGGTCTTCGCTGAGATAAAGTCAGCAAAGCCAGTGAAGGCAACCCTCGCCTATGAGTCATGGCGGCATAAGGACCGTCCTGTCCCACGCGAGGCCGTGCAGCAGTTCACATGGAAGTGGCTCTCGAAAGGCGGACATATAACCTACGCCGACAGCATACGCCCCGGGAAGAGCTCCATAATATTCGAACACCATAACCGTAAGGAGACAGTCTATGACTATACTGTCAGCTACGAGAAGCTCGACGCTGTCAAGCACAATATCAACAACCCCATAGGCGACCTCTCTTTCGGTGGCCGCATGTCAGCCCCCACGTTCACATACACAGGCACAACAGACGGCGTTTACGCCTCGACCGACTATCGTGCGTGGAACTATGTGTCGCCATCGCTGACCCGCTCCACCATCACTGTCGAGCTCGCTGTCAACAAAGGCCCATTGCAGCTGCCGGGGAAGAGTGTCACGGCCGATGCCTCCAAGCGTCGCAGCAGTCAATGGTGGCATGCCTTCTGGCAACGCTCGTACATCAAGTCGGTCCATCCTGACGCAGTCCGCATAGCCCGCAACTACGAGCTCTTCCGCTATATGCTCGGATGCAATGCCTATGGCCAGTGGCCCACGAAATTCAATGGTGGGCTCTTCACGTTCGACCCCGTCTATGCAAGGGCTGACAGTCCGTTCACACCCGACTTCCGCTGCTGGGGCGGAGGAACCATGACAGCACAGAACCAGCGCCTCGTCTACTGGCCCATGCTGAAGTCAGGCGATACAGACATGATGCGCTCACAGTTTGATACGTACCTGTATATGCTTCCCGGAGCAAAGGCAAGGACACAGCATTATTGGGGACACGGAGGCGCATGCTTTGAGGAGCAGATAGAGAATTTCGGGCTGCCTAACCCGGCAGAGTATGGCAATCACAAGCCCGGACAAGACCCCTCGTGGATGAAGAACAGCTGGCTGGAGTATCAGTATGACACAGTGCTCGAGTTCTGCCAGATGATACTGATGGCCAATGAGTATGCAGGCATGGACATAACGCCCTACCGTGAGCTTATAACAGAGTCCGTCAGGTTCTTCGACGAGCACTACCAGTATCTCGCACGGCAGCGAGGTACCAAACCACTGACAGAGGATGGGAAACTCGTCGTCTACCCGTCGTCAGGCTGCGAGACATACAAGATGGCATACAACCCGAGCAGTGTCATAGCAGCCCTCAGGGCTGTCGTAGCCACACTTGAGCGTCACGGAGGGCTGGCAGCGTGGGGGCTCGACTCCGCCTTTGCCCAGCGGATTCCCGACATCCCAACACGCACGATAGAGAATCTCTTATGTATAGCGCCAGCCGTAACCTGGATGCGGATAAACAATGTTGAGTCACCACAGCTATATCCTGTCTTCCCATGGCGCATATACGGCCTCGGGCGTCCTGATATTGATGTCGCGCTCAATACATACTTCAAGGATGATTATGTCCAGAAGATGCGCTCATCGGCTGGATGGAAGCAGGACAATATATGGGCTGCCACACTTGGTGTCCTTCCTGATGCCGTCCGCCTCTGCAAAGAGAAGTTCGCTGATGGCCCATACCGCTTCCCAGCTTTCTGGGAAATAGGCTTCGACTGGGCTCCCGACCATAACCGCGGTGGCTCAGCGATGATCGGGCTGCAGGAGATGCTGCTACAGGAGAAACCCGACGGAGAGCTGATGCTCTTCCCGTGCTGGCCGAAAG
Source organism: Hoylesella loescheii (assembly GCA_021531755.1). GTDB lineage: Bacteria > Bacteroidota > Bacteroidia > Bacteroidales > Bacteroidaceae > Prevotella. The sequence goes on from JADYUK010000003.1 coordinate 120,987, forward strand.
AATGGGACGCTGAGTTCCGCCTGCACGCTACAGGAGGCCGAACCGTTGACGCAAGAATATCCAACGGCGCTGTGACAGCCACATCGACAGTGACCGACGGGCGAGGCCGCACAACCACGACTGTCATCCCCGCTCCACTCAGAGTGACAATCTTCGGCGACAGCTACTCAACGTTCGAGGGCTATCTGACACCATCAACCAACGAGCCATGGTATTACTGGCCAGGCTCTCCTGCAAGGACAGAGGGCAATGATGTCTGCCATCCAGCACAGACATGGTGGTGGCAGGTGGTCAGAAGACTCGGGGCGAGACTCGAGACAAACAACTCGTACAGCGGCTCCACAATTGGCTATACGGGATATGTAATACCCGAGACCGGCAAGCACGACGACTACAAGCCGCGCTCATTCATCACACGCCTGCCCGACCTTGGCAACCCTGACCTCATATTGATATGCGCCGGCACCAACGACTCGTGGGACGGGGAGGAGATAGGAGAGTATAAATACGAGGGATGGACAGAGGCTGACCTCTACACATTCCGCCCCGCCATGGCCAAGTTCTGCTCAGAACTCAAGCGTCTCTATCCCGACAAGCAGGTCCTCTTCATCATCAACAGCGAGTTGAAACCAGATTTCGTCGAGTCCATGAAAGTCATCATGGAGCGGTACGGAGTAGAGTGGCTCCAGCTGAAGAATATCGACAAGCAATATGGACATCCATCCGTGAAAGGCATGCGCGCCTTTGCCGACCAGGTCTGTGACTATCTCCAGAATAAGAGATAAACACCCCTCCTGGCCACAGAGAGCTACATGCGGGGAAACAGTCTGGACAAGATGTCAGGAGGGTCCAACACCATAGAGAAGACAGGCAGAAACAAACGGGAGAGCCATATCCCCACCAGAAGAAAGGCTGGGGATATGGCTCTCTCGTAGTATGATAAAAACAGGCATAGCGTATACGAGGATGTGAGGCTATGCAATGATGGCCGGAAGGCCATCCACAAACTCTGATGGTAGCTCAGAACCTACAAACACTGATGACAGTTCAGAACCTACAAACTCTGATGGCAGCTCAGAACCTGAACACCTGTGCCCCTATCTGGAAGAAAGCCCTGTCCATAACAGGATTGAACACAGCGCAGGCAAAAACCGGGAGCCTGTAGTCATGTGCAAGGCGTATGAGTCTCTCAGCTCTCAGCTGAAGATGAATAAGCCCCGCCTTGTCACTATAGAAAGTGCTTGTGTCGCCTTTCTTGCCTGCCAACGTGAAAGTGCCACCCATAGAAGCGTCAAATCTCCAGTCGCTATTCTTGAAGATGGGATACTCTGCTGACACATAGCATGAATAGCGGTTGGCACTGTTGTCGCTCCAGCGGTCGCGCCCGGAAAGTATGGTCGACCAGCTGACAGTCAGAGGGAACCGTCGGATATCGTGGGCAAAGCTATAGGAGAGAATGCAGTCGAGAAAGCGGCCTGTGGAATGGGCAGAGTAGTTGAAGAATTCGCTGGTGTTATAGTCGGCGCCAGGCGAGAAATTGTATGTGTCCCACAAAGCCAGCTTCCAGCCACCGGCCTTCACCTCACCGAAGAAATTGAACTCCTTGTAATCGCCTGATGCATTAGTCCCACTCCATAATCCCAGCTTGAAGTGTTCTTCTGGATCGTGTATGGCAAGGTCGGCACACATCACCAGGCCGTCACTCACCTCAATGCCTCTCCACAGGTGGTTGTTGGCAATCTCAAGACCGAAATCCACATAATCCGTCACACCCTTCTTGTCCTGAGCCTGAGCAGCAGTGCAGAAACACACTGCTGTCAGGAATCCCAAAACTAATCTATAAAAAAAATCATTGCATCTGCTGTAATACTCGCGCTTCATAATATCTCATGCCTCGATATCAAAATCAATAATCACCTTCATTGTTGTCGACTTGTTGTCGTCGATATATTTATACGCCTCGTCATACTGCCCGAAAGCGAACCTGTTGGAAATAAGCGGCTGGAGATTGACAATGCCGCGGCTGACATAATCGACAGCTGTCAGATAGTCCTCATGGCGATACATCATGGTGCCGATGAGACGAAGTTCATGCTCACCAAGGTAGAACATGCTGAGTGCGGGATCCTTTGCAAACACCGCCACTATAACCAAATCGCCGCCTTTCTCTATGGTCTCCATAAGCGAGCGCACACTCGACTCGACACCTGCCACCTCAAAACCAACCTGATAGCCCTCATCGCCGAATGCCTCGCGGACTGCGTCCCTCATCGGTGTCTTCAGCACATTGGCTGTATATTCAATGCCACACTCACGTGCCTTGGCAAGACGCAAATCGCTCACATCGGTAATCAGCACTCTCTTGGCTCCACGTGCCTTGCAGAACTGGGCAACGAGATTGCCAATGGCTCCGGCACCGCTCACAACAACGTTCTTGCCCATGACATCAGTACGGTTGGTGGCATGGGCTCCAACAGCTGCAGGCTCTATCATGGCCCCATAGTCGAGGCTCATACCCTCAGGCAGAACGACAACACGGTCATCGGTGGTGACGAAATAGTCCTGAGCCACACCATCAGCCTGGAAAGCCTCTACGCGAAGATGCTCACAGACATTATACTGCCCACGCCTGCAAGGGCCACATTCACCACACACAAGTTGCGGGCGGGCTGTGATTCTGTCACCTGGCTTGCACACTGTCACCTCAGCGCCGACAGCGACCACCACGGCCGAAAACTCATGGCCCTGCACCACAGGATAGAACGTCGCGGGGTGTAATCCGTGGTAGGAATGTATCTCGCTGCCACAGATGCCTATGCGCTTCACGTTGATAAGGACCTCATGTGCCTGCAGATTCTCAGCCTTGGGCTGCTCTATCTCATTGAATACGATACTCTTCGGTGCTACTAAAACTGCTTGTCTCATAATGGATTATATTTGCTTGGGTTATTTGCTTTGTTTATATTTCTGTATATTATCTCCTGTTACCAAGTTCCTTGACAATCTGGTTGTACTCTTTCCTGCCCAGACGATAGAAGAGCATGATACCAGCTGTGATGACCCACATGATGCCGGGGACAGTGCTGAAAGCATGATGTATCACCTCCTTAACAGTGTCCGTCTGCTCAACATTAGGCTCATAACCAGCCCATCCCATAACCAAGGCCAGCAACGAGGTGCCCAGAGCCATGCCAATCTTATTGGCCAGAGAGATGAATGAATACTGGAAACCATCGTTACGGATACCTGTCCTCCACTCTCCGTATTCCACACAGTCAGGAATTATTGCATATATGGCGGTGTTGAAACCTGAGAAGAAGAACTGGGCGAGAGCGGCCAAAGTGTAGAACAAGACAGGGGTATCATCAATAGAGAAGAAGTAAAGCGCAATCATGCTCACTCCCATGAGCATGCTGAAGACACTCGCTGCCCAGCCTTTATTGCCAGTCCATTTGAATACCAGGGGGAAGAGTGCGGCACCTATGATAGACGGGATGACAATCACTCCAGAGAAGAACGAGAAGAGATCCTCATTGCCCTCGACATATTTGAAATAGTATATAAGGTCAGCATTCCGGCCATAAAGGATGAAGCCGAAAAGCAGTTGCCCTATCACAGCCATCAGGAAAGGCTTGTTCCTCAGCACAGCCCTCAACTGTTCCCCGACAGGATACGCCTTCTGTGCTACAGGTACCGCCACCACCTCCTTGGTCTTTGCAAAACAAAACCAATGACAGCATGTGAATATGCAGCCGTAGATAGCTGCCACACTGATGAAGCCCTGGGCACTGCTGAGCGTGCCGTCGCCACAATATTTGACAAGTGGCACAGTGATGATGTTAATGACACCTATGGCTATCATCGCAGCCACCGAGCGGCTGGTGTTTATATGCGCACGCTCATCTATGTCCTGTGTCATGGCTCCGCATAGTGTGCCGTATGGCAGATTGACACATGTATAGCCTAACACCAACAGTCCATAGGTTATACTCATATAGATAATCTTGCCAGTATAGTCCATGTCAGGATGTGCCCAAAAGCTGAGAACCAGCACAAGGGCTGTCACTGGAGCCCCGAAAAGGAGCCATGGGCGATAACGTCCCCAATGTGACCTCGTGCGGTCACTGAGGCTGCCTATGAGCGGGTCGTTGAAAGCATCCCAGAAACGAGATACAAGCATAAGGGTCGCCACTGCCGCCATGCTGATACCAAACACATCTGTATAGAAAATCATGAGGAACGACACGACAAATGACCAGCTGAAGTTACAGCCAATATCGCCAAAACCATAGGCAATCTTGCTGATGAAAGGGACTTTCCCCTCATTGGGGATAGGTTTTAGATTCTCCATTTTTTTTTGTTTGATTTTAGTTTTTCGCTTGTTTTGATAGGTGTTCACAAAGTTAGCTGTATCATGCCAAGGCTGCGGAGGGGGGGGGGGGCTCTGCCGGCTTTCAGCCCCTGCCCCGCGCTTTTTGACAATGCAAAGGTATAGATTTACAGACATGTAATCAAGCGTTAGAAAGAATATTTTTCCCACAACCGTTCCCGCAACCGTTCCCATTTTTCGCAACCGTTCCCATTGCAATTCAAAAGAAAATGCTTAACTTTGCAGAAAAACCACCATAGCATGAAATACACCACCATTGTCGACATAGCCAGAGAGCTGGGGCTCTCTAAAAGCACAGTCTCCCGAGCCTTGTCCGGAGACACCCACAATGTCAAGCCAGAGACCATGAGGCTCATCTGCGATACAGCCAGACGCATGGGATACCAGCGCAATGAGATGGCCGTCAACCTGCGGCGCCAGAGCACACGCAACATAGGCATCATCATCCCTGAAGTGGTCACGTCGTTCTTCATGAATTTCATCCAGCACGCCCAGAAAGAGCTGCATGACCGTGGCTATCGTACCATCATCGCCGTCTCAAACGAGGATTCCGGGATAGAGGCCGAGAACCTGCAGATGCTGGAACAGTGTCGTGTGGAAGGAATCCTGATGAGCGTGTGCCATAACAGCAGGAATGTCAGCCTGTACAAGAAGGTCATGTCCCACGGCATCCCCATTGTCTTCTTCGACAGGATGGTGGAGGGGATAGACGCCTCGCAGGTGCGCATTGACGATTATATTATGGCATTCTTCATGGTGGAGAGGCTGATAAGGCGTGGCTGCCGGAAGATAGTCCATCTTTCAGGCCCAGACCATATCAGCAATGGTTATGAGCGGCATCGCGGTTATCGGGATGCCCTGGAGAAATTCTCAATCCCATATGACAGGCGATACGTCATAAGAGGAGGGCTCAGCGCAGAGGAGGGTGGGGCGGCCATAGAGAGCTTCATATCACAGGGGCTGGCATTGGACAGTCTGTTCGGATTCACAGAGACAGCCACTCTGGGTGCTAAGAGCGTATTGCAGAAGATGAACTACCGCATACCTGATGATGTGGCGCTATGCTGCATCTCGGGCACAGCGCTCAGCACGCTTGTCCATCCCACCGTCACGTCGGTGGAGCAACCTGTAGGGGAGATGGCAGCCCTCTCGTGCAAGTTGCTGCTCGGCCAGATAGCCGACCCTGACTCTCCGCGGGAGAGCATCGTGCTGAGGGGAGACATAAAGGAGAGGGAGTCTACCAGATGAGAGTGTGGCCTCCCCCCGCAGCGGGCAGCGTGTCATACGTGGACAATCACTGCATAATATCTCGTAAACATATTTATGAGTAGGGGGGGGAGATAAGCCCCGGTCAACAGCCATATTGGAATCAGATGTCAGCCGGTAAGATTGTCTCTACGGCTAATTTGGGATGCTTACCATTCTTTACACTCCTAAAATACGTCAAATATGGGATGCTTACCTACGGCTTGCCTGCAAGCATAACGCAAAAGGGGGAGGCGGACGCTTTATCCTGATTAGGGTAAGCATCCGCCTCCTCGAGTTATGGGGTCAGACAGTGTGTGGACAGTATGGTTTATGTGGTGTCCGTATGGGAGAATGGGGGTGGTGTCTTTACAAGACTCCGTAAACACATTGCCACCTGTCTATATATATGTGTTTGGGCCTCATGTATGCGTGTGGCCGCCGCTGTGTCCCCTTTATGTCATGACATCGGCGTGCATATGGTGGCCTCATTACGTCAAGCCTACATTGACAGGCAGTTGAATCCGCCGTCGACTACAGCCACGGTTCCTGTTACGAACTTTGCGGCGTCGGACATTAGGTAGTGGATTGTGCCGCAGAGCTCGTCAGGCTCGCCCATGCGGCCGAACGGTGTCTGGCGTATGACATCATTGCCACGCTGTGTGTATGAGCCGTCAGGGTTGGTGAGCAGGGTGCGGTTCTGCTCTGTGATGAAGAATCCTGGCGCGATGGCATTGACACGTATCCCCTCTCCGAACTTCCTTGCGCACTCAGTGGCCATGAAAGCGGTGAAATTGCTTATGCCTGCCTTTGCCGCCGCATATCCGCAGACACGTGTGATAGGGCGGAAGGCGGCCATCGAGGAGAAGTTTATGATGGAGCCTTTGCCCTGTGCCACCATCGGCTTCAGGAATACCTGTGTAGGGATGACGGTGCCAGTGAGGTTGAGGTTGAGCACTTTCTGGAACTGCTCTGTCTCCAGGTCGAAGAAGTTCTTGTCGGGAGCGATGGTCGCTCCTGGCATGTTGCCGCCAGCGGCATTGAGCAGAGTGTCTATGCGGCCGTACTTTGCCATGATGTCGTCACAGTTCTTCTGTACGACAGCCTGGTCCATCACATCGGTCTTCATGAACTCGCATATTCCTCCGGCAGCCTGTATCTCGGCTGCTATCTTGTCGCCCACGTCAGCCTTGCGTCCGAGGATGATGACCTTGGCACCCTCGAGAGCGAGATATTTTGCTATGCAGCGGCCGAGTATTCCTGTGCCGCCTGTTATGACTACGACGTAGTCCTTGATGTTGAAAAGTTCAGTCATGATGTCTTGTTTCTGTTTTCAGGTTAGTTCTTGTGGTCTTATTCTTGAGCTATTGTGGCGAGTATTCCCTGCACTTGTCCCATGGCGAACATGCGTCCGAGGAATGAGTATCCGGCGTTGTAGCCACGGTTCTCGTCGCCGAGCATTGTCATGCCGTGGTCCACGCGGAATGGCAGGTTGGGGTTCTCGTGCTCAAATATGCGTGCGAGCTCGACAACATTGGCGCGGCCTCCGAGGTGTGACGCCTCAGTGAAGTCGCCGTTGGGGAAGACCTTGCATGAGCGCAGATGCACGAACCATGTGCGCGAGGCGTATTTGCGTGCCATCTCCACCACGTTGTTGTGTGCGCCGGCAGATAGTGAACCTGCACAGAATGTCAGTCCGTTATGCTTGTTGTCGACAGCTTTTAGGAACCATTCGATGTCCTCGTCGTTAGTGACTATGCGTGGCAGGCCGAGAATCTGGAACGGTGGGTCGTCAGGATGGACACACATGTACATGTCGCACTCCTCACAGACAGGCATTATGGCGCTGAGGAAATAGGCCATGTTCTGGCGCAGCTTGTCGCGGTCTATGCCCTTATACAGGGCGAGGAGCTCTCTGAAAAGCTCTACGGGATGCTCATCACCCTCCTTGAAGTTGCCGCTGACGAATCCCTGTGTCTTTATCACGATGTTCTCGACAAGGGCGTGGTCTTTCTCCGGATTCATGGTGAGACGCAGCTCCTCCACCTCCCGCAGTATATCTCTTCCGTTAGGCTGTCCGTCAGGTCCGAGCACCTTGAAGTTCTTCCAGTCGTCGGCAGCGCCCTCGCGTTTGAGTATGTGTATGTCAAAATAGGCGAACTCCGGGATGCTGAAATAGAGGTTGCTTGTGCCGTCGGCGTTAGGGTGGAGCAGGTCAGTGCGTGCCCAGTCGAGCACTGGCATGAAGTTATAGCATACGGTGTGTATGCCTTCTGCTGCCAGATTGCGCAGGCTCTCCTTGTATATCTCTATCTGCTCGTCGCGGTCAGGGCCTCCGTATTTTATTGTCTCGGTGACGGGCAGCGACTCGACTACCGACCATCTCATGCCGTACGACTCGATGTACTCCCTGAGGTCATGTATCTTCTCGCGTGTCCACACCTGTCCCAATGGCACATCGTGAAGTGCGGTCACGATGCCCTCGACACCGATTTGCTTCAGCATGGCAAGTGTTATCTTATCGTTCTTGCCAAACCATCTCCATGTTCTTTCCATTGTGTTTTGCTTTTTATGTTATATTTTTGTCATTTATGCTTATGTCTGTTGTTGTATGTCCCTCCGCCAGTGGCTTGTGCTGTTGGCGGATTATCTTATCCTCACGTTCCTTGTCCGTGTGTTCTCTATCATTGTCTCAGAGAATTCTTTCTTCTCGTCTGTGACATCGATGTCCTCGAACGTGAAGTCATGCAGGTAGTACTTGTCGCTTTTCCCCACGTCGAAGAAGTTGCGGCACTCCATCTTTATGTTCCTCATCGTGATGTTGTTGCATTCAGATAGCGGCATGTCGTCCCTCTGCTGTGGTTTGAAGAACTGTGTCCATGGCCTCACAACGATGAAGCTCCCACACTTTCCGGTCATGTCCTCGACGGTGACATACTCATAGTGCTGTGGTGTGTCGGGTCTCATCTTGAGCCATATGACGCGGTTCGCGTTCTCGGCATGGCACCGCCTGATGATTATGTTGCGGTCGTGGAGCGACTCAGACCCTAATGTGAGGCATCCGTGAACACGCCCGTAGCGGCAGTCCTGGATGATGATTCTGTTGCACGGCCCGTTGTTCTCGTCCTTGTCCGCGTATGTCCCTTTCCCTCCTTTCAGCACGACGGCATCGTCATTGACGTGCATGAAGCATCCTTGGATGAGCACATCGTCACACACGTCGATATCTATGGCGTCAGAGCTTGGCGCGCCACGTTTTGGCTGTGGCTCATAGATACCCTCTGTCGGGGCATATATGTAGCAGTCAAGGTATCTCACTCTCTGGCAGCGGTACAGATGGTTGGTCCAGAAGGGGCTGTTGACGAGACGGACATCCTGAACGGTGACATCAGTCGAGTTGGATATATAGACGAGTCTTGGGCGCTGTGCGTCCTTGTTTGTACACTGTGGGTTCCACTGTCTCCTTATCCAGAACTCCTGCCAGTATGCCAGTCCGTTGCCATCTATTGTCCCTTTCCCGGTTATCGAGAAGTTGTCCACCTTGTCGGCATTGACGAGAGCTGAGAAGTATTTGCATGTCTCTCCCTCGATTCTTGTGGTTGTTATGGCGTAGTCGATTATGCGCTCGGAGCCTTTCAGACGGCCTCCCTCGGCTATGTGCAGATGGGTCTTGGGCTTGAAGAAGAGGCTCCCTGAGAGGAATGTCCCCTGTGGTATGACCACCACTCCGCCGCCGTCATTCGCGGCGCGGTCTATGACAGCCTGTATTCTCTCTGTCTGTACGATGGTGCTGTCTGTCAAGACTCCGTAGTCTGTCACGACATAGTGTCTGCCCAGTTGGGTGGGGGCAATCTTTGTGGCGTTGCTGAACCATGGGTCGATTACTGTGCCATCGGGCCACAATTCTTTCTTCGCGTTTGCTGCGACGGCTACGAGCAGCATTATGAAAAGCAAGGATTTTCTCATTGTCATATACTGTTGGTTAGGTGTTATATACTGTTTGTTAGGTTTTGTCTGAGTCTTCTGTGTGGCTGTAGGATAGCCATGATTCTTGTGGAGTATATAGCTGGCGGAGTGTCAGTGCGGTTGTGCCGTGACGGACGGGGTTATCTCCAATGCTCCCAGTCCCGCCTTCCGGTACTCGTCGAGCAGCCAGACGAGATTCCCGTGGTCTATGCTGCTGCCCAGCCACCACCACCGTGAACCGGGGCGTGTCTCGCGCCTTGCCGCCGGCCATAGGGGACTGTCAGGAGTTGTCCATGCCGATACGGTGTCAGTAGGCTGAGGCATAGCCGACGGCATTGTCACCCGGCCGTCAGCATGGCTGTGGAGAGAGACAATGAGAGATACCGTGATGAGGAGTCGCTTCATTCCTTATAGTACGATTTAAGTCATAATGTGTTCCCGTCTGCAAATTTACTCTTTTTTGTTGAGAATAAGACACCTGAAGCCACCTTTTTTTGATATTGGTTCTGAAAAAATCATTCTCCTGTCCCTTAGCCCCCTCCTTCTCCCGTGCCCGTCGGTGTTCACGTATAACCCCATGAGACATGAATGCCGTGGGCAACCCCTCCTTCTCCCGTGCCCGCCGGTGTTCACGTATGACCCCATGAGACATGAATGCCGGGGGCACCCCCTTCTTCGTCCGTGCCCTCTGTGGACAATAGCAAGCTCATGACTCTCAGCTTGGCATCTGTTTCTAACAGCCTCGCCCCTTCTTTGGATAATAGTAAGCTCGGTATATTAGCATGGTGTCAGTTGGCTAATCAATGAAATAAACATCAAGGACTACTATATCAAGGTCTTTATAATGTTACCGGACAGTAATAAAAAATATCTTTCTGGCAAGTACAATAAAGAGCCTCAATGTGCGTTATACAGACAGGAGAAAAGCAGGAGGTGCAGGTTAAGAATCGTAAGCGTAGCCTTTGAGCCTCCCATCCAGTATCTCTTGCCCTCTCATCCAGTACCTTTGGCCGTGTCAGAGGCACTGAATGGCGAAACGGCCTCATGGCGCAGAAAACTGTAAGCTGAACCACCCACGTGGCTTACAGACTGTAAGTGTTCGGGGCCTCGCCATCTTACGCCTCCTCATATGCCATGCTCTCACCCCGCAAGGCCATACGTGCTGCCATGCATCCCCACTTCTCCATGTCGAATACCCAAACTATTCCATCCGTCTATGAGACACATTCTGCATACCTTCTTCATCCTCCTCGCCCTCCTCGCCGTGCCGTCAGCACGCTCCATAGCCGCCGACCGTTATGCCAAGGAGATGGCGATGGACATGCTGCGCTCTTTCAGCCGTTATATCTACAATGACTGTGAGGATATCGACAGCCTTTATGCCTGTTTCCGTGGCGAGAACACTATGGGCAGCAATGAGGCCGGAGTGCGCACCAATGCCGACCTCTCCATGCTCTCTGCCTTCCTCTGCCGCTACGACAGACACGAGCCCCGCCTCGCCCTCATGGCCGAGAAGACACTGCGATACGCTGTCCACACACACAAGGCTGTGAGGCGTAAGGCATGCAAGGACGGCAGATACTGGGGCTCCACATCCGTCGCCGACCACCAGTGGGAGAGCAGCCTCTGGGCCATGTCCGTGGCGTACAGCGCATTCTTCCAGTGGGAGAGGCTCGACTCTCTGATGAGGGATGATGTCTACCGCCTGCTGAAAGCCGAGTGTGACTACGAGCTCGAGCGCGATATCCCTACAGGATACATAGGCGACACGAAGGCCGAGGAGAACGGATGGGAGGTCGATGTCCTCGCCGCGGCGTTAGGACTCTTCCCCGACGACGCCCTCGCCCCACGATGGTTCCAGCGCATGAGGGAGTTCGCAGTCAACTCCTACTCCCACCCCTCTGACGCCGACAACCATACCATCCCCGACCCCTGGTATGACAACAGCACGATAAGCTCCATGTACCGCGGGGCAAACCTTTACCCCGACTGGACGCTCCAGAACCATGACTTCTTCCACACATCATACCAGAACGTCGTCATACAGGAACTCGGAGAGGCCGCGCTCGCCCTCAGGCTGTTCCAGGGCGACAGACAGAAATGGAAGAGCGAGACACTGCTCCATAACTGTGACTCTGTCACACAGAATGTGCTCAACTGGCTCACACTGCCCGACGGGGAGCAGGCTATGCCCAATGGCAACGACTGGAGCCTCTTCCTCTACGACCAGGTGACATCCTACTCGACAATGGCTTGTATGAGAGGCGATGCCGACGCGCTCCTCTTCGAGCAGCAGGCTCTCAGGAAAATAGCGCGCAGGCAGCAGACAACAGCTGACGGGGCATGGCTCCTGAGACCCGATGTCGGGGCAAGGAGAATGGGCGTGCAGGGCCACCGCGTCATGATGACATGGCTCATGCACCACATATTCCCTGTCGGCGGCATGCAGCCGGCTGATGTGAAGGACTTCATGCTGAGGCATGCCGAGGCGCGCATTCTGCCATGCCAGAACATCGTGCGCACAATGACTGGTGACTATTTCGCCTGCTTCTCGTTCAGCAAGGGCAAGCGCAGCTTCACAGGATACATAGCCCCGATAACAACACCAGAGGAGTCGAACCTCGTCGTGCCATACCGTAAGTATAACACAGGCAACATCGTCGGATACTACACGACAGAGGGCGCAAGGACAAACGCACGCCTTATAGGCGAGCCGGAGATGACTCTCGACGGCCGGTTCTTCTCGGTCAAGGCGTCGCTGGCAGAGAACGACAGCACCATAAGGCGCGACTTCCGTATCACGACAACGCCCGAGGGACTTGAATACACCGACCGCGCCCGCCCCATAGCCCGTAATGTCAGCGTCAAGGCCGACCGTACAGGGCTTATGGCCATAAGCACCGATGTCTTCACGCACGAGACACGGGACGTCGAGACAACACCCGGGAAGACCGTCATAGACAACACTCTCACCATCCTCTCCTCGCCGAGAGCTGAGGCGATATGGGGGGACACATCGACCGAGAACTCTATCACGACAACGAAGATATACCCTTACGGAGAGAGAAAGGCATGGAAGCACAAGGTGAGGTATATCGTCGGGAAAGAGAGAGAATAACCCCTGCACATGAAAAACGGCAGCTGTGATGCCCCATCGTGCAAGACACGGAACACCGGACAAGACAAACGCCGTCAATAATAAGAATAATATTGTATAGCAAAGGGCGGACGATATCTGCCCCCATCAATAACCATAAAAACAAAAAAACAACAAAGGACATGAAACAGATTCATACAGACAACGCGCCAGCAGCCATAGGCCCATACAGCCAGGCTATCGAGGCCAACGGATTCATCTTCGCCTCAGGACAGCTGCCTATTGACCCCCAGACAGGAGCATTCGCCGAGGGCGGCATAAAGGGACAGACACGACAGAGCCTCCTGAACGCGCAGAGCATACTCCGTGCCGCCGGCGCTGAGCTCTCAAACGTTGTCAAGACAACGGTCTTCCTCGACTCCATGGACGATTTCGCTGCCATGAACGAGGTCTATGCCGAGTTCTTCTCACAGCCTTACCCAGCACGCTCTGCCGTGTCGGTCAAGAAGCTCCCGAAGGGCGCCCTCGTGGAGATAGAGGTCATCGCAGCCAAGTGAAAAGGCTGAACAGGATAGGTGGGGCAGGGCAGGATGACAGCCCTGCGGCCGCCATGATAGACATATCATACCCTCCATGCTGATTATTGTCTCCCGATAATGATACAGGTGGAAACACAGAAGCAGCTCTCTGACATCCCGTGTGAGGATGCGGAGAGCTGCTTCTGTGTGCTGTACGGCAGCGTAGTGCTTATGGCCGCTGGAGCGTGATGCCCATAATGCCCATGACGACCTCATTGCTCAGTGTCGTCAGCGTTATGCTGCGGAGGCGTTTCCTGGGGTTGAGGGGCATGTCGATGATGATACCTCCACCGCCCTTTATCTCCCTCACAGCAGTCTTCTGGCCTGGTATGTCGCCGGCTGTCAGAGCCTCCCCCATGCCTAGGGCTGCGGAGAGGTGGCGGCTGACAATGCCTGACGACAGCCCCACACGGTAGGGACGGGGCTGGGGCATGGGGAACGCCGCGGCGTCGTCAAGATAATCCTGCTCTATCGGACACCAGTTGTAGGGAGGCGTGAGGAGCAGCGTGTCTGCGCTGCCGTCAGTATAGTGGGCGGTGAGACGGCCGTTAGGGATATCATACTGCATGGGGTTCGTGGTGCCTGCCATGAGCAGATAGGCGTGTGTGGCACGCCCCTTGACCCTCACGCTGATGCTGTCCGGATAGTTGTCCCACAGGCTCGTGAAGGCTATGTCATGGCCTGTCGGGGGGATGCTGAACATGACAGCCCCGCCCATGTCTGGCAGACTGACACCGTGGTTCCTGATGCCGGAGGCGTCAACAGTGGCGGTGCGCTTCGTCGAACACCAGTCGCCGATACCCTGCGTGGGTACACAGAGCGTGGTGTATGGAGAGCGTGGGGAGAGATAACGCTGCATGAAGATGCTGTCGACAGAGCCATTGACGACACCCGACAGGGAGACTGGCTCAAGACGCGAGGGCTGGACATCGGCAAATGTGTTGCCCTCTGATGCCGGCATGACGTACGGCTGGGCTGGAGAAGGCTCAGCGGCCCTCATGTCGTCGAGCACGATATGCTGCACACTGTCTGCCGTGCACAATGTGTCATGATACTCTCCGTTGCCCGTGTTCTGGCGTATGACAATCGCCAGAGGCTGTCTGAAACGCTGTGATATGTCGAGGACAATCTTCCCGCCCGCACGCCTGTATGTATAGTCAAGATAGGGCGTGTGGATGGAGGCGCTGTCCCACGAGGCGGGGAAGCCGGGGCGTATGACACAACGGCCGTACAATGCCTCGGGCGTGATGCCATAGAGCCCCTCGATGATGGCACGCGATGATATGCCCGTGACATCAGCGAAATCACGGTATGCCTCGCCTGTGGCACGGTCAAGGGATGACAGCTGACCGAAATTCCCCGGGCTCGAGCCGAGGTACATGAAGTCGAGGACATTGGCTTTGAGCAGACGGTAGGCCTCCTCCGCACGCCCCGCCTTGTAGTAGGCAAGCACGGTGTGCATCACCTCGGCCATGGCGACATTGTTTATGCTCCACTCGTAAGGCGACCACGACGAGGTGCTGATGGTCCTGTATTCTCTCCCGTCGTGTATGAACGGTATATGGGGGATATGGCTGTCGATATAGCGTGTCGAGCTGTATGCCTGCTGTGGTGTCCCCACTCCACAGTCGATAGGGGTGTATATGCTCCAAAGGGCGGCATTCTTATGCACTCTCCCCAGCCCCATGAAGTCCTGGTATTCTGCCCAGTGGCCATCGTCTGCCACCCACAGGCGGCTGTTCATGGCCTTGAGTATGCGCTCGGCCTCGTCACGGTAGGGGGCGGGGTCCTCGCCGATGAGCTCTGCTATGCGTGCCGCAAGCCTGTTGGCGCGGTAGTTGTATGCCGAGGAGTGGGTGACAGCACCGCTGTTATACTGGAGCGCGTCGCTCGCCCAGATGCAGCAGTAGGCGTCGTACAGAGAGTCGCCATCGGGGTCCCATGCTTGCTTCTCCCATGCGAGGTGGCGAGTGATGACAGGCCACATCCTGCGCATGAATGCCGTGTCGGCGTCAAACTGGAGATGGGTCAGGAGCTCGTCGATATAGACAAGGTTCATGTCATAGTGGTGGAACTGGTCGTCGCGCTCGGGGTTGCGGCATATATAGCCGTTGCTGTACATGGGGGTCCCCCATGCGTATGTCCCGCGAGCCAGATTGTTCTTCTCGTCCATCATGTGGGGCTTGCTCAGCGGGACATTGCTGACCATGCTCTTGGCATAAGCGTCGAAGTGGATGCGCTGCCTCTCATGCATGCCCAGAAAGTCGCCCATATATGCCGCACGCCATCCAGGCAGAGGCATGCGCCACCCTACAGCGCCATGCAGCCACACCTTTCCGCTCCACGCTCCGTCTGCCGCCATGACCATCGCTCCGCCTATGGGGTTCAGCCATGCGTCGGGGGTGGTGATGCTGACACTGCCCGACAATTCAGCGCGCCAGCGTTCAGCGCTCTCGTAACGGAGCCTCATGGCCTCATGCTCTATGGCTGTGACAGGAGTGGTGAGGGCTGTCGAGTCGATGGAGAAATATATCGTGGTGAGGCTGGCTGGCAGCGGTCGCTCGCCCGTGGGCGGTGTCTTGCGGCAGCTCGCTGTCTTCCTCTTGCCACGCTTCGTGGGAGACGGAGCGGCAGGCTGGCAGAATGTGGCCTCAGAGAGCATCTGCTGCCCCTCCCTGTCGTGAGACTCAAAACATCCAGGAAGCTCAAAGCGCCCCATATCGCCTGAACGGACAAACTTCTCGGCACGTGTGCCTGACACACGGCCGGAGAGCGTCACAGGGCTGTCAAATCCCTCACCGCTGAACCGCCAGATGCCTCCCTCGCTGTCTGGATAGGCAAGGACGCTGACGCGGAGAGTGGCGCCGCCCCAGCGGTCGTCACGCAAAGTGTAGTCGCGCCGCCCTCCCTCGTAGCGTGACTCACAGTAGCCTGTGGAGTCAAGGGCCATGGACAGCCCCTTGTATGTCAGAGAGAAACTGATGTTCCTCGACAGCTTCTTCTTGTAGATGGCGAAGACAGGGCGGTCGCTCGTCTCTATACGGTATTCTGACGTGCTGCCATAAAGGGCGCGCGTGTAGCGGTTATGGCCGTTGACCGATACAAAGGCACGGCCCGAGGGACGGTATGACGCATTACGCGAAACGCCATCCCCATGGCCTGTGACGGCTGTGGAGATGGCGAGGAAAAGGATTGTGAGATAACTTCTCATTATTACTGGTTTGTTTGTCTGGTAAAGGATGGGTACGGCAGATATTGCCGGCAGGAATGGCCTATGCCTCTTTCTGCGCCAGCATATCTGTCCCCAGGGGGATTATCAGGCTGCCTCTGTCGATGCCAGGATAGATTGCTGGGGTAGGGAAGAAGAGTGGGGTCAGAATCCCATGAAATGTCTCAGACCCTTCACTCCAAGCACTGGAGAGGAAAGGACCGGTTTACCTGTCAGCTCGGCAAGACGCCCCTCCATGCGCTCCATTGAGCCCTGGGCGAGGACGAAAAGGTCGACATCGGCTGCTATGCGCTGTGCTGCCTCGGCTATGAGGCGGTCGTGGGTCTCGCCGTCGCCACTCTGTCCGGCAGCGAAAGCGCCGTCGGCAAGTCCCTCAACAAGGTCAATATCACGCCCTGCCTCCTCTGCACACTTCCTCAGAAGGCGGCATGTGGGGTCGAGGGTGGTGGGGAGGGTCGAGATGACTCCTATGCGGCTGGCATCGCGGACAGCCTTCTCGGCCATCGGACGGTCTATGCGGAACACAGGTATGCGGCAGATGAGATTGCCCATGTCGGCAATGTCTCCTACGCTTGAGCATGTGTTGAAGATTATGTCCGCTCCTGAGTCGGCCGCCGCGTTGTAATAGTCGAGGAGACGGCGGCGCACGGCTGGAGTGACGCTGTTGTTCTTTATGACCTCCTTGATGAGCGAGCTCTCGGCGATATGCTCTACCTCTACCTCAGGGAAGTGCTTCTTGAATGTCTCTGTCAATGGGCCTACCAAGGCCATCGCTGTATGTACACAGACTACTTTCTTCATTGTTCTATATGGTTTTGATGGGTTTGTATTACTTGTTGTTCTCTATCTGTCGCCCACGGCCTCCTTGTCGCTGGCATCGCTGTCGTCTGCCAAGGCTTGTGGCTGGTGGGCTGACTGCGGGGCACAGAAAGAAGGCATGGATGCTCAGATGGCTGGCTCTTGGCTATGCCATACGGCTCATCTTGCGGTATATCTCGGCGAGGGACGACGCGTTGCCAACATTGCCTGGGAAGATGATGTAGGGGAGATTGTGCCCGTCCTTCTCGGTCATGATACACGGAACGCTGTTTATCGCTTGCCCCATGACTCTCGCCATGCTGACATTAAGGCCATGGGTCAGTATGTCATGGCTCGTTATCCCGCCCTTGGCCACTAAGTAAGCCGGCCTGTAGTCCATCATGCTGACAAGGCTGACAAGGAAGGCTGAGACCTTCTGTCCCAGTGCCTGACGCTTCTCAGCGTCGGCTATGCGCACCTCCTTGCGGCTGGTGTATACCACAGGGGTCTTCCCCTCAGCGGCCATCTCCCTCATCTTCATGAGGACATCATGCCTGAGCTGCTCAGCATTGTCGAGTATCGCGTCTATCGGAAGCTCTATGCCTGCTGTGCCTTCCATGTCGAGAAGGTGGTTGAGCTGCTCTGTAGTCTTCCTGACATGTGAGCCGACGATGATTGTACCGCATCCCTTTGGGGGTATCATAAGGTCGGCAGGGGAGAGCAGGGGCTTGTCGGCGATGCCGCTGATAGAACGCGGCAGGGATGACGACGAGCGTATGACGACGGCTCCGTCCCAGTCTGCTGTGGCTTCAAAAAGACGGTCACGGTATTCGTCAAGCTGTGTGTAGCTGTCAGCGTCGACAATATCATAGTCGTCAGGATTGCCACCTTTCTCCAAGATATAGTCACGGAGACATGATGTTGAGTATCCGAAGACATTGTCTCTTGCGAACTCTGTCTCGCTGACAGGTATAAGGCGGTCACCGTCGCGCATATAGTGTATGCCGCCGATGGTCACTCTGCCGCTCTCTATGAAGGCTGGGGCGAACGGCGTCTTCTTCCATACTTTCACGCCATGGCTTTCAAGTGTATGGCGCATGATGTCTGTCTCAAGAGGGAAATGGCCACGGAGGCATGAGTCGCTGCGGCTGACACAGATGAGACGGTAGCCATGACGGGCATTCACTCTCAGCACGCTCTCAACGGCATCGCGCATCCTCTGGCACGCATCGGATGCTGTCATGGCTCTTGTGTTGGTGAGGATATAGAAGAAAGGCACATCGTCAGTGAAAGCCTTCTCGAGTGTCTCGTCGTCCCATTGGGTCAGGAGAAGACAGCCATGCACTGTCTGTATGCCGGTAGGATCGTCGTCAAAGACGACCATCTTCGTGTTCTTGTTCATTGGGTTTGGGGATAATGAGAGGACTGGATGGCCAGTCCGCGGTTATTCTACAATAGGTTTGCTCGGGTTGATGAATGAGAAGAGGATGGCACTGACGATAAGCATCGCGGCTATCATATATAGAGGGAGGTCATAGTTGCCGGTAGCCTTCAAGAGATAACCGAACATAAGGGAGCAGCAGAAACCTCCCAGATTGCCGAATGTGTTCATGGCTCCTGACACAGAGCCGGCATACCTCTTGCCGAGGTCGATGCACAATGCCCATGCAGAAGGGAGCATGAGGTCAAAGATGCCAAAGCAGAGAGAGAGGAATATGAATACGGCTGTCTTGCCCGGAATGAAGGCGGCGAGAACCATGCAGACTGCCGACACGGCAAGACACACAGTACCAAGCGCCTTGCGCCCGGTCTTTATCCCGTAGCGCTTGGAGAGGCGGTCAGTAAGATAACCACCAGCGATATTGCCTGCCATGCTCATGAGAAAAGGTATCGCAACAGCATATTTCAGCTCCTCGGCGCCAAAGCCACGACCCTGTTTCATGTATTCAGGGAACCATGTGAAGAAGAACCAAGAGCCGAAAGCGTAGAAGAAATACATGGCACATATTATCCAGAACTGTGGATGGGATGCCATCTTGCGCCATGGTATCTTCTCCTTGACAGCCTTCCCGGGAGTTTCCTCTGCCGTGGCAGGCTTGCGGTCACGGTAATATATGAACCATACCACAGTCCATACTATGCCTATCGCACCAAGCACATAGAACGAGAAACGCCATCCGTAGCCAGCCACGAGAGGTATGACGATGAACGGAGCGGCAGCTCCACCAAGGCGTGTCGCAGCCCATACAAAGCCCTGGGCCTTGCCCACTTCCTCTTTCTTGAACCATCGGCTGATGACACTCGTAGAGCATGGCGACGCTCCTGCCTCGCCTATACCGAAACAGAAACGTATGGCAAGCATGGAGAGCAAGCCCGTCGCAAGCCCTGTGAAGCCAGTGAACAATGACCACCACAGCACAATGCCTGCAAGCACCCAACGGTGCCCGGCCTTGTCGCCAAGGGCGCCAAGCGGTAGCTGCATGAGGCCGTAGGAGAGGGTGAAGATGCTCATCACCCATCCCCAGCCGCTCTGGTCTATGCCAAGGTCTGTCTTTATCTCTATGCTGGAGAATGTTATGCAGGTGCGGTCAAGGAATGTTATGACGCTCAGTATGACAAGGAGCGCCAGTATGATACTCTTTCTTTTCATAGTGGTATCAGATTAATGGATGCTCAGGCCGTGCGCTTATTTCTTCCAGTATGTCCCTATCTCGAGCATCTCGCGCGCCTCAGAAGGTGTGGCTGGCTCACATCCCATGAGCCTTATGAGCTCAACAAGCCTCTTGACAAGCTCAGCGTTTGTCTTGGCGTATTTGCCCGGAGCATAGGCGAAGCTGTCCTCAAAGCCTACCCTGACGGCATTGGCACCCATGCCAATGGCGCAGGCAAGGATGGAAAAGTCCTTCATCGAGTCATGGTTTATTCCCCATGATGTGCCCGGCTCCGCAAGCATATTCAGCAGGGCGAGGTTCTTGCCCGTAGCTGAGAGATTGCTGCTCGCACCTGGTCCGACACAGTAGTTGTAATGAAGCGGACGGCGTATGACACCCTCGTCGGCAAGACGGGAGCAGCACTCGACATGTGAAAGGTCAAAAAGTTCCATCTCTGGCACTACATCGGCATCCTTCTGCCGTTGCGCCCAGTATCTGAGGTCGGGGTTTGTATTGACATAAACTGTCTCGCCGAAGTTTACTGAACCCATGTTCAGAGAGGCTATCTCCACCTCAGGGACATTCAGACTGACACAGCGCTCCTCGAGCGAGAGTGTCGACAGACCTCCCGTAGAGCCCTGGATTATCATGTCTGTCTCCTCGCGTATCATACCGATTGTCCTGCGGAAGACATCAAGCTCGAATGTCGGATTGCCGTTTATATCCCTTGTGTGAAGGTGCACCTGGCATGCACCTGCCTTGTAGCATTCTATGACATCGGCTGCTATCTCCTCTGGGGTAAGCGGGTTCCTGCTGCCTGCGGGTATCTCTTTACCAACGTGGCACACAGGAGCCACGGTAACAATAATCTTTCTCATGTCGCTTTGTATGATTTAAGTGTTAAGTTGGTGTGTGTTGATTGATTTAAGGATAGAGCGTAGCCTACGCCCCTTTCTCCATGCAAAGATACAATTCTTTTTGATACATACCAAACAATGTGGGCGTTTTTTTACACTTTCATGATTCGAAATGTCTTGGGCTCCGCTGAGTTCCGTATGCATTTACCAATATATATTGTCAAACATGAATAAAATTATCATCAAACATGAATAAGAATATCATCAAACCTGAATAAATATATAAAGAAACATGTAAATAAAAAAAGAGGTTCCGACTTGTTGTCAGAACCTCTTTCGTGAGTGTTGGGGTATCCGGACTCGAACCAGAAAAGGCAGGACCAGAATCTGCAGTGTTACCATTACACCATACCCCAATGTGTTTGTCTGTTACCAGACTGTATTTGTCGCTTTCAAGTAGTGAATCTCTTCATTTCTTGATTGCGAGTGCAAAGTTACGACGTTTTTCTGAATCCTCCAAACTTTTTCGTCGTTTTTTTCATAAAAACGTTCATTTTTCTTCCTCTAGTCCTTATCAACAGCCCATATTACATAAAAAAACACAAAAAACAGGCAGGGGGATGCCACGTTTCAAATAAATGACGTAACTTTGCATAAGAAAGGCTGCGGCTCGGCAATGCTGAGCAAGCTCCATTGCGCTCACCTTGCACTTCCTTTGCATAAGAAAGGCTGCGGCTCGGCAATGCTGAGCAAGCTCCATTGCGCTCACCTTGCACTTCCTTTGCATAAGAAAGGCTGCGTAACATACTCTGACAATAATCTGGAAGTATGACCCAATGAGGCTTGCTGCAGAAGTACATGGGTGTTTCTGTTGAGCCTTTACAGTATGACAGACCCAACACATGTAATAAGACAATTAGAATAAACAATTAGAATATACAAAACAAGACAAAGGAATATACAATGACTGAAGAAATAAAGAAGTTAGTAGATAAGGCCATTGACGGAATTCAGGACAAGAAAGGCCGCGACATTACAGTTATAGACCTCAGCGAGATAGACGGTTGCATCACAAAGGCTTTCGTCATCTGCGAGGGTAACTCACCAAGCCAGATAGAGGCCATTGCCGACTCTGTCAGCGACAAGATACGCATAGACCTCAACGAGAAGCCAAGCAAGATAGCAGGACTGGAGAATTGCGTGTGGGTCGCTATGGACTATGTGGACATCATGGTACATATTTTCGTGCCTGACGCACGTGACCATTATGACCTTGAGCATCTGTGGGCTGACGCTCCATCAGAGGAAATACCAAATCTTGACTGATAACAGACAACTGACAATATGTGGGCAGCATGCCATTGAGATGTCATTGCAGCATGCCCCATAATAAATAAAAACATTATCCCAGCACAATGGCAAACAATCCTAATGGCAACAAAGGCCCAGGTAACAAGCCTGAGGAGCCAAAGATGCCAAAATTCAATATGGGGTGGATATATACTATTATTATTATAGTATTAGCCTACATGTTCTTCACAGGAGGTGGGAACATGGGGCAGCAAGCCTCAAAGAAAAGCTCATACAGCGACTTCAAGCAGTTCGTAAGCCATGGATACGCCCAGAAGGTTGTAATAGACAAGAAGGAAAGCGAGCTGAAGATGTATGTGAAGCCTGAGTATATACGCAAAGTCTTCAACAGGACAGCGAAGCAGATGGACCCTAATCCATACATCGTGGTCAACTTTGGCTCCGTCGACCAGGTAGAACAGTTTCTTGAAGCGCAGCAGAAGGCTAAGCGTTTCAGTGGACAGCTTGACTATGAATCCACAGAATCTGGCTTGTGGGAGATACTCCTGAGTGTCGGTCCCACGCTCCTTTTCATCGCTGTATGGATATTCATCATCCGCCGTATGAGCGGCGGCATGGGCGGCGGCGGTATGGGTGGAGTGTTCAATGTCGGCAAGAGCAAGGCTCAGGAATACGGCAAGGACACCATACATGACGTCACTTTCAAGGATGTCGCAGGCCAGGAAGGGGCCAAGCAGGAGGTCCAGGAGATAGTGGAGTTCCTGAAGAACCCGAAGAAATTCACTGATCTTGGAGGCAAGATACCAAAGGGTGCTCTCCTTGTAGGCCCTCCGGGAACAGGCAAGACCCTTCTCGCCAAGGCTGTTGCCGGCGAGGCCAACGTGCCGTTCTTCTCTATGTCAGGCTCTGATTTCGTGGAGATGTTCGTCGGAGTCGGTGCCTCGCGTGTCCGTGACCTTTTCGCAAAGGCCAAGGCAAAAGCCCCATGCATCATATTCATAGACGAGATAGACGCTGTCGGAAGGGCACGCAGCAACAATCCTGGTATGGGCGGCAATGATGAGCGTGAGAACACGCTGAACGCCCTGCTGACAGAGATGGATGGTTTCGGCACGAACTCTGGTGTCATCATCCTCGCAGCTACGAACCGTGTCGACATGCTCGACAAGGCTCTGTTGCGTGCGGGACGTTTCGACAGGGAGATTCACGTGGAGCTTCCTGACCTCAATGAGCGCAAGGCAATCTTCAAGGTTCATCTCCGCCCGATTAAGGTATCGTCCGATCTCGACGTGGAGCTTCTCTCTCGCCAGACTCCAGGTTTCTCCGGTGCGGACATAGCCAATGTCTGCAATGAGGCAGCCCTTGTAGCGGCACGTGCTAACAAGAAATCGGTCACACAGCAGGATTTCCTCTCTGCCATAGACCGCATAATCGGCGGACTGGAGAAGAAGACAAAGGTCATGACAGCCGAGGAGAAGCGTGCCATCGCCTTCCATGAGGCTGGCCATGCCACTGTCAGCTGGTTCTGCCAGTATGCCAATCCCCTTGTCAAGGTCACCATCGTCCCCCGTGGCAGGGCTCTTGGAGCAGCATGGTATCTCCCCGAGGAGCGTCAGATAACCACAAAGGAAGCCATGCTCGATGAGGTCTGCGCCCTGCTTGGCGGCCGTGCGGCAGAAGATGTCTTCCTTGGACGCATCTCAACAGGAGCCATGAACGACCTTGAGCGCTCTACGAAGGCCGTCTATTCTATGGTTGCCTATGCGGGAATGAGCGACGCTCTGCCTAATCTCTGCTACTACAACCAGACCGACTACTCGTTTGTCAAGCCCTATTCCGAGGCCACAGCCCAGAAGATAGACAGCGAGGCGCAGAAGATGATTAACAACCAATACCTGCGTGCGAAGGCCATTCTCGAGGAGCACCGTGAGGGTCACAACGAACTTGCCCAGCTCCTTATTGACCGTGAGGTCATCTTCGCCGAGGATGTAGAGAAGATATTCGGCAAGCGCCCGTGGGCGAGCCGCTCGGAAGAGATATTGGGTGATTAGCCGTAAAGAGACATAGCGACATCCCCGGACAGCAGACATCAGTGTCATTCGCTGTCCGGGGATATAGGCTATTTGAGGTATCTGAGAGATATATGCGGATACCATACAACCACGAGGGCGGAGCATGATGCCCCCCGATATGTTGTGGGCAGCCGTAACAGTGCCAGCATGATGCCCCCTGGCTGCATCCACATTCCAGCTCCATACCATGCTGCTGATGGGCTGGAATACCTTAACCTTAACCCTGAAAGACAAAGCCTAACAACAATAAGACAATGACAGCAAAGCAGAAAAACTTTATCGTTCGCGCCATAACAGGCGTACTCTTCGTTGCCATCATGGTTACAGGCATGCTTGACCCGACAGCCATGATAGCCCTTTTCACGATTATCACATGTGCCGCAATGTGGGAATATACAGGTCTCATCAATACCCATGTCCCAGGCGTACAGGTCAATCAGTTCATATCGACAGCAGCCGCGGCTTTCCTTTTCCTTGCCATGGCAAGCTATTCGAGCGGCATGACAACGTCAGAGGTCTTCATCCCCTATCTCCTGACCATAATCTACCTTTTTATCAGCGAGCTTTATACAGGCAATGAGAACGCCATAGCCGACTGGGCATACACCATGCTTGGGCAGATGTATATAGCCCTGCCGTTCTCCACGATAAATATCCTTGCCTTCCAGGACTCAGCCGGACATGTCGTTTTCAGCACAATCATCCCCCTGAGTGTATTCCTTTTCCTCTGGATGAATGATACGGGTGCATACTGTACCGGCTCGCTCTTCGGCCGCCACAAGCTGTTCCCGAGAGTCTCTCCCGGCAAATCATGGGAAGGCAGCATCGGCGGAGGGCTCCTTGTCCTCATAGTGGCGGCAGTCATAGGCTATCATGCTGTCGGTGAAGGAGAGTCGGTGTCATATTCTGTCCTGAAGTGGATGGGTATGGGTCTCACTGTCGTCTTCTTCGGCACATGGGGCGACCTTGTAGAGTCTCTCTTCAAGCGCACGATAGGCATAAAGGATTCTGGCAATATCCTTCCCGGCCATGGAGGCATGCTTGACCGCTTTGACTCGTCGCTGATGGCCATTCCTGCCTGTGTCATATACCTTTACGCCGTCCAGTATTTCCTCTGACATAACCTGCCACATCCCCCCTTGTGGCATAGAGAAAATGGCCCCGCGCCCTCCCATCCAGTATCGCGCCCATCCCCAGGCTCTCCCAGCCTGCCGCTGTCAGTGTGTCTGTGGTGAGAGGTTGTGGGGCTTATGTTTGTCAAGTCCATATTCTCCAGATATATCATGAAGTATTACCTTATAGCCGGTGAAGCCTCTGGCGATCTCCACGCCTCCCATCTGATGCGCTCCATAAAGCGTATCGACCCAGATGCCATGTTCCGTTTCTTCGGCGGCGACAATATGTCGTCAGCAGGTGGAGACTGTGTCCGTCACTACCGTGAGCTGGCCTACATGGGTTTTCTCCCAGTCCTTCTCCATCTCCCCACCATCCTTCGTAATATCCGGCTCTGCAAGCGTGACATCGTCTCATGGCAGCCCGATGTTGTCATCCCTGTCGACTATGCAGGCTTCAACCTCAACATATGCAAGTTCCTGACATCCTATCGCCGGAAGCATGACAGGCGCCGTCCCCACACCTTTTATTATATCTCGCCCAAGATATGGGCTTGGAAAGAGTGGCGCATAAAGGATTTCCGCCGTGATGTAGAGGAGATGTTCTGCATCCTTCCGTTCGAGAAGGAGTTCTTCGAGCAGAAGCACCATTACCCTGTCCATTATGTCGGCAATCCCACAGCCGATGAGGTCAGGGCATTCAAGGCCACATACACCGAGACATTCTCAGACTTCTGCCGTTCCAATGGTCTTGATGACAGCCGCCCCGTCATAGCCATCCTTGCTGGCAGCCGCATGCAGGAGATAGAGAACAACCTCCCCCCGATGCTCTCTGCCGCCACCGACAGCCGTTACCAGTATGTCGTGGCTGGAGCCCCGTCGATAGACAGGACGGTCTATGAGCCATATCTCCGTGGCAGCGGAGCCTCCCTCGTGATGGGCCAGACCTATGCCCTGCTCTCCCATTCTACGGCAGCGATGGTCACCAGCGGCACCGCCACGCTCGAGACGGCCCTCTTCAATGTCCCACAGGTGGTATGCTACCACACCATTCTTCCCCGTCTCTACCGTCTTGCCTTCAATCTTGTCATCAAGTGCCGCTATATCTCCCTTGTCAACCTTATTGCCGGCAGCGAGGTTGTCCAGGAGCTTTTTGCCGACCGTTTCAGTGTCGCCAACATACGCGAGGCCCTCTCTGATATACTCCCTGGTGGCAAAGGGCGCGCTGCCATGCTCGAAGGCTACCGCACCGTCATGGAGCGCCTCGGCGACACCTCTGCCCCGGACAACGCCGCCAGCGAGATTGTCTCGCTATTGAGGCGTCAGCCATAATGAGCCGCGCTTCCCGCCATAGACACCATCATCACATCCATTCATGCACCAATCCTCATTACCCGATGAATACAACGACAATACTCTTCGACTTTGACGGCACACTCGCCAACACCGCCCCTGGCATTCTCGCCACCATGCGCCATACCCTCAGCGCCATGTGCAAGGCTATCCCCTCTGACGACGCCATGCGCCGCACGATAGGTCTGCCCCTATATACCGCCCTTCAGCGTCTTGGCTCCCTGTCCGACGACGAGGCCACAGAAGCCGTCAGAATATACCGCCGGCTCTTCCCGACGTATGAGCTTAACGGCACTACAATCTACCCCGGAGTCATCGAGACACTGGGCGAGCTGCAGCGCCGTGGCATACGTATGGGCATATGCACCTCGCGCGATGAGGCATCGCTCGAGCTTATCATGAAGCCGCGTGGTCTCGCCCCGTTCTTTGAGACACGTGTGACGAACAATGACCACCTCACCCCGAAGCCAGCCCCTGACATGACGCTGCGCCTCATGGAGAAGATGGGGGTCGGTGCGGGAGAGACGGTTGTCGTGGGAGACACCACGTATGATATTCTCATGGGCAACAGTGCGGGCTGCCGCACATGTGCTGTGACCTATGGCAATCATGACGAGGCGACGCTCCTCACAGCCCACCCCACGTTCATCCTCAACTCTTTCCCCGAGATTCTGGAGCTGGTATAGGCGTGTGTAGCATTCTGTCTGAGGATGGCGAGATATATGGGAGACAGAATCCCCAGCCATCATCTTGCTCACGCCACAGGACCACGCGCTGGCCTCGCCATAGCCTCACACAGTCAATAGAGGATGGTGATGCAGGCTTATCCCCCTTATACCCTCCTGCCATTGCTGGCGCTCCCGCCTCCCTGCCCAGCTTTTGTCATACCCCAACTTACAGTACATTGCCATATAAAAGTCATTATTGCTGTCAGCTAAGCTTACCGTTACCCATCAGAAAGTTTTACCGGACAGTAATAAAAAGATATCAGGCCATGCAGCAGAATAATGCCGCATGGCCTGATGCCGTATATGGGGTGGGGGAGTTATCTTGTTGTCTTCACGACGACAGCCTTGCCCTTATAGTCCACCTCTATGCCCTCAGCCGTGGGGTTAATGGGCTGGCTGTTGGTGGCGTTCACCATGACGATGGTGAACTTGCGCTTCTGTAGCATGCCGGGGAACGAGCCCTCACGCTGTCCGATGGTCACCTCGTGGCGCTTGTCGTCATAGTGGACAGGTATCGTGGAGTATCGTCCTGCCTCGTATCCATAGTTAGTCTGCTCGTCCTCATAGAGAGTGAAGTCGCCGTCCTTGCCCTCGTATATGAAGAGGCGTATATGCTCAGGCTTCTTCTCTCCTGTATATTCGATGCGTGGGCCGAGCGGCAGTATGCTTCCTCCGCGTACATAGACCGGTATGTGCTCAATAGGCGCACTGACGGTCTTTGTCTCTCCTCCGCCTGACGCCACATTGCCAGTGAACAAGTCATACCATGTTTCGCCCTCTGGGAAGTATACCTCGCGCTCGCGTGCCTTATATTTATATATCGGGCAGACCATTATTGAGGGGCCGAACATGAACTGGTATGCGATATCTGTGACAGCCTTGTCATGGGCGAAGTCCATTATGAGTGGGCGCATGATGGTATAGTCGTCGAAGTGTACCTTGCCGGCCAGCGAGTAGATATACGGCATGAGGCGGTATCTCAGTTCGAGGCAGCTCTGTATCACCCTGTACGCCAGTGTTCCCTCGGGCGATATGTTCCATGGCTCGCGGTATGGGAACTGTCCGTGGCTGCGGTACATTGGAGCCCACATGCCCATCTGGTGCCAGCGCACATTAAGCTCTCTCCATTCGAGGAGGTCACTGTTTGTCTTGCCTGTCTTGTCGAACCACTGCTGTGCTTCCTGATAGCGTCGCTCTACGGAGAATCCACCTATGTCCTGGCTCCAGTATGGCACACCGGAGATGGAGAAGTTCAGTCCGGCGGTTATCTGAGCCTTCAAGTCCTCCCATCGTGTGCCGATATCGCCTGACCATGTCGCTGTCGAGTATCTCTGCTCAGAAGCGAATCCGTTGCGTGTGAGCAGGAAGACTCGCTTGTTCTCTGGCGAGAACTTGTTTGAGTGTCCGTCCTGGTTCCATACAGCGACAGCGTCGAGCTTGTGGCTGTCGGCAGGGTCTATGGCGTTCTGTTCTACAGCTGTCTCGTATGCTCTCTGCCCGTCATATATGGCCTCGGCGTTGACTATGGAGTATGCGTTGAAGAACTCGTCTGAGGAGCCGTACTTCGTCGGTCCGCAGAGGAGTTTGCGGTAGTCCATGTCAGTGCAGTCTCTCACGTTCGGCTCTGATGCGTCCATCCACCAGGCGTCCATGCCTATTGTGGCGAGACGCTCGTAGAGCTGTCTCCAGAAGATGCGTCTTGCGCCCTCGTCGTATGCGTCGTAGAAGGCGTATGGGTATCCGAGCCAGTCGATGAGCGAGTCCTTGACCGACTGCATGTATATCATGTCCTTAGCGAGCAGCTCCTTGTAGTTGTCCACTCCGAGGTAGTACTTCGGCCAGCATGATATCATTATCTTCGCGTTCATGCTGTGTATGTCGTCAATCATCTTCTTCGGCGAGGAGAAACGTGAGGGGTCGAATGTGAATGCGCCCCATTGGTCGGGAGTCCAGTAGTTCCAGTCCATGACGATATTGTCTATGGGGAGTCTTCTCTGGCGGAATCCCTTGAGTGCGTCGACAATCTCATCCTGTGTCTTATACCGCTCTCGGCTCTGCCAGTAGCCGAGGAGCCATGCCGGCATCACCTGTGCCTTGCCTGTCAGTGTGCGGTATCCGGATATTATCTCGTCAGCGTTGTCGCCTGCTATGAAGTAGTAGTCGAGCTGCTGTGTCATCTCGCTCCACCATGACTGTCTCTGCTGTGTCTCGTTGTCGACAGGCGGGTAGGCCCTCACTCCGCAGTAAGCCTCGCCTCCGTCGGGGTCCCATTCGAGGCGGAACTTGTATGTCTGCCCTTTCCTCAGGTTCAGCCTGAACTTGCGTGCGTTAGGGTTCCATGCAGTGCGCCATATTGTCTGGTCCTGCTTCCCTGAGGCTGTGAGGTCCTCGGTGTAAACGGGCTTGTCGTCTATGTATATGCGCTGGTAGCCTGAGTAGTAGTGGCAGAAGCGGTATTCACCGGTCTCGTGGGGCGTTATGGTGCCCTCATATGTCACGTGTGCCCCGTCGAGGACGAAGTTGGGGAGGTTCTTTGCCGTCTTGAGGTTCTCGAAGTATATCGAGTCCTCGCGTCTGACATATGTCTCATGCATGGCATGTGTGTATATTCCTGTGAACGCTCCTGGCTTCCCCTCTGTGTCGGCTATGTCGAAGAGACGGTGCAGCTGGCTGTAGTCGTTGGGGTTGCCGAATCGGCACAGCGAGTAGCTGTCGAGCAGCAGTCCGTAGTTGTAGTTTGACACTACGAACGGTATGCTGACCTTTGTGTTATACTGGAAGAGCTCCTCGTCACGTCCCTTGTAGTTCCACTCGTCGGCCTGGTGCTGCCCGAGTCCATAGAACGCCTCGTCGGCAGGCGACTCAAACTCCTGGTGGATGGTCCATCCGCGGTATGTCTCAGGTTTCCCGTCGGGGTGTATCTGTGTCGCTGTGTATGGCTTGAAGTGTTTTCCGCCGCCTTTCCGCTCCTGCAGGATTGTCTTGCCGTTGCTGTCTGTGAACCATACCTCGCCTGTGACGCCGTTGACATTGGCGCGTACGCTCTTTGTGGCTACTGTCACCACGTCGCCCTTCTCTGTTATGGTATAGCGCTGCTGGCGGTTGTGTGGTATGACGATAAGGCTCTTGGGGTCGGCAAAGCTGTTTTCTGCCGTTGCTGAGACGCGTATTATCTTGTCGCCCATGACCTGTAGCCTGACGAGAGCTGTCTGCCCTGCAAGGTGGTGTTTGACAGCTACTGTCACACCGTTCGCTGTGCGTGTGTAGACATTGCCGGCCAAGGCTGTTACGGCAAGTGATAATGACACGAGAGTGATTGCTATTCGCATTGTTCTTATGTTTTTGTTATTGAAAAAAGGTTAGTCCTGCAATTTCGCCTCCATCATCGCTCGCGAGGCTCTCAGTATATTGTCCCTGACGATTCTCCACGTAGCCTACTGTGTCTCTATTCTCAGCCTGCTGCGTCCCTATTCTCAGCCTGCTGTGTCCCTATTCTCAGCCTGTGATAGACTGATTGCTCAGTCTTTGTATGGTAAAGACTGAGTCTTTATGGTGTGATTACTGAGTCTTTACCGCATGAAGACTGAGTCTTTACTTCCTGTTCTGTAGCCATTCGCCACATCATCCGTAGCCTTCTGTGGCATCATCCGTAGCCTTTGCCTGGACAAGAGGTAAGAGGTGGCGGTGTGGGGTGTAGTCTCGACGCCAGCGATGAATTAGACACAAAGTTAACGAATTTTGCGTAGACTGACGGTCTCTGTTATGTTTTTTTATATTAATGAGGATAAAAAAAGGCAAGATTCAGGTATAAAAATACACTGTAATAGAAAAATAATGTGTAACTTTGCATAAGAAAGGCTGCGGCTGGATTCGCTGGCCTGTCCCGCCATATTCTGTGGCGAGGAGAAGGCGGCATAATGATAGCGGGCGGAAGAAGCCTGCATCGACTGAAATATAACATAACAAAGATGGAAAGACAAGTAATACCTGTACTCCTGCTCACGGGCTATCTGGGCAGCGGAAAGACAACCCTCCTAAACCGCATTCTCGCGAACGAGAAAGGCATACGCTTCGCCGTTATCGTCAACGATATAGGCGAGGTGAACATAGATGCCGACCTCATACAGAAAGGCGGCGTCGTAGGGCAGGGCGATGACTCGCTCGTGCCGCTGCAGAATGGCTGCATCTGCTGCACATTGAAGATGGACCTCGTGCAGCAGATAGAGGAGCTTCTGAAGATGTCACGCTTCGACTATATCGTCATCGAGGCGTCGGGCATCTGCGAGCCTATGCCTATCGCACAGACAATATGCTCCATACCTATGATGGGACCGGAGTTCTGCCAGTATGGCGAGGCACGCCTTGACAGTATCGTCAGTGTCGTCGACGCGATGAGACTGCGCGATGAGTTCGGCGGAGGACTCGACCTCATGCGCGAGAACATAGCCGAGGAGGATATAGAGAACCTCGTCATACAGCAGATAGAGTTCTGCAACAAGATACTGCTCAACAAGGCGTCGGAGGTGACACCATCTGAGCTGGAGCGCACAAAGCAGATACTGCGCGCCCTGCAGCCTAAGGCAGAGATAATAGAATGTGACTATTGTGACGTGGAGCTGACACGTCTCCTCGACACCAACGAGTTCGACTTCAACACCGTGGCGGCATCAGCGACATGGGTGCAGGAGGTGGAGAAGCATGTCGACGAGATGGAGACAGACGACGACGATGATGACCACGACGACCATGACGCCCATCACCACCACCATCATGACGACGATGAGGAGCACGAGCACCACCATCACCACCATCATGACGACGATGATGACGAGCATGAGCACCACCATCACCACCATGATGACGACGATGATGACGAGCACGAGCACCACCATCACCACCATGATGACGACGATGATGACGAGCATGAGCACCATCACCACCACCACCACCATCACGACCACCCAGAGGGATGCACCTGTGGCCACTGCCACCATAATGAGGAGACAGGCGAGGCAGAGGAGTATGGCATCGGCACATATGTCTACTACAACCGCCGCCCGTTCTCGCTCTCAGAGTTCGACCATTTCGTCGCGCGCCTCTGGCCTAAGTCAGTCATCCGCGCCAAGGGCATATGCTACTTCTCAGGAGAGGAGGATATATGCTATGTCTTCGAGCAGGCAGGCAAGCAGGTGACTATGCGCAATGCCGGACAATGGTACGCCACAATGCCCGACGAGGAGCTTGAGCAGTTCCTGCTGAACAACCCCGGCGTAGTGAGAGACTGGGACCCTGACTATGGCGACCGCATGCAGAAACTTGTGTTCATAGGCCAGAACATGGACCGCAAGGCTCTGAAGCATCTCCTCGACGCCTGTCTCGCCGTCTGACCATTATCCCCCCTGCCACCCTCCCTGCCATAACAATCCACACACAGAGACAAACTGATGCTCGGAACGATAGTCAACGCCTCATGCATCCTCGCAGGCTCCATCCTCGGCACGGTGCTGCGCCGTGGCATCGGCGAGCGCTACACGACAGCCCTCTTCAACGCCATGGGTCTCGTCTCCATCGCCCTCGGCTGCCGCATCTTCATCGAGAACAGTTCAAAGAGCGAGGTGCCCGTCCTCTTCATCGTCAGCATGGCAGCCGGCGGACTGGCAGGCTCATGGCTCGACCTCCAGGGACGTGTGGAGCGATACGGCCGTCGCAAGGGCAAGAGCCGCCTCGTCGAGGGTCTCACAGCCTCATGCCTCCTCTACTGCATCGGGACATTCTCCATTGTCGGCCCCGTCCTCTCGGCATTGAAGGGCGACAACACATTCCTCTATACCAATGCCACGCTCGATTTCGTCACCTCCTCTGTCTTCGCCGCGACATACGGCATAGGCATGGCTCTCGCCGCCCTTGTGCTCTTCGTCTGGCAGACATCAATCTACGTCACGGCGCTCCTCGCCTCCTCGGCCGACATCATGCAAGGCCCCATGATAAACGAGATGTGCACCGTCGGAGGCCTGCTGATAATCTCATCCGGACTGGCCATACTCGGCATAAAGGACTGCAAGACGCTCAATTTCCTGCCAGCCCTCTCGGTGCCAGTGGTCTATTACCTGCTCTTCTGACCCTTCCACGCCCATAACGCCCAGTGAGAGCCAAAATATTGATTAACCCCCAAACACAAAACATCATGCTGACCGTCATCATATCAATAGCCGTGGCAGCCGTCCTCGTCGCTGTCATCCTCATATACAACACACTTGTAGCATCGCGCAACAAGGTCAAGGAAGCCTTCGCCACTATGGATGTGTATCTCCGCAAACGCTTCGACCTCCTCCCAGCCCTCGTCTCTGTCGTCAAGGCATACTCAGAGCATGAGGCCCGTGTCCTCGAGCAGACAGTGGCAAAGAGAGGCGCAGCGACATCGCTCACCACGACCCTCGACAGCGAGACAAGCATCACAGACGCCATATCCTCCATACTCGTCGTGGCAGAGAACTATCCTGACCTCAAGGCGAGCGATAACTATCTCGACCTCAGCGGGCGCATAGTGAAGATTGAGGATGATATAGCCTCGGCAAGAAGATACTACAACGGGGCTGTCAGAGAGTATAATGACAGATGCCAGACTGTCCCGCAGAATATCATTGCCGCCATCTCCGGCTTCAAGCCCATGCCTATGTTCAAGGCCACGGCTGAGGAGCGTGAGCTGAATATGCCATGATCCGCAGCGCCGCCCCGCATGGCATGATGCCACACGAGACAACCGCACAGCACCTCCACCCATAAGCTATGGAAACAGAAAACACGATGGACAAGAAACCTCTCCTCGGACATACCGAGGCCGAACTGAAAGATATCGCACGCTCACTCGGCATGCCCGCCTTCACCGGAGGGCAGATAGCACGATGGCTATATGTGCAGCATGCGCGGTCGATAGACGAGATGACGAATATCTCAAAACGCAACAGGGAGCTCCTGGGCGCCGAATACTGTGTCGGGGCAGAGAGCCCGCTCGTATGCCAGAGGTCGAAGGACGGGACAGTGAAATACCTCTTCCCGACAGAAAGCGGCAAGACCATAGAGACCGTCTTCATACCCGAGGCAGACAGAGCCACACTGTGCGTCTCATGCCAGATAGGCTGCAAGATGAACTGTGTCTTCTGCCAGACAGGCAAGCAGGGATTCGAGGGACAGCTCACCACACGCGATATCCTCAACCAGATATACTCCCTGCCAGAGCGTGAGAGACTAACAAACATCGTCTTCATGGGGCAGGGAGAGCCTATGGACAACCTCGACAATGTCCTCAAGGCAACAGAGATACTCACCGCACCCTACGCCTACGCTTGGAGCCCGAGACGCATCACGGTGAGCTCCGTAGGCATAAGGGCGAAGCTGCGCCGCTTCCTCGACGAGAGCGAGTGTCATATGGCCATATCGCTCCATACACCAATACCCGAGCAGAGGGCACAGATGATGCCGGCAGAGAAAGGCATGCCCATACGCGACATAGTAGCCCTCATGAGACAATACTTCCCAAGCCGGCGCAAGCGCAGCACACCCACAGAGGGCGAGACAGCATCCCATCAGCGACGGCTGACATTCGAGTACACCGTATTCGCCGGCACAAACGATACTCCGACCCATCTGAAAGAGATAGTCAGGCTGCTGAGGGACCTCGACTGCAGGGTCAATCTCATACGCTTCCACCAGATTCCCGGCTCGCCACTGCGAGGGGCGACAGAAGAGCAGATGGAGCACATCTGCGACTATCTGAACAGGAACGGCATACCGACAACCATACGTGCGTCGAGAGGACAGGACATAGACGCGGCGTGCGGACTACTAAACACCAAGAACCAAGAAAGCAAATAACAGACAGAACAGATGAATATCGGAATACTACAGCCGGCTGGAATGGCCGGCCGGATAATAGAGACAGCACTCAGCCATCCAGAGCATACGGATGTCTTCAAGCCTGTCATATACAGCAAGGAGAACCAGAACGACAAGAATGTCAGCAGCGACCTCAAGTTCGGGAATATCGAGGCCGTCATCGTGGCGCCGGGCTCAGCGACAGAGTTCAAGTTTGAAGGCTCCATGACTGTCTATGCCGACCATGGCATCAGGATAGCCGCCATAGCGGCCGACGGAGCAGGGAACGACGGCCAAGCCCTCGACGAGCGCATCATAAGAGAGCGCATCATGAAAGCGTGGAGCGTCGTCTGCCGTGACTTCCTCGTCTCCTCCCCGCGCGTGGCGCTCGTCTTCTCCGACGCTACCACATCCCTCGCCTCTGCCGACATGCTGACAACAATAGTCGACAGCATGCAGACTGAGGGCATAGGAATCTTCGGGCCATACCGGGAGGAAGAGTATATCAAACAGAGCATGAGCCAGCACTTCGACCTCACGCTTGCCATGACAGACATCATGGCAAAAGAGATGGCAGACATACTCACTGACGACACACGCGCCATATACCTTGCGGGGCTGCCCATGCTCATGGCCATGACCGACTATCCCGCAACATACCAGTTTGAGGAAGATGACCTCGACGACCCCGCCCATGCCCTTAGAGCCGCCATATACACGGCCATGGAGGTCAGACGCAACCGCAAGGCATACGACGAGGCACACGAGTCGCCACTGCCTAAACTCTACCATGAGCGCAAGGATGACAGCGAGAAAGTGCGCTTCGCTGTGTCTAAGCGCAAGGAACAGCAGGACGGAGCAAACGCCTGACACCCACGGGAGGGCAACAACACACATATATATAATAAGGAGACAGACATCATGAAACTCGTTTTTCTAACAGGAGCAGGAATGTCAGCAGAAAGCGGACTGGCAACATTCCGTGACGCTGGCGGATTATGGGAGAGCTATCCCGTTATGGAAGTGGCAAGCCACGACGGCTGGCTCGCACGCCCCGACCATGTCAACGCGTTCTATAATATGCTGCGAGTGAAGTACAAGGACATAAAGCCTTGTAAGGGACACGACCTCGTTGCAGACATAGAGAGACAATACGATGTCACCGTCGTGACACAGAATGTCGATAACCTGCATGAGCGTGCCGGGTCAAGCCATGTCATACACCTCCACGGCGAGCTGATGAAGATGTGCTCAAGCCGCGATGTCGACAACCCACGCTTCTGGGTCAACCTCCCACATGATGGATGGGGAGAGACAGGGCTCGAGGTTCCGGCAGGCACAAAGGCCGACGACGGCTCCCTGCTCAGGCCATACATTGTCTTCTTCCAGGAGAATGTCCCGAATATATACGACGGCATTGAGGCAGCACGTGAGGCAGATATATTTGTCATCATCGGCACATCGCTCAATGTCTACCCCGCCGCCTCGCTGATACAGTATGTGAAGCCATCATGCCAGGTCTATCTTATCGACCCACATCCTGCCATCGGAGCAGGGGGACGGCATGATGTCCATGTCATAGCCAAGGGCGCCAGTGAGGGAATGAAAGAGCTGATCGAGATACTGACAGCCACAAAGCGATAACCCCTACGTTCCCCACCCGAAAGGGGGTAGCCACAAAGCGATATCCCCCCCCTGTTCCCACCCAATAGGGGCAGCCAATAGCACAACGCCATACACTCACATAGAGCCCCTGACTTTTTTGTTCATCCGAAGTTAAGATAATAATGGACCAGACGCGTCTACAGGAAATAAAACGCAAATACAGTGTCGTGGGCAACTGCGACCAGCTGAACCGTGCCCTTGACATATGTCTTCAGGTAGCCTCTACCGACCTCTCTGTCCTCATCATCGGAGAGAGCGGCGTCGGAAAAGAGATACTGCCCCGCATCATACACGACAACTCACCACGCCGGCGTGAGAAATATCTCGCCATCAACTGTGGCTCCATACCCGAGGGGACAATAGACTCTGAGCTCTTCGGACACGAGCGAGGGTCGTTCACAGGTGCCATCGGAGAGAGCGAGGGATACTTCGGCGTTGCCAACGGAGGAACACTCTTCCTCGACGAGGTGGGCGAGCTGCCACTGTCGACACAGGCCAGACTGCTACGTGTGCTTGAGACAGGAGAGTATATACGTGTCGGAGGACAGGAGGTGAGGAAGACAAATGTCCGCATCGTCGCCGCCACTAACGTGAACATGCGCAAAGCCATCAGCGAGGGGAAATTCAGGGAGGACCTCTACTACCGCCTCAATACCATCCCCGTACAGATGCCACCACTGAGAGAAAGAGGGACTGACATACTCCTGCTCTTCAGACTCTTCGCCCTGCAGATGATGGAACGCTACCACCTGCCGCGCATAGAGCTGGCCGACGACGCCAAGCGCCTGCTCATGAAGTACAAGTGGCCGGGGAATGTCAGGCAGCTCAAGAATATCACAGAGCAGATATGCGTGCTGGCAAAATCGCCTGTAATAACAGCCGACGACCTGCTGCACTTCATACCCGACGACCGCGAGACAATGGCCATGACAGCAAAGAACATATCGTCAGGGAGCGGACACACATACGAGAGCGAGAGGCAGATGCTCTTCAACTTCCTCTTCGAGCTGCAATCAAATATAGCCTCCATGTCGAACGATATAGCAGAGCTTAGACAGCAGCTGGCAGCACTCGGCGGACAGCCTGCCGGCAACCACGTGCGCGCATTGCTCCCTCCTGCCCACAACCTGCCATCGCCAGGGCGCTATGCAGACACACAGGGCCGTGCCGGAGACAACAGCATAGTCATTGATGCTGAGGCAGAGGAGATGCCGTCGACTGACGAACGCACACAAGCACAGCCTCACGAGAGGGATACAGAGAACCTCAATATCCATCAGGCCGAGCTGGAGCAGATACGCAAAGCCCTGATACGGAACAACGGGAACCGCAAGAAGGCTGCCGAGGAACTGGGCATCTCTGACCGTACTCTATACCGCAGGCTGAAGGAGATGGGTAAGACTGACTGACCATGTCAAGGATAAAAGCCCCCGACACCAGCCCCCCGTAAACTCCCTCTTGTCCTATCCCTTTTTGCTGGACAATACCTCCCGGCAGGCTCACCCCTCCACTGAGGATATCTGCCATTTATCCCAAAAAGGCAAAAGGAAAATATAATATAAACCATACAACCCCTCCCCGACAACAAACCATAATATATGAGGAAAACAGTCAACATACTGCTGTCCATGTTCATGCTGACAATCGTCAGCTGCACCGTCAGCTATAAGTTCAACCAGTCGAGCATAGACTACAATATCGTGAAGACGATACAGATAGCCGAGTTCCCCATCCGCTCGTCGTATGTCTGGGGACCGATGGGGCCAATGTTCAACAACGGACTGAAGGACAAGTTCTCTGACCATACAAAGCTGATACAGGTAAGACGAAATGGCGACCTCAAGCTTGAGGGCGAGATAACCAACTACACACAGCGCAACAAGTCCGTGTCTGCCGAGGGATACTCTGCACAGACAGAGCTCGCGATAACAGTCAATGTACGCTTCACCAACAACAAGAACCACAAGGAGGACTTCGAGAAGCAGTTCACAGCGACATCGACATACGAGACGACACAGTCACTCGCCAGCGTGCAGGAGCAGCTCGTCACAGAGATGGTGAAGGATATTGTAGACCAGATATTCAACGCCGCCGTCGCCAACTGGTAATCTCAACATTGATTGTGACCCCTGCCAGCTGGTCATATCCATATAAACAGCAGCCCTCCGCCAGAGAATATTGTAAAACTCTGGCGGAGGGCTTGATGTATCTCCTTGCCCATTGCAACCCCATGAGACCGTTATCCACCACCAACACCCTTGATAGACATGAGCCTGAGGAGCCATAGGCATAGTTATGAGGTGGCAGGGAGATGAGTGTCAGAAAATCGTATACTGTATGCCCACAGCGAGGCAAATGATATCTCTGAGAGGTATCGACTTGTTGCGTATCTTCTGGAAGATATACATATCCGACGACGATACCTCATAGTAGAATGCGATGTCCTTGAACCAGTGGGAGCGGTTTTGGAGGTTGCTGAACCGTATCTTCTGCCCCAGCCCGATATGGAACCGTATCTTGCTCGAGAAGCTGTAGTATCCCGACGGGTATCTGTCCGGATTCTTCACCCAGAACTCTCCGTTAAGAAGCGTGCTGACCGTTAGCGACACAAACAGGGGCGTGAGCCGCGCATCACGCCATAATGGTATGCTCCATGGAGCGTATGTCTCCTTCAGCGACAGCGTGAAGTATTCGTCCGGAGTGTTGTGGCGCGGTGTGTAGCCGAGCATGAGGTATGTCTCCCACTGGTCTCTGCGGCCATAATCCCATCCCGTTCCGATGGATAGCATGCCTATGCCGCCCGCATACTGGAATATGGAGAGGTTGGGGACAATAGCGTTCCATCCCCTCTGTATCCTCCCGACGCGCCTGAGATACTGTGGCGTGGCTGTGGTGTCATGCCGTGCTTTCAGGGCTGCCGGCCTTATCCCGCTTGCCCTATCCGTGGTGTCAGCCTTTATCCCCAGCATGACAGTGTCCGTGGCTATGGAGTCTCCGCTGCCATTACCGTATGCCAGGCATGATGTCATGAGGCACAGCAGAATCATTGTCGTGGTCTTAGAAAGATATTGTCTCACATTCATATCCCTTGCGTGTTATGGTGTATATCTGTATTGAGCGCTTGGCGACATTCGCAAGTCCGTAGTATAGCACTCCGTCGCCGAAGATGTCCTTCGTGTCGTTGCGGTGGGTGTGGCCGTTGATGCAGAATCCCATGCGGCGTGTGCCTACCATGACAGGGTCGACATTGTCCGAGGGAGAGAATACGGGGTCGGACGAGCGCAGACCGGGGTAGCGGGTGATGTAATGCTCGAAGACATTGTCAACATTGTCATTGAACTGCTCGTCGTGGGGCGGAGCGTGCATGCCCACAACGGTGAAGCGTATGCTGTCCGCCATATTGTACAGCGTGTCAGCGTCGGCCTCTATGTATTTGAAGTCTGGCACAGGGTGTGAGTAGTCATACTCGAGAGCCACGGTGTTCAGACCAACAAAATGCATGAACGAGGCGTTGAACGAGAAGTTCTCCTCGCCGTATATCCTCGTGTATGTATGCTCGCCATTGCCCAGACAGTCATGGTTGCCCAGCAGGCAGAGGTATGGCAGAGGCTGCAAGTCGAGAATGTCACGTGTCCATAAGAACTCCTTCGTCATGCCGAAGTCGCTCTGGTCGCCACCATGTATGATGAACATGACATCCTTGCGCTTGGATATGACGTCCATGGCGTCGCGCATCTCGTCGTACGATCCTTGGGTGTCTGTGATGAAGGCGAAGCATATGGTGTCCTTACCCGCACAGCTCTGCTCTATGTCGTGTATCGATGTGGCGTGAATGCCTGTGCGGCCGTAGAAGTCGGCAGCATAAGGCAGATACTCGAAATTGTCACAGGAGATGACTGCCGACATAGTGGCGATAAGGAGAAGTGTTTCTGTGTGTCGTCTCATGTCTTCGTTTTTTTTCTTTTTCTTTTTTCTTCTTCTTTCTTTCTTGCTCGCTTTCTTTCTTGCTCGGAGCTTTGCTGGCAGGGGCGGAGATGTTGCCATGACTCTACTCTGATGTCGTTCTCCCTGTCCCCTCTGGGGAGAGATACGCTCTCATGTCATAGCTTGCCAGCGTAGGCAAAGATACAATATTTCCCGGAAAAGGAAGAATGATTTATCCCGAAATGTTACATTTTGGCTACATTTATACCACTAATACAGCTCATCGGGAGAACATGTGGGACTGCTTTTCCATGACAGGAACATCACATTGACGTGTTTATGACAAAGGCGAAGGGTTGATAGCGTAAATGAACAGACATGAAGGCAGATAGTTCATGCAAATCAAGAAAAATGGATAAAATAACGGGCTGTATCAAAAAAAGTGCGAATAAATTTGGATAAATCAAGAAAAAGCAGTACCTTTGCACCCGCAATTCAGAAATAAACATTCTGGAAGGCTTCAAATAGACCTATGGAGAGGTGGCGGAATTGGTAGACGCGCTACTTTGAGGGGGTAGTGTCAATTGTGACGTGGGAGTTCGAGTCTCCTCCTCTTCACTAAAGTCATAGAAGCTGAAATGCGGAAATAGCTCAGTTGGTAGAGCACAACCTTGCCAAGGTTGGGGTCGCGAGTTCGAGTCTCGTTTTCCGCTCTTTATTATCATGTTGGCTCTTCTCTTTACGGAGAAGGGCTTTTTTTGTATATGTACCATGCTGATGTCTGCCGTAGCCCATAATAATATGGTGGCAGAGCCCAGGGCGTTTTTTTTTTATGAAGGTTCTATTCGTGGAGCATAGGTCAATAGTCCGGTAAATATCAACAATGTTTCCCTGCGCTGTTATTGCTGTGAGCATAAGTCACCTGATAACCCAGCATATTTTGGCAATATCCGCTTCAAAGGAATCCTTGTTGATGGCCCGGCTCTTCACTGCCGAGCGATAGTTGTAGATAGTCTGTGGGGAATAGAAGAGCAAGTCGGCAATCTCCGAGCTCTCCTTTATTCCCAAGCGTATGAGCGCATAGATTCTAAGCTCTGTCGTAAGAGCGTCATTCTTGGTGGTTATCTGCTGGCCGGGCAACAGCAAGGCATTCAATTCCTGTACGAAAGTAGGGTAGAGGTCAAGAAATGCCTTGTCAAACTTGTTCAGGAAAACAGCCGCATCCTCTTCTGATATACGGGAGGAGGAAATCGTGCTGAGCAGCTCATTGACCTGATTGGCCTTAATCTTTCTCTTCACCAATGTCTGGTATTTCTTCAACTTGTCGATGTATTTTGCACAAAGGTCAATATAGATCTTAGCCAATCCCTCGCGCTTGCAATTGGTGTCCATAAGTTGCTCATTCAGTTGGTGTAGTTGATGTTGCTGTTCTTCGAGCAGGGCGTTTTTTTCCCTTACCACCTCGCATTGCCTATTCAGCTCCTTGTTTTTTTCTTGCAGTTCCAGCCGGTGCCTGTGCAGTTTGGAGTTTTGTCCCTTGATGACAAAAAGAGCAATAAAGAGAGCAACCGATACTGCTCCAAGCGCTACAAGACCGTAGAGAATATGCGATTTCTGCTCTGTAATCATATCTGTATAGGCTGTAAGTATGGTAGGGAACTTGCGCGAGATGTCAATGATGCGCAGCCTGTTGTTGAAGAATTGCGCATCTTCCATCGAGCAGTAGATGTAGCGTGTGGCACGCTCCACCTGGTTTTGGTCATGCTCAAACAGATACATAGCCAACTCCTGTAGCGACAGGTTTTCCTTCAATGGCGTGACAATGTCTGAGAAAGCAGACTTTGTCAGCCACGAGACATACATCTCCATGTCGCCTTTGTCCATATAGCATCGGGCCAGCGAGAAGGCAGCAGAGGCATATAGCTTGGAATTGACTGGAGCCAGGTCCACCACTTTCTGATAGTAAGTGGCAGCCTGCTTCTTGTCGTTGTCAACATAGTTTATCTTCTCTCCCATAAGATAAAACCAGTTGACCGAGTTCTCTTTCTCATATCGGATAGCCCTAACCAAGCTGCTGTCCATGTTCTGCTTGTATTCCCGCTTAGCCACAAGGTCATCGCTGTACTCGCGCATGTTGAGATAAAGCCAGAATTTTGTGATGTGATATTCATACATCAGTGTGGAGTCCAGTTCATGCAGCCTTATACCGTTGATAATGTTTTCCGCCTCACTGTAAAAACCGCCACGAGCGTCCAGCAGGGCATGATTAATCTGGAATTTGTTCAGGTAGTGCCTGTCGCCCATGCGCTTTGCCAACTCAAAACCTTTCTGCACATATACTAACGTGGAGTCATACCTGTAAGTCACGTAGCCTTGGTATAACTGGTCGTACAGTTTTATCTTGGCTTCATCGGTTGAGGCAGCTTGAAGTTGCTTGCGCAGGTTCTCCAATTTCTGCTCTTTAGTGGCAGAGATATTCTGGCGTTCTGCTATAACACTGTCAAGGCGGAGCAGAAGAGGGTTTTCTGCTGCAGAGCCATTGATACACATGGCAGACATTATGACTGATAATAACATTCTTGCACCCATATATAGTATGTTTTCAGGTTTCTGGATGCGAAGATACAAAATTATCTGCAAAAACAAGAATCTACTTACGATAAAATTGCTGTCATATGCAAAATACTGTGTTTTAGAGAGTTATTAAGTTGTTGCTTTTCTCGTTATCTACCTGCTGCATACTTATGAGAACAATTTGCAAAATAATCCCTTAACTTTGCAGCCGTGAAAAACTAATGTTTTCGATAAGCCTGAAGACCAAAGAGAGCTTGCACGCTTTGGCTTGGCGATAAAACGTCAGTATTTATACTAACTTGTACTATTCTATATGAAAAAAGAAACCTTATTAACAGCAATGTTGTTGGTTACGGCTCTCGGTTTTGCCAAAACCAACATCAGCATCACAACCGACAAGACCCAGTTGGTGATGCAGGTAAAGGACAATGGGCGCCTATACCAAACCTATTTAGGGGCACGCCTGTCGCCAAGTGTCAACCTGGATGAACTCGTTATGCCTCGTGGGACAACCTCATCCACATCTGCCATAGGCAACGAGGTCTATCCCGTGATGGGAACGGAAGACTACTTTGAGCCAGCAATGGAAATCCGTCATGCCGACGGAAATCCTACCTCAGTGCTCAAGTATGTATCCCATGAG
Organism: Hoylesella loescheii; assembly: GCA_021531755.1. Classification (GTDB taxonomy): domain Bacteria; phylum Bacteroidota; class Bacteroidia; order Bacteroidales; family Bacteroidaceae; genus Prevotella. The sequence goes on from JADYUK010000003.1 coordinate 165,052, forward strand.
CAGAAAAGTGTTGATGGAGGTGTGCAGACCACCATTCGCCTCAAGGACGAGCTCTATCCTGTCAGTGTCACCTTATATTATATGGCATACGAAAAGGAAAACATTATCAAGCAGTGGAGTGAGATACAGCATCAGGAAAAGGGCAAGGTGTATTTGGGGCGCTATGCTTCATCCATGCTATATTTAGAATCAGACGCCTACTATCTCACTGAGTTCAGTGGCAACTGGGCAAAAGAGATGCACATGAGCGAGACTCCGCTGACGTTTGGCAAGAAAGTGATAGACTCGCGTCTTGGCACCCGCTCCACGATGCTCACACAGCCGTTCTTTGAACTTAGCACCCACTCCAAGAAAAGTGAAAACACAGGAGAGGTGTTGATGGGAACAATTGCCTGGACAGGTAATTTCCGCTTCACCTTTGAGGTGGACAACAACAACGAACTGCGCATCATCAGCGGCATCAATCCCGACGCGTCAACCTATCTGCTGAAGAAAGGCGAAGTGTTCCGCACACCTGAGTTTATCTTCACCCTCAGTCAGAACGGTGCTGGCGAGGGAAGCCGCGATTTCCAGCGTTGGGCTCTCAACCACCAGCTGTTCAAGGCAGACGAAGACCGCCTGACGTTGCTTAATAATTGGGAGAACACATATTTTGACTTCGACGAGGAAAAGCTGACCAATCTCTTCTGTGAGGCAAAGGACCTTGGTGTGAACCTCTTCCTGCTTGACGACGGATGGTTTGGAAACAAATATCCCCGTAAGGACGACTTCGCGGGACTGGGCGACTGGCAACCAACCAAAGAAAAGCTGCCTAACGGTGTGCCCTATCTCGTGAAGAAAGCCAACGATACGGGGGTGGAATTTGGAATATGGATTGAGCCAGAGATGGTGAATCCCAAGAGCGAATTGGCAGAGAAACATCCCGACTGGATACTAAAGCTGCCCAACCGCGAGACCTATTATTTCCGCAATCAGCTGGTGCTCGACCTTACCAATCCCAAGGTGCAGGATTTCGTATTCGGCATCGTCGACAATCTTATGACCGAAAACCCTCGCCTGAAGTTCTTCAAGTGGGACTGCAACTCGCCCATCACCAATATCTACTCAAATACAAAAGGCGAGAACCAGGGCAATCTCTATGTTGATTATGTCCGCGGCCTGTATAATGTCCTCAACCGCATACAGGCCAAGTATCCTGACCTCATGATGATGCTCTGCTCGGGAGGTGGCGGACGTTGCGATTTAGAGGCTTTGAAGTACTTTACCGAGTTTTGGTGCTCTGACAATACCGACCCCGTAGAACGTTTGTACATACAGTGGGGCTACTCCCAGTTTATGCCCTCAAAAGCCATGTGCTCGCACGTCACCAACTGGAACAAGCGTGCCAGTGTCAAGTTCCGTGTTGACGTGTGCTTCACCTGCAAGCTCGGTTTCGACATCGACCTCAAGTCAATGTGTCCCGAAGACCTGCAGTATTGCAAGGAGGCAGTAAAAGAGTATGACCGCCTGAAGCCTGTCATCTATTCGCCCAATCTCTATCGTTTGGTATCGCCTTATGAAACGAGGCATTGTGTGATTGAGCGTGTCAGCGACGACAAGAGTCATGCCTTGGTTGCCGCTTACGACATACATCCCGACTTCAACGAGCAGTTGCTGCCCACCCGCTTGGAAGGTCTCGATGCCGATGCCAATTACCGCGTCAGGGAGATATGCCTGATGCCAGGACAGCGGTCAACACTGTCATTCAACGGCAAGGTGTTCAGTGGCGACTATCTGATGAAGATTGGTCTCGGCCTTACTACAGGCGATGACATGAGCAGCCGTCTTATTGAGATTATCAAGGAATAACTAAGATATACTATTAATTATGAGACAAAGAATAATATTCCTAATTGTATCAGTACTCTCCGGCCTTTGTGGCCAGGTTATGGCGCAAAGCATTATTACCGGTAACGTGAAGGATATCTCTGGCGAGCCGATTATCGGAGCCAGTGTGGTTATCACAGGCACATCCAATGGTGTGGTGACTGACTTTGACGGAAATTTCCAACTGAAGGCCAATGATGGTGACGAGTTGACAATCTCCTATATCGGATTCATCACCGAGAAAGTGAAAGTGAAGAGTTCTGAACCTGTCAATGTCATCATTAAGGAGGACAGGGCGGAACTTGACGAAGTGGTGGTAGTCGGAACAATCATGAAGAAGAGCGACCTTACCGGTTCGGTAGGCAGTGTCGATGGCAAGACTCTCACCGAGAAGCCTGTCACCAATGTCAACCAGGCTCTGCAGGGGCGTGTCTCGGGTGTGTTCGTTGAGCCGGGCTCGCGTCCCAGCGATGATTCTGGCATCCGTGTGCGCGGTATGAATACTATCAATTCCGGCTCCGACCCTATCTATGTGGTTGACGGTATGGTCATGAGCAACGACTTTGGAGGTTTCAGCAGCATCAATCCCAACGACGTGGAGCATCTTGAGGTGTTGAAAGATGCTTCTGCCACAGCACTCTACGGTTCGCGTGGAGCCAATGGTGTAGTGCTTATCACCACCAAGAAGGGTGCCAGCAAGGAAGGCAGTGTCACGTATGACGGTTGGGTGAGCATCTCGTCAATGGCCCAGCGTCCGAAGACTATGGATGCCACCGATCTTGCCAACCTGCGTATTGACGCTTTTGCCAATGGATATCTGCGCAATAATCCCTCAGTCAATCGAGAGGACTATATCAACAACACGCTGCTGGGCACAAACCTCGCCTTCTCAGCCCAGGAATTCCAGAGCCGCAACGGCAACCGCTGGAACAGTTATGACTGGCTCGACCAAGTTGTGCGCACTGGTGTGCAGCACAACCACAACGTGAGCTTCTCCAAGGCATTCGACAAGGGCAGTGTCTATTTCAGTCTCAACTATTCAAATCTGAAGGGCATTGTGAAAGGTTCTGACCAGAACAAGTATTCGGGACGGTTCAACTCAGAGTATTACGTTAAGTCATGGTTGAAGGTAGGTACCAACACCACCTTTACACGTACCCAGGACGCCATCCCATCTGACGATGTATATAACAAGGCACTTAGCGCCAATCCCATTCTTGACTATGCTCCATATATGGATTCTGCCACAAGGTATCAGAGCCAATATCTGACAGTATATTATCAGGCATTGTCGGAGAACTATAACAATGAGTATAATCCGTTCAATTCAATGGATATACAGAACGACCGCACACGTTCGCGCCTTGCCTCGTCCAACTTCATCAACATCAATCCTATTAAGGGTCTGAACTTCCGTTCGACACTCTCTGTTGACTATGCCGCACAGACATCGTACACCTATACTCCCGGCAACATACAGGAGTCGGTGCGCCATGAGTCGGGCGACGCCATTGCCCAGCACGAACGCTATGAGCAAACCAACTGGCAGTGGGACAACTCGCTTTCCTATGATACACAGATTGACAAGCATAAGTTGAATGTGATGGTGGGAACAAGTATGAGCAAGGAGTCAAACAACTACGACCTCTCAAAGGGCTACCGCTTCCCGAGCGACCATCTCGGCTATCATGAGTTAGGCGGTGCGTCGGCTTTCGAGAAGACTGTCATCGACTCAGATTTCAAAACCTCCACCTTGATGTCATACATCGTGCGTGGCAACTATAATTACGACAGCCGGTACTTCCTCACAGCTACAGCCCGTTACGACGGGTCGTCGAAGTTTGGCAAGGGACAACGTTGGGGGATCTTCCCCTCATTCTCATTCGCCTGGGAGGCAACCAACGAGAAATTTATGCAGAACCAGAATGTGTTCAGCCGTCTGAAATTCCGTCTTGGATATGGCATGGTCAGTAATCAGGATATTGCAAATTACGTATATAACACATGGTACAACCCCGTCGCCCAGCGTCAGACCATTGACGGCAACACAGTAGGTATGGCAGGCTATGCATCCAGTGGCATGCGTGGAACCCCCGCCATAACATGGGAGAAGCAGAAACAGTTTAACCTCGGTGTTGATTTCGGCTTCGTCAGAAACCTCGTCACCGCATCCGTTGACCTGTTCTATATCGTCAACGACAACCTGCTCATGCAACACTCGCTGCCAGTGACCACCGGCTATTCCACCACTTGGGAGAATATCGGAAAGGTAGAGAACAAGGGTATTGAAGTGAGCATGAATGCACGCATTATCGACCAGAAAAACATCGGATGGAATTTCGGTGGCAACATCTCATACGACGGCAACAAGGTTACAAAATTATATGGCGATGTCGAGGAGATACTGAATGGTACAGAGCGTGAGGGCAATATCTTCCTCAACCAGCCGCTACACACCATTTACACCTATCGGGCCGGAGGTATTGCCAATGAGAGCAACCGTTCAGAATGGGAAGGCAAAAACTATAACGGACATACCGTCGAGGTGGGCGACATCTACGTGAAGGATATCTCAGGTCCTGACGGAAAGCCCGACGGCGTGATTAACGAATACGACCGTGACATCGTGGGCAAGAGCGACCCGAAAGTATATGGAGGTTTCAACACCGATTTCAGGTACAAGAATCTCACATTGAATGCCATCTTCACATACGCACTCGGTGCAAAGAAGATAAGCGGATATTACGAGACATTGACCAGCAGTGTGGGTCTCTCGCAGGCTTCACCCGACTTGGCCGACCGTTGGAGCACCTCCAACCTCAACGCCGAGTTCCCAAGGGTTGTCAGCAACTCGTCGGGCTACAATGGCTATAAGCCTTCAGATACAGATATGGTGATACAGAACGCCAACTATCTGCGTCTCTCGACCCTTACCTTGGCATACAGCTTCGACCGTGCCCTCATCAGCAAACTGCACCTGAGCAGCCTGCGCCTTTATGCCACTGCCAGCAACCTCTTCTGTCTGACTCCCTACAAAGGCTTCGACCCCGAGACTGGCGACTACAACTATCCTCCTACGAAGACATTCACATTCGGTCTCAACGTAAGTTTCTAACATTATAATACGACAACAATATGAAGAAGATATATAATATCATTTGCACCGCTTGCATAATATTTGCAACAAGTTCCTGCTCTGACTTCCTGAACGAGGCCAACCAGACGCAGATTTCGGAAGAGCAGGTGCTCACCGACATAAAACTGGCTGACCTGAACATGCAGAGCATCTACGATGCTTTCAAGGAAAACTACAAGGACGAACGCTGCTGGTATCTGCTGCAGGGAACTGACGAGATACAGACTGGCGCACTGCAGTCGAAGGATGCCAATGCGTCGGCATGGGACTTCTGTGATGGAGCCATGAATTCAGAGAACAGCTATGTCACCTCGGCTTGGAACTACCGCTGGCCCGTCATCGCCAATGCCGCAAAGATAGTCAGGGCTATCAGAACCATGAATCCGCAACCTGGTTCTGCTGAGGAGCAACTGATGGGCGAGGCTGCCTTCATCCGCGGTTTCCTTACCTATCAGTCAACAATGATATGGGGTCGTGTGCCAATCATCGACCTTCAGCGTATCGACGATGGCGAACTGTCCTACGCCCGACAGCCGCTCAAAGATGTATGGCAGTTTATCATTGATGACTTCACTCTTGCCACAAAGGCTCCCAAGCATAATAGCGAAGGACGTGCCACAAGCTATGCCGGCTGGACTATGCTCGGCAAGGCATATATGTCGGCTCCTGAAGCAACGGGGTTGAGAGATTTCAACAAGGCAAAGGAATGTTTCGAGAAAGTGATGGATGGCACCTATACGCTGCTGCCCGACTATAATGACCTGTGGGACTATACGAAGAGTGCAACGAGCGAGGTTATCTTCACCAACACCTTCTCATGCGCTCGCGGCTATGCCAATCAGGTGCAGTTCCAGTTAGGGTCACGCGCCGCACAGAACTGGTTTGGCGACGGCTGCAGCTTTGCCGGTTACGACCATTCTGTCCCTACTGTCCATGCATACGAGACCGTAGAGAACGGTGGCGTATGGGAAGAGGGCGACGCACGCAAGGAGGCAAGTCTGCGATACGATTTCTCTTACAATGGCGTTGAGCCCGACCTTAGCAGCCTGACATGGGAAGGACTGAGCGAGGAAGACCATGACGAACTGAAACCTCACATCAAGAAGTATGAGGATTTCCGTACCGACGTTGCCTCAGGTCTTGAGGTCAACAATATGTGGCTCTCAGGCAAGAACATTCCGGTGCTTCGCTATGCCGATGTGCTGCTCTGCTATGCTGAGTGCCTTAACGAACTGGGACAGACAGCCAAGGCCGAGACCTATGTCAATCAGGTGCGCGACCGTGCATTTGGTGGCAGCCAGCCCTCAGACCTTCGTTGGAGCGGATTGAGCCAGACCGAGTTCCGCGAGAAGATGCAGGACGAGCGCATCCGTGAACTCTTCGGCGAGAACTGGCGCCGCTATGACCTCATCCGCACAGGACAGTTCCTGCCCCGCCTGAAGAAATACAACAAATGGGCGGCACAAAGCGTTGCCGCAGGCAAGTTCAAGGATCATCTGCAGCTGTTCCCAATCCCTCTTACCGAACTGAATCAGAACCTTGACATGCGCATTGACGGTAAGTTCGACCAGAACGAAGGATATTAACCACATATCAACAGCCCTCATGGGCTCTATGACTACAAAGATGCCAAGCCCTGAAAGTGCGATGTCATGTCGTCCTTTCAGGGCTAATTTTGATTGGCAATATGGAGGATGCTGTGTCTGTTACCTTTGACACACCTCCTCAGGCTACGCCTACTTCTTCAAGATGGCCGGAGAGCCCCCGACTCCGTATGGAACGGCACGCCAGTGACTACGATGGGCATTGCGCCCCCTGGGCTGGCAACGTGCTGGCTGTGAACGATGATGTGGACTTCATGAGACTCTTCGGCAATCTCCGCGTGGCATTCGGCATAGCGGCTGCCGGATATACAGAATGGGTATACCGTATGAGGCTCCTGCTTTGTCATTGGGCGCAGCGGAATGGGGCGTGGCAGAGGTGTCTCCCGTCATGTGCCGCAGTGCTCATATCTGTATAGTGAGGATATCGTTTATGTCTGTCAGATAGTTATGGCTTCTGTGCTCACATCTCACATTCCATGTCTCTTTCTCCCCGCCCTCCACAGCCAGCCTCACGGTCTTCATGCCGTATCGCTGGTTCAGCCCGTCGATGGCTCTCATCAGGGCGGAGCGTTGGCGGCGGTCGGTGACAGGGTCAAAGAGGTCGGTCTGTATTGGCGAGTCATCACATATGCCACCTAATATCACTCCCGATTTCTTATACATGATTCCGCTGCGGTATATACGCCCTAAGGCTCTGAAGGCTGCTTGGGTTATCTCTGTCGTATCGGCTGTCGCCACCAGCATGCGCTCTGTCACAATGTTGCTGTACTGGGGCAGGTCGTCACGGAATCTGTTGCTGCAGATAAAGACACTCACATCACGCGCACAGCACCTCTGGGCACGCAGCTTGTTTGCGCAGCTTGCCGCAAACGATGCTATGGACGACTTCAGCATGGGTAGGCTGGATATCATATTGCCGAAGCTACGGCTTGTCGTTATGCTCTTGTTCTTCACTATCTCGGTGGTGTCTATACAGCTTGTTCCGTTCAGCTCGAGCCATGTTTGGTATCCTGGCTTGTGGAAATGGTGTCTCACCCATCCCTCTCCCTTGTCGGCAAAATCCAGTGGTGTCCTCACTCCGAGATACTCCAGTTTCTCCAGTGTCCTGCGTCCAATGCCCCATATATCCCCAAGAGGCGACATGCTGAGGGCGCGGCGGCGTTTCGTCTCGTTGTCTATGAGGCATACTCCATGATATCCGCTGTATTTCTTCGCGAACTTGCTCCCTATCTTTGCGAGAGTCTTTGACGGCGCTATGCCTACGCTTACGGGTATGTCAGTGTAGAGCCTTATCTTATCAGCGATGCCCCGCATGAGGTCGTCGAGGGCATAATGTCTCTCGTATCCGTCAAGATAGCAGAAGCTCTCGTCTATGCTGTAGTTCTCAACATGGCTTATGCTTTTCCGCAGGATGTTTGTCACACGTTTGCTCATGGCGGCATATAGCATCATGTTTGTGGAGAACAGTGCCACGTTGTGTCTCCTGACGATGTCTGTCTTCTGGAATATTGGGTCGCCACGCCTTAGCCCCAAGCTTTTTGCCTCGGGTGTCAGAGCCACGATGCATCCGTCATTGCTCGACAGGACACATACGGGACGTCCCTCCAGCCCTGGGTGGAAAACCTTCTCCACGGAGCAGAAGAAGCTGTTACAGTCGACAAGTGCTATCATGATTCTAATCTTTCGGTTTGTGTATGATGTATGTCACAGTGCCCCATACGCTGAATGTGTCGTTCTCCTTCACCTCTATCCTCGGGTATGAGGGATTGGCTGGTACGAGCCATCCGCGTCCGTCTTCCATGACAAAATGCTTCAGTGTGTACTCACCGTTATACTCGCATACCGCGACATCCTTTGCCGATGGATTCCTGTTGCTCTTGTCCACGATGACTATGTCTCCTGAGGCTATGCCGGCATCGCGCATGGAATCGCCGCAGACACGTATGAGATAGCTCGCCTCGGGGTGTGGGCACAGCATGCGCAGGAGGTTTATGTCCTGGCTCCGCTCGTCGTTGTCAAGCGGGATAGGGAATCCTGCCACGATGCCGATGTCGAAGAACGGAATGTGCATCCTGCCCAGTATTGTCGCAGGATACACGTCTCCGATGCTTGTCCGTATGCCTTCAGCCATGTCCTTGCCGGCAGACACTGTGGTGTGCTTGCCTCTTCCTGCTGTCTCTGCCCGTGCTGTGTCATAGGCCATGTCTGCCTTTATGCATCCGCGTATGTACTCAGTCTTGTTGGGCTGGTTGTTTATATGGGCTGCCATGTCGGCATCGGTGCGGAATGTGAATAGCTGGCCTCCTTTTGGTGGACGCCCTGCTCCGGCACGTCGTCCGCCCCATCCGTGTCCCTCCTTGTTGTCTTTTTCTGTTCCCATTGTTATCGTCCTTATTATTATATGTATGCCCACAAGCCGTGCCGCACGGCGGTTCCTGCAACTGTTATCGGCCGTCTGGAGTGCTCCACTGACAGGTGTCTCATGTTTCCCAGACGTAGCCGTGCGGTTCCTCTGCCTCATATTCATCTTCGTGCCCCACTTGTCTGTGTGACACATGCTATATATGGATGCAAAGTTACGAAATAATCTTGAAATATGTATTACGTATTCAAAAAAATAATCTTCTTTCCTCTGATTTTTATCTTTCTATTGCTTTGTATAATCCTCCCGTGCATACTTATGTTATATTCTCCCTCTTCTCATGCATCCATTTTCTCTCCTATGCTCCTCCATTTCCTCTCCTATGCTCCTCCATTTTCTCTTCAAAGGAATCTTCTTTCTCTTCGATGAGCCACTTCTCCTTTCTTTATGATAATTCGGCAAGATAAAGAAAAATGCACCAGAAAGTGAAAAAAGTCGCGAAAAAATTTGCATGTTATGAAATAAGTGTCTATCTTTGCGGTGTCTTACGATAGTAATACACAGATACAAAGAATGCTCTTTAGCCTCTTATTCTGTATAAATGGCTGTTAGATAGAGATTTGGATGTGGCATGACAAGCATAAGACAGAATGCCTAAGGATTAAAGATAAGATTTATAGAACAGAGAAATTAATGAAAGGAACGATTATGAAGAAGATGATGATGCTTACAGCCATGACTGCTATGTCGCTCATGACGAACGCCCAGACACAGTCGGCAGCCAGTGACAGCCTGTCGCTCGATTCGATGAGTATATACCAGTTGCAGGAAGTGGTGGTGAAGGGCAGGCTGCCCAATACCCGCCTGAAGGGTGACGCTTTGTTCACGAGAATAACAGGTTCTGTGCTTGAGAAGGCCGGTACGGCTCAGGATCTGCTGCGCAAGGTGCCGGGCATGATAAAGAAGGGTGAAGACCTTGAGGTCATCGGGCGTGGTGCTCCGGTGTATTATATAAACGGCCGCAGAGTGAGAGACCTTGACGAGCTGAAGCGCCTTATGAGCGACGAGATAGCCAGTGTCGAGGTTATAACGAATCCGGGAGCCGCGTATGACGCCACGGTGACGGCTGTGGTGAGGATAAAGACTGTGAGGAGAAAGGGCGACGGACTGAGCCTCAACGCATTCGCTAAGACAGAGCAGAGCCTGAGAACAGGGAAGAATGACCCTGAGGCACAGGTCGCTTTGAACTACCGCATAAAGGACCTTGACATCTTCGCGTCGGCAAAGGAGTGGAAATACACCATCCACCAGTGGAGCCATCTCGGCCAGACAACGATGGACCCGAAGACAGGCGAGGAGCTCTTCAGATATGACGGTGACTTCAGCCATGAGTGGCAGGGTGTCGGCACACATGTCAATGGAGGATTCAACTGGCAGATAAATGAGAACCACTCGTTAGGAGCGAAGATTGACTATGCCGTGTCTACCAAGGTTGATGCTGACGAGAAATTCTTCATGGACAAATGGGAGAGTGGAAAGCATGTGGAGTCTGTCAGGAGCGACGGTGGGAAATGGAGCGACAATCCAGACAATATACTTGTCAACGCCTACTATAATGGCAATATCGGGAAGCTTAACATAGACTTCAATACAGATATGTATTTCTCACGTGGCAATGAGCATCAGATGGTTGCAGAGACAGCCACGTCTGACGAGCGTGACATTGAGACCGTGACAGAATCGGACGACAACATGGTCGCCACCAAGCTCGTGTTATCTTATCCAGTATGGAAGGGCACGCTGACGGCCGGCACTGAGGAGACGTTCGTCAGCCGTGAGAATGTCAATGAGAGCCGTGGCACAGGGCTTCCTGACTCACGCTCGGAGGTCAAGGACAATACATACGCGGCATTCATACAGTATGGTTGTGCATTGAGCCAGACGACACAGTTCAATGTGGGGTTGCGTTATGAGCATGCCTATTTCGACTATAAGGACCTCCTCTCTGCCTCAAACAATCTCAGCCGCAAGTATGACAATCTCTTCCCCTCGGCCTCCATATCGACAGCCTTGGGCAAATTGCGCCTCTCGCTGAGCTATGCGAGCCGCACACAGCGTCCCTCTTTCAAGCAGCTGAATAACTCTATGGGCTACCACAACCGCTATGTCGTCCAGCAGGGCAATGCCAAGCTGAAACCGTCGATAGAGCACACGGTGTCGTTGACAGCCATGTACGGCATGTTCACGTTGGGCGCCAACTATTCGAGGTATAATGACTTGGTCTGCAACTGGAGCGAGCAGATGAACGATGAGGGCATGATACTCGTCAGCTACAAGAACATTGACTCTCCCCAGCGCCAGCTTAACCTCTTCGCTGTTGCCAACAAGACATGGGGCTGCTACTCGCCATCATGGACCCTGGCCTTTGTGAAGCAGTGGCTCACCCTCGACCTTGACAATGGCCGGCAGTCATTCGGCAAGCCCATGTGGGTGTTCAACGCCAACAACGCCTTCCGCCTGAAGCATGACTGGCAGCTCGAGCTGAACTCAGAGTTCCATAGCAAGGCCGACTACAGCAATGTCCGCCTGACGTGCAACTACTGGTGGCTTGAGACCGTAGTCCAGAAATCTCTGCTGAAGGACAAGAGCCTCACGCTGCGTCTCTCATGGCAGGATATGGTGCGCAAGGGCAACAATGATGTCTTCATCAACTATGGCAGCTATCATATCTACCAGACGAACACGATGGATTTCAACCGTGTTGTGTTCACTGTGCGCTATGCCTTCAATGCCACCCGCAGCAAGTATAAGGGCACAGGAGCCGGCAAGGACGCTCTGAGCCGTATGAGCACGTCGCAGAAGTGATATCAGACGGAGATTCAGTGATATGCTGAGAGGCCTGGCAGGAAGAGTCTGAGGGAATGTTGTACTTATCCCACCGGCTCTTTCTGTCAGGCCTCTTTGTGTCCTTGTGTGTCCCTGTCACCATGCCTCGATGTCCTCCGGACTTATGTCGGGCATCACTTTGTGTGTGAAGACAGGGTCTTTCCCCTCGCGCCGCTGTCTCATATAGTCAGCGACGAGACGGTGCACCTTCGGGTATAGCTGTATGATGGCGGCGAGGTTGCATATTGTTATCATCGCCATGCAGAGGTCTATCATGCTCCATGCGAAAGACAGTGTCATCAATGCGCCCATCATGACAAACCCCGCCGCTGTCAGGCGGTAGATGAACAGCATGATGCGGCTGCGGGAGAAATACAGCAGGTTTGTCTCCCCATAGTAGCAGTTTGCGATAATCGTGCTGAACGCGAAGAGCCATATCATGATGGCGATGATTGTGTGTCCCGCGCTGCCTATCTCGGCCGTCATGGCGTTCTGTGTCAGCTGTATGCCGTCGGCTGCGGTGAAGTCGACACCGCTGCACAGGATGACGAATGCTGTGCAGGAGCATACGACGAGAGTGTCAGTGAACACCCCGAGAGCCTGTATCAGTCCCTGCTTCACAGGGTGTGATACTGTCGCTGTGGCAGCGGCGTTGGGAGCAGAGCCCTCACCGGCCTCGTTGCTGAAGAGTCCGCGCTTCACTCCTATCATGACTACTGTGCCAAGAGTGCCTCCTGCAAACTGTCCTGCCCCAAAAGCCTCGCTGACAATCATCCTCATGATGTCGGGGATGATGCTTATGTGGGTTATCACGACCCACACGGCGATAACGAGGTAGGCAACGGCCATGACGGGGACAAGGGCCGACGAGACACGTGCTATGCGGTGTATGCCTCCGAAGATTATGGCTACTGTCAGCGCCGACAACAAGACTCCCATCACCGTCAGCGGGATATTGAATGCCTGCTCGCATGCCAGTGCGATGGTGTTGCTCTGCATGGCGTTGTTTGCGAATCCGAAGGTTATGATGATGAGTATGCTGAAGAGTATTCCCATCCACTTGCGGTGGAGTCCGTGTCTCATGTAGTAGGCAGGACCGCCATGGTAGCTCCCCTTCCCCTTGCGCTTATAGAGCTGTGCCAGTGTTGACTCTACGAATGCTGTCGCGGCTCCGAAGAGAGCCATCACCCACATCCAGAATATCGCTCCGGGGCCGCCGACACTGATGGCTGTGGCCACGCCTGCGAGATTGCCTGTCCCTATGCGTGAGGCGAGAGCGACGATGAAAGCCTGGAAAGACGATATCGGCTTCTTCCCCTTCTCTGCCTGTCCGTCTCCGTCATGGCTCCCGGCGCTCTTGCCTGATGAGAACATCTGGCGTACCATATCGCCTAACAGGCGAAACTGTATGAAGCGTGTGCGGACGGTGAAGTATATGGCACAGCCTATGAGCAGGCCTATGTTGATATATGTCCAAAGGAAATCCTGTAAGTTGTCGATGATGTTGTGCAGTGTCTCCATTATAGTCTCATTTTTGTCCGTTGGTTCTTTTCATGGCGGGAGTGCGGTTGGTATTTGCCCGTGGTGCCCGTCCCGTCGTCTCCCCGTCATTCCATTCTTCCGCCTTATGGCATGGCGCAGTGTGGTGGCGCTGGCTTGTGCCTGGGTGTCAGTAAGTCCTGTATAGGTGGTTGGCGGCCGTCCAGGCAGTGGGTCATTGTCTCGCCTTCCCGCCTTGTGTTATGCTGACCCGTCTTGTCCCGGCATAGTCTATCGACGGTTTTCTCTCCAGCCACGATGTGAGCATCTCGGCTGTTGTGTCGTATGAGTATGTGCCCTCCATGTCCTTCAGCAGACTGACAGTCTCTGCCATGTATGAGTTCACGGCCACGGTGTATGTCCTCCTCATGTCCATTTTCTTTCCGTTGCCGTCTCTCAGGCTTATGTTCCTCACGTCCGTGTTGTCCCGTCCGAGTGTTATGCTGTATGTCATACCCGAGACGTATGCCGGCCCGTAGCCGTCGCTCTTGCAGGTCTCTATGAGCAGCCGCTCTATCTCTTTCCCTGTCATTGTGTATGTCACGGCCTTGTTCCCGAATGGGTCTGTGCGGTAGACATCGTTGACTGTCAGCGGCCCATGGTCTATCTGTGTCAGCCTGACTCCTCCCGCGTTGGTTATGGCTATGTCAGCCTTTGCCTCCTCTCTCAGGGCGTCGGCCATGATACATCCTACCTCCTCTTTCTCCGTAATGTCCTTCTCCACGTTGGTCAGCACACGTTTCATGGCCGGTATGTCGCAGAATTCCTCCACGGCCTTTGTCATCTGTATGTCCCGCTTGGTCCTTTTCGCTATATCGAGCAGCTCAGCCTTCCGTTCCACAACCTTGCCGTTGTCCACGGTCAGTGTGATGTGTGTGGCGTATTTCATCAGTCTCTCGGCCTGTGTTATCATCACGTTGCCCTCCATGATACATGGGTCGAGCTTTGTGTGGCTGTGTCCTCCTATTATAATGTCAGCCTCAGGCATCTCCCTTGCCAGCCTCACATCGTCCTCCACCCCTATGTGTGTGAGGAGTATGAACACATCGCAGACATTCCTGAGCCATGCGTATCTCCGTGCTGTCTCGCTGTATGGGGCGAATGATATGTTGCGGACATTGGTAGGCGAGGTGTCGGGTTGCAGGCTGATGGAGTCTCTCTGTGTCAGTCCGAGAATGGCTATGCTTGTCCCCCCGCATTCTGTCAGTGTGAACGGCTCTATATGCAGGCGCATGGAGTCAGGGGCGATGATGTTGGCACAAAGGTATTTGAACCATGAGTTGTTTATCGTTTCCCGCAGCCTGTCTATGCCGCCGTCGAACTCATGGTTGCCCAATGCCGTGTAGCTGAAGCCTGTCTTGTTCATCAATTCGACCATAGGCCGTGATGGCACTGCCGCAAGGTCGTTGTACGGATTGCCTGTACGGTTGTCGCCGGCCGAGAGTATCAGTATGTCAGGATATAGCTGCCGCAGGCTGTCGGCCAGTGTCGCGAACTGTGGGAAACGGTCGAATGCCGCATGCATGTCGTTCATTGACAGTATATGCACCTCACGTCTCGTGGCTGTTGAGGTGGCTGTGAGAAGTATGAGAATAATAGTGAGCAGGCTGTGTTTCATGTCTTCTTGTGTGTGTGATTATCTTCTTCGTGGTTTTAGCTGGTTGCGACGGGGGCAGGCTATGGCGGCAGTCTCCTTCCTTGCGCTTGTTGGCCCATTATCCAGGTCATG
Source organism: Hoylesella loescheii (assembly GCA_021531755.1). Taxonomy (GTDB): domain Bacteria; phylum Bacteroidota; class Bacteroidia; order Bacteroidales; family Bacteroidaceae; genus Prevotella. Next base: position 180,174 of record JADYUK010000003.1, read on the forward strand.
GCAGATATTGCCCGTAACCAGTCATTCCGGATTTCCGGGGGATGCCATCCACGCGCCCAGCCGCTGTTACATACTGTGAGAGGGGCAGCAGTCATCCACGTCTGCCGGTAGTCATTTTCTGCCCAAGGACATACCAGCAATATATACATATATAGTTAATGTATAGGGCAGATGTGTCCCCGGTCTCCCAGAATGTCTCTGCAAAGATAATGCAAATTGAAGACAATACAAAAGAAAAGCCCCTGAAACTTTCGTTTTTTTGTTCTCTGTGGGCCAGTTGTCTTGGTCATGATATGTGTTGGGACATTCATGTCGGAGGGTGTTCTTCCGTCCATAATCCTTTGTCGCCACTCGTCATTTTTCCTCCTCCACAGACATCTTTCCCTGTCATGCCATTATACCTCACATCCGTCGGGACAGCCCCCTGTTTTTCCATGCGTAATGTATCATAGTGGCATGAGATACCTAATTTGTAACATTTTCGATGTTTTTGGTAACAAATCAGCCGTTTTTTCAATATTTTTCATCGTAATTTTGCCAGCACAAACTAACAGAACATGTGTTTACACCATAATGGCTATTAAGCTAACTAACCACTTTTTTCAGAAGAGAAGAGCTTTAAGTAAAAAGATGATATCAGGAATTACAAAGAGCCTCATAGGCTTAGGCTTATTCCTTGCCTGTGCCACATCGGCCGTGGCACATGGCAAGGATAGCTCAAGGCGAGAGCGCTTGAGCTCGCTCAATATTGCCGAGCCGCAGTCTATCGTATGTAAGGATAGCTCAAGGCGAGAGCGCTTGAGCTCGCTCAATATTGCCGAGCCGCAGTCTATCGTATGCAGGACAGAGCCAAAAGACATCACCCGTACATTATTTAAAGGGCAGCGGCAGCTGTCATCGTCACGCCAGAGTGGTGAGGACAACTGTCACGCACTGCGCATCACGACCACCGAGCCACAGGCCAATATCTGGGACTGGCAGATACATTACAAGCTTGACACTCCGCTCACTCTGGGCCGTAGCTACACCTTCACCATGCGTGTGAAAGGCTCATCGAGTGGCACACTCGCCCTGTGGCCTATCGACACGGCTTCAGAGAACAAGAACCAATGGGGCGGCAGCAACGATGTGCAGTATCTTGCCGCCTATGATTTCGATACCTCATGGAAGACCTTCACATGGCATTTCTCTGCCCAGTTCCCGCTTGACGAGTTTGATTTTGTCTTCGGCTGTTATGGCGGAGACATATTCTTTGACGACCTTGTGCTCACAGCCGAGGGCTCAGACACCAACATCATTGTCAATCCTGGCTTTGAGAGCCCTATCACATCCCATTGGGAGAAAATAGGTTGGCAGGCGGGAGTCAGTTTCCAGATAGTCACCACATTGTCAAAGGCCGACCTCGACGATGCCATCAGCGCTGCCCGTGAGGTGCTCCTCCAGGCTGCTTCGCTGACACGGCAGGAGGCTGTTGAGGCGCGTCAGGCACTTGAGACTGTGCTGCAGGAGGCTGAGACATTCTCCACGGAGGACGATGCCGCATATCTCGTTGAGGCTGAGAAGGTAAGAAATGCCGCCGCACAGCTGGCCCAGTGGATTGGCGTGCCTGACTCAGCCGACCCCAATTTCCAGATTTATCTCTGTTTCGGCCAGTCGAACATGGAGGGCAACGCGCGTCCGGAGACACAGGATTATGATAATGTCCCCGAGCGCTTCAAGGTCATGGCGGCTGTCGACATGTCATCGCCACAGCGCAGGAAAGGAGAGTGGTACACCGCCATCCCCCCACTTTGCCGCCAGGGGACAGGCCTTACGCCAGCCGACTATTTCGGGCGTACCATGGTCGAGCGGCAGTCACCGGACATCACCGTGGGTGTTATAGACGTCGCGGTAGGAGGCACAAGCATACGTGGATTCATGGAAGAGCTTGTCGGAGAGTATGTTGCGGGCGAGGCAGACTGGTTCAAGAGCTATATGTCATCGTATGACAACAACCCTTTCCGCCGCCTCGTCGATATGGCAAAGATAGCCCAGCGCTATGGCATCATAAGAGGCATACTGATGCACCAGGGAGAGACAGACAACGGCAACAGCCAGTGGCCGTCGATGGTTAGGACCGTCTACACCCGTCTTCTCGACGAGCTCGGGCTTAATGCCCTCAGCGTGCCGCTCCTTGTCGGAGAGATGGTACAGCAGGACCAGGGAGGAGTCTGCTACGGGCAGAACGCAAACATATCCACCCTGCCTGATGTCATACCGACATCCCATGTCATATCCTCCAAGGGATGTCCCGCCGCCACCGACGGCCTCCACTTCACAGCTGAGGGCTATCGCATCATCGGCCGACGTTATGCCGAGACGATGCTCCAGCTCCTCTCACAGCAGGCGGCAGGCATATCAGCAGCCCCCACCGCCCCGGTGGAGATTCTCTCAGAGGAGAGTTATGACCTCTCTGGCCGCAAGATAGACACCCGGAGCTCAGTATCCCTGGGGCAGACACGCGGCATAGTGATAAGGCGTGTGCGTCTTGCCGACGGCTCACAGACCGTCATGAAGACCCTCAAATAGGCTGTGCGGCCCCTGCCCGGTGTCGGGAGAGTAGGGTGGGGGATAGCAATATATAATGGATGGGGCTGGCTCATCGCTGTCAAGAGAATATGACAGGATGTGCCAGCCCTATCCATTTTTTCCCCCCACAGCGGCAAGCATATCTCCTGCGCCCATTTATACCTGTTCTTCCATTCCCCCATGCCGCACGGTCCGTACACCCCCTTGCATATTCTTTCTAAGCTGCTGGCGCCCGTCTGTACTCCTCCTTGCATTATTCTCTCTATGGTGCTGGCGCCCGTCTGTACCCCCCCTTGCTTATTCTTTATAAGCTTCTGGCACTCATCCGTACGGCCATGAACCGTTATCGTGTCGTGGTGGAGATTCATCGCCCGTCGCCTACTGCGTCATATTGGCCAGGCGCTTACAGTCCGTAATTTTTTGTGGGGTGTCCGCTTACAGTTTGTTTGTTATATCGGCAATATAGCGATATGTACTGAATGGGCTGCTGAAAGATACTGGATGGACCTGTGAAAGATACTGGATAAGGCCCTCAAAGGCACTGCTTACAGTCGCATGGTCGCACCCATACCCCGAAGGCACAGTCTCCGCCATGGTAAGCAGCGTAAACGAACGGCATGACGTGAGAGATGGCACTTGTCCTGCTGCTGAGGTTCCTCTCCGGTATGGGTTGACTGCCATTGACGAGAATGATACACAGCGAAATAGAAAAAAAATCCCAAAAGTTTTTTCTGTTCGGTGGAAAAGTTGTATCTTTGCATACGATAGGCTTCGGCTCGGCAATACTGAGCAAGCTCCATTGCGCTCGCCTTGCACTATCCTTGCATACGATAGGCTTCGGTTAACATCGTTGAGTATCGGCTGCCCTCGGCATAGCCCAAGCGTCAGCCTGCGGCAGAAGCTTGGCTCTGCCCTCGTTGGCACGATACTTCAGCAATACTGAGCAAGCTCCATTGCGCTCGCCTTGCACTATCTTTGCATACGATAGGCTTTGGTTAACTTTATTGAGCATCGGCTGCATTTTGCTTCATCGAGTATGCATATGCCGTTAGCGCGTCACTCCGTCAGCAAAGAGCAAGCTCCATTGTGCTGCCCTGGTCTATCCCTGTTATCCTAAATCTAAAAAAACATACGACATGCTATGAACAACAAATGCTTCTTCGCTGTAGACCTCGGCGCCACAAGCGGCCGTACTATAATAGGCAAAATAGATGAAGAGAAAGTGGTCCTTGAGGAGATGACCCGTTTCCCAAACAATCTTATCCAGACAGGAGGGCAGTTCTACTGGGACATATACGCCCTGTACAATGAGGTCATACGTGGTCTGAGGGAATGCGCCCGGCGTGGCATCGCTGTCCAGTCGATAGGCATAGACACCTGGGGCGTGGACTTCGTGTTCGTCGGCAGCGACGGGCAGATACTCCGTAATCCGCGCGCTTACCGTGACCCCCATACCTTCGCCGCTATGGACGACTATCTCGCCACCGTATGCGACAAGCGCAAACTGTATGACATCACAGGCATACAGCTGATGAACTTCAACACCATCTTCCAGCTCTACGCCATGCGCAAGGCCGGGAACACAGCCATGGCCTCTGCCGACAAGATACTCTTTGTCCCCGATGCCCTGTCGTATATGCTGACTGGCAATGCTGTCTGTGAGTATACCATAGCCTCGACAGGCGAGCTCGTCGACCCACGCACAGGTAATCTCGACGAGAGCCTCCTCGCGACAGTAGGCCTCACACGCTCACACTTCGGCAAGATGGTCCAGCCCGGAACACTCATCGGGACGCTGACCCCCGAGGTGCAGGAGATGACAGGTCTGGGCGATGTCCCTGTATATGCTGTGGCGGGCCACGATACCGGCTCGGCCGTCGCCGCTGTCCCTGCCAGGGACGAGGAGTTCGCCTACCTCTCGTCAGGGACATGGAGCCTCATGGGCATAGAGACACGCGAGGCCGTCATCAACGAGCGCTCATACGAGCTGAACTTCACCAATGAGGGCGGCATAGAGGGCACAACACGTTTCCTGAAGAATATCTGCGGCATGTGGCTCCTTGAGCGCTGCCGCAAGGAATGGGGCGACAGCGTCCCGCAGGACTATGCCACACTCTTCGCCGACGCCATGAGGGTGACACCGTTCCAGTCAATGATAGACCCCGACGCACAGTGCTTCGCCAACCCCGCCGATATGCAGGAGGCCATACGCGCTTACTGCCAGCGGACAGGACAGCATGTGCCGGAGGGATACGCCGAGATAATACGCTGCATCTTCGACTCTCTCGCCATGCGCTACCGCCAGGTCTTCCTCTGGCTGAAAGAGTTTGCCGGACACGACATAAAGACCCTTCACATCATCGGAGGAGGCTCAAAGAACGACTATCTCAACCAGTTCACAGCCAATGCCACAGGCGTGCGCGTGCTCGCCGGCCCACAGGAGGGGACAGCACTCGGCAATATCATGGTGCAGGCAAAGGCCGTCGGGGAAGTGGGCGATATATGGGCCATGCGCCGTATCATAGCCAACTCGATACAGCTCAAGGAGTACACACCACAAGACTCAGAGCTGTGGGCAGAGCAGTATAAGAGATACCTGGAGATAACAGAAAGCTGAACGCATGCCCAGAGAACAATAAAGAAAACTCATGCAACAAAAAAACATAAATCTACTATGAAGACAGAACTTATCAAGAAAGCTTATGACGTGGCGAAGGAACGCTACGCAGAAATTGGTGTTGACACAGAAGCCGTGCTCAAGCAGCTTCAGGATTTCCATCTCTCACTCCACTGCTGGCAGGCCGACGACGTGAAGGGATTCGAGGTACAGGCAGGCTCCATGTCAGGCGGAATACAGTCGACTGGCAACCATCCCGGCGCCGCACGCAATATCGACGAGGTGCGCCAGGACGTGCTGAAGGCCAAGAGCCTCATACCAGGCAACCACCGCCTTAATCTCCATGAGATATATGGCGACTTCAAGGGAAAGGTTGTCGACCGTGACGAGGTGACAGTAGAGTATTTCCAGTCATGGATAGACTGGGCGAAAGAGAACAACACTCTGCTCGACTTCAACTCATCATCTTTCTCTCACCCGAAGTCGGGCAGCCTCACACTCTCTAATCCAGACGAGGGAGTGCGCCAGTTCTGGGTGGAGCACACAAAGCGCTGCCGCGACATAGCCAACGCCATGGGCGAGGCACAGCAGGACCCCTGTATCATGAACCTCTGGGTGCATGACGGATGCAAGGATGTGTCAGTCAACCACGCCCTCTACCGCCGCACACTGAAACGCTCGCTCGATGAGATATTCGAGAAGGAGCAGCCATGGATGAAAGACTGTATCGAGGGCAAGGTCTTCGGCATCGGTCTGGAGTCCTTCACAGTAGGCTCACACGATTTCTACACAGCATATGCCGCACAGCACGGCAAGCTCCTCACCATCGACACAGGCCACTACCATCCAACAGAGTCGCCAGCCGACAAGGTGAGCGCTGTGCTGCCATTCCTCCCAGAGCTCATGCTCCACGTCTCACGCCCTGTCCGCTGGGACTCAGACCATGTGACCATCATGGACGACCAGACCCAGGAGCTCTTCTTCGAGATAGTACGCGCCGACGCCCTTGACCGTGTCCACTACGGCCTTGACTTCTTCGACGGCTCCATCAACCGCCTTGGAGCCTATGTCATCGGCTCACGTGCGGCCCAGAAGTGCATGCTGCGCGCTCTCCTTGAGCCACGTGCCGAGATATCAAGACTCGAGCTTGCAGGCGAGGGCTACAAGGTGCTCGCACTCATCGAGGAGCAGAAGGCAATGCCATGGCAGGCTGTCTACGACGAGTTCTGTGTGCGCAATGATGTGCCTGTCGGACAGGAGTTCATCGCCGACATAGACAAGTACACAGCAGAGGTGATAAGCAAGAGATAAACAACAGAGACTCCCGCAGGCAGTTACCACACACAAGAGGGTGGGGGAAGATGCTGCGGGAGTCGCCTGGCATTATGCCCTAAGGGCAGTATATACTATCCTGAAAAGACAAAAATGAGCAATAAAAGCAGTTTGAAGAGCACCATCGCGGTGTCTCTGACCAATTATCTCGACGCTGGAGCCATCGTGGCAGGAGCCAGCGGACTGACCTTGTGGCAGAAGTACCTTGGGCTTACGGAGATACATCTCGGATGGCTCAACTTCATCAGCGCCAACTGCCTCGGTGCCGCCCTCGGTGCCATCATAGGCGGATTCCTCGCCGACAAGTACGGACGTAAGTTCATATACACATACAATCTCCTCGTGTATATGCTCGGTGTGCTCCTCGTCATGTTCTCAGTCAACTTCCCCATGCTCCTCGCGGGATTCCTCGTGACAGGCATATCGGTAGGCATCGGCGTGCCAGCATCGTGGACATACATATCCGAGAGCTCAGAGATTAACAACCGTGGCCGCAATATCTGCATCTCACAGATGTCGTGGGGTGTCGGCCCGATGATAATCCTCCTCCTCGGCATGTTCTTCGCCCCTGGAGGCTATCTCTTCGGATGGGTGGAGAGTCTCGCCACATCTGTCATCGGCACAGGCGCAGCGGAGGATGCCATCAATGTCTTCAGCTCACGCCTTGTATTCTTCTCCCTCTTCGTCGTCGCCTTCATAGCATGGAACATGCAGCGGAGACTTGAGGAGAGCGCAGAGTGGAAGGCAAGCAAGAAAGAGGCCATGGCACGCGGGGAGAAGACCGGACTGATACACTCTTTCGGAGTGCTCTTCACCAACAAGACAGCCGTCAAGACAGTCTGCTTCCTCGCCGGTATATACCTGACATGGAACCTCGTTGCCTCTGTCATGGGATTCTTCCAGCCACATATCTATGAGACAGCCGGAGGCGTCACCAACGAGCAGGCAAACTGGATGAACTGCATTCAGTGGGCAATCATCGTCGGCACAACATTCATAACATCACAGCTCATCGACAAGATGAGCCACAAGGTGCTCTACGTCATAGGCCTCCTGTTCTCGCTCAGCGCATGGTTCATCATCGTGGGCATCGGCGTCGGAGGTCCTGCCGGACTCTGGTCGTTCGCCATCCTGTGGGGCATACAGGGCGGTATATCCGTACAGATATTCTACGCGCTGTGGGGCACAGAGCTCTTCCCCGCAAAGTTCCGTGCCGGAGCACAGGGACTGATGTTCTTCATCGTGCGCGGACTCTCTGCCGTCTGGGGCCTCATATTCGCCTCTATTTACGGAGAGAACGGCGAGGGATTCACCATCGCAGCATACTGCATGATAGCCCTGCTCCTCGTGTCGCTCATTGTCGGATTCGTCGGATGCCCACAGACACGCGGCAAATCGCTCGAGCAGATAACACGAGAGCGCTACGGCGACGAGGTCTGACCCTCAATACTGTCCCGTGCCAGCCTTATACACACGGGGCGATAAACCCAAGACGCACCGCGTCACCACGGCGCGGAGAAACAAAAACATAAATAAACAACAGCCACAATGAAAAGTATATTAGACGGCCGTCCCGGCCTTAAAGCAGTCATAGACCAGATAGCCGAAGTGACAGGATATCTCTGGCAGAAAGGATGGGCTGAGCGTAATGGAGGAAACATTACGGTCAACATAACAGAGTTCGTCGACGACGAGATGCGCAGCATGCCTGCAATAGCACCCGTCAAACAGATAGGCAAGACCCTGCCTTACCTGCATGGCAAATACTTCTACGCCAAGGGAACAGGCAAGCGCATGCGCGACCTCGCACGCTGGCCGATGCAGAACGGCTCCATCATACGCATCTGCGAGGACTGCGCATCGTACGAGATTATAGCCGACGAGCCAGTCGCCCCGACAAGCGAGCTGCCATCACACCTCGCCCTGCAGGACTATCTCCTCTCCACAGGCTCGACATACAAGGCCACACTGCATACCCACCCGATAGAGCTCGTCGCGATGTCACACATACGCCGTTTCCTGAAAGACGACGAGATGACACGCGTCCTGTGGTCCATGATACCTGAGACACTCGCCTTCGCCCCTCTCGGCATAGGCATCGTGCCATACGCCATGCCAGGCTCGATAGAGCTGGCCGACGCCACACTCGAGCAGATAAAGCTGCACGACGTGGTGCTCTGGGAGAAGCACGGCACAGTAGCTGTCGGCACTGACATCATGGACGCGTTCGACCAGACAGATGTCCTCTGCAAGGCTGCCAATATCTATATGTGCGCACGCAACATGGGGTCTGAGCCCGACGGCATGACACGCGAGGAGATGGAGGATATACAGAAGACATTCAATCTCCCAAAGACACGCCCATGCTGATGTGGCCGCTATATAAGCAGGCTGTGCAGGGACTGTATACAAATTCTGCACACCTGCTTGTCACAGCTGATATGACTTAACCCACAATAAACGTTATGAACAAACGACTGACACGCTCTACAACCGACGTCAAGCTATGTGGCGTCTGTGCAGGAATAGCCGAATACTTCGGCATTGACCCCACGCTCGTGCGCATAGCCTATGCCGTGATAATGGTGTTCTCGGCATTCGTGCCTTGCATCGTGCTGTATTTGCTCCTATCCATGATAGTGCCTAAGGCATAACACACCGGCTTTACAGCAAGGCATACAATACCATAAGCGAGAGGGACAGGTGGACGCATCACTGCGTGCCATCTGTCCCTCTCGTCACATATAGCAATAACTGTCAGGAGAAACTATTGGATATGATGCAATTTATACTAATGCATTTTGTGGCATATATGTTTATAATGCAAGTATTTATATAGTGTTACCTTCCTTTACGAAGACGATTAATACATAAAATAATAGTAACATAATAGATAAAAATAATGCATGAATGAAAGAACTCAGGTTAGTAATATTTCCATTTTGTTCTTTGTATATTTTCACCATCCCTGTTATTAATAACGCTAATGAAATAATCGATAGTATGGCACCTACATGGTTAAAGGTAACCTTGTTTAGAAACATGCCAATGGATTGCAATATATAAACAATGCTATTAATCGTCTGTCCTTGGTCCAAATATTTATTTATTTTATATTGTTTCATGATACATTTATATTTCATCTTAATCACCAAGACAATCAACAAAACTGTAAATTGTTACCGCAAGACCAAGATAATGCCTTCCGATGGTTCTTATAAATGGGATCCTTAATTCCGCAACACTTTATTTTATTTATAAGTTCCTGAGCAACAAAAAGTTCTTGCTTGTGGCAAGCGGCAAAGCCGAGCGCTCATGATTTTGCCATGTCAGATTCTTCACTTATCTTAGTGTTGCAATTCAAAACAAGCATAAATCGTAACAAGACATGACAAAGGTACAAATAAAATCAGAAAAACTCACACCTTTTGGAGGCATTTTTTCAATCATGGAGCAATTTGACTCCATTATTTCACCTATTATCGACCACGGGTCACAGGGCGGGTCACAGGGACAGGTACCTTGGTTCACTCTTTCGGGTCGATTAACCTGTCCCCTATGATTCTGATGCAATTTTTTTTTCCCCCTTATTTTTTCTTTGGTAATATAAAAAATATTAACTTTGCATACGAGGGATATTTCCTTTGATGACATGTCGGAGCGGATTTTTTATTTCCCAATTGACGGTCAAAGGTCTTATCCCTCTTTCTTTAATCAAAATTTTTCCTCAAATTCTTTCTTCATTTGATTTTTTTTGCCTATCTTTGCAACGTATTCCACGCCGATGGCACGTAAGTGCCTGAAGGGTCATATCTATAACGATAGATAGCGAAGTGGGAATTCATATATGGGAAAGGCGTTTATCTAACGCAAGTTCTTGACCACTGAAAGCCTAGGAAACTTATCAAGATTCGTCAAAGAACCAGGCAACGATAGATGCCCATGTGTATTGAATATATCAGTACATCAAGCTTTATGCCCTTTTGTGTTCATGCAATGGGGTGTTATTGCTTGTGTGCATGTATTCATATCGGCGTGGGGTCTTAGTTGCTCGTTCTGACGAATTGGGCTATCCTAGGGCCTCAGTGGTGGAGCGAGTGACAGGTAAGATTCTCCACGCTTTTTTCGTATATAGACAATATGTTTTTTATAAAGGTCGAGACTAGGAGAGTCGGCAGACAGAGACATTATTATGAGAAAATTAAAGTACTGCGCTCCACTATTATTTGTAATTTTGAGCTTAGTGAGTTGTAGTGAGGAGCTCTCTATGTGGAAACTTGCCGAAGGCGAGATTGATTGTCAGCTCGAAACATCAAAAGACATTATTCCGTATAGCGGAGACACTTTTACGATGAACGTAAAGTCGAACACGTCGTGGAAGGTTTCAACACCTGTATGGATGACAGCAAACCCATCTGAGGGAACTGGCAGCGGTGTCGTAACAATTGACGTTGCAAGAAGTACAGAATCACAGCAGCGTAACGGGAAAATATCAGTGATGTTTTCAAGTGATCCTGACAACAACATAGCAGGAGAACTCTCCAAAGAAATGTATGTCAAACAAGAAGCGTATTGGGAGAGTGTGAGAGTAACAATTTCAGAAGCATGTATCCGCACTCACAAATACCCCAAGGTCAACAAATATGATGCGGGTTACTCTGTTACATACACTGTCGAGTCGGATTTGCCAGACGATGAATTTAAAAAGTTGGTGTCAGGGACACATTTACAGTTGAGATACCTGATAGCAGACGTGTGGACTGGGCACTACTATGAATTCAGAGATTATTATTATCTGATACCAGACATCAATATGTCACGTGGTACACACACCGTATCTAATGACAAATGGATTGTTGCATCAGAACATAAGATATCTGCACACGCCAGTTCATGTGTTGCAGAGATAGCATGTAAATTGTATGGGAAAAATATCATATTTGCAAAAACGAGAATAGAAAACTTAGAATATTAAAAACATGAAATCAACAATAACAATAATAGTTACGCTGTTAGTTTGTGCAAGTGCAAGCGCACAGACTGAGAATAATTCAAGATATAGCAATGACGGCACACACAAAGGTCTTGACTTGAGCCTCTCAGCCGGTTACATCGGCGGGGTGGGCAGCAAGAACAAGGGAACAGGATATATACCTGTCGAGGCAAGTCTTGGAAAGCAAATCAATCAGAATTTGTATCTCGGATTGAGATCAGGTGCATGGATCGGGACTGCTGATAAAGCGAAGCCACGAATACCTATTATGGCAGATTTTAAGTTGATGTTTCCCAATTCATCTTCAAAATCAACTATAAAACCAATAATCAATGCCCGGCTTGGGTATTTGTTGAATACCCAAAGAAGTATAGGCGGAGGCTCTCAACATGTTGACGATGGAATGGGCGGAACAATAGAGGTGGAGACAGAAGCAGTCAAGGTGCCCGACATGATTACAATGGAACTGTCTCCTGGAATACAAATACCACTCTCTAACACCACAGACTTCATTATTTCAGCAGGGTATGCCCATGGATTCAATACTGAAGGAGGCGGCAGCGGAGGATATTTTGTCTTGAAAACAGGTGTGAATTTCCATAAGAATGCAATGCGTCAGAAAAAGAAGAAGCCACGCAGAGAGAAAGTGCCAACCCGTAATCATGGATTGCAATACACTTTTGAAGCTGAAGGAAACTACTACGAAGGACTTGGAGTGGGTGGAAACTTTGTGATAACTTATAAGTTGAACCCTCACCTCAATTTTGGCATTGGCTGTGGATATCACCAGTTCTCGCCGTTTAAGGACGGTGCTTCTGAAGACATTCAGGTTATATATAATAATAACAAAGAAAGTTTTGACGGTTACATGGGGCACTCTAACTATATAACTGTATTCGGGCGAGGTGCATATAGGTTTACAGACAAACGTTTCTCTCCCTTTGTATCAGTAGATGGCGGTGTAAGATTGTACCAATGGCCTTCAGATGTGCCTTATTATGACTACAAATCATACTCTGACATGTTGGAAAAGGAGAAAACATCCTTATTTGTTTCTCCATCTATCGGATTGTCTTTGCGCACTTCTAATAATTCTTACATAGAACTGAAAGGCGGATATAACTTATCAACACAGATGAAAGGACAAAAGGTAAATGATGGTGAGAATCTTTATATTGCAACACGCAGCAAAAACATGTCTTATCCATATCTGTCATTGGGCTTCACACATACACTTGGAAAAAGAGGGAAACGCCCATCTTATTAACAGCGGCATTAAGATATATGAACGATTTGAATAAAAAAAGCGGATTAAATTAGGATAAATCATATGATTTATCAGCGGGTCATAGGGACAGGTACCTTGGTTCACTCTTTCGGGTCGATTAACCTGTCCCCTATGATTCTGATGCATTTTTTCCCCTTATTTTTCTTTGGTAATATAAAAAATATTAACTTTGCATACGAGGGATATTTCCTTTGATGACATGTCGGAGTGGATTTTTTATTTCCCGATTGACGGTCAAAGGTCTTATCCCTCTTTCTCCTGACTTCATCACTTTATTAATTTTGCATACGAGGGATATTTCCTTTGATGACATGTCGGAGCGGAAGGCTATTCCCAATTGACGGTCAAAGGTTTTATCACTCTTTCTTTTTTTAAGGATGTAAAGCTTCTTTATCACAAACCATACATCCCTCCACTGTCTGTAGACACATGTGAGACATTCGTATAAAACAGGCCGGGGTCACAGGGACAGGTACCGTGGTTCACTCTTTCGGGTCGATTAACCTGTCCCCTATGATTCTTATTTTTTTCTTTGGTAATATAAAAAAATATTAACTTTGCACACGAGGGATATTTCCTTTGATGACATGTCCGAGTGGAGGGCTATTCCCAATTGACGGTAAAATCATGTCGAGAATCGTCGACCCTCTCAATGGTAATATCCTCGAAGAGGTCAAGGCGACAGTGAATGGAGTAATCTTCTTCTCACACCACCGCCCACTGATATACCAGAACGCACTGATATACAGGATACAGAAAGCGTGACAGCTCCTTTTTTTTATGCTCAGCTTCCGGATGTTCTGGATGTTCCGGAACTTCTGGAACTTCTGGAATCTCTGGAACCCCCGGAACATCCGGAATCCCCCAGACCAGATTTCTTCTCGTCAGGTATTAATAACAAAAAAACAGGAAGCCCTTGCATACACCTCTTGGGGCAGGTACGGATGAGGGCATTAGGGCTCTCTATTTCCGTCTTGTTCTGCCTATACAAGTGCGGGTATGCCAGGGCTTCCTGTTGATGGGATATGTCATGGCGCTCATACCATTATCGTGTGTGGGCGCCCATGTGTATGTGCTTGTTGTCTCTTACTGTGCTATCTCTTTCAGCTGTTCCTCGGCGAGGGCTATATCAGCTTTCAGCCTCTCCACACGGCGTTTCATCTCGTCAATGAGAGAGTTGCCTTTCTTCGAGGAGACGGAGAGGAAGCAGATATTGTTCTCGTAGGTCTTGAGGTCCTGCCTCATCTGGTCGAGACGTCTCTGCACTCTTGTGCGCTCGTTGTCAACGGCCTGTCCTCCACGCTTCGCAGCAGCCTTGATGTTCTGCTTGAATGCGTCCATGCGGCGTCGCTGGCTGTTTGCGTTCAGCAGGAGATGAATCTTGTCGAGGGCGGCATGGTATGTGTCATAGACGCTGTCTTTCTCACGGAACGGCACATGTCCGATTGTGTTGAACTGCTCTATGAGCTGCTGCATGCGTTGCTGCATATCCTCAGGTTTCTCTGTTGCGATGTTCTCGAGCTGGCTTATTATGTCACGCTTCTTCTGGAGATTGTCACGCTCTCCGTTGCGTGTGTCAGCTGTAGCGGCATTGCGGCGCTCGAAGAATGAGTTGCATGCGCCGATGAACTCCTGCCACAGAGCGTCGCCCTGCTTTCTTGGTACGGTGCCAGCCTCTTTCCACTCACGCTGCAGCTGCTGTAGTATATCGCCTGTCTTGCGCCATTCTGTACTGTCTTTTAGGGCTACAGCCTTCTCAACAAGAGCCTGCTTCTTCTTGAGGCTCTCGGCATAGCGCTCCTTAGCTTCACGGAAATGCTGTGTCTTCTTCTGGAAGAAGGCGTCGCATGCGGCACGGAAACGGTCGAATATCTTGACGTTCATCTTCTGTGGGGCGAAGCCTATGGTCTTCCATTCAGCCTGGAGGGCAATAATCTCCTTTGTTGCCTCGTCATACTCTGATGCTGTCTGACACTCCTTTGCGAGCACTGTCTCAGCCTTCTCGCATAGTTCGGTCTTCAGCTTGAGGTTCTCCTCCTCAGCTGCGCGTATCTGCTCGAAATGCTGTTGGTGACGCTTGTTTATGACCGTGCTGGCAGCCTTGAAGCGGCTCCATATCTCCTCGCGGAGGTCTTTTGCAACAGGGCCTATCTCGCGATATTCTTGATGAAGCTCCTGAAGCTGGTGGAACGCGCTGACTGCATCCTCCTCATCAGCAAGACGCTCGGCAGCCTCACACAGACGGGTCTTGGCCTCAAGATTCTTCTTGAAGTCATACTCACGAGCCTCAGAGTTCAGTTTCAGCAGGTCGTAATACTGCTCCACATATAGCTGGTAGCTGCGCCATAGCTCTGTGGCGTACTCGGCAGGGACGGCCTTAATATCACGCCACTGCTGCTGCAGCTCCTTGAACTCCTGGTATTGCTGGTTGGCCTCCTCTGGTGTGGTGGCCATGGTCTTTATCTTCTCAATGATGTCCTGTTTCAGCTTGAGGTTCTCCTGCTTCTCGGCTTCCTGCTCCATGAAGAGTTTCTGCCGGCGCTCTCTGATGACAGCCATAGCAGTCTTAAACTCTCCCTCGTAGGGGTCTGGCTGTATAACGTAACGCTCGGGGTCGCCTCCATTGTCGATATAGTCTTTCAGCTGTTTGTCACGCTCCTGGTTGTGCATGCGGTAGAAGAGGCTTTTGAGGGTCTCCATCTCGTCTTTCTCTGGCGTAACGCCGCTGTCGGCCAATTCCTTGACACGTTCTACAATCTGCGCCAGTGTCTCGTAGCGCTTCTCTTGAGAGTCCATCATTTTTTTGCTTTTGCTTTATAGCGGTCTTGTACAGCACGCACGTGGTGCGATATCATTGCCCTCTCAGTCTCTCGTCTGGGGGATGGGGCTGGGATGTGTGGACGTGGGAGGAGAAGGGGGGATGCCGCTTTCCATGTGTGCCACTCACCGACAAGCTTTACAGCTTTGGTTTGTGGACATACGAAAGGATAAGTGCATGCCTTCTATCCGTTTTCCATGTGCGTGGCGTTCAATCCGCCTTTATGAGTCGATAATAGGACAGTGGGGGGCTGGCTGTTACCTCTGTCCCGTGCTTGGGCCATAGGTCTATGCCCCCCATTGGCCCCACAATTTGGAATATTTACGGTGGGTTCTAAAAGAATTATTCACACATCTATTTGATTGAGGTGTTCATCAATTCTGTAGTCCCCACGTCTAAAGTATATGTACTTGTTGGTGAATATTTATGGCATACCCCCTTCCCCCCATACTTGATGTACAAGGAGAGAGATAATAAACCGCTGCGAAATTACACAAAAAATATTAATTAACCTAATTTTTTATATCTTTTCTTTACCTTATATATGAAAAAGTGCTAAAAAAGACGAATAGAAAAGTCTGCAAACAGCCTAATGTCAATGATAGGGTTATTGAAAGGAAATATCAACCGACGCCAAGCCGAGAGTCATGGGCTTGCTCAATGACCGAGGCGCGAAGGAGGAAGACGGTTGTCAACCGACGCCAAGCCGAGAGTCATGAGCTTGCTCAATGACCGAGTCGCGAAGGAGGAAGACGGTTGTCAACCGACGCCAAGTCCTTCCATTATATGTAAATGAGAAAGAAGACAAACGGGAGGGAGGATGTCTCCCTGACTCCGTTTGTCTTCTTTCTCATTATGTCTTTTTGCGTTTTATTCAGCTCTCATGTCCTCCTCCTCCTCCACATGTAATGATTGTTCTTGGGCATGTGAGGGTGAGAGAGAGGATGGGGCAGCGAGACGATGCTGCTTATTCTGCTGCGAGACGTGCCTTTATGGCCGCTGTCTCAGCCTCGTAGCCAGGCTTCTCGAGCAGGGCGAACATATTCTTCTTGTATGCCTCGACACCAGGCTGGTTGAAGGCGTTGACACCAAGCAGCTGTCCTGATATGCCGCATGCTATCTCGAAGAAGTAAATGAGCTGTCCGAAGTTGTATGCGTCGAGGCGCTCTATAGATATGAGGATGTTAGGCACTCCGCCGTCGACGTGTGCGAGACGTGTTCCGAGCTCAGCGTTCTTGTTCACCTCGTCTATGCGTTTGCCTGCGAGGAAGTTGAGTCCGTCAAGGTTCTCCTCGTCATGGGGGAAGAGGAGGCTGCGCTCAGGGTTCTCGACAGAGATGCATGTCTCGAAGATGGTGCGCTCGCCGTCCTGTATCCACTGTCCCATGGAGTGGAGGTCGGTAGTGAAGTCGCATGATGCGGGGAAGATTCCCTTGCCGTCCTTGCCCTCTGACTCACCGTAGAGTTGTTTCCACCACTCGGCGTAGAAATGCAGTTTAGGCTGGTAGTTGATGAGTATCTCTATCTTCTTCCCGTTCTGGTAGAGTGCGTTGCGTGTGGCGGCATATATGGCTGCAGGGTTCTCCTCGAATGGTACGTCGATGCCACACTGCTTCTCCATCGCAACAGCGCCAGCCACGAGCTGCTCGATATCGATGCCGGCACATGCAATAGGAAGGAGTCCGACTGGTGTGAGCACAGAGAATCGTCCGCCTACGTTGTCAGGGATGATGAACGAGCGGTATCCCTCTTTGTCGGCACATGTGCGTGCCGCACCTTTCTTCGCGTCGGTGACAGCAACGATGAGGCCTCGTGCCGCCTCTTTGCCTACCTGTGCCTCGAGCTGTGTCTTGAGTAGACGGAAAGTGAGGGCTGTCTCTGTTGTTGTGCCTGATTTTGAGATGTTGATGATGGCGAATGTCTTGCCTTTCAGATACTCAGTGAGCTCAGAGAGGTAGTCCTCGCCAATATTGTTTCCTGCAAAAACTACTGCTGGGGTCTTCTCATCCTTCACGAGCCATGCGAAAGAGTTCTGCAGACCTTCTATGACAGCTTTTGCGCCGAGGTAAGAGCCTCCGATACCTGCCACGACGATAACCTCTGCCTTTGAGCGGAGGTCGGCTGCGACAGCCTTCACCTCAGCGAGGAACTCTGCGGTAATGGATGATGGGAGATGGAGCCAGCCGAGGAAGTCATTGCCTGGCACAGTGCCGTCCTCAAGACCTTTCTGGGCGTTTGCTACTTGCTCCTTGAGAGCCATGACAGCTCCAGCAGGAAGAAACTGCTGGGCCTTTGTGATGTCTAAAGAGATATTTTTCATATGTTGATATATTGTTTGAGTTATGGTGGATGCTATTAATCAGTTTTCGCAGATTTACCCCGGTCTTGTCGCTATGGGCATAGTGTCGGTCTATGGATGAATCAATGCTGGCATCATGCCCCCTGTCAGCTGGCACAGCATGCGCCAGAGAGAATGCGAAAGATGATAGAGTAGGGAGAGACCCTTGGCTACAATGATTTTTTCCTCCAATGGGGTGGGGGAGATTTGTCTTGTGTAGAGGGGCTCTGGCCGCCGGGGGAGACAATCAATAGCCATCCCCCCAGCTCCATCACCTTGATATCTGTCCGGTCGTATTGTGTTACGGTGTTCGGGGGCAGAGGTCCTTTTGGGGACTATCCCTCCATGAGCTTGCGGTATCGTGGGCGCTTTATCTCGTCAGTGCCGAGACGCTGGGCCTTGTTTATCTCATAGTCAGAATAGCTTCCCTCGAAGAAGAAGACCTCCCCGTTGCCCTCGAATGCGAGGATGTGTGTGCAGATGCGGTCGAGGAACCAACGGTCGTGTGATATCACCACGGCACATCCGGCAAAAGTCTCAAGACCTTCCTCAAGCGCACGCAGCGTGTTGACATCGATATCGTTCGTAGGCTCGTCGAGCAGGAGCACATTGCCCTCCTGCTTCAGGGCGAGGGCGAGCTGCAGGCGGTTCCGCTCTCCTCCTGACAACACTCCGCAGAGTTTGCCCTGGTCATTGCCAGAGAAGTTGAAGCGGCTTAGGTAGGCTCGTGCGTTGACATCGCGTCCGCCCATGCGGAAAGTCTCCACTCCCTGCGATACCACCTCATAGACAGTCTTCTTCGGGTCTATGTCCGTATGCTGCTGGTCTACATAGGCCAGCTTTACAGTCTCGCCGACTTCGAATGTTCCGTTGTCAGGAGTCTCAAGTCCCATGATGAGGCGGAAGAGTGTTGTCTTGCCTGCGCCGTTAGGGCCTATCACGCCTACGATGCCATTGGGAGGGAGCATGAAGTTAAGGTCCTTGAACAGCACTTTCTCTCCGAAAGCCTTTGCGACATGCTCTGCATTGAGCACCTTGTTGCCAAGGCGTGGTCCGTTGGGGATGAATATCTCAAGTTTCTCCTCACGCTCTTTCTGCTCTTGGTTAAGCATTGCGTCGTAAGAGTTAAGACGTGCCTTGCCCTTGGCCTGACGTGCCTTCGGTGCCATGCGTATCCATTCAAGCTCGCGCTGCAGGGCTTTCTGGCGTTTTGATGCTGTCTTCTCCTCTTGTGCCATGCGTGTTGTCTTCTGGTCGAGCCATGAGGAGTAGTTGCCTTTCCATGGAATACCCTCTCCGCGGTCGAGCTCGAGTATCCACTCGCTGACATCGTCAAGGAAGTAACGGTCGTGTGTGACGGCAATCACTGTCCCCTCATACTGCTGCAGATGCTGCTCGAGCCAGTCGATAGACTCTGCGTCAAGGTGGTTCGTAGGCTCGTCGAGCAGGAGCACGTCAGGTTTTTGCAGCAGAAGTCTGCAAAGAGCGACACGGCGTCGCTCTCCACCAGAGAGCTTGTCGACAGCCCAGTCGCCTGGAGGACAGCGTAGTGCGTCCATGGCACGTTCCAGACGTGAGTCCATGTTCCATGCGTCGGTTGAGTCGATGATATCCTGCACCTCGGCCTGTCTTGCCATGAGGCTGTCCATCTTGTCTGGGTCTGAATAATACTCTTCGAGCCCGAACTTCACGTTTATCTCGTCATATTCTTTCAGTGCGTCATAGACATACTGCACTCCCTCCTGCACATTTTCCTTCACGGTCTTTGTGTTGTCGAGAGGAGGGTCCTGTGGCAGATAGCCGACAGTGTAGCCTGGGCTCCATACGACATCGCCTTGTGTCGGCTGTTCCAGTCCGGCTATAATCTTCATGAGTGTTGATTTTCCAGCACCGTTGAGACCAACGATACCAATCTTCGCTCCGTAGAAGAAGGAGAGGTAGATATTCTTCAGAATCTGTTTCTGGTTCTGTGGGATAATCTTGCTGACTCCCACCATCGAGAAGATGATTTTCTTGTCGTCGACTGTTGCCATTATGTTTTGAGTTTGGTATTTGTATTATTTTCCGTCGTCTTGTCTTTTGCCACGTGGACATATTGGATATGTCACCTGTCAGTTTTCTTCCCCCCCCAACTCTTTGCCTTGGAGGCGATGAGATGTCATGTGTCTTCCCCCCATGCATCCCGGGCGTCGTGTCCTTGTCTCCCCTTATGGTGTGTAACATTATGTCGGGGCTGAGTGTCGTGGCGTTGGGGATACTGGGGTGATGTTTCTTATATATGCCCTTTGGGGTAGTGTGGGGTCATTTCCATTCCTCGCTGTTCACCATTCCCTCCACGCTCTCCTCAATCTTGTCAGGGAGATTGCAGAAGAAGTCATATCCAGTGCGGCTCTCAAGCTCGTTGACCGTTATCATATACTTCGTGAGGTCTTTGCTGTTGTCAGGCTTGTGCTCTGCCCAGAAAGCCATAGCCTGGTATACTCCTGCCGCTGTGCGTTTCAGTATTGCCATAAAGAAATATTTCGGTACAGGCATGCGCAGCCCCTCATTGCTCCGTCCTGTCGACGGGTTCTTGTCGAGGACACCGGACTTCCTAATGCCATTGATGTTGACATCGCCTATTGTGCCGCCCTTGCAGATATACATTGTGCCACCGTTGTTGACGACAGCGTCCCGCCATGTCCTCACACGGCTTTCCATAGTAGCCCACACGGCAGCGTTGAACGAGTTTATCTGTGGGTGCATGTTTGATAGGAAGAAAGTCTGCCCGTTGACATCCATCGAGCAGATGCGGTCCTCTGATGCGCATATATGTCCGCGGTCATAGCCAGTGCTACGGTAGTCTGCCAGCTCTGTGCGGTAGGCCTCAGGTATGTCGGGATCGGGCTGGAAGGGGTCGCCGGTCCATTTAGTTCCCATCCATGTTGCGCCGTCCCAATTCTTGCGTTCCCATCCCTTGGTGCTGTTAGTCTTTGTCCACTGCCAGCATGTCCAGCGTTGCGCACGGCGCATGCAGTCCCATTCGAGAGAATACACCACGCCTATCCCTGGGTCAGTCTTTGTTATGATGAGGTAGTTTGTGCCGTTCTCCACGTGAGGCATCTCTATGTTTGTGGCGTATGTTGATTTTGCTGTTGTGTTCGCGTTGACGTTAGTCGACAAATCGCCGGTAGTCTCGTTATCATCGCCGCAGGCGGAGAGGAATATCGTCAGCAGGCAGAGTGCCGCCACTCTTCTTATGCCTGCCAGGGATATATCGCCTCCGTAATGTCTGCTGTGTTTATATTTGCTGATGGGTTGAAGGGTCATGTTTTAGTGTTGATTGATAATGTTGCTGACTGCAAAAGTACATTTTTTTCTTGAATAACCAAAATAAACGGCTGTATAAAATTCTCTTTTTTCTTATTTGTCATATAATCTTATCCTCTCAGCGCTTCCCTTGTGTCTTTATGTAGAGCAATTATGCAACAACATGCTCTGTGCTTTTCTTCCCGTCTGGTATTCTGCCTTATGTATGTGTCTTGTGATTCGTTGGTGGCTTATTCTTGCGTTGTGTCTCGGGACGATTACTCTGCAATGTCCTGGCAACATAATAAAACGACACACCTTCCCCGCAGTTTGCCATTCCATGATATATGGTATGACAGAGAGGTTGGTGTGTCGTTTTAGAATGTCTGATTCCGCTAATCTTGGATTTGCTGTATTATTATTTCTTCACCAGTTTGGCGTCGTCAATCAGCACATCCTGGGCTGTTGCGTATGACGAGCCTTTCGGGTTCATGACCACGAGGCATACGGTAGCGTCTTTCTCGAGTGTGAACTCATATGTGACGAGAGTCCACCCTGTGGTGATTGAAGCATAGTCTCCGTAAACATAGGTTCCTACGGAGCCGCCCTCTACGGGTACATATCCCGGACGCACCTGACATTTCTCGCTTGTGGTGGCCTTTGCATAGAATGTGAAGACATATGTGCCAGCTTTCAGCTCTGTCTCCTTGTATGCGATACGTTTGTTTGACGTGTTTCCAGTCTTCACGCAGACAGAATAAGAGCCACCATGTGCGTCTGTGCTCTGTGACAGTGTTGCGTTGCTTGCTGTCGATGTGCTCTTCCAGTTGTCCGGTAGTCCGCCTGTCCATGACTCGAATCCTCCGTTAGACAGCAGGCTTCCCTCATCCGGTGTTGTTGAGCCGCCTGTGTTGTCACCGCCTCCGGTGTTATCGCCTCCGGTATTATCGCCACCTGTCGGCTCTGTCTTGCCGTTGAGCGAGTAGAGGTAAGCCTCGCCCTGTGCTGTCTCAGGAGTGTTGCCATAGTAGTTTGTCAGCTTGCCATAGATGACAACCTCGTCGCCGATGTTAAGCAGCTCGCCTGCTGTGTACTTCTGGTTGCCGAGGTAGAGGATGCGGTATGCGTAGAACTGTCCCGCCTCTGTCCCATCGTCAGAGATATAGAACGATGCGTTGCCATACTGTGTGCCGAACTGCTCTTTTACAGAAACGACCTTTCCCTTGATATAGTATGACTGCTCAGACTTGGCGTTGGCGTCGAGCTTCGATGCCTCCTTGTTTGCTGCCACGCTGTTGAATGGGTCGTCCTTCGTGCCTGTTCCCTTTGCCTCTCCCTCTACTGGAGTCTCTGTCGAGCCTGTCTTGCCGTTGAGCGAGTAGAGGTATGCAGAGCCCTGTACAGTCTCCGGGGTGTTGCCCTTATAGTTTACGACCTTGCCGCAAACGACAACGTCGTCGCCCACTTTCACCTGCTCGTCGGCCGATGTGAACTTCTTGTTTCCGAGATACAGAGCTCGCCATACCTTGAATGTGTTCTTGTCTGTCCCGTCCTCAGATATTGTGTATGAGCCGTTGCCAAAGTTCGTGGTGTATTCCTCCTCTATCGAGACAATCTTACCCTTAATGTAAATTTCCTCTGTTGAGTTGACATCGGCATCGAGCGCTGAGGTGTACTGGATTGCCGCATAGGCATTGAATGGGTTTGCGAGTGTTCCGTCGCCTTCAGCCACACCTTCTGGAGTCTCAGGCTCTGTTGGCTTTTCCTCTGGCATATCGTAAGGCATTGGCACATCCTCACAGCTTTGGAATGTCATGGCAGCTATAGCCAGGGCCATGATGCTATAAAATAATTTCTTCATATCGTAAGATGGTTGTTGTTGTGTTCTTTTTGTTTTTGTTTCGTTATGGGGGGCGTGGTTATTCTGCGGCTGGCTTTACGTCGTCGGCTGTCCTGAGCTGTATCTGCCATGTGCTGCTGTACCGGGTGAAGATGCCTGTTATGTCAACTTTCCCTGTAGGCATTGTCTCAGCGGCGAATTTCGCGCTCGTCGAGGTGTAGACCACTACCGATGACGGATATCCGCTTATGGTCTGGCTGATGGAGAAGTCAGAACCGTTCTCTGGAGCCCATGTCGCGCTGCCGTCGGCGTTCTTAAGCGTTGCGCCCTTTATTGTCATCAGGCGTCCGGCATAGAGGTCGATATTCTTCTGTATATCGGCTGTGAACTCAATGGGCTGTATGTTCGCTGCCGTAGGGTCTGGCTGTCCTATGAGCTTGAAGTGTTTCTGCCATAGGTTGGGGTCCATACGTCCGGGGTATGTGTTGCCGCTCGATGTCGTGTATGGTGTGCCTATCTGGCGCTGGTAGCCGTATGTGCCTATATACAGGTCCTTGAGATTCAGGAGAATCTCCTGTCCGACGGGGAGATACGAGAACATACCCCCTGAGTAGACGCAGACGAGAATCGCCTCTCCGTTCTCATCCTGTAGTGCCACCTTATTATATATGTTGCCACCTATGTCGTTCCCCGCTACACGCAGCTTCAGCTGTATGTCGTCGTCGACACGCTGGTAGTCACGGTATTGTTTCAGCACATTGCGGTATTTCGGGCTGTTGCGCAGCTGTTCGAGGGTCCACACATTGCGCTCTGTTATGGTGTCGTTGCCGTATGCTGACTGTGGCGTGACATTGTCCATGTCGCCGTATCCGCCATCCTGACAAGCCGTCAGGAGCGATGCCGCCATGAGCATAGTGGCTGATAGAATCATGATTTTCTTCATTGTCTCTGTCCTCCTGTGGTTTGTTTTTTAGAATTTGTATGTTATGTTGAGCATTCCGTTTGTGCCGTAAGCGTAGAACTTCTTAGGGTTATGGAGGAAGCTGTATACGCGTGCTCCTGACATTGAGCCGTCGGCATTTGTGGTGTAGCTTGAGCGTGCCTGCTCATATCCTCCTGTGCATATCTTGATATTGTTCAGGATGTTTGTCACAGAGAGGTTTATCGACAGTGAGCCACGCTTCAGGTATATGTTCTTGCCTATAGAGCCGTCGAGCATCCATCCTCCGCGTCCCTCTGACTGTGCAGGAGAGTTGACGACTGTTATGAGATTGCCGTTCTCGTCGACACCTGTCGTTATGAGTCCCTGTAGCTGCAGCGACGACTCGTAGCGGAGTGATGGCGACCATGAGAGGTATATGCGGTCGTAGTAGTTGGCGTTGAGGTCTATGTACCAGCCGCCGGAGTGGTAGCTGAGTCCGAGTGATGTCGCTGTGAGTGGTGTGCCGCTCTCGCGCATGTTCTTGCTGTATACGAGGGTCTCGTCATACTTACCGCTTGTCGACATCATGTAGCGTGCGTTACAGTTGTCTATGTATTTCGCCTCAGACAGAGTCCCGAGGGCGACGAAGTCAAGTGCTGAGGTCAGCTTCACCTTCAGTCCGGCCTCGACACCATAGTATTCTTTCTTCACTCCTGTCATAGAGACGTATGTGAATGAGTTCTCGTCGTCGAAATAGTAGTTCTGCCATTCTGTGCCGTGGTCTATGTGTGAGTAGTAGGCAGAGAGGTTGAGAGCCACGCGTGACATCTTCATCTGGTAGCTCAGCTCAGAGCTGAAGACTCTCTCGTTATGAAGGTTTGTGACAAAGTCGTTGTTCACCTCTGGCGCTGCGAACGCTGCCTGTGCCTGTGGGGCGCGCCACTCGTAGCCAGCGCCGAGCGACAGGGCATGTCCACGGCCGATGTTGTATGTCATGGCTATCTTTCCTCCGCCGTCGCCGAATTTCGCTGTGCCTGATTTTCCGTATGAGTTATTGGCCGCGAGGCCGTTGCGCATACGTCCGTCACGCTGCATGGTGATGTAGCTTCCCTTTGCTCCGGCGAGGAGATGGAGGCGTCCTATGTTCGCTGTGTATGCCGCCCAGATGTTGGCGCGGCGCAGATTGAGGTAGTAGTCGTACCCGAAGACATCTCCCTCGCCGATAGCCTTGCCTGGATTGTTGAGGTCATACTGCACATTGTCAGAGAGGTATCCGTAGCTGCTGACAGCGTATGTGTTGATGTTGTAGAAATGGTCTGCCCCGAGGAGGTCCTCCATTGTCTGGTAGTGGCGTGCGTGGTTCATGCCGAGCCCTATGCCGGCAGTGAGGTGCTGGTTGCGTGTGATGTCGTAGTTGAGTGTGGAGTTCAGCTGCAAGGTGAGGGCATCGTTGTGTTTCGCCTGCTGGAAGTACATGGCCTGCCCGGCATATTTCTTCTCGGTAGAGGCGTCGCTCCATTGGCTGTTGACACTCTTGTTGGCAGCATAGAGACGGTCCCAGTTTATCTGTCTGTTAGCCTCTGACGCTGTGAAGAAGTTGTATGCGTTCTGCCATGCCTCGAACGAGTATTCGTTGTTGCGCTGGTTATCGGGGTTCCACACGTCGTAGTAGTTTGACGGGAGTCGTTTCCAGTAGTCCGGGCTTGGGTTGTCAGAGTTGTTGTAGTTCAGCTTTGACGATTTGTACATGGAGTATCTGCCGCCGAGGGTTGTCGTCAGCTTCATGTTGTCGGCTATCTTCCAGTCCCATGTGAGGAGGGCCGATGGCGAATAGTCGTTGACGATGCGTGAGTTCCTTATTTTCCCGTTCTGGTATCCCCAGTAGGGGTTGTATGTGTTTGAGTTAGCCAGCCAGTAGCTCTCGTCGGTCGCGCCGCCCTGTCCTGCTCGCTCTGTAGGGTTGCCCCATGTGGCGAAGGATATGCTGTGGTTCATGTTCAGTATCTTCTCCACACCGAAGAAGTAGCTCAGCGCGTTATAGAATGTTCCCTTCACGTATGCTGTGCTGGTGTTCGCCCACCGGTATGTGACGCTGGCTGACAGAGCCCATCCCTTGTCGTTGAATCCGCTGTTGTATGTGTACATGCCGCGCATCGTGTAGTTGCGGTTGGCACCTGCAATGCTGACACGGTGGCCTGTCGCCATGGAGCCGGCGCGGAAGTTATAGTTGTTAGACCCTCCCATGGCTGTCAGCGAGAAGAGGTTGTCCTCATAGGGCAGTGACTGCTCCACGTTACGTGTCTGGTTGTTCAGTCCGCCTACTAACGAGTATCGGAACTGTCCTGTCTCCATGTCATTCAGCGACATGCCGTTGACATAGATGTCATTGTACTTCTGGTTGAAAGCCCTGTAGCGGAAACGCACGGGCGAGAACAGATAGCCCACCTCAGAGGCGTAGATATTGTTTGACGAGCCGAGGATGGTGACATTCTGTGACATGTCATCGTCCTCGCCAAGCTGTGCCTCGGTGAAGGTGAAGGTCTCGCTGTCAGATGGCGGTTGCTGTGTGCCTGTCTTGTCGTCGCCGGTCTTCCCGACCTGAGCTGCGGCTATCTGTGCCAGGCATATCATCGCCAAAAACATTGTTAGCTTCTTGTGCATGGTATAATGGTTTTGTTGAATATTACGTCTGTCGGGGATATCTCCTGTGTCCTCTTTGTTGGCCATGGTGATGGTTGCGTGTGCAGTGCGGGTGTCACTCTGCCGTCCTTGAGGTTATCTGCATGTGTTGTCTTTATGTTGTGAGTGGGTGTCCTGCTGTCCCGGCATTATCTGGAAAATGCCGCTTAAGCTTGTCTTCCATGGCATGGCAGAAATTCAGGTGAACATCTCTGCAAAGATAATTATCTTTTCCGATACTTCCAAATCTTGGTGTGTTTTTCTTCTTTTGTGGCCTTGTTTTTCAGCTTTTGGCCTTACTTTTCTGGTGGGTATGGGGCGTTTTGCCGCTGCTTGTTAGCCTGTTGTGCCTTTCCCTTCTCCCCATCCTCACCCCCACGGAAAACCGTGGGGAACGGTGGCTCTGTGTTTTCGCTCTGTGTTTGTGGTGGTTTCCTGCCCCACGGAAAACCGTGGGGAACGGTGGTTTTGTGTTTTCGCTCTGTGTTTGTGGCGGTTTCCTGCCCCACGGAAAACCGTGGGGAACGGTGGCTCTTGTCTTGGCTTACAGCCTGACGTCGGATATGTCGACGAGGTTGTTCACGATGGCGTATATCGTCAGTCCGGCTGGAGAGTGTATCTGCAGCTTGCGGGCTATGTTGCGACGGTGTGTGACGACGGTGTTCAGCGATATGAAGAGGTTGTCGGCGATTTCCTTGTTCGACATCCCCTGGGCCACACCTACCACAATCTCCTTCTCCCTCTCTGACAGTTCCTCGGCTTTGTCTGACGATATCATCCTTGATATTCGCTGGCTGACGTCGCTTCGTCTCAGCTGCTGTTCGATGCGTCTGACAGCAGGCACGAATATGGTCTCCTCTATCTGTGCGTGTATCTTCAGCCACTCCTCGTTGTTATACAGGTTGTAGAGGGCCTGTATGAGGTGGTTGCCTGTCCGGCTGTCCGATGGCAGATAGCGTATGATGATGCTTTTCAGCTCGTGCAGGGTCTTGTCTGTCTTACGGTGGTTCTTTATGAAATTGTCTATGCTGTACGATGTGTCAGGGTGTCCGTCAATGAGCCTGTCGACATACATGAATATTGTCTCCTCCTCGTGTCTCATATGGTCGGCCACCTCATGGGCGTAATTGTCGTACAGCCTCATGATGAGAGTGGCGAGGCGGTCGTTCTTGTCGAGGATGTCAGTGAGCTGCCGGCGTAAGTATGGCAGCTGGAAGTCGAGGTAGTAGTCATGGGATGCGCGCAGGAACTTCAGTATTGTCTGTGCCGAGAGACGGTCGTCGTCGAAGTCGCGCCACCCGTTTATCGTGAAGTTGACGATGGCGAGGAATGTGTAGCTGTCCACTTCCTGCTCCGCGCAGACCTCTCCGACGGTCTTCTCGCCGAATCCGAGTCCGATGCCGAAACGCCCAAGACTCTGTAGAGTGTTGTAGTTGTCTGAGATGATTGACGCCATGCGGTCGCCATCCTCGTATATCTTGTTTACCTTCATCCTGATATCTTTTTTCTGCGTTGTCCGCTGCCATGCAGCCGTCTGCATATTCTTGGGCGCAAAGTTAGCGTTTTTTTCTCTTTCCTGCAATACCTATAAATTGGTATTCTCTTTCTGCTGTCCATATTACCTGCTTTTAGGTATTTCCGTGCCGGTGCATTATGTGTAACTTTGCACCCCCAAACAATTTCATTATGCGAGAAATAAAAGTAAATCACCGAATGAGGACATTGCTCCTCTCCGTTTTGTCCATTTTTGTTCTGCCTGTCCATGGTCAGGCAGACAGTGATGATATGCTGACACGCACTCTTGAGGCTGTCGTTGTCTCGTCCAACCGTAACGAGACCACCCGCCGCATGGCTCCGACACTCGTAAGCGTGATAGGCGAGAACCTTTTCGCCACTACCAACTCTGCCACACTCTCGCAGGGACTCAACTTCCAGCCTGGTGTGCGTGTGGAGAACAACTGCCAGAACTGCGGTTTCCAGCAGGTGAGGATAAACGGCCTTGACGGCCCTTACACACAGATACTCATTGACTCCCGCCCCATCTTCAGCTCTCTTGCCGGTGTCTACGGTCTGGAGCAGATACCGGCCAATATGATTGAGAGGGTCGAGGTGATGAGAGGAGGAGGGTCGGCACTCTATGGATCCTCGGCCATCGCTGGTATCATAAACATCATCACAAAAGAGCCGAAGCGCAATTTCGCGACATTCTCTCACACCCTGACAGGCCTTGGAGGCAGCTCGGCGTTTGACAACCACACGACGCTGAACGCCTCGCTTGTCACGGACAACCGCAAGGCAGGGCTCTACCTCTTCGCGCAGAACAGGGAGCGCGGGGGCTATGATGCCGATGGCGACGGATACACGGAGCTGTCGAGGATAAAGGGGCAGACACTCGGCATGAGGTCGTTCATAAGGCTGGCAGACTACCAGCGCCTCACTCTGGAGTACCATCACATAGAGGAGATGCGCCGTGGTGGGGACAACATAAAGCGCCCGCCGCACGAGGCGAGTGTGGCAGAGCAGACCGAGCACGCCATAAACACCGGCAGCCTGAAGTATGACTGGCAGACAGCCGACAGCCGTCACAGTCTCTCGGCTTACGCCTCGGCACAGCACATACACCGCGACAGCTATTACGGCGGAGGGTATGACATGAACGCCTATGGCACCACCCGCGACATGAC
This sequence comes from Hoylesella loescheii, assembly GCA_021531755.1. Lineage (GTDB taxonomy): Bacteria > Bacteroidota > Bacteroidia > Bacteroidales > Bacteroidaceae > Prevotella. The sequence goes on from JADYUK010000003.1 coordinate 209,541, forward strand.
ATGGATGGCCGGGGCGCAGTATAACTATGAGTTTGAGCGCTGCCTCTTCATGCCTGCCACGCTGACAGCCGGCGTGGAGTATAACCATGATGACCTCCACGACGACATGTGGGGATACCAGCGCACCACCGACCAGCAGATAGGCATCGCCAGCCTCTTCGTCCAGAACGAGTGGAAGACACGGCGCTGGAGCCTGCTCTTGGGCGGGAGGCTCGACAGCCACTCGCTCATAGACCACGTCATCTTCAGCCCGCGCGCCACGATGCGCTATAACCCCACAGACAATGTGAACATCCGTGCGAGCTATTCATGGGGCTTCCGTGCGCCACAGGCATTCGACGAGGACCTCCATGTGGCCAATGTCGGCGGCACAGTCTCCATGATACGCCTCGCCGACGACCTCACCGAGGAGAAGTCGCAGAGCCTCAGTCTCTCGGCGGATATGTACCGCACATGGGGCGCGTGGCAGGCCAATCTCCTTGTCGAGGGGTTCTACACGACGCTCTCTGATGTCTTCGCGCTGCGAGAGACAGGCTATGTCGACGGCATACTCATGAACGAGCGCTATAACGAGGATGGGGCGCGTGTCTACGGACTGACAGCCGAGGGGCGGCTCGAATACCGTGACAGGCTGCAGATGCAGATGGGAGTGACCGTGCAGGAGGCACGCTACAAGTCGCCACGACTGTGGAGCGACGACCCCGAGGTGGGTCCGGAGCAGCGCATGTTCCGCACACCGCGCACATACGGTTACCTCTCTCTCAGCTATCGTCCGACACATCATTTCCAGATGTCTGTGTCAGGAACATACACCGGCTCCATGCTCGTCGAGCACAGGGCGGGATATATCGGGGCGGACAGAGTGGAGAAGACACCATCGTTCATGGACATGGGAGTGAAGCTCGCCCATGATTTCCATCTGTATAAAGGTGTGGAGCTGGAGCTCAATGCCGGCGTGCAGAATATCTTCAACGCCTACCAGAAGGATTTCGACCAGGGTGCCGACCGTGACTCGGGCTATATCTACGGCCCGTCCATGCCACGCTCATGGTTCGTGGGGTTGAAGATGAGCTTCTGACAGACACGCCCCCTCTGGCATCCATCCATGCGTCGGTGTGGCTCATATGACAGCTTATGATAACACCTGCTGGCCGAAATGGGCAGAATAGGACGAGGGCACCGGGAAGCGCGAACAAGCTTCCCGGTGCCCTCGTTCTGTGTCATTGGGCCTCCTTGACAAGATATATCACTGTCGGCAGATGGTCAGAGAATCCGTCAAGCCATTGTCCTCCGGCATGGGTCCTCTTAGGGTTGCCCTTGTATTTCCCCTCAGTCTGGAAGAGATAATCGCGCCTGAAGATTTGCTGCTTGAAGTATTTCAGAGTCGTGAAGTCGCGCTTGCCATTATAGTTGAGGAATCCTGGCGATACGAGAATCTGGTCGAAGAGGTTCCACTGTCCGTCATACCGCAGAGTGCCTGTCCCGCTCTTCAGAATGCTTATCCAGGGGTTGAACATATCCCCTTCGCCGACATCGTCAATCTTCTCCTTGCCTCTCAGTCCCTCGGTCATAGAGCGGTCAGTAGGGTCGTCGTTCATGTCGCCCATGACAATGAACTTCATCCCCGGCTCTTCCTCGCGTATCTTGTTCATTATCGCTGTTATCTGCTCAGCGCCCGCCACACGCTTCGCATCGCCAGGGCGGAGACGTGAGGGGAGGTGAGTGACGATGATGCAGACATCGTCGCCGGCAATCTTCCCGAACACCGTGAGGAATCCACGAGTCTTGAATGTCGTGTCGGCATCCTCGTAGGGGTAGAGCATGGTGCGGGTTGTGTCCGCCTCAAAGAGTGAGGGGTTGTACAGCAGGGCGCAGTCGACGCCACGTTTGTCGACACCCTCACGGTGGATAAACCTCATGCCACGCTCTGCAAGAGCCGGCTGTGAGCAGAGGTCGGTGAGCGCGCGTGCGTTCTCAACCTCGCTGACACCTATCGCCGCACAGCCCTTCGGTAGGCGGTCGGTGGCCATCTCAGAGAGAACACGCGCCATGTTGTGGAGCTTGTGAGAGTATTTCAGGCCGTTCCATTTGTACGAACCGGTAGGCAGGAAGTCATAGTCACGCTTCCCCTCGTCGTGACATGTGTCGAAGAGGTTCTCAAGGTTGTAGAAGCCCACCGCGTACATGGCGTAGCGCTTCTCCTGCGCCGTCATGCTGATGACGAGGCAGAGGAATAATGCTGAAAGCAACGTTTTCATTGAGCCAAAAGACCAAAGAGAGCTTGCGCGCTTTGGCTTGGCGGGAAATGGTCGGATGAAATCCAACAATGTCTGTTTCTTCATGGATATACTTAGTATTGTTTATTGTCCTTTATTGGCGTTGTTTGTCGTACTTTGTTGGCATTGTGCGCCTGCTCCGGGCATGACGCCTTGCGGGCATTATGTCGTGGCAAAGGTAATAAAAAATCGTGACAGACGCCAAACGAAAAGCCGTTTTTCTTCTCATCACGGGTCAAAAAAAACTGTTTGCCGCTTTTTCCAGAGTCATTCAGTGAGTATGGGGCGCCTCTTCAGCCTCTTCCCTCCAGCCTCTGCCTGCGTCTTAAGGCTCCGTGTGCTTGTTGTCTCCGCCCTTGCCGCCCCAGGCTTCTGCGCCCTTTGTCCGTCGGTATGCATGCCTTCCGCCTTTTCTTTGCTTATCCTTTAGGGAGAATGTCCGGCTCCCCGTCGTAGGGGTATGCTTGAATGGTTGTCCTCGCGTCCGTCCAGCTTTGAGCATCCAGCTTCCTCTCGTCGTGGAGATTATGGGCGATGATATGCTCACACATATAATATCATCTGCCCAAAGACGGAGCATGATGACATAAAGATACAGCATTCATGCAGTAAAGACTGAGTCTTTGCGCTATAATTACTCAGTCTTTACATTGTGATTACTCAGTCTTTACAATTCAATTCAATATAAATGGGCAGCTCATCCAGAGCCGCCCATTATGTACTTGGCTATCCTACATGGCATCCACGGCTATCCCACATGGTACCCATGGCTATCTCCGACTATAACCATGGTTTTCTATAATGATACCCACGGTTATCTTTTGCCATGCCCGGTATTACCTGCTGCATTATACTGCATTATCCCGCACTAAACCATCCTTATGGCTCAAGATACTCAACGGTCTTCCCGTGGGCTATGGCATACTCTATCTCAGAGCGTGTTGAGCTGCCGATGTATCCCCCGACGTTTATGACATATATACTGTCGGCCATGTCAATCTTGCGCTTGTGCATATCGTCGAGCATCTCTTTCACACCATCCTGCCACACCTCCTTGTCTCCGCTGTGGCCGAAGAGACCTACGGATATGACAATATTGCCTTGAAGGCTGAGACGCTTCTGCGTTTCGATAAACTCGTCTTTGAAACGTGTGCTGCCACAGAGAGTTATGACTTTATATCTGCCTACCATGATATCGCTGTGATTTATACGGGTTTCTGGTTCTTGTGATTAGTTGAGTTACGATAAGCTTCAGTCTTGTCCCTGCCCTGTGACGATGCCCTGGAGCCTCTCCTCCATGGCGTAGGCCGTCATGTCGTTGGTGCATGGAGTGACGGCCACATAACCGTTGGCGAGGGCCCAGGCGTCGGTGTCCTCCGCCTCAGGCTCGTAGTTGCGGTAGTAACCCTTCAGTATATACCTCTGTCGTCCGCTCTCGTCTATATCGCCCTCTATCTTCTCCACCTCGTTATGCCATCCTCCCTGTGCCATGCGGCATATCCTCACACCCCGCAAGTCACTGGCTGTCCCCGCTTTAGGGACATTGACATTCAGGCATACACCCTTTGGAAGACCGTCCATGAGGACATGACGGCAGACACGCCGCACTATATCCTCCATCGGGCGGAAGTCAGCGTCAGCATCATAGTCGCAGAGGGAGAAAGCCACCGACGGGACACCCTTTATCGTCCCCTCGAAGGCTATGCCCATCGTCCCGCTATAGTGAGCGTTGGTCGATGCGTTGTCCCCATGGTTTATTCCGCCGATGACGAGCGACGGCTTGCGGGGGCATAGCAGCGCGAAAGCCATCTTGACGCAGTCGACAGGTGTGCCGTTGCATGAATACCATGTCACATCGCCACCGCTATGCTGTGGCGCGGAGAAGGGGGTGAGTGTCAGCGGGGTGAGCGAGAAAGCGCGTGAGCGGCCGGAGCGTGGGCCGTCGGGGGCGCAGACGATGACTGTGCCGAGAGGGCTCACCATGCGGACAAGCTCAGTGATGCCCTTGGCTGTTATGCCGTCGTCGTTTGAGATGAGTATTAAAGGCTTTTCCATAATCTTGTGTTTCGTTCTTTCTGATACAGTGGTCAGGGGTGGAGAGGGGGCTCTGTGGGGGCGCCATAGGGGTATGGCCGTAGGGTCTGTGTGGCAGGGATGCGGGGCTTTACGGCCAGGGATGTCCGTGGGCGAGGCCATGGATGATGCCTGCCGTATGATGCAACGAATTGAGGAAAAGTGGGTTGCACGACACAGGCCGATGGCTTCGACGTCCTTAATTTTACTGCAAAAGTAGTAAAAAAAAGTTTATTATTAGAATATCTCAAAAAAAATGAGTAATTTTGTAGCCAAATATACATTATAAAGCAATTCAGTAACAATGGGAAAGATAATTGCACTTGCCAACCAGAAAGGCGGTGTCGGCAAGACAACAACGACGATAAACCTTGCCGCGTCGCTCGCCACTATGGAGAAGTCGGTTCTCGTTATCGATGCCGACCCTCAGGCGAATGCCTCCAGCGGACTCGGTGTCGACATACAGCAGCTCGAATGCTCCATATACGAGTGTATCGTCAATGGTTCCGACATACATGAGGCTATCTATACCACAGACATTGACGGGCTGGATATCGTGGCAAGCCATATTAACCTTGTTGGAGCAGAGATAGAGATGCTTGAGTTTGACAACAGGGAGAATGTCCTGAAGAGAATGCTCGACCCCGTACGCAGCGAGTATGACTATATCCTCATCGACTGCTCCCCGTCGCTCGGCCTCATAACCGTCAACGCGCTCACAGCGGCAGACTCTGTCATCATACCCGTACAGTGTGAGTACTTCGCTCTTGAGGGCATCAGCAAGCTGCTAAATACAATCAAGATAATCAAGTCGAAACTCAACCCGAGGCTCGAGATAGAGGGATTCCTCCTGACAATGTATGACAGCCGCCTCAGACTCGCCAACCAGATATACGACGAGGTGAAGAGACACTTCCAGGAGCTGGTGTTCAAAACCGTCATACAGCGCAATGTGAAACTCTCCGAGGCACCAAGCCACGGCATACCGGCAATATTATACGACGCCGAGTCGAACGGTGCGAAGAACCATCTCGCCCTCGCCAAGGAAATAATAAGCCGCGAGAACAACGCCTGAGGACAGCGCAGCGGGCCGGAAGGGCCTGTGACATATGCGGGAGAACCCCATGGGACGCTCCACCGGCTGACAGCATGGGCATGCGTATGACCTGAGGACAGGCATGACAAGCCACAAGAGAGACATGGCGTGCCTGTCTTGATGTCATGTGCCAGAGTGCGGACGGGAAAGGCCAAAGCAGACGGGGGACAACCCCAGTCATATGCCCATGCCGCCATGCCATGATGATGCGGGCGGGACAGGATGCGCCAGAGGGACAACGGGAAACATGATGCGGGCATAGACAATGGCGGACAAGAACCTCAAGAACACGTAACAAGAAGAACAACAACAATGGCAGTAAGAAAGAAATTCAATACACTCGGACGCGGACTCGATGACCTCGGACAAGGACTCGGAGCCCTCATATCGACAGACAATGTGCAGACAGGAGGCTCGTCGACCATGAACGAGATACCCCTCTCGCAGATAGAGCGCAACCCTAACCAGCCACGCCGCGAGTTTGACGAGGAAGCCCTGCAGGAACTGGCCAACAGTATAAGGGAGATAGGCATAGTCCAGCCCATAACACTAAGGCAGATAAGCGACAGCCACTACCAGATAGTGGCAGGCGAGAGACGATGGAGAGCATCACAGCTCGCAGGCCTCACAGCGATACCAGCCTATATACGCACCATCAATGACGAGAATGTCATGGAGATGGCTCTCGTAGAGAATATACAGCGAGAAGACCTCAATGCCGTCGAGATAGCCCTCGCATACCAGCACCTCATAGACAATACGGGCATGACACAGGAGAAAGTGGCGGAGCGTGTCGGGAAGAAACGTGCCACAATAGCCAACTTCCTCAGACTGCTGAAACTGCCAGCGCAGGTGCAGATGGCACTCCAGAAGAAGGAAATCGATATGGGACACGCACGCGCACTGCTCGCCCTCGACGACCCGAAGCTCCAGATAAAGATGTTCAAGGAGATTGTCAAGAACGAGTACTCTGTGCGTAAGGTGGAGGAAATCATACAGCAGCTGAAGGCCGGAGACAGCGTCGACGTGGGGAAGAAAAAGCTCAAGGCTGAGACACAACTGCCAGAGTACTACGAGAACGCAAGGCAGAGAATGGCCGAGGTGACAGGACAGAAAGTCAGACTGACCATGAACGCTGCCGGGAAAGGGAAAATCTCAATACCATTCGCCAGCCAGGAGGAGCTCGAGAGAATCCTGCAGACCATAAAGGGATGACAGGAGCCACACCGCCGTGACATGGAGGGTGACAACATTTCCCGACACCAATACCTGGAACAGAAACGCCTGACGCAGACAACAAGAAGCCCTGGATGGGAGCTCCGTATGCCCGAGGGAAAAGGGGCATAGGCCCATGCACAGAGACAAGAAACACGGAATAGAAAACAGCACACCCCTGAGACAACGAAATTGAACAGGAAAATACTCTTTACCATAATGCTCCTCCTATCAGCTGCCGTGCCCGACGCGACAGCCCAGGAACCTGTTGACACCACATTCAAGCACATAGAGGCCGTCGTGGACAGCATAACAGCTATCGACGCGGAGAAGAGCATCATGGTGACAGAAAAGGAGGAGGCGAAGCCCAAGAAGGCCAGAAAAGACTGGAGCGAGTGGAGACCTGATGTGAAGAAAGCTCTCTGGATGGCTATCGTGATACCAGGAGGCGGACAGATATACAACCGCAAATACTGGAAACTGCCGATAGTCTACGGAGGACTCGTCGGATGCATCTATGCCATGAGATGGAACGGACAGATGTACGACGACTACTCAAAGGCATACACGGACATCATGGACGATGACCCCGAGACAAAGTCGTACGAGAAGTTCCTACACCTCGGAGCAGCCATAACCGATGATAACCTTGAACACTACAAGACCCTCTTCAAGAACAGGAAGGACCGCTACCGCCGATGGAGAGACATGAGCCTCTTCTGCATGATAGGCGTCTACGGGCTGTCGATAATAGACGCGTACGTCGATGCCTCCCTCTCACAGTTCGACATCAGCGACAACCTGTCAATGAAAGTGACACCCGCCTTCATCGACGCCAGCGGGAAAAACATGACGGCATCACGCTCGTCACTCGCCAACGGCGGACTGGGCGTGAGATGCAGACTCTCTTTCTGAACGATTAACAGACAATGACCCGTAAGGGAAAGAACACATATCATTAACCCGATGAATATAATAAAGAAGTACATTACAGCAACAGCCATCATGGCATGCGGGGCATGCCTCAATGCCAACGCACAGGTGGTATATGTTGAAGACGAAGAAAAAGACATCATTGTAACAAACGAAGAAGGCGACGAGGAGACAATTGACCTCCCAGAGGCAATGCTCCAGAACCTTGACTCTCTGATGAACCTCTACAACGCAAAGATGTATCTGAGGCCCGACGAGTCATGCAATATGCGCGATGTGAACCCCTTCTTCGAGCCAGAGGTATACCAGGACAGGCTGAAGAGACTGCCGACGGTAATAGAGATGCCATACAATGACATCGTGCAGAAATTCATCGAAAGATACGCGACAAAGCTGAGACGCTCCGTGAGCCTGATGCTCGGGGCAAGCAACTTCTATATGCCACTCTTCGAGCAGGCTCTCGAGACATACAGCCTGCCACTCGAGCTGAAGTATCTCCCTGTCATAGAGTCAGCGCTGAACCCTACAGCCGTCTCACGTGTTGGAGCGACAGGACTATGGCAGTTCATGATAACAACAGGACAACAGTATGGGCTGAAGGTCAACACGCTTATAGACGAGCGACGCGACCCTATGAAGGCATCATACGCAGCAGCACACTATCTCAGCGACCTCTACCGCATCTTCGGCGACTGGAACCTCGTCATTGCTGCATACAACGCCGGGCCAGACAATATCAACAAGGCCATAAGGCGTGCCGGAGGAGTGAAGGACTACTGGCAGATATACCCATACCTGCCACATGAGACACGGGGATATGTACCCGCTTTCATCGCGGCCAACTATATCATGAACTACTACTGTGAGCACAATATATGCCCGATGGTCACAACACTGCCCGTGAAGACTGACACGGTAATGGTCAGCAAGGACCTCCACCTGCAGCAGGTGGCCAACGTGCTGGGCATAAACATAGAGCAGCTGAGGGCCATAAACCCACAGTACAGGAAGGATATCGTGAACGGATACGCCGAGCCTCTCCCGCTAAGGCTGCCACAGGAGTATGTCAACGCCTTCATTGACAGCGAGGACTCCATATATGTCAACAACCGAGACCTGCTGCTGACAAAACGCGAGACAGTCGAGGTGCCTGAGGTGAAGGCACAGACATACACACGCTCAAGCAAGGCGAAAAGCTCCAAGAGAAGCAAGAAGGCGAGAAAGAGCCGCAGGGGAAAGAATGTCACTGTCAGACAAGGAGACACCCTCTCTGAGATAGCAGCACGTAACCACACTACCGTGGCGAAACTCAAGAAACTGAACAAAATCTCCGGAACAAACATCAGGGCCGGCAAGAAGATAAGAGTCAAATAAACCTCTCTGCAGGCGACAGCACAACGTGAGAGAGGATGGCGCATCCTTGTCATCACCATGCCCGTTGGCCCGAAGGGACCGGAACGCTACTGCCAATAACATACATGACAGTCAGAATGGAGGACGGCACTAACACTGAAAGCCCACGATGCCAGGACCAGAATGATGATGATGGCAGAGCCACACACTCTGACAAGACAGGTGAGATGTAGCGCAGGACACTACAAGCCACAACACTAACAACGCAAACGAGACAACATAAGTGGCGTGAGCCCGACCTTTACCCTCCGTCATACGCGCCCATACTGGCTTCAGACATGATGTCATGGTGGGGGAGAGCATCTGATTCGGGGAAGAAGGGATGAGCCACACACTGTGCCGTCATATAAACATTATTGCCCACCTTATTATATATGGCAGACGAAATCATTAAAGACCTCAACGACGACAAGATGGTGAACGATGCCTTCCAGCAGCTCTTGGAATGCTACATCAACTCCCCACACCGTCGGAAGGTGGATATTATCACAAAGGCATACAACTTCGCTTGTCATGCACACCGGGGCGTCAGACGGCTCTCCGGAGAGCCATATATCATGCACCCCCTGGCTGTCGCGCAGATAGCATGCCAGGAGATGGGGCTCGGCTCGACAAGTATATGTGCCGCTCTCCTGCACGATGTCGTCGAAGACACTGACTATACAATAGACGATATAGAGAATATCTTCGGGCCGAAGATAGCACAGATAGTGGACGGACTGACCAAGATATCTGGCGGAATATTCGGAGACAAAGCATCGGCACAGGCCGAGAACTTCAAGAAACTGCTGCTGACAATGAGCGATGACATACGTGTCATCCTCATCAAGATATGTGATAGGCTCCACAATATGCGCACCCTGGCATCACAGCCTGCCAACAAACAGTACAAGATTGCCGGGGAGACACTGTATATATATGCTCCGCTCGCCAACCGTCTCGGACTGAACAAGATAAAGACTGAGCTTGAAGACCTCAGCTTCAGGTATGAGCACCCCGAGGAGTATGCTGCCATATGCCGCAAACTGCAGTCGACACAGGAGACACGTGACCAGCTCTTCGCCGAGTTCACAGCGCCCATAAGGGCAGCGCTCGACCGTATGGGGGTCAACTATGTCATAAAGGCGAGGGTCAAGAGCCCATACTCCATTTGGAACAAGATGCGCAACAAGCATGTCACATTCGAGGAGATATATGACATACTCGCCGTGCGCATCATATGCACCCCGCATGTCAGGGAGGACGAGATAAACGAGTGCTTCCAGATATATGTCGCCATAAGCCAGATATATGAGGCTCACCCAGACCGCCTGCGCGACTGGCTGAACCATCCGAAGGCTAACGGATACCAGGCACTGCACGTCACGCTCATGTCGCATACAGGACGATGGATAGAGGTGCAGATACGCTCTGACCATATGGACGAGATTGCTGAGCAGGGCTTCGCTGCCCATTGGAAATACAAGGATGGGACAGCAACGACAGAGGACGAGAGAGACAGGGAGCTTAATGACTGGCTCAGGACAATAAAGGAGATTCTCGACGATCCGCAGCCAGATGCCATGGACTTCCTCGATGCCATAAAGCTGAACCTCTTCGCGAGCGAGATATTCGTCTTCACTCCTAAGGGAGACATAATGACAATGCCCGCTAACAGCACAGCGCTCGATTTCGCCTACAATATCCATACATTCCTCGGGAACCATTGCATCGGGGCGAAAGTGAACCATAAACTCGTGCCGATAAGCCACAGACTGCAGTCGGGCGACCAGGTAGAGATACTCACATCAAAAGCCCAGCATGTCTCGCCTGAATGGATAAACTTCGTCTCTACAGCCAAAGCAAGGGGGAAAATACAGGCCCAGCTGAATAAGGAGGAGAAGGAAATACGCAGAAAAGGCGAGGAGATGCTCGCAGGATGGTTCAACCAGCATGGTATGGAGATGACCACATCGTTCATCGACAAGATGTGCGACACGTTCCAGGTACATAAGCATGAGCAGCTGTTCCTCGGCATCGGACGTAAGACAATAAAGCTGTCTGACTCTCTCTATACCTCGCTGACAGACAAGAAACAGAAGACAGGAGATAAGGCCGGATGGAGAAAGTTCATGCCGGCGTTCATGGGAGGTGAGAGCCGTAAGGCTAAGAAAGAGAAGAAGAGGAATGCCGGGGATGCCAATGTGACTGTCGTCGCTGACGGCTTGGGGACAGTCGATATGGTAGAGGGAACACGCCTCGACAATGACGGGAAATTCCATGTCCTTGAGACATTCAACAAGAAGAAGCCGGTCTACATCACAGAGAATAACATACGCAGCTTCGTCTTCGACGACTGTTGTCATGCCATCCCAGGCGATGACATACTCGGATACATAGACGAGAACGGCAGAATAAAGATTCATCAGAGAGACTGTGGCATAGCCGTGAAACTGAAATCAAGCTATGGCAACAGAATTGTTGACGCCAAATGGAAGATGAGCGGGACAATGCTCTTCGAGGCGAGCATACACGTAAGGGGCATCGACCGTATAGGGCTGCTCAATGATGTGACACACATCTTCTCGTCAGAGCTGCAGCTGAATATCCTCAAGGTGAACATAAACTGCTCTGACGGAATATTCGATGCACACTTCTCCTTCCGTACACATGACCGCCAGGAGGTGAACCATATCATGGACTTGCTGCTCGCACTGCCCGACCTCCAGGAGGTGGCAAGAGAGTGACAGAACCTGCCGACCAGGCTGACTGAAGAGATGCAGTCGCAGGTCATGGGCTAAAGCCAAAACCAAAAGATGGCAAATCATCCTACGCCAGAGTGCAGAAAACAATCAATAACAGAAATATAAACCGGAACATGATGAAGAAACTGATTTTATCTCTGCTCGCCTTGACAGCAATGACAAACATGCAGGCAGCAAACAAATATGACAATCCGGACACGCTGTTCGTGTCAAGAGATGGCACGTGCGAGTTCAGGAACATTGCCGATGCAATAGAGGTATGCAGGGCATTCATGGAATATCACAAGGTCATATTCGTCAGAAATGGAGTCTACAAGGAGAAGATAGAGGTGCCTACATGGCTCACGAATATTGAGATTTGCGGCGAAGACCGTGACAAGACCATCATAACGTGGGACGACCATGCCAATATCCGCCTCAAGGGGACTGAGATAAAGATGGGCACTTTCCGCACATACACAGTGAAGGTGACAGGCTCACAGATAACATTCAAGAACATCACGATAGAGAATAATGCAGCACGCCTCGGACAGGCCGTGGCATTACACGTAGAGGGAGACAAGTGCAAGTTTGTCAACTGCCGCTTCCTTGGCAACCAGGATACAATCTATACCGGACGCGGAGGAGTACGCCAGTTCTTCAAGGACTGCTACATCGAGGGCACCACAGACTTCATCTTCGGTCCGTCGACAGTATGGTTCGAGCATTGCGACATAGTCAACAAGATTAACTCATATGTCACAGCGGCGTCAACTCCGAAGGATGTCGCTTACGGATATGTCTTCAACAACTGCACGGTACGATGCCTTGAAGGCAGCGAGGCGACCAAGAGCAATGGCGGTAAGGCTATCGACAAATGCTACCTCGGACGCCCATGGAGACCATACGCCTACACCCTCTTCATGAATTGTAACCTCGGACGCCACATCACCCCTGCCGGATGGCACAACTGGGGGAATAAGGACAATGAGCTGACAGCACGCTATTATGAGTATAACAACAGCGGAGAAGGCGCCGCGAAGACAGAACGCGCACCCTGGACAAGGCAGCTTACAAAGAAAGAGGCTAAGGCGATAACATACGGGACGGTCTTCGGCGGAGACACAGCATGGCTCGACGACTGACACAGACTATGGTCAATCTCCCGACATAACTGCCACCCGCCACCCTGCCACATGATATTATCAGGACGGCAGCGGCACACCCCTGACAAGACACAACAAGGATAACAATATGGCGAACAATAGTGACTCTTGGCAGAACAGGGCATCGGTGACACTAGAGAGCAAGCCAGCCCTTTGGAACAGTGACTACACAAAGGCATGGACAGCAAACTTCATGCTCTATTTCTCCTTCATGCTCATTGTCCCAATCCTGCCCTTGTATCTCAGCGACACGTATCTTGCCGGCAAGCATACGATAGGTTTTGTCCTCTCGGGATATACGATAGCGATAATGCTGGTGAGGCCTTTCAGCGGATACCTTGTAGACAGTTTTGACCGCCGTCGTGTCCTGCTTGTCTTCTATGGCCTGTCGTTCCTGTTGTGTGGATTCTATCTCCTTGGAGGCTCGTTGCTCTTCTTCACGATATTGAGGACTATCCATGGCGCCCCCTATGGCGCTACGATAATAGCCAACAGCACAGTGGCGATAGATGTCCTCGCGCCAGAGCGGCGTGCCGAGGGAATCGGATACTACGGCCTGTCGAACAATCTCGCCACAGCCCTGAGTCCCTCAGTGGGGATATTCATATACGAGCTGACAGGCAATTTCATGCTCCTCTTCGCCTTGTCAATGCTTGTCGCCGGTGTCGGGCTGTATATAGCATCGCGCATAAATATACGCCCACGTCGCCCGGTGGAGAGCCGTAAGCTGTCGCTCGACCGTTTCTTCCTTGTCAGGGGATGGAGGCAGGCTGTCATAATCTGCTGCTTCGGGCTCAGCTATGGTGTCCTCTCCACTTATCTCGCCATATATGGGAAAGAGCGTCTCGGCATAACAGGAGGCACAGGACTATACTTCATGATTCTCTCTGCCGGACTGATGCTGTCGCGACTTCAGGGTGGACGTGCTTTGAGAGACGGCAAGGTGTCAGAGAATGCAGCCATAGGCGTCAGCATATCGGTCTTCGGATACATACTCTTTGCTGCCGTCCCGGACATGTGGGCATATTATGCCTCCGCACTCATCATAGGACTTGGCAACGGACATATGTTCCCCGCGGTACAGACAATGTTCATAAATCTCGCGCCGAACAGCCAGCGTGGAACAGCCAACTCCACACTCTACTCGGCATGGGATGCGGGAGTGGGCATTGGAGTCTTCTTCGGTGGCATCATGGCCGAGGTGTGGGGATATGCCTCAGCCTTCTGGATGGGAGCCCTGGTCAACGCCTTCGGAGTGATATTCTTCTTCACCCATGTCCGCAAGACATTTGAGCGTGACCGCCTCAGATGATACCTTAGTCCCGATAAGCCATCACCCCCGCATCATGTCCGCAAGCCACATGCAGCATCAAGGGCATCGCCCCCATATGCTGCTCTGCATACATAAGTCAAATTAACCCCATGGCTCTGAATACAAACAAATCACTCAAGCTCTACTACTCCATAAAGGAGGTGGCGCAGATGTTCAATGTCTCTGAGAGTCTCCTCAGATATTGGGAGACGGAGTTCCCGATGTTATCTCCAAAGACAACATCCAACAAGGTGCGTCAATACAGTGAGGCAGACATAAAGCTGATACGGAACATACATAATCTCGTCAAAGTGCGTGGCTTCAAGATATCAGCGGCACGTAAGATGATAAACAAGAACCCGAATGCCATAGACAAAGGCACAGAGATTCTCAACACTCTCACATCCGTGCGTGATGAGCTGAAGGAACTACGCAAGGAACTCGACCGGATATAATACTGCTCAGCTATGTCTGGAACAAACGCTCCAGTCAGATACCTTCCTGTCCAGTCACGACAGAGGCATGGCTTTCTGTCGTATATCACGCTGTGCTGACAAACCGAGGACAAGTCCTCCTGTCGCATTATATGCTCCTTTATGCATGACAGGCCCATCGCTCTCACTGGCCATACCAATACGTCTGTATTTATACAAATTTTCGATAAGCCAGAAGAGCAATGCTGAGCTTTCCCGGGCATTGCTATGGCGAGGAAACGTCCATATTTATACGAACAACAAGAATACATACACAATATACAAATGATGACAGCAAACGAAATCCGTGACTCGTTCAAGCAGTTCTTCGAGTCAAAAGGACATGCCATTGTGCCAAGTGCGCCAATGGTTATCAAAGACGACCCCACACTGATGTTCACAAACGCCGGAATGAACCAATGGAAAGACATCATTCTCGGCACACGCGACCCTGAGCCACGCCGCCGTGCCGACTCGCAGAAGTGTCTGCGCGTCAGCGGCAAGCACAACGACCTTGAGGAAGTGGGACACGACACCTACCACCATACTATGTTCGAGATGCTCGGCAACTGGTCCTTTGGCGACTATTTCAAGGAGGGAGCCATAGACATGGCATGGGAGTATCTTGTCGATGTCCTCAAGCTCGACCCGTCCGACCTTTACGTCACAGTCTTTGAGGGCGACGACACAGAAGGCCTCAAGCGTGATGACGAGGCAGCAGGCTACTGGCTCAAGCATGTCCCTGCCGACCATATCATCAACGGCAACAAGCACGATAACTTCTGGGAGATGGGCGATACAGGTCCCTGCGGTCCATGCTCAGAGATACATCTCGACAGCCGCACACCAGAGGAGAAAGCCTCTGTTCCAGGCCGTGAGCTTGTCAATAAGGACGACCCTCAGGTCATAGAGATATGGAACATCGTCTTCATGCAGTACAACCGCAAGGCCGACGGCACTCTTGAGCCGCTCACGATGAATGTCATCGACACCGGCATGGGCTTCGAGCGCCTTGTACGTGCGCTCCAGGGCAAGCACTCAAACTATGACACCGATGTCTTCCAGCCCATCATACGTGAGATATCACGCCTCTCGGGGCTCAACTATGGCGACAAGGAAGAGACAGATGTCGCTATGCGTGTCATAGCCGACCATCTCCGTGCCGTAGCCTTCTCCATAGCCGACGGACAGCTCCCATCAAACGCCAAGGCCGGATATGTCATACGCCGTATCCTACGCCGTGCCGTCCGTTATGCCTATACCTTCCTCAACCAGAAAGAGGCGTTCATGTTCAAGCTCCTGCCAGTCTTTATCGGAGAGATGGGAGGCGCATATCCTGAGCTGGCAGCGCAGCGTGAGCTCATAGGGCGTGTCATGAAGGAGGAGGAGGACTCTTTCCTCCGTACTCTCGACAAGGGCATATCGCTCCTTGACAGCGCCATGGCAGGGCTGAAGGCTGAGGGCAAGACACAGCTCGACGGGAAAGAGGCGTTCCGCCTGTTCGACACTTACGGATTCCCCCTCGACCTCACAGAGCTCATCTGCCGTGAGAATGGATATACTGTCGACGAGGAGGGCTTCGCCGTGGAGATGGAGAAGCAGAAGGCACGCGCACGCAATGCCGCCGCCGTGGAGAACGGAGACTGGGAGATAATCTCGGAAGGCGAGCAGAAGTTTGTCGGATATGACTACACAGAGCACGACTGCCACATCCTCCGCTACCGCAAGGTGACACAGAAGAAGCAGACATACTATGAGCTTGTCCTCGACACGACACCTTTCTATGGCGAGATGGGTGGCCAGGTAGGCGACTGCGGCGTCCTTGTCAGCGAGCAGGAGACTGTCAATATCATCGATACAAAGCGCGAGAACAACCAGAGCATACATATAGTTAAGACACTCCCTGCCGACCCTTCAGCCCCCTTCATGGCTTGTGTCGACACAGAGAAGCGCGCTGCCAGCGCGGCTAACCATACAGCCACCCACCTTCTCGACTATGCCCTCAAGCAGGTCCTTGGCGACCATGTCGAGCAGAAGGGCTCCTATGTAAGCCCGGACACGCTCCGCTTCGACTTCTCACACTTCCAGAAGATGACTGACGAGGAGATACGCCAGGTAGAGCGTTTAGTGAACAGCATGATACGTGAGGACCTCCCTCTCGACGAGCATCGTGACACACCACTTGAGGAAGCAAAGAAACTTGGAGCCATAGCCCTCTTCGGCGAGAAGTATGGCGATACGGTCCGCGTCGTGCGCTTCGGTCCCTCTTGTGAGTTCTGTGGTGGCATCCATGCCCGCTCCACAGGCCGTATCGGCATGTTCAAGATAATCTCTGAGAGCAGCGTCGCAGCTGGAGTCCGCCGTATCGAGGCCAAGACAGGTGCTCAGTGTGAGGAGATGATGTATGCCCTTGAGGATGCCATGAAGGCCATACGCTCCATGTTCAACAACGCCAAGGACCTCCGTGGTGTCATAGCCCGCTATATCGACGAGCACGACTCCATGCGCAAGAGTATCGCCGCATTCCAGGCACAGGCCGTCGAGCGTGCATGCAAGAGCCTTGTCGAGAAGGCGCGTCTTGTCAACGGAGTCAATGTCGTGTCTGCCGTCCTGCCCATCTCAGCACAGTCAGCCAAGGACCTTGCCTTCAAGGTCCGCGAGGCGTTGGGTGAGAACATGCTCTGCGTCATAGGCAGTGTTGACGATGGCAAGCCTATGCTTACCGTCATGATATCTGACGATGTCGTGCGTGACCATGGTCTCAATGCCGGCAAGCTTGTCCGTGAGGCGGCACGCCACATACAGGGTGGAGGTGGCGGACAGCCACACTTCGCTACTGCTGGCGGAAAGAATCCTGACGGCCTGAGTGCCGCTGTCGACGCTGTCGTCATGGGTATCTGATGCCATAGGCCCTCCTCACCCCGATGGTTCTCCCCATAGGCTGATGCTCCTGTGCTTGCGCATGGCTGTGTGGCAGGAGGGGGAGAAGAGGGATTATAATATGAAGACAGGGACATGTCCTGCATATTGTGCGGGATGTGTCCCTGTCATTGTATGTGGATGTGGCTCTGTCTTCGCGCTTTTATAGCCTGCGTGGGTATAGCCGTACATGCAGGCGGCTGTACAAGCATAAAATCCAAGCCGCAGACAGCGGGGAAGTGGGGAGGAATGTCCCCCTTGCTCAGCTGTCTGCGGCTTGTTGTCTGTAGTTTGTGGTCTGTTGTCTGTAGTTTGTTTTCTGTGTCTGTATTTATGGTGTTGGTTTCTGTCTCCTGCCGTTATGGTGCCAGTATGGGCCTCAGGGGGAGTTCAGCGCGTGTGGGGGCTTTCAGTATCCTGCTCCCGTAGGGTAGGGCTGTCAGTCCTCGATAGAGTATGTTATGGTAGAGACAACCCTTACCTTCTTTATATAAGGCGAGTTCTCGTCGCGGTCCTCTATGGTGAATTGTCCTTGCGATGCGTTCTCTATGCGCCCGAGGTGGCTGTCGCTCACGTGTGCGAACTGCTCGGCTGTCGCTCTTGCGTTCTTTATAGCCTCGTCTACCATCTTCGCCTTTATCTCGTTGAGCGCGGTGTATTCGTATCTTATCTGCTTGTCATAGTCTCCGCTGACGATTGCTATGCCGTCTTTCAGCAGCTCTCCCTGGCGTGCGAGAATCTTCCTGACGAGCTCTACCTTGGCCGATGTCACTGTTATGACCGATGTCACGTTGTAGCGGTAAGGCTGTTGGTTCTGTGAGTATCTGTCAGCGTTGAGGTCTATGACTACAGGAGCGTTGACTGATATCTCGCTCTTGTCCAGTCCGCCGGCTATGAGGAAGCGCCTTATCGCCGCGTTTGTGGCGTTCACCTTGTCGTAGAGTGCTGGCAGGTCGTTGCCAATCTCTTTCGACACTATGGGCCATGTCACCTTGTTTGCGGCGACTTCCATCTCTGACAGACCCTTCACAGTGACCTTCCTGTCCTTGTTTGTGAAGTTGTCCATGCCGCTCTTCACGGCCAGTCCGAGTGCTGTCAGGCCTATGGCAATGACAGCAGCCTGTATGATTCCTGTATGTCTCATGGTTCAGGGGGGATTGATGTTGTTATAGGTGAGTCCTGATAATTGCCTGAGGGCTGCATGGCCGGTGGCGTGGAGGCAACACAGTTTAGACTTCCCGTGGGGGATTTATCTGAACGAGTCAGTCAGCAGCTTTATCTCTATCTGGGGCGCTATGCGCTCATATAGGATATTGTACACGGCATCGAGGATAGGCATATTGACATGCAGCCGCTGGTTTATCTCCTTCATACACTTTGTCCCGAAGTATCCCTCGGCTATCATCTCCATCTCTATCTGTGCCGATTTGACAGAGTATCCCTTGCCTATCATGGAGCCGAAGGTGCGGTTGCGCGAGAAGTTCGAGTAGCCTGTCACGAGGAGGTCGCCGACGTATGCCGAGTCGATGATTGAGGTTTGCTGTTGTGTCCCCTTCGCTGTGAGGGCTGTTGTCTCGTCGTGAATCTCCTTTATGACTGTGAGGAAGCGGTTCATCTCCTGCAGGGCGTTAGACATCAGCACAGCCTGGAAGTTGTCGCCATATTTCAGTCCGGAGCATATCCCCGCTGCTATGGCGTAGACATTCTTGAGGACCGAGGCGTATTCTATGCCGAGGACATCGGCCGATGTCTTTGTCTTTATGAACCCCGATGCGAGGACATCGGCGAATGCTTGTGCCTTCTCCGTGTCAGCGCATCCGACTGTGAGGTAGGAGAGGCGCTCGAGGGCGACTTCCTCCGCATGGCTTGGGCCTCCTATACACGCGAGGTTGTCGTACGGGACATCGTATACCTGGTGGAAGTATTCAGAGCAGACGAGGTTCTCGTCGGGTACGATGCCCTTTATGGCTGTCACGATGAACTTGTCAGAGAGACGTGTCCGCAGTTTCTTAAGATGGTTCTTAAGGTATGGCGATGGTGTCACGAAGACGAGTGTACTGTATCGCTGTACGATATCGTTCAGGTTCGATGAGAAGTATATCTCGTCGATATTGAAATGTACAGATGTCAGGTATGCTGGGTTATGCTGCAATCGGCGGAAATCCTCTATGCGGTCATCACGGCGCATGTACCATCCTATATGGTGTGTATGTCCGATGACAATCTTGGCGATTGCTGTCGCCCAGCTTCCGCCTCCTATAATCGCTATTGGTCCACAGTTGAACATAGGGTATTATCGTTTTTATCTTTTTGCCCTCATTGTTGGCTATGCCTTGGGTTCCATACACAGCCTGGGGAGAGGTCTCTGCTCTTGTCTCGTTTGCCGGGGTGGGGGAGAGTATATGTCTCCTGGGCGGCGGTGCACCCCCAATGCATGCTCTGCCTGCCGTGGGGCGGCGCATGGTATCAGGTGTGTGGGGGAAAGGGAGAGGGGCTGTGGTCATGGCTTAAGCCTGGAGACCGCTGCCCCTTCTCCCGTATTCTTGTCTTCCATGGGCATAGCGGAAGCCGCGTGTGGGGTGGGCGGGGGTATGTCCCGTCCTCGCCGGCTGCTGCTTCCCCGTGTCACTCGGCTATGCTGTCGATGTATCCGGCTGCTGCCTTACCGTGTCACTCGGCTATGCTGTCGATGTATCTCTGGAACTCCTCGACCTTCGGGTTCTCCAGTCCGAGCTTGAACTTCTTGTTCACTCCGCATACATCCATCTGCAGTTTCTGCGCCTTGACGTTCCTTATGTCCTGTACGAGGTAGTATCCGGCCTTGTTGAAGAGAGGCACCCACTCCTCGCTGACGCCTATCTTTGCCCATTCGGCCACGGATGATTTCGGCTGCTTCGGCTCCGGCTTCATCTGTGGGAAGAGCATGACCTCTCCGATGGCGAACTTGCCTGTCATGAGCATCACGAGGCGGTCTATGCCTATGCCTATGCCGAATGTCGGGGGCATGCCATACTGCAGGGCGCGCAGGAAGTCATGGTCGATAATCATCGCCTCGTCATCGCCCTTGTCTGCGAGCCGCATCTGGTCGATGAAGCGCTGCTCCTGGTCGATAGGGTCGTTCAGCTCAGAGTAGGCGTTGGCAAGCTCCTTGCCGTTGACCATGAGCTCGAAACGCTCTGTCAGCCCTGGCTTTGAGCGGTGCATCTTTGTCAGTGGCGACATCTCTACGGGGTAGTCGGTGATGAATGTCGGCTGTATGAATGACCCTTCGCATGTCTCGCCGAATATCTCGTCGATGAGCTTTCCCTTGCCCATTGTCTCGTCCACCTCGATGTCGAGCTTCTTCGCCACCTCGCGTATCTCGTCCTCTGTCATAGGGTAGAGGTCATATCCTGTCTTCTCCTTTATGGCGTCGAGGATAGGGAGGCGGCGGAATGGTGCCTTGAATGATATCACCTGCCCGTCAATCTCCACCTCCGGCTTGCCGTTGACAGCTGTGCAGATAGTCTCGAGCATCTGCTCTGTGAAGGTCATACCCCAGTTGAGGTCCTTGTATGAGACATAGAGCTCCATGCAGGTGAACTCAGGGTTGTGGGTCTTGTCCATGCCCTCGTTGCGGAAGTTCTTGCCCATCTCGTAGACACCCTCGAAGCCTCCGACGATGAGACGCTTCAGATAGAGCTCTGTCGCTATGCGCATGTACATGTCCTGGTTGAGCGCGTTGAAGTGGGTTATGAACGGGCGTGCGCTCGCTCCGCCGGCTATGTTCTGCAGTATCGGTGTGTCCACCTCGGTGTATCCGGCATTGTCGAGGATGCTGCGCATGGTGCGTATTATCTTCGCGCGCTTCAGGAAAGTCTCCTTCACGCCATTGTTGACGATGAGGTCGACATAACGCTGGCGGTAGCGCAGCTCAGGGTCGTCGAACGCGTCGAACACCTGCCCGTCCTTCTCCTTCACGATAGGGAGAGGCTTCAGCGATTTTGAGAGCAGTGTGAGCTCCTGTGCGTGTACGCTTATCTCGCCTGTCTTTGTGCGGAAGACATATCCACGGACACCGATGAAGTCGCCGATGTCGAGGAGCTTCTTGAATACCTTATTGTACATCTCCTTGTCCTCGCCGGGGCATATGGCGTCGCGCTGGACATAGACCTGTATGCGCCCCTTTGAGTCTTGCAGCTCGGCGAATCCCGCCTTGCCCATGATGCGGCGCCCCATCATACGGCCTGCTATGCTCACGATGCGGCTGTTCTCCGGTGTGGCGGCCTCGCGTATGTCGTTGCCCTCCTCGTCTTTGCCTATGACGGGCAGGTCGACGAAGCTTTCTACTATCTCTGTGCTGAAAGCGTCAGTGGGGTATTCTGCTGCCGGATATGGCTCTATGCCCATGCGGCGCAGCTCCTCAAGTGACTGACGTCTGATAATCTCCTGTTCTGAAAGTTCAAGGATATTCATTTATGTTCCGTTTGTATTGATTTAGTGATATGCTATTTTCCCTTGTGTCTTGCCCCACGCCTCTCCTTATGCCTTCCCTGGGGCTGGCAGCGTCTCATGCCTCCTGCTGATAGGACATTGGGGGCTGGGCAGCGTGTCATGCCTCCTGCTGACAGGGCATTGGGGGACTGGGCAGCGTCTCATGCCTCCTGCTGACAGGGCATGGGGGCTGGGCAGCGTGTCATGCCTCCTGCTGATAGGACATTGGGGGCTGGCGGCCTGTGCGCATAGCGGCAATGGGAGAGTATGTATAATAATCTGCAAATTTACTCATTTTCTATGTGAAAGACAAAGATAATGTCTCTCTTTTTACATTTATTAAGGTGAGGAGAGCCGCATGGACATTCTGCCCCACCGTGCCACACGATCCGTCTCACCATGCCATGCATCGTCTGTAAGGATATAAAGAGCAGGTAATCTCATCGTAAAGACTGAGTGATTACACTGTGAAGACTGAGTGATTAAGTGGTAAAGACTCAGTCTTTACATTCTCTGATATATTGTCCTGCGCTATATCCGGTATATGATGGGGGCATTATCATCATCTCCGTTGGGGGTAGTGTCCTGTTGGGGCATGTGCGTCACCATCCGGCGGACTCATCCCCTCAGCCAGGTTCTTTTGTCGGGAGGGCGGAGGGAGAGTCTGCATCAGGACAGCATCCTCCTGTGTGGGGGGGACGCAAGCATCGCTTCTGTCCAGCCAGTCAGACACGCAGAGACACACCCATCCCCAATCAATCTGCCCAACCGGAAAAAAGATGAAGTCAACGAAATAACTTTGCAATATCAGGAAAAAGTGTTACCTTTGCACACGCTACCCCGTTTGCCACCTTCAGAGTGGAGACATGGAGAGGGGCATGACGGAGGCTCTACATACACACATAAACATACCAATGAGAATAACCATACTACGTAGAATGATGGCTGTCATGGCCATAATATCAGCCGGCACGCCTGCAGCGGCTGACGACATGATACTGACAAGAGCCGCCGCAGACACGGCAACAGCTGCCGTCGGCGAGTCTGTAACCGCCGTCGGCGATGAGGTCTTCACCAGCGACGAGAAGCTGGAGGAGGGCATCGTGACTAAATACCTTAACACGGCCATAGCGCGGGGCATGGCATCACCGCACACTACAAGCCACCCCACAGCCGCCGACAAGCGCACGGAGAGGATGGAATACGGCAGGACGGTGACGGGATATGTCTCCGCCCCAAAGTTCGGAGGCTATACCATAGGCAAGTATGCCTACACCTCGGCCGACGGGAATCACTCTGGCGACGGATTCACCCAGCGCCTCATGCGCTTCTATGTCGACGGTACGATACTGCGCGACTTCGCCTACCGCATACAGGTGCAGACAAACAACGACAAGTTCCATATGAAGGACTATTTCATAGAATGGCGGCGCTACAAGGCTTTGCGCATCAAGATGGGACAGTTCAAGAGAGCCTTCGGCATGGAGAACCCCATGAATCCGTGGGATATAGGCAACGGCGACTACTCACAGCTGACAAAGAAGCTCTGCGGCATGGGCGACTATATCGGCGGCGAGGCATCGTCGAACGGAGGACGTGACCAGGGATTACAGATACAGGGAGACATCATCCCCATCGGCAAGGACCGTCACCCGCTCCTCCACTACCAGCTCATGATAGCCAACGGACAGGGCATAAACTGTGGCGACGCTGACTCAAACAAGGATATCATGGGCACTCTGCAGCTGCAGCCAGCGGGCGGGATGGCCGTCGGGGTGTTCATGTGGAAAGGCAGATACACACAGGGCGACGGCGTCACTGTAGGCCGCAACCGCTATATGCTCTCAGCGAGGTATGAGCGTGACGGATGGACACTGCGCTCAGAGTATGCCCACTCGACAGGCCACAAGCTCTCTGACTATAACGCCGACGGGACATGGAGCGGAAGCGGAAGGGCCGACGCATGGTATGCGCTGCTGGGAGTGCCGGTGACACCGTGGCTGAAGACATACGTGAGATATGACACATACCGTGACGACGCAACATGGCAGACAGCCAAGACAATATACTCGCTGACACCGAACATACAGCTCCACCGCAACCTCATGCTACAGCCACAGCTGAATTATGTCCACGACCGCAACCTCACGAAGCCGGACTATTGTGAGCTGTGGATGCAGGTCTATGTGAGACTGTGAGCCTGTGGCCGCCCCAGACCCGCTCCGCCCCATACATGGAGCCGGGGTGACAGCAGCCGGAACACTACCCCATGTACAACCACCAATAACCGATAAAGAGATGAAGCAAGACACCATCGACCGCACACGCCACTGGAAGGTCATAGAGTCAGAATATGTCTATCGCCGCCCATGGCTCACAGCACGCCGCGAGCGCCTGGAGCTGCCCGACGGCCGCATAGTCCCCGAATACTATGTCCTGGACTATCCCGAATGGGTCAATGTCATAGCCATAACCACAGAGGGCGACTTCGTCATGGAGCGCCAGTACCGCCACGGGGCGGGAGTGACATGCTACGAGCTGCCATGCGGAGTGGCAGAGGAGGGCGAGACACCCCTGCAGGCCGCACAGCGCGAGCTGGAGGAGGAGACAGGATACACAGGGGGAGAATGGAGCGAGGTGATGACAATATCGGCCAATCCAGGCTCAATGAGCAATATGACCCACTGTTTCCTCGCCCGTGGTGTGGAGAAGACGACATCGCCTCATCTCGACAGCACAGAGGAACTCACAGTGCATCTCCTCAGCCGTGACACTGTGCGCCATCTCCTCGAGACAAACCAGATACTCCAGGCGCTCATGGCTGCCCCGCTATGGCGTTACTTCTCGCTCATGGAGAAGCCGTGAGGAGAATGGCCACGGGCCATGGGCTCATGCCCTCTGGTGCCCCTTATGCCCCTCACATAGCCACGACGATATATACACAAAAGAAGCCCCACCTCAAACGCATCCAGGCCATTGAGCCTTCGTGCGGGAGGTGGGGCTTCTCGTGTATGTGATATTATGTTGCGCGCCAATAGAAAGGCCAGGGTGTCAAGGGGCAACGGGGGGCTTGCACTTCAGTAAAGCGCCCCCATCCCGTCATGTGGTCATCTTACAGCGACCTTGCGCCGCCCGATGATGTATATGCCCGGACGTGACGGGCGTCCCGTAATGCGCTGTCCGGAGATGGTATACCATGCCTCGGGCTGTGTGATGGCTGTCGGGGTAGAGAGGATGGCGGTCGGCGTGTCGGCATATACCTTTATGTTGTCGACAAACGCACGCTTCGACGTCGTCTCTATTGTCAGCTGTGGGTTGGCCGCCACGCCATCGAATGTCATGGTGATGGTCTCGAATGGAGAGGATATCGTGGCCGAGTATTCGGCAGTCTGCGGCTCAGCTCCTGTCAGTGTCACTGTCAGTTTGCCCTCAACAGTGGTCCATCCCTTCACATCAAGGCTGACAATGAGCCCTCCGCCCTCAGAGGCTATCTCACGGCTTGTGATGGAGCCGGTGGCCTTGCTTGAACCTAATCTCACGGCGCCGCCAGCCTTGTATGCCTTTGTCGCTGTAGGGAAGTGGTCACAGCCGTCCCACGCCTCGCTGCTGCCTGATGTCACGGTGTTGTCTCCTGCCGCGATATCGTCGAATGGCTCGTAGAAGAGGTATCCCTCAGGGGTGTCGGGCGTGGTAGAGCCACCCTCACCGCTGCCGCCAGTATCGCCTCCACCTTCGCCACCGGTGTTCCCGTTGCCGGCAAATGGGTCGTAAGAGCCATAGCGGGCATCGTCGGAGGCTGTCGTCAAGGCATAGTCGGGATTGAAGTCGACATCCGTGCTGTCGCCCCAGACATACTCGGCGAGCGTGGGGAAGTCAACGTATAGGTTGCGGTTGCCCTGTATGGATGCCACAGCGTTGTTGCGGTCGGTCTCCACCTGCGATACCTTATCCTTACGTCCCCACTCCACATACAGCTTGTATGCCCACTCCTTGAGAGTCGGCCAGCCACCATTCTCCAGCGAGTTCAGTCCCTCGCCCGTGAATGTGAGGTCCTGGTAGGCTGTAGCCATATACATATAGCTGCGCGAGAAGTCGCCCTGCCACTCGGCTGCGGGCTGCCACAGCTTCATGC
Source organism: Hoylesella loescheii (assembly GCA_021531755.1). Taxonomy (GTDB): domain Bacteria; phylum Bacteroidota; class Bacteroidia; order Bacteroidales; family Bacteroidaceae; genus Prevotella. The sequence continues at coordinate 235,745 of JADYUK010000003.1, forward strand.
CATTGCTGCCGCTCCCCACCTTGACGCTACCGTTGTCAAATGTCGCTGATGCCACTATGCCCATGCCATAGTTAGCCTTGGCAGAATTGGCCTTCATATCGCTCGGCATGAGGTTATACAGGTCCTTGTATGCGTTGTTCTCCGCACCGCCCCACCATGACTTGGGGAAAGAGTGCTCGATGTTCTTCCCTGAGGGAGCTGTGCCTTGTGTCTCAAACTTGACCTTCTCGGTTGAGTAGCGGTCGATGACATATCCCTCCGCATCACGGTCTGTGAGGTAGAATCCCCACCATGTCCTCCGCTCTCCTGAGCCGTAGTCAAGTACGCTGGCATTGCTTGTCAGACGGTATATGGCGGCCTTCAGCTCCGCTTTCCTCAGCCCTTTCAATGATTTGGCATAGTCAACGAGGGCCTTGCGCTCTATGGCGCCGGCCGGGGCTGCTGTGAGCAGGGAGAGAGTTATGAGTAGAAAGATGTTGTTGAGCTTCATGTTTATATATAGTAATGTTATTGTCAAAATGTTGTCATGCAAGGCGGGGTGGCTTGGCTCTCCCGCTCCTATGCCAAGGGGCAGGGGGACATGCGTCTCTCCCGCTCCTATGCCAAGGGGCAGGGGAGGCGGCAGAAAGCCCTACGCCAGCCTTGTGCTAATGGGAGAGGGGGATAGCCAAGATTCATTCACCCCGTGCTATCCCCCTCTCTGCTATTTATGTGTGTTCGCCCACGTAGCCTAAGCTGCGTGCGTGAGGTCATCGTCGTTTACTTGTTGATGAACTTCTTGCCGCTCTTAATGACGATGCCCCTGTATGTGCCGCTTGTGCGCTGTCCGGCAATGTTGAATGCTGGAGCGTAATTCTCCACTGTCGTCTCTATGGCGTTGATGCCTGTCGTGCCGTTGACAGAGTAGATAGAGCTGCCTGTTGTTATCTCCTTCGTACCATTGTAGTCGACGAGCTTTCCGTACACGACGATTATGTCGCCCAGCTTTATCTGGTCCTTGGCTGTGAACTTCTCCCCGCCAAGATAGAGTCCTCTGAAAACGAGGAGGGCGTTGTCCTTGCCGTCGTCAGAGAGTGTGTATGTCGAATTGCCATAGTCAGTGCTCACCTCCTTGATGTTCGTTATCTTGCCCTTGACATAGACCTTAGTGTCGAGTCCCTCGCCAGCCTCTATCAGTTGTAACGCCTTCTCTACGGTGTAAGCTGTCTCTGGAGTGTTGGAGATATCGACAGTTGGTGCAGCCTTGACTGTAAGTACGTAATAGGCATAGCCTGCGTCAAACTTGTCTGTCTTGTCTGATGAAGCGGAGATTGTTGTCTCTCCTACAGCGAGTATTGTCACTGTTCCGTCAGCTGCAACTGTGGCTACTGACTTGTCTGAGCTGTCGTATGTCACGGCGAGGTTGTTGGGGTTGTTAAGTGTGGGGTATTCTACCTCCTGACCTATTGTTGCCGAGCATGTCACTCTGCTGAACGAAAGCTGTGCTGGTTCAAGAATGACAGCTCCGGCCTCGTTATATTGCACCTTTGATACCTGTATGATACCGTTCGCCCCTGCTACCTGCATGTCAAACACAATCTTGTAATACTTGTTGGATGATGGAGACGAGATATTGAAGATAAGATTGCCGGCAGTGAGAGACGCGATATCAGCATTTACAGTCTCTACAACATTGTTGCAGTCTTTGTCAGAAGCCACTAAGAGTTTTATGCTGTTTATTTTGTTGGTGTTAGATATCTTGTCGATAGTGACGCAAACATTGGCGATATCCTTGTCTATAGAAAAGTCTGTTGAGATAGAAGCTATAGACTCGTTTGCCTTCCTTCCGCATCTGATATAAGTCCAGTTATCCCATTTGTTGTTGTTGAAGTTAGCAATGGTCCATGTGTCGCTTCCAATCTTTGCTGTCCATGTGTCCGTGTATGATCCGAACTTGTTATTTTCCTTATTGTCATCAGGGAATGACAGAGTCTTGTATGCGTCTGCATACGCCGTACCGCAGATGAGCATCATGATGCCCACGAGTGTCATGTGTAGAATTTTTCTCATAATCAATTGTGTGTAAATTATATTAATGTGTAATCTCTCGTAATGTCTATCTTCTGCAAAGATAGTGCAAATGAGTGCAGAACATGCCAAGCTTGCTTGGGCATTTATGCCGAGTGCAGCCTATCTTCTGCAAAGATAGTGCAAATGAGTGCAGAATATGCCAAGCTTGCTTGAGCATTTATGCCGAGTGCAGCCTATCTTCTGCAAAGATAAGAAAAATATTATAATGGAAAGCAAGAAAGGATGTGAAAAAATCATTAATCATTGATTATGCGCTAAATAATGTGAAAATAACGGGCGATATTCCCCTGGCTGTCGTCATGTGCTGATGCTGTGCGGCAGGCAGTTCATGGCATGTATGAAGAATCATGCACACCATGCTTATTCTAAAAAAGAATAAAAAAAGAGGCAAAACTGATGTGGCTATCGTTTTATTTCTTATCTTTGCAAAAGATAGGCTGCACTCGGCATAAATGCTCAAGCAGAGCTTGGCATGTTCTGCCCTCTGACATCTGGTGTGTATCGATGTTTATGCCGGTGCCATCAATGGTGTGAGCCTTGTCACGAAAAAGAGAACCGTGCTGCTGCCCGCCATCGGGTGAGGGAGGATGAGGTGCGGCTGACAACAGGAAAAGAAACAGGAAAAGAAGACCCAGTGTCACACATAATAAGGAAAATAGTAAAGATTATACTGCCATTCGTCTTGTGTGGCGGAATACTCTATTGGATGTACCGCGGATTTGACTTCGAGGGGATGTTCCGGTTCATGAGACGTGAGATGGACTGGACATGGATGTGGCTGTCATTGCCCTTCGGCATCCTCGCCCAGAAGTTCCGCGCATGGCGGTGGAGACAGATGCTCTCGCCCATAGGCGAGCACCCACGATGCACAACGACACACTATGCCATATTCATATCATACGCCGTCAGCCTGCTCGTGCCACGCGTGGGAGAGTTCACACGCTGCGGGGTGCTGAACAGATATGCAGGGACATCATTCTCCAAGGCGCTCGGCACAGTCGTCATGGAGAGGGCTGTCGACACGCTGACAATAATGCTGCTGACAATGGCAGTGCTGCTCATGCAGGTTGAGGTCTTCATGACATTCTTCACAAAGACAGGAGTGAGCCTAAGCGACTTCCTAAACCAGTTCACGACAACAGGATACATCGTCACGGCATTATGCGGGGTGGCAGCGCTCACATCACTCTACTTCGTGAGGAAGAAGCTCTCGATATACGACAAGGCCAAGGCTACACTGCACGGGATAATTGAAGGCATCCTGTCGCTCAGGCATGTGAGGAGCGTGCCGCTGTTCGCCATCTACTCCCTCGCTATATGGGCTTGCTATTTCGTCCATTATTATCTGACATTCTTCTGCTTCGACTTCACGTGCTCCCTTGGTGTCTCGTGTGCCGTGGTGTCGTTCATCGTAGGCACGATAGCAGTCATTGTGCCGACACCCAATGGGGCAGGCCCGTGGCATTTTGCGGTGAAGACGATGCTCATACTCTATGGCGTGGCAGAGAATGATGCCCTATACTTCGTCCTCATAGTCCACACCGTGCAGACACTCCTCGTGGTCCTGCTCGGCATATATGGCTGGACAGCGCTGGCTCTCCAGCATAAACCCTCGCCAAAGGCGTAGGACATAAGCCCCCGATATTTGGATATAAAGAATAATAACCTCATAATAACTCTAAATCATGTCTGAAATTCTGACACTACAGCCAGAGTGCATCTGGCGCAACTTCCACCTGCTCACACAGGTGCCACGTCCTTCAGGACATCTTGAGAAAGTACAGCAGGCTCTCCTCGATTTCGCAGCCAAGGCTGGGGTAGAGGCTTTTATCGACCCTGCCGGCAATGTCGTAATGAAGAAGCCCGCCACACCAGGGATGGAGAACCGCAAGGGAGTTATCCTGCAGGCACATATGGACATGGTGCCACAGAAGACACCGGCGTCAAACCACGATTTCGTGAAAGACCCTATCGTGACCCGTATCGAGGGCGACTGGCTGTATGCCACAGACACAACCCTCGGCGCTGACAACGGAATGGGAGTGGCAGCAATAATGGCGGTCATGGAGGACAAGACACTCGTACACGGTCCTATCAACGCACTCATAACAGCCGACGAGGAGACATCCATGGTCGGAGCCAACGCCCTGCCAGAGGGAGAGCTCGAGGGTGAGATACTGCTCAATCTCGACACCGAGGACGAGGGCGAGATGATTATCGGCTCGGCAGGAGGTGTCGACGTGACAGCCGAGATAGAGTACAAGGACGTGGCAGTGGAGCCAGGAGACAAGGCCGTGAGAATTCTCATCGACGGCCTACACGGCGGACACTCAGGGCTTGAGATAGGCCTCGGCCTCGCCAACGCCAACAAGCTCATGGCACGCATAGCCGTCGACATAATCGCCAATGTTGACGCACGTCTCGCTACATGGGAGGGCGGAAACATGCGCAATGCCATACCACGCACATGTGCCGCAGTATTCACAGTGCCGGCAGAGAATGTCGAGGAGCTGAAGAGCATCGTGGCAGAGTATGCCGAGACATTCGCACAGGAATATAAGGGCATAGAGAAGAGCATCACGGTGACAGCAGAGGATGTGGAGACACCTGCAACACAGATACCACAGGAGATACAGGACAATGTCGTCAATGCCATCAACGCATGCCACAACGCTGTCCTGAGATACATCCCCTCGATACCAGACATCGTGGAGACATCAAGCAATCTCGCCATCGTCAATATCGGCGGAGGGAAGGCATCGGTGAAAATCCTGGCACGCTCAGCCTCAGAGAGCCAGAAAGAATGCATCGCCAATATGCTTGAGAGCTGCTTCTGCATGGCAGGCATGAAGGTCACACTAAGCGGAGACTATCAGGGATGGGACCCTAACCCCGACTCGGAGATGATACGCGTCATGTCAGGCATATACAGCCGAGAGTTCGGCAAGGAGCCGAAAGTCAATGTCGTGCATGCCGGACTCGAGTGCTCAGTCATACTCTCCAAGTATCCAGGACTCGACATCGTCAGCTTCGGCCCTACACTGCGCCACCCTCATACACCACAGGAGTGCTGCCAGATATCCACAGTCGACAAGTTCTGGCATCTGCTGAAGTGCACTCTCGCAGAGGTGCCAGAGAAATAATATGACAGCCCTCCCCCCCAAAAAAAAGCGATGGGGAGATAAAAAACACAGATAGAAAAAATACCAGGGCGTGAGAAAAAAACTTGGAGATTTTTGTTCACTTTAAAATAAAAATGATTACCTTTGCACCGAATTTTAATGTGCAGAGGTAGTCATTTTTTTATTCCATCTATCCTCAACAACCACACATGTGGGTAACTGCGAGAAGCATGGACATCAAGACTCACACCGACGCACCATGTATAACCAATAAATAACAGTAATGGACGACTATCATCCGGAAAACAACAACGCTATGTAGTTTCGGGGTCATCACACTGGGAGTGTGTAGGCCTCGGAGAGTGAATCATTGCACTTAAACAAAGGCCTACAACAATGAAGACATATTGGAATACAGAACATCAGCTGCAGAAGATTGACGAATGGCAGCCAAACTGCTGGATACAGGTGACATGTCCTAACGAGGACGACCGCCGTAATCTGGAGGAGACATACAAGATTCCTGACTATTTCCTCTCGGACATCGCCGATAACGATGAGAGAGCGCGTTATGAGTATGATGACGGATGGATGCTCATCATACTGCGTATACCCTATGTCAAGGAGATACGCTCCAGGACACCATACACAACAGTGCCGCTCGGCATAATACACAAACGTGACGTAACCATCACTGTATGCAATTTCGAGACGAACATGATGATTGATTTCGTCTCGTTCCATAAGAAACGCGGTGAGGGATTCACTGACTATGTCGATATGATCTTCCGCCTCTTCCTCTCGTCAGCAGTATGGTATCTGAAACGCCTGAAACAGATATCACAGCGTATTGACGCGGCGAAGAAAGACATGTCGAAAGTCGATAACGAGGCGCTCATCGGGCTCTCACGCCTACAGGACTCGCTGACTTACTTCCAGACATCAATACGAGGCAATGAGAATCTCCTCGCGAAACTGAAATTCAAGCTACAGGTCGACGAGCTTGATGCCGACCTCATCGAGGACGTGAATATCGAGATGTCGCAGGCGAGGGAGACAACGAATATATACTCCAACATCCTCGAGTCGACAATGGAGACATATCGTGGTATCATCAACAACAACATGAACACGACGATGCGTACGCTGACATCAGTCACAATCATCATGATGTTCCCTACGCTCATAGCATCGCTATTCGGCATGAACCTCGCCAATGGTATGGAGAACAGCTCATGGGGATTCCTCTTCGCCATACTCATTTCTCTATTTGTCAGTCTCGCCAGCTGGGCTGCACTCAGATTCAAGCGGCTCATATAAGCAGGGGAGGGCGGGAGCCAGAAGCAGATAGTCATGCCCCCCCCCGGCGACAATACATAAAGGATAATACAGACACAACTGGATATACGCAGACAAGGCGCATAGGGCTCAGTTCCATAATCAGGACTGCCTGCCCTATGCGCCTTGTTGTATTAGCATGTCAGCACACCTCTCTCTAAAGTCTGTCCGCATGCTCCTCTCTGGCCTGTCTGTTGACAATGCCCCGGGGCGATGTTGCAGCTCATCCCATGCCCTGCCTGGCTTTCCTGCCAAAAAGCGATGGCAACAGCAATATTGACGGCATGCTGCGGAGAAGGAAGAGAACCATACGCTGGCGTAAGCTGATGCTTATCCTGCCAGACAACTCCCTGTATGCAGAGGGGGAGAGCAGACGCGCCTCGCGGAGCCTTGAGACAGCCTTCCGGCTGTCCTTGATGGCAGATCCCCTTGCGAGTGAGGGTAACGACATCGTGCCCCTGAGTATCCATCCTGCCATATAATCCCTCGTGTCAGGGGCATCACAGCCTTGGGCGAAACGGTACAGACGCTTGTAGCATGACACACTGTCAAACATGCTCCCTGTCGACTGATGCCCGTCTCTGCCCAAGCCCCTGCGCCGGCAATAGTATGGGAAACTGATGCGCGCTGCCGTCTCTGATGAGGCTATGACACGCATGCCCCAGTCTACACCATCATGCTGTACGTACTCTGCGAACCATATGTCCCTGCCTGTGACGAGCTCCCGCCTGCATATGATATTCCATGGGCTGCGGTTGTGGTCATGTGTGGGCAGCACAGCCCCCGGGGCGGCATCCGCTGTCGCCACGTCGGCATTGTATTTGTCCAGGGATAGACGTGACGTGTAGCTGACTTCCGAACTTGCTGTGTTGACTATGATGTCCGCCCCTGTGTCCATGACGGACTTCCTCAGCTTGGATAGCGTGTCGGAGTATTGCCAGTAGTCATAGCTGTCCATGAAAACTATATACTGTCCTCTCGCTGAGCGCATACCGGTATTGTATGCACCCCCACGGCCTTTCGTCCTCGTGTGCCTCAGTGTTGTTGTGTTCCCATAGCCTCTCGTCAGCTCGTCAATGTAGTCGATAGAGCCGTCGGTCGAGCAGTCATCCACAATTATCACCTCGAAGTCTTCTTGTGGGAGATTCTGCATGAAGATACTGTGAAGACAGTCGGCGACAAGGCTCCCTGGATTGTACACGTTGACGATGACTGAGAATAAAGGTGGCGTCCCACTGTTCTTTAACATAATACTCGTTTCCTCCATTTTTTTGTTGTGATCTGTAGTTCCCGATAGCTGCAACTGTCACTCAGTATGTTGCCATGCCATGTCATCCCCAAAAGACCTTTGCGCTCTTGGCAAAACAGGAAATATGGGCGGGTGCAGATTTCATAATAGTTGATTAGCGTTATAAAAATACATTGATAGTATATGCAAAGATACAAAATGATTTCATATTCACCAAATATTTTATTGCATTAAATATATAAAATTATTTAAATGACAATTCAGATAACATGAGTTTGGGGATATTGACGAGGCGAATGAGATGTTTGGGCTGTGTTTGATGACATATACCAGTGTATAGTGGCCCGTATCGTTTTGTGCAAAAAAAATACTGCATGAAGGCATGCAGTATATATAAAGGTATAGCAGGGGGATGCTTCCTGATATCTTGATGAGTGGTGGGGGCGTGTGATAATCTATCAGACTGAGGCTTACAGCGTTATCTCTCCTGAGCCAAAGCAGCGGTGGTGGTCTGTGTCGTATATGACGCAGAATTGTCCTGGTGCCACTCCGTGGATAGGACGTTCTGAGCGTATCATGTAACGGCCGTCGTCAAGAGGCTGTATCGTGGCATGGTTATAGTCGGCTGTGTGGCGAATCTTGAATGTTATTGGGAGTGGCGGTATACTATCTGTCTGTGCCGTCGGCCCGCTTTCTCTGGATGAGGCAGCATCGGGGAGCAAGGGCATTGTGAGCCAGTTTATATCGTGGATGATGAACTCTGTGCTGTAGGCACTCTGAGGGTCGTAGCCGTGGGAGAGGTATATTATGTTCCGCTTCACATCCTTCTTGACCACGAACCATGGCCCTCCTCCGAATCCCAGTCCCTTGCGCTGGCCTATGGTGCAGAACCAATGCCCCTTGTGCTTGCCGACAAAGCGTCCTGTCTCGAGCTCGAGAGCGTCGCCTTCATGTTCGCCGAGATATCGGCGCAGGTAGTCGTTGTAGTTTATCTTACCAAGAAAACAGATGCCTTGTGAGTCCTTGCGTCGCGCGTTGATGAGGTGGTTCTCCTCGGCTATGCGCCTCACTTCCTCTTTCCTCATATCGCCTATGGGGAACATGGCTTTCTGCAGCTGCCAGCCGTATATCTGCGCGAGGAAGTCTGTTTGGTCCTTGACTGGGTCGGGACTTGTGCAGAGCCATTTCCTCCCCTCGCTGTCAGTCTCTGTCGTGGCATAGTGGCCTGTGGCTATGGTGTCATATTCATGGCCTCGTTTCTCGTCAAAGGCTCCGAACTTTATCAGCCTGTTGCACATGACATCAGGATTGGGGGTGAATCCTGCGCGGACCTTGTCCATCGTGTAGCGTGTCACCTTGTCCCAATACTCACGGTGGCAGTCGACAACCTCAAGTCGGCAGCCGTATTTACGGCATAGCGCTGTAGCCATCTCAAGGTCTTCCTCTGAGGTGCAGTCCCAGTCTTCGCCTGGTGTATCCTCTGGTCCTATCTTGATGTAGAAGCAGTCGGGGATGATGTCTCGTGAGCAGAGTATGTGCAGGGCTACAGCCGAGTCAACGCCACCCGAGAGCAGAAGTGCAGTCTTTCGTGTCATATAGAGAGATAAACGGTGTGTTCCTTGTCAGTTGGGGAGTATGGGGCGGTGGAGTAAGGAGATGGTGGAGGTATGGGGATGATTAAGAGATATGGTGGGGTTATGTGTAATGCAGGGGGCAGAGCGGGGTTATGTGTAATGCAGGGAGGCAGAGTGGGGGGTGGCATTAATATGCCGCACGGTATTTCCCGTCGTCCTTGTCATTGAGCATGGAGATGTAAGAGTTGTAGCGTGACAGGGATATGTAATGGTCCTCTACGGCTTTCAGCACGGCACATCCTGGCTCATGTGTGTGTGTGCAGTTATTGAAGCGGCAGTCTTTTGAGAAGCGGAATATCTCCTTGAAGTATGAGCATATCTCCTCTGGCTCCATATCGAATGTCCCGAATCCCTTTATCCCTGGTGTGTCTATGACCCATCCAGCATTGTTGTCCGAGGGATTGAGAGGCAGCATCTCAGAGAATGTCGTGGTGTGCATGCCTGTGTTGTGGGCGTCAGAAATCTCTGATGTGCGGAGGTTGACGCCTGGCAGAAGGGTATTGAGTATTGTCGATTTCCCTACACCGCTGTTCCCGCTGAACAGTGTTATCTTCCCGTCAAGGACAGCTCGGAGAGCATCCATGCCTGTCCCCTCGACGGCTGAGAGCTGGAGACACTTGTAGCCTATCGTCTCGTAGAGGTCGGCCATCATCTGCTGATAGTGCCTCTCGTCGGGCGAGAGGATGTCTGTCTTGTTGAAGGCAAGGATGACGGGCACGGAGTATGCCTCGGCCGATGCGAGGAAACGGTCAATGAATGTTAGCGATGTCTCTGGGTAGTTGACAGTCACTACGAGTACTGCCTGGTCGACATTTGCGGCGATTATATGGCTCTGCTTAGAGAGATTCTGTGATTTGCGTATGATATAGTTACGGCGGTCAGATATCTCTGTTATGAATGCTGTGCCTTCACTGTTTGGCTGTATGGTGACATGGTCGCCTACAGCTACAGGGTTTGTGCTGCGTATGCCTCTCAACCGGAAATTGCCCTTGATTTTACAGTCAACGGTGCTCCCCTCGTCGGTGAGCACCGTGTACCAGTATCCTGTGTTCTTTATTACAAGTCCGTTCATTTGCGTCATGTTTGCCCTCGCTGATGGTCTGTGCAGTGGGGGGATGTGTTTTTTCCTATATCCACTGCCGGTCCCTATATGCTATAAATAGGCAGTATTGGAATCATACCCGTATGGATGAATCTGCGTAGATGGATAGTAGGATGGGGGATGCCTGTGTGTTTTCAGACAGTCATTATCTCCTTGTTCTTGTCGGCGAGCATGCCGTCAATCTTCTTTATGAACTTGTCGTGGCTCTTCTGCAGCTTCTCCTCTGCGTCTTTCTGCTCGTCCTCTGCGAGACCGTCTTTGACAGCTTTCTTCAAGACATCCTTATACTCGCTTCTAACTTTGCGCACAGTGACCTTGGCTTTCTCGCCGATTGCGTTACATTGCTTGGCAAGCTCGCGGCGTCGCTCCTCTGTCGGGACAGGGATGCACAGGCGTATTATCTCACCGTTGTTGTCAGGTGTGATGCCGAGGTTTGAGTTGATGATAGCGCGCTCGATATCCCTTATCGCTTTCTTGTCCCATGGGCGTATGGCTATGGTACGTGGGTCGGGAGTAGAGATATTGGCTACCTGGTTGATAGGTACCATGGAGCCGTAAGACTCTACCTTTATACCGTCGACGAGAGCGACGTTCGCTCTGCCTGCGCGTATATGTGATAACTGCTCATCGAGGAACATGCATGCCATGTCCATCTCTTCTTCAGCATTGCTGAGGGTCTGTTTTACGTCGATCATAGTGATAGTTGTTTTTTCTTGCCAGTGTGTGGTTCCTTGGCTGCTGATAGTGGCAGTCTGTCCTCACAGCTGGCTGATGGTATTGATTTATTGTTTTTCCTTTCCCAGTGTTCTTTATGTCTGCCTGGAAGCAAGAGGGCCAGAGAGTCAAGGAGCCGTTGTCGACGCATTGTCACGTCACGTTGGCTTCTTATCTCCCTGACCCCTTTTCCATTTTAATTCTTCCGCCAAATAAATGGCAGGCTGTGTGCAGAGTGGCGTCTTGTATGCCTTACGTCGTGTACGCTGTGTTCAATCTGGTGTACACGTAAGGACATGATGACTTGCCGTGATGTCGTTCTTGTTAAGAGTCCTGGCCTTTCCACTCTTGCAGACATCTCTTCGGTTGGATTCTTTTTGTCATCCCGACCATGAGTTTGCAATGCCCTGCCTGTTTCCATAAGCTATATCCATAATAGTTTGGAAGGTTTGTGACGGGGCTGGTGTTATTCCCTGGACATTCTCTTCTTCTGCAAGGCAATTATTTAGCAGGAGCCTGCTGCTGTGCAGGAGCCTCTTTCTGGCTGGCACCGAAGCCTGGCAGATTGTTTGGGTTTGTAGCGCTCTGCTCGGTAGCAGCTTTCTCTATGACGCTTTCTTCTGTCTGTGCGACAGGAGCGACGTAAGCGCAAACGATGCTGAGGACGACCATGGCACCTGCGAGGGTCCATGTGGCCTTCTCTATGAAGTCTGTTGTCTTACGGACACCGAGGACTGCGTTTCCACCGGCGAAACCTGTTGAGAGACCGCCACCTTTTGACTCCTGGATGAGGACTATGCCTATCATGAGTATCGCTGCGATGACGATTAGGATTACGAATAATGGGTACATTGTTTTTATTGTTTTTTGTTTTTGTTATTTATAATCAGTTTTTCTAAGAAGCGTATCTGGTCTGCGTAATATGCGTTTTTGCCGGGGCTGGCTGTATGCAGGCGTTTGATAATCTCGAGTGCCTGTATGTATCTGCCTTGTCTGACATAGATTTGTGCCATGGTCTCTGTGCATATGTCGTCAGGGACTGGCTCTGTCGCTTCTTGTGTGTCGTGGCTCTCTTCTTCCAGCTCAGGAAGGATGATACGTCCGTCCCTGGATATGAAGTCATCGATGAGGTTCTGGCCTTTCATTTGTGGGGTGGCGCTGTCTCCGAGTATGTCGTCGCCACACTGCTCAAGGTATGCCACATAATCAACGGCTGCATCGGCAGGTGTCGGCTTGCGTCCCCGTTTCCGCTCCTTGTCCTCGTCGTTGGGCATGGAGCCGAGGAAATTGTTTATCAGCTCTGTCGTGCGGTTCCCGTTGTCTTTCTGGCTTTCTTCTCTTGTGGCGGCATGCTCCTGAGGTTTCCTGTGCTGTTGGCGCAGCCTGTAGTGGGCTGCCTCAATCATGTTGAACAGGACTCTGCGGTCGGTAATGTATATCGCGGCGCGGCGCAGTTCCTCATCGAAGGACGAGTCGTGCAGGAGGTAGAGGTTCTGTAGCATCAGAAGCCGTGCTGTCTGATAGTAAGGATGGAGTGCTATGATGCTCCGGAGATCATATAATGTCTCGCGGTCCATGCGCTCTGGGTGTGCTATCAGTTCATCAAGGTTCATCTGCTTGTTCCTCACGTTTTAGGATGCAAAGTTACAAAAAAAATATGAATAATTAAGTATGTTTCTATAAAAAAGTGTCCCAATGCTATTTTTTTTGGACAAAAAGGGCATTGTTTACAGCTTTTTAAGTATCTTTGCATTTATTAAGTGCTCATAATCAGGGATTATTTGGGCTCGTGCCCTCATAATTCTCCATAACTATCTCTTATACACTGATGATGAAGAAAACGACATCGCCCTGGACATGGGTCCCCACATTATATTTTGCAGAAGGCCTTCCTAATGTTCTTGTGACGGGTCTCGCCCCTGTCATGTACATGCAGATGGGTCTGTCAGACGCAGAGCTCGGACTCTATACCGGATGGCTGGCTCTGCCTTGGGTGATAAAGCCGTTGTGGAGTCCGTTCGTTGATCTCCTGAAGACCAAGCGCTGGTGGATTCTTCTCATGCAGCTCTTGATAGGCGCATCGCTGGCGGGCATAGCCTTTACTATTCCCACGGCTGTGTGGTTCCAGTGCAGCATGGCCTTCTTCTTCATTATGGCATTCGCGAGCGCCACTCATGATATCTCTGCCGACGGATTCTACATGATAGAGCTTGACGAGCACAGGCAGACAATGTTTGTCGGCATAAGGAATACATTCTACCGTCTGGCGGTGATTTTCGGCAATGGTGTCCTCGTCTCGCTCGCAGGCGTGCTGCAGGTTCTCTTCCGCAATAGGATAGCCTACACGTGGAGCCTGCTCTTCTATGGCGTTGCGGGGCTGTTCATCGCTCTATGGCTTTACCATGGAATGAGGCTGCCGCGTCCCGCAGGTGACCAGCAGGCAGAGGGGACATTCAAGGAGGTAGCCGACGGACTGGTAGAGATGTTCACGAAGTTCTTCACGAAGTTCCCCCTGAAAGAGACTGTGGCTGTAATGCTTTTCCTGCTGCTTTACCGATTCCCGGAGGCCCTGCTTAATACGATGACCAAGACGTTCCTCATGAGGCCAAACTCGAGTGGGGGATTGGGGCTGTCGCCACAGGAGTTCGGCCTTGCCAATGGCACGGTGGGGCTCGTCGGCCTTCTGTTGGGAGGTGTTATCGGCGGCATACTTGTCTCCCGTGATGGCATGAAGCGCTGGTTGTGGCCCATGGTGTGCGCCATCACGCTCCCCGATGTCGTCTACATCTACCTGAGCTATACCCTGACATCCGATATACTCACTGTCAGCCTTTGCCTTTTCATCGAGCAGTTCGGCTACGGACTTGGATTCACCGTCCTGACACTCTATATGCTCTATTACAGCTCGGGGAGGTTCAAGACATCCCATTATGCTATCTGTACCGGCATCTCATACCTTGGTCTGATGCTTCCCGGCATGCTGTCAGGCTATATAAAGGACGCTGTAGGATACAAGACGTTCTTCATTATCGTCATGGCATGCTGTGTCGTGACATTCGCAGTGACAGCCTTGTTGAGGATAGACCCGAAATTCGGGATGAAGAGACGGGATGACGAGGCCGCTTGAGTGCTCACCCCGCCCCACATATCCCACATCTTCTCGTCCTCAGAGGGCAATGTCATACAATCAAAAACAAGAAAAAGAAAAAGGAAGAAATGGAAACAGGACTCACACACACAAGCACCCTTATTGTAGGCGAACAGCATCTCGCCTCGTCTGTCGGCAGCGGTGATCTCGCTGTCCTTGCCACCCCCGTCATGATATCATTAATGGAGAATGCGGCGATGCTCGCTGTTGCCGACGCATTGTCTCCTGGCGAGACCACAGTGGGCTCTGAGATGTCCGCCTCCCATGTGCGCCCGACAGGTGTCGGCGATACCGTCGTCGCTGTCGCCCGGCTTGTCGCAGTGGATGGCAGAAGGCTGGAGTTTGATGTCGAGGCCTCTGACTCAAGAGGTGTCATAGGCTCTGGCAAACATGTGAGATACATCGTCGGCAGAGAGAGGTTCATGGCAAAGCTCGGATAGGCAAAGCCCTCATTCCGGTGTCATCCGCCACGCTCTTGAGCTATAAGGCCCTGCCTTTTGTCATGTTTTGGGGTGATGCTGTGACCATTTAGCAGCCTTCACCTTACAGTCAGCTGTACTTGTGTTGCCGCCCGAAGGGCATTATGCGCGCAAAGCCCATCCCTCCCTGCCGACAACATAACGCCCCCATCTGCTTCATTGTCTTTATATTATGTGAGAATCTTAAAATAAATTAATTTGTACTTGTTTGCTTTGTCTGAAAGCGAAAAAAGTCGTAATTTTGCAAGGCAATCAATATATCTTTAAATATCAAAGAATATTCACAGCGTGAAAATACAGGAAGTCATCGACGCCCTTGAACAGTTCGCGCCTCTGCCCCTGCAGGAGAGCTATGATAATGCCGGCCTGCAGGTTGGGCTGACAGAGGCCGACGTCTCAGGGGCATTATTGTGTCTTGACGTCACGGAGAGCGTCATAGACGATGCCGTGGCAAGAGGGTGCAACCTTATCATTGCACACCACCCCCTCCTTTTCCGAGGACTTAAGATGGTCTCCGATGCTGACTATGTGCAGCGCTCAGTATGGAAAGCGGTCCAGAACAACGTCTGCATTGTGGCCATGCACACCAATCTCGACAATGCCTATGGGGGCGTGAACCATGAGATAGCGGCGCTCCTGGGGCTGGAGAATGTCACCTTCCTCGCGGGGCAGCGCACAATCCCCGACCCCTATGGCGGCGTGACACCACAGAGCCAGCTGACAGGTGGCAGCGGCATAATAGGGACCCTGGGACAAGAGACAGACCCCGAGACATTCATACACGATGTCAAGAGAGTGTTCGGGGCAGAGTGCTGCATGACGAACCAGCTTCTCGGGCGCAAGATAAGGACCGTCGCCCTGTGTGGCGGTGCGGGAGCCTTCCTCCTCCGTGATGCTATAAGACAGGGAGCCGACGCATTCATAACAGGAGAGATGAGCTACCATGAATTCTTCGGACATGACCAGGAGATACAGATAATGGCCATCGGACATTATGAGACAGAACAGTATACTGTCCGCATCTTCAGGCGCATAATATCCTCCCTGTTTCCCTCACTGCCCATATATGAGTATGGGGATACAAACCCAATAAGATATTGGTGAATGTAAAAACTTTTCAGAAACATAACGGCGGCAGGATGATAAACCCAACGAAATCCGGGCATGCTGGAAAATGGAAAATTTAATATAAACAAAATAAGAAAGATGGCAAAGAAAGCAAAGGAAATGAGCGTAGAGGACAAGCTCAAGACTCTCTTCCGCCTGCAGGAGGTTCTCTCAGGCATCGACGAGAAGCGCGCACTGCGCGGTGAGCTGCCTCTTGAGGTGGAAGACCTTGAGGACGAGGTGGCAGGCCTCGCTACACGTATTGAGAAAATAACGCGTGATATCGACGAGCTGAATCAGGCCGTTGTCCAGAAAGGCGAGGAGATAAAGCTCGCAAAGGAAAGCGTCGAGCGATACAAGGATCAGCTCAACTCTGTACGCAACAACCGCGAGTATGATGTCCTGACAAAGGAAATAGAGTACCAGGAACTCGAGATACAGCTCTGCGAGAAGAAGATAAAGGAGGCACAGGTGAAAATCAATGAGCGTGTGCAGGACCGTAACCGCGCCCAGCACAACAAGGACGACCGCATGAAAGACCTTGAGTCAAAGCGCTCAGAGCTCGACGAGATAATGGAAGAGACACGTGCAGAGGAAGAGCAGCTGCGTGAGAAGGCCGAGGACCTTGAGATGCGCATTGAGCCACGTCTGCTGCAGAGCTTCAAGCGTATACGCAAGAATGTGCGTAACGGACTCGGTATCGTCTACGTGCAGCGTGACGCGTGTGGAGGATGCTTCAACAAGATACCGCCACAGAGACAGCTCGACATCAAGATGCACAAGAAGGTCATCGTATGCGAGTATTGCGGACGCATACTCATCGACCCTGAGCTTGCAGGTGTGAAACTCACTCCAAACGGTGAGGAGAAGCCTAAGAAAAAGCGTGTGATACGCAAGAAGGCAGCCGAGACAAAGACAGAGGAATAAAGCCGGCTTACGCATTCCCCGGACATCATCCTTGCCCATACAACAGACTGTGTATTGGTAAGGATGGCCATATGGTGTGCGTGAAGGCTATATACAACATCAAAGGGGGCTTATGACAACAGATGAAATTGTCATAAGCCCCCTTCGCCTATGTATGCAATCGGATTCCCTGAACCGCGGGATGAGGGAGGAGAGAGCCGTGGCAGGCTTTATTCCTTACATCCATGTATATCCCTACAGGGCGGTATAAGAGGGAATCTCGCTCAAGAAAGCATAGCTGTTGTGCTCATAGTCCATACGGCAGCAGAAATGCCGCAGGCCGTTGCTGACAATGAGATAGTCGACGTGGAGAAGGAAATTATAAGCAGCTATCTGGTTGAAGACCCTCGGTGTTATCTCTATCTCTGGCGCCTTGTATTCTATTATCATGCGTGATGTCCCGTCAGGATTATACAGCACACTGTCACAACGCAGCCTCTTCTGGCCACATCTCAGCTCCACCTCGTTCTGCAGGAGGGTAGGAGGGTAGCCTTTCCGCTCTATCAGGAAGTGTACGAAATGCTGCCTGACCCACTCCTCTGGCGTCAGCGCCACGAAGCGGCGTCTCAGGACATCAAATATACAATGGCGTCCGCCAACATCACTCAGACGGACATCGTATGTCGGAAGGTTAAGAGCTGTCATCTGAAAAATCTTGGAGTTTTATTTTGACTTTTGCCTTTTTTAAATTAACTTTGCCCAAAAATGCAGGGCAAAGTTAGCGCTTTTATTCCATACAGACAATCATTTTGCCCAGAAAAACATTTGTGTTACCCAAAAACATATACGTACATGGCAGATAAACAAGGCTCTGTCACATTTGACAGCATAATGAGAGACCTCAGGGCGGGTAACTACCGTCCGGTGTATCTTCTTGCCGGTGACGAGCCCTATTATATAGACAAGATAGCCGACTACATCACAGAGAACGCTTTGAAGCCCGAGGAGCGCGATTTCAACCAGACCATATTCTACGGCCTCGACACATCGCCCATGCAGGTCATGGACTCTGCACGCGCTGTGCCTGTCATGGCCGAGCGGCAGGTGATAGTAGTGCGCGAGGCGCAGCTCATGCGTGGCATAGAGAATATGGAGAAATATCTCAGGAAGCCGGTCCCCTCCACGATACTCGTCTTATGCTACAAGAAAGAGCCGCCGAAGGCAAAGAAGGGGTGGGCGGCCGAGGCGGCAAAGAATGGCGTATGCTTTGAGAGCAAGAAACTGCGCGATTCAATGCTTGGTCCTTTCGTCGCAGGATACCTCAAGCAGAAGGGTGTCGATATAGACCAGAAGGCTTGTGCGATGATATGCGATTCGATAGGTGCAGACCTCAGCCGTATCGTGACCGAACTCGACAAGCTCCTTATTTCAATGCCAGAAGGGACGAAGAGAATTGTTCCAGAATTCGTAGAGAGCCAGATTGGCATAAGCAAGGATTATAATGTCTTTGAGCTTCGCGATGCCATAATCAGGAAAGATGTCATGAAGGCTAACCGTATTGCGAAATATTTTGACAGTAATCCTAAGGCGGCAAATCTTCATATGATAGTTCCGCAGCTCTTCACATTCTTCCAGAACATGATGATTGCCTGGTACTGTCCGCACCGCACAGACGAGCGTGAGCTATACCTGTGGCTTGAGTTGAGAGGTGTCTGGCAGGCACGCGAGTATATCTCGGCGATGAGGCTCTATAATGCGGTCAAGGTTATGCAGATTATACGTAAGCTGCGCACCATCGCTGCCAAGAGCAACGGGCTTGATAACCGTAATGCGACCGAGGGTGAGCTGCTGCAGGAGCTTATCTTCTTCATCCTCCACTGAATGTCAGTGTGCAGAAAGACGATTCTGCACGTTCAGCCAGAATGTTCTATTTATCATAATATAAGCGTCTCTCCCAAAGGCTGGAAGCTATGGGGTGGGGCGCTTCTTCGTATATATAGGTATGGCTGAGTTTTCATATTTCCGAGCCGTGCGGCGGATTTCTGCCATGTTCTGCCCATCTGTCATATTGTAAGCGTTGGATGGGTTTGCCCCCATTCTGTGGCATGTGCCATTGTCTGGGCAGTCAGGACTGGCGGGATGGCTTGGAAGAAGCCCTGAGATATATGTTAATCGGGAAAATAGGTAATTAACATATTTTTACAGTGATTCTACCCCTTTATAGCCCCCTAATTGGCTGCTGAGAGCAGGAAAACAGGTAAAGAAATGGCTATACAGGAGATTTTAAGCATGAAAAACACGTGAAATATAGACTTTTCACGTACAGGGAAAAATGCGTCTCAGCCCTTTGTTTATAAGGGTTTCTGCTGCTTTTTACCCCCAAATCCTGAGCGTAGAAGTCAGCGAGTCCACCAATTGCCGGGAAAATCGCGAAATTTCTGAAAATTGTCGGTTTTCTGTTACGCTAATTTATATTTCACATTTATTATTATTTAGAAATGTTATTAATCACCTTGTGTTATACATTTACAAATGTAAAACAATAAATCGAAACACAATACCATATACCACATTTATGCGTATTTAATAATCTGAATTATTACATTATACATCCAAATTTGCCAATCAAGAAATCTAAATGTATATTTATGCACCATTCTTTTTCACATGAAAGTCGTTGAAAACCAGCGATATAGTCCAATATACCTATAAAAATAACATCTGTGATGCCCATACAATCATCCAAATGCCGCCCGATACCTATAAAATCCTTATAATATAGGCTTTGTAAGCCCAAAAAACTCAGAATGTTAGATAATTATGATAAATCTATATTAATCTTCCATTATTACTATGTAAATATCAATATCCATATCAATAACAATTTTACATGTAAAAACTTACATAACAATATTATATCTTGCGTGACATCTGTAAATATAAAAAGTGATAAAAATAATATCAATTTGTTGGTCGTCTCAGATTTTATGTTTACCTTTGTAAATGCTAAAAATCACCCCATATATACCGTCATATAGCGGCAACAGCCATGAAGACGTGTGCCAGCCGATGTATATGAGACCCTCTCGTTAACAAATTCATAACCCCTGGTCCCCACTCACCCACTTCATCCCATGGCCTTTAAGGGACTAAATCGCCCGCTTACGATTTGTAACAATTTACCATTATATATATATGAAGGACAGAATAATCCAGCTGATGGAGTCGCAGCACATGAACCAGCAGAGTTTTTCAAACTTTATAGGTATAAACCCTGCTACACTCAACAGTATCCTAAAAGAACGCACCCGCCCTACGCTCAACATCGTTGAGGCGATATGCGAGAAGATGCCACGTGTCAGTATGACCTGGCTTGTCAAGGGACAGGGCGATATGTATCTGCCCGACCCTACCCCTACTGCCGACAATGACGGTCTGCTTCCGTTCACAGACGACGAGCTCAGCGCCTCCTCTTCCTCCCCCTCCTCTCCCTCTGGACGCCAGTCACAATTTACTGTCGGCAATCTCTTCGATGCAAGCAGCGATGAGTCGGCCAGCACCCAGACTCCCACCAGACAGGCACAGCGCATGACACGCCAACCGCTTCAGCAGATTCAGGTGACTGCGAAAAATATTGACAAACAGCAACGGCGCATTACAGAGATACGCGTCTTCTATGATGACCAGACTTGGGAGTCGTTTGTCCCGAAGAAATAAACCGTCCCAAACAAGACTGTTCCATTTTCCATATACAGCTTATGTTAAACAGAAAGAGCCTTCTTGACATCTTAATCACTCTTTTCTTCTTCCTCGTGACGCCCACGCTTGCCATCTCCCAGACCATAGCGGGCTCATTCCGCGTTATGGAATACAATGTCGAGAACCTGTTTGACAGCGACCATGACAGTCTGAAAATGGACACCCAGTTCACACCCGACGGAGATTACCATTGGACTCACGGACGTTACTGGCGTAAGCTTAATGTCATCTCACGGAGCATTGTCCTCGCATCGACAGACAGCCTCACACTGCGTCTTCCTGACATTATCGGGCTGTGCGAGGTGGAGAATGACAGTGTCCTCACGGCTCTGACACGACGCTCCCTGCTGCGCGGGGCACGTTATGAGTATGTGATGACCGCCTCGCCCGACCTCCGTGGCATTGATGTCGCCCTGTTATACCAGCCCATGACGTTCCGCTGCATCAGCCATCATCCACTGCGTGTCGACCCTCTTCCCTCCATGCGCCCTACGCGCGATATCCTGTACGTGAAGGGTGAGACGCTCTATGGCGACCTTCATGTCTATGTTCTCCACGCTCCGAGCCGCAGTGGCGGCGAGAAGCTGACTCGCCCACACCGCATGGCTGTCATGACCCGCCTTTTGTCAAGTATCGACTCGCTCTGTTCTGTGGAGCCCTCTCCGCGTATCATCGTCATGGGCGACTTCAACGATTATTCTGCTGACAAGTCACTCCGCAGGCTCTCCGCGGCCGGTCTCGTGGAGGTCTCAGCCCCAGGCTACCTCACCGCCTCGCCCGATGTCCGCGGCACATACCGCTACCAAGGCGTATGGGGCAGTCTCGACCATATATTCATCTCCTCTTCCCTCCTTCCCTTCTTCTCCCGTTCCCATGTCTCCGCCCCGTCTGAGCTCCTTGAGCCCGATACCAGATATGGCGGCATGAAGCCCTTCAGATACATGCGTGGCCCCATATATAATGGTGGTTACAGCGACCATCTCCCCTTAGTGGCCGATTTCATGTTCCCGTAGGCAGCGTTATCCGTAATGCCTGCGAGCGCCATTTGATAGTGTTTGTGGTCTGTGTCTGTAAAAATATTTCTTGTCTTTATAGTATGGTTCTATTCCGCTGAATATAGGGTATGTGATACTTTATTATCCACCATTCAGCCAGAATACAGAGCGTATTTCCCAACACATTATGGATTGCTCATGAATTCGCCAAAAATTCTAATTTATATAATAGGCTAATACATAGTGATATACATGGAGTATAATCAGCCTGTATATTTCCCCTGGTGTTTAAGGGTAATTGATATTCTCCTGATAGATACTTAATGAGCTTCCCATTGCTATTTAATGAGCAGGCCAAAGGTACTGAATGACGAGCCCAAAGGTATTGAATGAGCAGCGCTGTAAAAATCTTTCGTTTTGCATTTATAGGTTAGTTTTCCAGACTTTTCTGTCAGTCATCCTTGAGCCATCCTGTATAGTCATAAAAGAGATGCTGTTTCGTATTGTTTTGTCGTCAGTAGACCACCTTCCGTCCCGTTCCGCCTACATTTTTTATGAAAATCCCTGGATGTTTGTTCCTTCTCCGCAATGTATAGCCATCCCGTATACTCTATGCATCTGGATATTTCCCCCTCTGGCCTCCTGATTCTGTTTCTGGTCCGCTCATATACTCCGTTTCTCTCGGCTCTTACTCTGTTTCTGTCGCCTCATTTACTCGGTTTCCCTACTCTTCAACCCATTTCCTTGTATGGAAATGCCACTTTTGTCCTGCATCTCGAAAAGTATCATCCATCCTTCGTTCTTCCACTTTCCCCACATCCTTTCCGCTCTCCTTTCCCCGTCAGTCGCTGCGCGCCATTTTTTTCGTGTCCTGCCATACCTATTCCACTGTGCCCTTCCATCCAGCTTCCTCCCCTGTTCTCCCCTGCCACACCTCGTCATTAACCGTGTTCTCCTACCCATCCCTGTCCTCGTTGGCCGGTTGAAAGCCCAATAAACAGAGAGGCTGGCCTCTTTTCATGTGAAAAGAAGTCAGCCTCTCTGTCTGTTTCTTGAAATCTCATACCAGGCGACACTGTCAATATTTTTCATCCGCCCTGTGGCTTTATCCGTGAGCGGTCGGTCAGCCATAATGTTTCACCCTGGGCTCATCTTGTCCCTCATCCGTGCTCATCCTACGCTCATTGTTCGCGGTTGGTAAGCCATTTTGTGGTGTCATACAGCCGGCAGTCGTCGCCTTCACATAACCAATCCTTGTAGCCTGTTATCCGTTGTTTATGCATTCTTCCACAAGCCGTACAATCTCCTCGGGCGCCTCGACAATCCTGCGCCTCATATTCTTGTCGTCGAAAGCCCGCAGGTAGTCAATCGTATAGTCGACTATGCTGTCAGAGAACACCCCTTTTGAGGTGTATATCTCCCTGTCACGTTCAAGTTCGTCGGCAGCTTCCACGCAGCATCCTGGCAGCTGTTCGAGCGACTGTTGCAGCTCGCTGTTGCCCTTCTTGTGGATATCCACTCCGAGTCCGACATACGTCTTCTCTGCTATGTCGAGCGCGTTGTCCATCTCGAAGCCATGTCTTGCCGCACAGCATAGGGCCGACATCAGGAGATATGTGTCAGCGAAGCCGTCAGAGGCTCTCCACTCGAATGTCTGCTTTATGCTGAAGTCGCTGTCAGAGTGTTTCTCGTTAGGGTTCACCTTCCTCGCCATGTCCATCTTTGTCGTCCATCCCAGAGGCACTCTCACGAGTGCTGAGCGGTTGGAGAAAGACCAGCACAGTGATGTCGGCGCCTCCTGATTAGGCACGAGTCGCATGAAGGAGAGAGGGTGGGGGTTGCCGAATGCAGGCAGTGATGTCCCCGCATCCATCCATCCCGCTATGGCTTTGCGTGCCGCGTCGGTCAGGTTGCCGTCCTCAAGCATCATCGAGTCGCCCTTCCTCGTCAGCCTGCAGTGGACATGCATGCCAGAGCCAGCCTTGCCGATAGTAATCTTTGGCGCGAAGGTCAGCTCCACGCCATATTTATAAGCCAGCTGTCTCATCACCCATTTTGCTATCACGAGCTGGTCGGCGGCGTCCTCTATGTCGCATGGCAGGAACTCTATCTCGTTCTGCTCGTATACCTTGCCGTCCTTCGTGAAGTTCCCCACTTCTGAGTGGCCGTACTTTATTAAGCCGCCACACTGGGCTATCATCTTCATCGCCTCCACCCTCAGGCTGGTGAATTTGTTGAAAGGCTCGCTCTCGTGGTATCCCCTCTGGTCGGCCACTCTGTATAGCTCCTCCTCCTTGGCTATGACATAATACTCCAGCTCGCCCATTGTCTCCATCGTCATTCCCGTCGTCTCCTTGAAAGCCTTGTGGGCCTTGTGCAGAATATACTGTGGGCTTGAGGCGAAAGGCTCGCCATCACGGTCCATGAATGCGCATAGGATGTCCAGTGTAGGAATCTCACAGAATGGGTTGAGGAATGCTGTGTGGTATCTCGGTATGACATACAGGTCTGACCGTCCGGCTTCGACAAAGGGGAACAGGCTTGACCCGTCGACGCGCTCGCCAGCCTCAAGGAGTGTTGTCAGATGCTCCTCGCTGTTTATGACAAAGTTGAGGGTCTTCAGTCTTCCACCCCATCCGCAGTAGTGGAAGTTTATGAACCGCACGCCATTCTCGCGACAGTAGCGTATGATGTCGTTGCGTGTGAAGTCATGAGGTGACTTCTGCAGATACTGAACCAGCACATTGGGGTTCATCGTGAAACGTGTCTTCATTTTGATTGGTTGTTAAGATTATTGGCTTTTTGCCATGTTGTGTAATTTTGAAGCAAATATAAAGAATAATTACAAAATGTCAGAATTATTACCGTGAAATATTGTTAATGCGCTGCAAATAACATGTTCTCGTGTTGTGGTTGGTGGTTTGTGGTGACATTATGACTATTAAGGGCGGCTCTCCCCGATGCCCATGAAACATTGTCGGCAGGTGGTCTCTTGATACCATAGTTCATATTGTAGGTCATTGGTGCCCCTCTCTGCACCCTCTTGTGTATAGCTCTCCTTTCCCTGGCGTGAATGACAGACACCGCCTCCAATCTCCCCCCAAAAAGCCCAAAGAACACATCGGGCAAGCCTCTTCCGCCCCATATCGCATACCCCATTCTTTGGCTACAGATAATGAAGAGAACACTGGTCTGCAGAGAAAAACATGTTTTCTTTTGGTCAAACCAGATTTTTTGATTATATTTGCATGATTATTTCCCTTGCCATCTGCTGTCCCTCACGCATCAAGGCGCCCCTTGTCTCCGTCCCTCACTCTTGGGGCTCTAAGCCGTGAACAGCAATGACAGGCATCTGAACAATGATTATAAACCAATCAAAAACAAACATCATGGACCTCATACCAAGCTTTGCTGTCGACCACACCCATCTCAGACCAGGCATCTATATCTCACGTCAGGACACTGTCGGCAGCGATGTCATCACGACATACGATATCCGCATGACAGCCCCTAACCAGGAGCCAGCCCTCGCCCCGGCAGCCATACATACAATAGAGCATCTTGTAGCGACATATCTCCGCAATGACCCCGTATGGCGCGACCGTGTCGTCTATTGGGGTCCGATGGGATGCCTCACAGGCAATTATCTCATCCTCAAAGGCTGTTATCCTTGTGCTGAAATCCGCGATTTGATGGTCCAGGCCTTCAGCTATGTGGCCGATTACGCCGATGTCGTCCCTGGCACTACCCCCGCCACGTGTGGCAACTGCCTCCTGCATGACCTCCCCATGGCCCAGTGGGAAGCACGCAGATACATCCGCCGGCTGACAGAGGAGTTCTGCTCTGAATACCCTGGAGTAGCCCGTCCTGCCGATGCCAACGGCAAGGAATTCTTCGACGCCTGACCCCCCGTTATGCATCCTGCCCGCCCACATGACCGGCAGGACAGGATACACGAATCCCCATGCCACAATCCCTCCATCCCCCGGAAGCCTTTAGGCGTGTTCTGTGAGTCATTTTCCCTCAGGGAGGGTTCGCCCACAGGACAAGTCCTTCTGCCTTTGTCGGATTATATGCCTCCGCTTTCGGATTGGTCATTGTGGCATGGGGATTCATGCTTTTGTCTTCCCCAATTATCTATTCAGCCTGTTTCCTTTTTCTCCCCTGCTTCTTCTTCCTGACAAATTTATTCATATCCCTCAGAGAGTTCCTTTCCCAGAACACACCATCGGCATATCCCTGTATTGTCTTGTCCTCGTCAGCGTTAATGAGTCTTTTTGCTGCCCATAGGCAGTATTCCCTCTCTATCTCTATTCCACAGAAATGTCTGTCAAGTTTTTTCGCTACTACAGCAGCCGTCCCGCTACCGAGGAAAGGGTCCAGTATTCTGTCTCCAGGCATTGACGAGGCCAGTATCAGTTTTGCGTACAGCTTCTCAGGTTTCTGTGTGGGGTGGTCCGTATTCTCGTGCATCGACCAGAATGGCACGCTTATGTCGTCCCAGAAGTTTGAGGGATGCGTCATTCTGAAATTGCCGTCATCAGTCTCCTCCCAGTCCTTTGGCATACCCTCCACCCTGTATGGAGCGTTCACCCTCCTTCTCATCATTACGGCGCTGACATCGAAGTGGTAGTCGTTAGGATTCTTAACGGCGAACCATATATCCTCCATCGAGTTCTTCCAGTTACGCTTGGCTCCGCGTCCTTTCTCCCTCTGCCATGATATACGGTTCATGACCGTCATCTTCTCCTCCACCACTCTCTGT
The DNA here is from genome assembly GCA_021531755.1 of Hoylesella loescheii. GTDB lineage: Bacteria > Bacteroidota > Bacteroidia > Bacteroidales > Bacteroidaceae > Prevotella. The sequence continues at coordinate 262,133 of JADYUK010000003.1, forward strand.
ATCGACGCTGTACATTTCCAGTCGCCACAGATATAGAGTGAGCCGTCCGGCTTTATCTTGTCACACACCTTATAGAACCATCCTCTCAGGTAGTCCTCATATTCTGCGCTCGACATGGCCCCGAACCGTGTGCCGTTGAAGACCTTGTCTGTATTGTATGGTGGGTCTATTATGGCCAGGTCGAAGTGTGCGTCAGGAATATCGTCTATACACTCCATCATGTCAGCGTTTATGACCATATCGTCCCTGAAGCCAGCCTTGAGGCTGTCAGCGTCAGAGATGAGCCGCCCCAGCGTCTCCCGCTCTTGTTCTGTCAGGGTGACAGTCCTGTTCCTTCCTGCCCTGTTTTTATTTGTCGTTGTCATGGTTATATTGTTTGGGATAAGCCTCGGCCGCTGTCCCCGCCCTGCTTCTTCCCAGTCAGGTTTTAGTGATTTCTTTGTTCTTACTTGTTCATGTGGAGCCTCCGCTGCCTCGCTCTGTTCCGCTGCCTCGCTCTGTTCTGCTCCTTTCCCAGTTCTGCTGCCTTTCTCTGTTCCGCTCCTTTCCCTGTTTCCACTGCCTCGCTCTGTTCAGATGTCTTGCACTCTCTGCTTTTTCTCCATCCGCTCTGATGTTTGCGATGCAAAAGCGTGGAGTTGATATATTCTTCACATGGATGACATCCATAAATCAGCATGGATGGAGAGTGTAGCCCGCTTATGCAATGTCAGGTCTGGCCCGGCGAGGGCAGAAGCCATGCCAATAGAGATTCAATCTACAGCTGCTCTATAAAAATATAAACACGTGGAATCGGTGTCACACAGCGATGCGGATATGGCCAACTCAATCGGTGTCATGCGGCGGTAAATCCCTGGTAGAGTATAAACATGTTATGAAGATATACCAACAAAAAAGCCCTCCGAAGAGGGCTATTAGGAATATATCCTTCGGCATATAGCCTTATTGTGATAAGATGTAGAATTATCTTATGGGCACAAATTTAATATTTTTTTCTTTATCATGCAATTATTTAGCGAGAAAATTTGCGGTTCTCCTATAAAATAGTTAGTTTTATGCCCATAATCATAAATTCCATGTAAACCTATCATGATTGTCATAATGGAAGGAGACCTTTTCAAAATGAAAGGGTAATGGAGGATGCAGTTTTTTGTTTGGGATAATCTTATCATGCTGGTTATCTGCTATTTGGCTTTATATCCTGATTTTTGGTATTTTATTTGCATATAGTGATGTGAATTTGATAACTATCATTATGGATATAAAGCAATACGGGCAAAGCGAGCAAGCTCCCTTTTGTCTTCTGGCTTAACGAAATCGTTCTTAAAAGTGCGATTTGACTTTCGTCTTCTTCCTTCGCGCCTCGGGATAGCCTGAGTAAACTCAGCCTCTCCTCTCGGCTTGTCGTCAGTTCTCGCCAAGCCAAAGCGAGCAAGCTCCCTTTGGTCTTCTGGCTTAACGAAATCGTTCATAATCATATTGTTTGTTGAAATTCGGCGCAAAGTTATAGCTTCTCTGATAAATGGACAAACGATGATTATGGGATTTTCCTATCATCGCTATAGGCAAAGAAGAATACGTCTCCCCCCTGCCTCCTCTCCAGTAGAGGGGGCAGGGGGGATATAATAAATAAACGATTATGAAAAAAATCTCATCAAGCCCTTCAGGCTGGCAATAGTGATGTGTGCCACTTCTGACCATGCCGTATATATGGACCGTCGCCAGCCCTTATGGGACATTCTGCCTCAGTATTATTTTATATTACTGTCCGCTAAACACAACAATCCCGATCCCAACTCATTGTAACAGAGTAGTTGGGATACTTTTGTGTACGTGACAAGCCCACCTCATTAACAATCTTCGCCATTCGGAGGTGATTCCGCTGCATTTTCGAGCATCATTTTCATGTCAGCATCCGGCATATTGAAGAAATTGTTCATGTTGAGGTACTCCATCATAACTATACCAGCCCGGAGAAGCTCCAACGTCTTTTCAGCGAGATTTGCAGCAGTGAAAGCAGCAGATTTGCAATTAGGGT